>NZ_JBYSYG010000002.1:64551-688856 GCF_058783045.1 Hydrocarboniphaga sp. FW305-C-57 | reverse complement strand
TATCGAGCCACGTCATTGAGTCCTTTCGCCCCCGAGGAAGAAGTCTATCGGGACGACAACTATTCTGACGCGGGGGGGGCATGAAGCCGCAGATCACGTGCCCGGTCGTGACGTTGAATCACGAATTGATTTTGCTTCAAAGGAGCTGCGGCATGAAGCCGCAGATCACCGGCGTACCCAGTATGGTTGGTTCTTCTAGGATAGGCTTCAAAGGAGCTGCGGCATGAAGCCGCAGATCACCTATTTCACGAGGGCATGAACATCGGTTTTGGTTCCCGAGCTTCAAAGGAGCTGCGGCATGAAGCCGCAGATCACACGCCACCGCCTGAAATGGGTTGCCCTGTTTCAACCGGCTTCAAAGGAGCTGCGGCATGAAGCCGCAGATCACCCAGCGTTGGATCAACTGACATCGCCCGAGACATCGGCTTCAAAGGAGCTGCGGCATGAAGCCGCAGATCACCTTTTAGATAGATAACGTAGATCGGGATGATAGCTTCGCTTCAAAGGAGCTGCGGCATGAAGCCGCAGATCACGACAAGGTTCGTGGCAAATATCGCGGTCGCCCCAAGGCTTCAAAGGAGCTGCGGCATGAAGCCGCAGATCACATGCGTTAAAAGTGGCTAGTAGAAATTCAGTGTTTAATGGCTTCAAAGGAGCTGCGGCATGAAGCCGCAGATCACCCGAGTATCAAATGAAAATCGCTTCACCGTCGAGTTCGCTTCAAAGGAGCTGCGGCATGAAGCCGCAGATCACCTGCCGGTCGCGGGCTCAAGGAATTCACCGAAGACGGCTTCAAAGGAGCTGCGGCATGAAGCCGCAGATCACTTCCTTCTTTTACTTCCATCATTGCAGGAATAGTATCGCTTCAAAGGAGCTGCGGCATGAAGCCGCAGATCACCCGGCCCCCAAAGCTGAGGACGAGAAGCCCGACGACGCTTCAAAGGAGCTGCGGCATGAAGCCGCAGATCACGGCCTGATCTGAAGCCTTTGATCTTGCCGGGCGCTGGTTCAAATTTGCGAGCGCTGGCGGACGATAGCGTTCCGAGGGGCTCGGTGTCGACAGACGGCGGCGCCCAGCCGCTAACAACATCATGTTTTTAAAGAGCATTACAGGCTGCGAGCGCTGCCTGGGTAAAACGACACCATAAGAGCGCTCGCGAAAAGACGGCATAGGCTGACCGAGGCGAGCCATGCTCAGACTACGATCGGTTCTCGCCTGACGGCCTCGAACGTCTTGCCCAAGCTGACCACGCGAGGCTTTACGCTGTCTGCCGGCCCCAGGTCGAGCATCATGACGTGGTCCTGGCCGTCGATGATGATGCCGTTGACGAGTCCGACGAGTTCGGCATGGCGGCGCTCCGAAAGGCGGCATTGGAACACCGACAGTTGCAGCCATTCGCCGTAGCCATGCATAAGCTTGAACAAGCGGCGCCAGCGCTTCTGGTCGCCGATGTCGTAGCTGATGACGTATAGATGTTCGTGGGTCTTCATCGCGTGGTGAAGTTCGGGTTTTCCTGCAATTCTCCGAGCAAGAATCGTCCCAGCAAGCGACATTGCAATTCGAGCAGGCGTCGATAGCTGAGCTTGTAGCCGAACAGCGGGTGCGTGATCTCCTGCGATAGTCGGCGCTCGAACGTGGCGATGAATCGCTTGCGACCCTCGTCTGAAAGATTGACACGTCCCGAGCCGCCGATGAAATCCGTTGGTCGGACTTCTCCATTGTTGATCGCCTGGATCACGGCGGAATCCGCGATCAGCGGGCGGAATGGCTCCATCAAATCCAGTGCCAGTGCGGGGCGTCCATAGCGAGGTTGATGGTAGTAGCCGCGATAAGCATCGAAGCCGACCGTCGTCGCCGTGATCGTCAGTGTTCGAGCCAGCATCGAGTATGCGAACGAAAGCAGCGCGTTGACCGGATCGGCAGGCGGTCGTCGATTGCGTTGCATGAAATCGAACGTGAAAACACCGTCGTTGTCGGCTTCGCGCTTCAACAACTGGCCGAAGGAGCCAAAGTAAATCGCTGCGCCATTACCCTCGATACCGCGCAGCTCGTCGAGATTGCGCGCGCGATTCACTGTTTTAATCGAATGTTCGAGCTGGGCCATCATCGGGTCGACGGACTGCAAGCCGCGCCAATTGCGCCGCAGCATGACCCGGCTATTGACGAGCTTGGCGCGCACCCAACCTTTAGCCAGCGCCAGACACACGCGTTCATCTTCGGCCCCGCGATGCTGAGCGATGCGTAGTTCCACGTTCTTGTGGCCCATGCCCGCCGTGTAGCCGATGAACCAGCCGCCGTGGCTATGCCAGACCACCGGAATCTCCCGCTGCATGAGCTCGTGCAAGGTCGGCGTCGTCACATAGATGTTGCCGTGCAGGATCAGCTGCGAAACTTCGGCGAGCCGGGGCTTGGAGGCCAGCTTGTCGTCGATGGTGATTTCGAGATTTTCTCCGTCCTTGGCAACCTTGGCCTTGCGCGCCTGCACGTATACGGGCAGTGACTCTTCGATGCTCACGGCCAGCGGGCGCGGCGGCGTGTCCTGTCGCCGAAGGAAGTTGATTTCGTCTGGCAGGCAAATGCCGACGAGCGAGCAGCGCGGGCACTTGGATGAATCTTCGAGCGGCGCCGGAATGCGACCACCGAGCGCCACGCCACGCAGGCCGTGGATCGAAGACAGCGTGAGATCGCGCAGCTCCGCATCGAAAGCCACCGGTACGCGCTCCCGCGATTCGACGAAATACAGTACGCCCGATTCGCATTTGTATCCCTGCTCTTCGAGGATCAGCGCTTGCACACACAGCTGCACCCGCTCCGGATCGTAAGCGCCGCGCGCCACGTGCGGACGCTTGCCGCGCTTGTAATCGACGGGTTGCACGAAGCCGTCTTCGGCCTCGATCAGATCCATCTTCGCGACGAGGCCGAGGCGGTTCGACGAGATCGTCACCGAGCGCGCGTGGATGCGTTCACCCTGCTCGACATCGGCAGGTGACGGCAAATCGGCGCCAGGCTTGTCGACGCGCTTGTGCTTGTTGCGTCCATCCACCGTATCGCCGGAGTCGGCCCACTCGCCTTGCACCCATTCGAGATAGGCGAGTCGAGGGCAGTACACATACTCATTGATCATGCGCGCGGGCAACTGCGGCTGGTCGCCCGTGAGTTCGGGGAAGGGCAACGCGAGTTCGTGCTGTTGACCGTCCATCGAGTGCGCCTTTTAGTCTTGAGGTGGGCCGAACAAGCCGAGACCGAAGTGACAGCCGAAGCCCAAGGCGATCGGGCCTTGCATGGGCTTTGAAAAGTGCAGCCTGAGCAGCTGACCGTAGGTGTCCGGCTGCATGACTTGGGTTTTCTTTTTGCGGAATCGATGGAATTGCAGACTATGCAGTCGCTTCCCCCCGTTGAGTTTGACCGTGGGCATGAACTCGATGCGCTCGATCACCGCATGCGATCCGAAACGCGCTTCCCACTCGCGCCGAATCTGTGCCTCGACCGCCGCTTCCTTCGCTTCTCGCGAGCGCAACTCGCGCGGCTTCAGATGCCAAGGGAACAGATACGGGGTCGCGCTTTCCCAAACTGTTCCCGGCGCGACGTAAGGCGTTGCTGCCGCGAACAGTTTGGTGGAACCGATGCCTTCGAGCATGAGCTGCAACATGTCCTGCTCGCCACGTCGAATCTGTCTCAATTCATTCAAGACGCGTAGTGATCGATCGGACAAGCCGTCGGGCGCGTGCACGATTAAATGGTCGATGAAGCCATCGCGATCGGCATCTTCCGGTAGCCAGAAGGCATGGCCGTGGCAGCTGCCATCGGGCAGGTTGTGGCCGGAGAGTTCCGCGGGCAGTGACTCGGGCTTGGCGATTTGCATGGCTGCAAGACGTGCCGCTTCGCCGATTCGAATCGCATCTTCGATACGCGGTAGCGGCTTGCCATAGAGAGCATAGCGCGCGACGGTAAGCGCCGGATTGCGAGTGGCATCGATGTTCGAATGCGTGCGCTTGCCGCCAGCACTGCGTCCGATCGTCTCGAGCACATGTGCGGGCCGGCCGTAGCGCACCTGGCGCGAGCCAGGCGGCGTATTCCAGCCTGCCGATTTCAGCGTACCGGTATCGACGCTGACTGCATCGAGCCAATCTTCCGGAAGTGTGCCGACGAGTTTGCGCCGCACGCCGTCGAGTTTGGGCATACGCCCGCGTGTATCGGGCACGAGGCCGGCCTCGGAGAATCGAGACGAGCGGAACTCCACGTAATCCGCCGGTCGGCGAGGCAGCATCAGATCGACGATTTCTTCGCCTCCCGGGCCGAGTTCGATCGGCTTGCAGTTATAGTCGTCCTCGACCTGCGATTTTCGGAACGCGTGAACCCAGGATTCCGCACGCCCCAAATAGCCGAGATGTTCGAGCAAGGTATCGAGCAATTCGAGTTGCGGCGACGCCAACTCGAGTGCCGGCCAAGCCATCACGAGCTCGTCATCGCTCGAAAGCCGCGCGAACGCGTCGAACACCAAAGTTTTCTTGTCGCCCTTGCTGGGCATGTAATGCCGAGTGTGCGCATGCACGACGGACTGCGGAAGCCGGTACGACGGCGGGGCTGCTTCTGCGAGCGCCGCAAGCAGGTCGGCGAGCCGCTCGCGTGGAAACGCATCATGCGCGAGCTTCCGATGCCAGATCGCGATGAACGCGCGGCTGAGCCTCCACAGATCCGGCGGCCAGGCCACGTCGGCCTCGTTGACGTGTCGTCCCCAGGGCGTGGCGTGATAGCGCCCGGCCGGGAACTGAAAGGCGATGGCGAGCATGAAGGCGCGGTCTCAGTTGCTGTCTTCGTTCGCCTTGTCTTTCTTGGCTTTCGCCGACGGCTCCCATGTCAAGGTCGTAACCGGATCACTCGGCCATTGTTGCTCGCTTGCGACGCTCTTGATGAGCTGCGGCAACAATGCTTCCAATTCCGGTAGGCTCGGAACTTCGAAGCCCTTGGGTCTCTTCACCGACAAGCCATTGTCCTTGACCTCTAGATCGCAGGCCGTGCGCAGGCGCAACCCGGAGTGCAGCAGCGCCTGGATTTTGTAAAGCGAGATCGCGATGAGCAGCGTGCTCACCGCATCGCCGAGACCGAAGCCGCGAATCTGGGAGAGGTCGAGATTGAAGTAGGCGATGATCTTGGGCGACGTGAACTCCGTGCGCGCGAACGGAACGTTGCCGAAGCCGCGCGCGGTGTCCCCCGATGGATTCACGTGGTCGTTCTTGACGCCGCCGCTTTGCGCTTCACGTACGTCTTCGGCTTCGATGAACGACGACAGCACGCGCGGCAAGCGCAGGCGCCCCCCGGCGAGCTCGGACTTGGCCAGAAATATGCCGTGGATGAGGGCGTTCGCATCGAGCTTGAGCAGCACGCTCGCCAGCAGTTTGATGTCGACCGGCCCTTCTTCCATGCCCGCAAGCTCGCTCTTGAGGCGATCGAACACACTGCGATCCTTGCCTTCGAGCACGTACGGTGAGTTCAGGCGATGCGATTCGAGCACGGTGTTGGTCAGTGGCTCGTCCTTGGCCGTTCGCACCTTCACGAGCGGCAAGCCCTTGAGCGGCGTAACCCAATCATCCGCGTCGCGATCCCAGCAAACCGCTTCGAGGCGGTTCGCCATGCTCTGTGCCGATTCGACCAGTAGCATGCGCTTGTCGCCGCCCGGGCCGTCGTAGGTCGCATGGCCCAGGTTCGGGAAACCCGTGGGCTGAAAACGCGTGCCCTGGATCGGTTCGAGTTCGGCTTCCAGCAGCAGGCGCGGAGCGTGTTTGAGCGCGTCGAAGTTCAGTGGCATCGGGTGGTTCCTTGATGGCGATCAGGTGGCGTCGTTGGTTTCGGATTGCAGCTTCGATTCGAAGGGCAGCGTGGCGATCAGCTTGCGAAGCTCGGAGTCGCTGAGAGGAACGCATAGCGCGGCGAGCCAGCGTGTGCGTTCCTGCGGTGGGACGACGGGGACTGGAGGTGCGCGGCCGGGCAGCTTGATGTCGTAGGCCTTGAGCCGGCTCCAGGCGATCTCGACCGCCTTTGCGATCTGGCCGACGGCGAGCCGGCTGTAGATTTCGGCTGGCGTGTTGAGCGGTCGGGCTTCCGGCAACCAAGCGGGCGCAATCCGTTGTAACTGCGCTTCCGACGAAAAGAACAGCTTGAGCAGCGCAAACGCCGGTGGAAGAACCGCATCGCGTCCCGATTCACCGCCGATGCGTACGCCGTACAGATTGACGCAGGCCAGGCCGCCGAGCAGATCGTCGATGCGCGCGTCATCGGTCTTGCCGGCCAGAAACGCATGCAAGTGGCGGCGGTGGGTACCGGTGTAACTCTGCAGCGTCTGTCTTTCGCTCTGCATGGACAGCGCGTCGAGGCGACGGCGATGCAGCATCGAGGTGAGGTTGCGAGTGAGTGCTCCGGGGCCCCAGACGGCATGAGCGGAAGTCGGCTTCCATTCGCGATTGCCGTTGCCGTACAGCGGCTCGCCGACCCCGACACGGTGCATGCGGTAGTCGAGGATGCGACCCTTCTCATTGCGCAGGGACAAGCCCGCGAGTGCGAGCGCAATGCTGAATTCCGCCGAGCCGTCATCCGCTCGCTCGATCCACTTCGCGGAAAGCTGAGGTGCGGGTGTGCGTACCGCCTCGTGTGATTTTACGCTCAAGCCCAGCGCCGATTCGATGCGCCCCACGCAGCGCAGCACCGCTTGCACGCTGTGGCTGTCCGCGCGTCGCGTCATCGCAAACAGCGCTGCATCAAGTTGCCGCGCAGCCGAGCGGAAGGCGTTTGGCGCGCTTTCTTCTCTCGCGTAGTGTTGAACGGACGGAAGCCAGCCTTGGCGATCGAGGTCGTCTATGAGGTCCGAACTCGGATTCCGTTCAACTTCGATGCGATTGAGTGGTACGGAAAGCCAGTTGTCTCCAGAACGCTTGAGAAATCCATAGCGTTGAAAGCTCGATATGCCTCGATCAACGCCAAGCTTCGCGATCGCGCGCGCAAAGTCGATACTATCGCGAGCTTGCCTCCCGTTAAAAGAAGCTCTTCCTTCCGATAGAAGACTTCGCAATTCCACGACAGAAATAGGGGTGGTCCATATCGGCATCCAGATTTCCCCGCCTCCGGCATGGTCATCAAATGCGCTTTCGGCACCGCTCGAGCCCAAACGGCTGCGCACTGTGAATGGAGCGCACAACACCGATGGATCGCTAGAATCTAGCCGTTTTGATGCGCTCGCCGCGAAAAGCAGTGCTCCTTCCAACCCAAGAATGTAGTCCCAAGGGTTCGTCTGGGTTAATCCATCGAAATCTTCAGATGAAGCATTAGGGGCTCCGACTGCGCCTGGCAAAAGGTGACCTGGAGCTTGATCGCTGAATACTCCGCAGCCGGGATGGAGAAAAAGGGAGGAATCCAAAGCACCATCATGCTTACGGTCAAGGATGCAACCAATAACTAACTGAGAGAACCCGGAGACATAGCTCCCGCTGCCGATGTTACCGCCGGTACCCAATAGAGGAGGGAACTGGCGGCCCTCACTGGTTAGAACATAGCAGGCGTCCAACCATGGCAATACGCTGTCTGGAAGTCTTGACCGGCATAAGCCCATGAGTTTGAGCTTTTCGCCGTCACTATCTGCTTTTTTATAAAATCCAGCTTGGGTAAGCAAAGCCTTTGTAAGCTTTATGGCTTCGCGGAAAGCTTCCAATCTTGGACTGACGCTTGTCAAAATCGTATTAAGTGCATCTCGAGCTGATTTTTCTGAGCTTCCATCGTAGAACCCAGATCGAGCGCCCCACGGCGCCACCAGCGGGGTCGGCGCATACGCTTCGAGAAAGAAGCGCCGAATCTCCTCCCTCGATCTCATCGTCTCGAGCACGAAGCGATCGTCGCGCCAGAAGCCGCGCACGTCCGGATCGCCGCCGTGCGGCTCGGGGGCTTCGGCGATCAGCCGCAGAATCGCAAGGGCTTTCAGGTAGCCGGCCAAAGGGGTCGGTGAGCAGCCCGACAGTTCGACGAGTGCGCGGCCGGCGCGTGGCTCGTAGCGCTTCACGGGTTCGCGCGCCTGCAAAGCTTTCTCGGTCGAAGCCTGGGCGTATCGCCTGCTGTGCTGCTGGAAGTGCAAGGCCGTGTCCGTCATCGCATCGAGCGCTTCGAGGCGCTGGCGCAGGCTCATCGCGCGCGTCCGGCGCAGCTGCTCGCGGCGGCTGCCGTCGAACGTGGCCTTGGACCAGTCGATGTCGGAGTCGCGAGCGTCAACGTGATCAGGATCGGGATCAACCATGTCCTTGCTCCTCGTCGAGTATCCACTGCAAGTGCTGGATGTCGTCCAGGTCGCGTGCGCGTCCGGCCTTGCGCTTCATGTCGATCAGCGTCGGAATGCAGACGAAGCGCACCGGCAAGCCTGGCAGCAGCTCGCCCCGCATCGCCGTCTCGAATTCCACTTCGAAGTCGAAAGGCTCATACACGAAGACATCGACCGATGTTTCGGGATGCTGATCGCTGAAGAAATTCAGCACGCGCATGCCCTTCTCGTCGATCCAGCGCTGGCGCAGGCTCGCGTTGGCGAACTGCTCGGCGGTGATCGGCAAGCTCGGCTCGTACCCGGCGGCGGCCATGGCCGCGAAGGCGGCGACGATGTTGCCCGCATCGAGTGCGACGACCAGATCGATGTCGGCGGTGAATCGTGAGTAGCCATGCGCATTCACGGCGAGGCCGCCTGCGACGATGTAGCGCACACCGTTCTCGGAAAGTGCGCGGGAGATCGCTTCGAGGGCGCGAAGCTTCATTGCTGCTCCTCGCGCGTTGCGCGCCAGTCGGCGAGACGTACCAGCGTTTCGAGCCACGCCAGGCGGAACGGGCCGTAGGCTTTCAACAAGGCTTGCGTGCGCGTGACCCAAGAGGCGCCCTGCGGCCCCTCGCCGAGCCGCATGAGCTCCAGGCTCAGAGAAGTTCTCGGTAGCTTTTCGCCAGCGAATTCGAGCTCGGGAAGCTCGTCGCCCTGCCAGACCCCGCGTGCGAACAGCTTGCCCGCATGCTCACCCTCGGGTTCGGCTTCATCCGGCAGCGCACGCAGCGAGAGCCGGACCTTGCCGTGATGCGCAGCGATCAGAAAAGCGATGAGATCGGCATCGGGCTCGTCGCCATGCCGGGCGATCCAGGCCAATGCGGATGCGAGCTCGTGGCGAAAATGCTTCCGGTCGACGCCGTCGGCTTCGTAGCGCGGTGGCGTCCAGCGCACGCCGCCGATGCGGCGCTTCGATCGTCCGCCGGATTTCGCCCAGAACTGCTGAGTATCCAGCGGCTCCGTGTCCTCGTTCGCGCTGCGATGCGCGGCTCTGATCATGGACTGAAACGCATCGTGCGCCTTTCCCACGTCATGCCAGCGCGCTGCGCGAATCACGGCGGCGGATTCAGGCACATCGAGCGCGGCGCAGAGCTTCTGAGCCTCTCGTTCCACGTCGGCCAGATGTTCCGGCAATGAGATGGCTTTGCTCTGCAGGCTGCGGTGTTCGTCGGACATCGCTTCGATGGCGACTTCGGCCGAGCGGTCGATGTCGACGGGCAAAACAGCGGCGGTGCGATCGGGCGAGAGGCCGCGCTCCGCCGAGTAGCCGCCGACGCTTGCGCGGATCATCAAGCTCATGCCGGGGCGCAGCCGCGCCTTGCCCGGATTGGACAACGCGGTCCACTGGCGTTGCAGGCTGTCCCACAGATAGACATCGCCGGTCTTGATGTCGCGCCGTCCGAGCAGTTCGGCCGCGGCGCGCAGCCCGGCGCGGCAAAGTTCCTGCTGCTGCATCGGCGGCTGCTTCTTGGCTTCCGCAGGTTCGGCCCAGTCGCGCCAAAACAGGAAGACGTCGGCATCTTCGGTGTCGCGAATGTATTGCGCGATGTCGATGTCGAATCCCGAGAGATCGGCCTCGGTGCTGAACAGATCGAGAAAATCCTTGCGCCGCAGCACCGGATGCAGCGGCGTGGAGTCGGGCGGCTTCTGCAAGCTGCCCGGCGAAGCACTGTCGAGACCATTGAGCATGTCGCGTGCGACGGTGAGCTCGTCGGACGAGTACGGTTTCGCGTCCGCAACGTCGATCCACTCGATGCGCGCACTGGCGTCTTGGTTGAACTCCCCGTAGCGATTGCAGCGACCGAAGCGTTGCACCATCGAGGCGTAAGGCGCGAGTTCGGTGAACAGCAGGCGCGCGGAAAGATCGACGCCGGCCTCGATCGCCTGCGTGGCGATGATGATGCGGCCGTCGGCGGATGCGGGTACTTCGCGTAACTGCTTGTTGCGCGCGCTACGTTCCGCGGAGCGAAAGCGCGAATGCACGAGCAGCAACTGCGGGGCGTCGCCATCGGGCGCAGCCTCGGCCGATGGCGCCTTGCGCCCTTTGGCTGGCTTCGGCGCGAGTGAAGCCAGCAGCGCGTCATAGAGTCCTTGTGCGCGTTCGACGGTGTTCAGAATGACCAGTGTGGTGCTTGCCGGCTGCTCGCTGTGCGCCGCGATCACTCGTGTTGCGAGCGCACTCAAATAAGTTCCGACAGCGGCCTTGGTCTCGCCTTCGAGCCGGATCTCGCTTCGGGCCAGCGGCTTGATCGAGGCGCTGCGCTCGCGCACTGCGGGCGAGGCTTGTTCTTCGGGGCTCAGCGTCAGGGTGCTGAGCGTGGATGGATCGAAATCCACCGTCTTCATCCACGCTCCGTTGAGCGTCGCCGATATCCAGAGGCTGCGGCTGTTGCGGGCCGTGCCCAGCGAGCGGCGGAACGCATCGAGCTGCACGCTCGTGACCAGGCCGGGCCCCATGAGCTGTACTTCGTCGAACACCCACATCGCATCGTTGTGCAGCGTAGCGAAGTGAATGGGCCACAGATAACGGCTCATGCCGTATCCGCGCATGAGCGCGCGAGACAGCAGCATGTCCTGCGTGCCGATCAGGATCTGGTCTTGCTCGGGATGTTCGCTCCAGAGCGGCTTGGCCAGGTCTTCGGAGCCGCCCATGAGCACGTGCACGCTGACGTGGCCGTCGCCGGGCTCGCCTTCGCAGTGCAGATTACGAAGCCATTGTCTGCATTCGGCTTCGGTCTGCTCGATCAGCACGCGCATCGGCAGGCAGATGACGAGCCGGCGCGGCGTGTCGGCTTGCGGATCGACGCGCGTTCCATCGGCGCGCCAGCCGCGCTTCCAGAGCCAGGCGAGGATGACGGCAGCGGTTTTGCCGAGACCCGTCGGCACGTTCAGGGTGTCGGGCCAGGCGGATTCGGCTAATCGTTGCTGGTACGGGTATGGCCCTTGCTTCCTGCCGGTGGCCCGAGTGAAGAAGTCGGAGTAATCCATCGCCCGTCAATGCCCGCCCATTGTCGTTGACGCCCCTGGAGATATTCGCCGATTACCCAGCTATCGAAAAAGCTTCAAAGGAGCCGAGGGGTATCGTCGGTAAACAACTATCAAAAAAGAATCGTGGTGCTGAGTGAGAACAAGACTGCACGATGTCATTCGATAGAAACAGGAACTACGTCACAAATCCACGGCGCAGCGCGCAGCAGACGACTCAAACAATCGGCGGCTCGTCCGACTCGATGTCCCGCGTGGCTGCCTCCAGCTGCGAGAACGCGATCGCGGCTTCGCGTGGTTCGGCGACCTGGGCGATGTGGAAGACGGCGTCGCCTTCGTGCACGAGCGGCAGGCTCAGCTTGCCGATCACCAGACCCTCGTTGTCGGCGATGACGGGCCAGTCGTTGCCACCATAGGGGTCGCCGACGATGCCGAGCGTCTGGCCCACTTCGACGTGATCGCCGAGTGCGACCTGCGCCCGCAGGATGCCGCTCGAAGGCGCACGCACCCAGCGGCTCTTCTGCGCGAGCACCGGCTCGGTCGCGCTCCAGGCTGAGGCGTCGGGCGGCAGCATGCCGGTTTCGCGCAGCACGTTGAGCACGCCCTGCACGCCGATGCGGATCGCGGTTTCGTCGAAGCGCAGGGCTTCGCTCGATTCGTAGAGAATCACCGGAATGTCGCGCTTGGTGGTGGTTTCGCGCAGCGTTCCGGGCGCTGGCTTGGAGTTCAACAGCAGCGGGGCGCCGAAGGCCTTGGCCAGGCGGAGATTGACCGGGTTGCGCAGGTCGGCGCGAATCTGCGGCAGGTTCGGGCGATGGATCGCGCCGGTGTGCAGGTCGATGCCGTAATCGGAGCGCTCGACGACTTCGCGCAGGAACACGTGCGCCAAACGCGCCGCGAGCGAGCCCGATTCGCTGCCCGGAAAGCTGCGGTTGAGATCGCGCCGGTCGGGCAGATAACGCGACTGATGCAGGAACGCCATCACGTTGACGACCGGCACCGCGAGCAGGGTGCCCGCGAGTTCGTCGAGCACCGGCAGCTTGAGCAGGCGGCGAATGATTTCGACGCCGATGATCTCGTCGCCATGCAGGGCGGCGCTGACGAACACCGTCGGCCCGGCCTTGAGTCCGCGATGCACGACCACCGGCAGCGCGACGGGCGCGCTGTTGTAGAGCGTGGCGATGGGCAGCTCGACGCTGCGCCGTTCGCCGGCCGCGATGCGGGCGTCGCCGATGGAGAACGGCGTGGCGGGATCGATCGAGCGGGTCATGCGCGAATGGTAGCGCGCATCATCGGCGCCACGCGCGGCGCCGTGATCAGCTCTTGCCGCGCGTCTTGGTGCGGCCCTGGCGCGCGTTGTTCTCGATGAACTCGATGATGCGGTCGGCGATGTCGATCTGCGTGACCGTCTCGATGCCTTCGAGTCCGGGCGAGGAATTCACCTCCATCACCACCGGGCCCTTGTTCGAGCGCAGGATGTCGACGCCCGCGATGTTGAGGCCCATCGCCTTGGCCGCGTCGATCGCGGTGCGGCGCTCGTCGGGCGTGAGCTTCACGGCCAGCGCGGTGCCGCCGCGGTGCAGGTTCGAGCGGAACTCGCCGGACTTGGCCTGGCGCATCATCGCCGCCACTACCTTGTTGCCGATGACGAAGCAGCGAATGTCCGCGCCCTTGGCCTCGGCGACGAAGTCCTGCACGAGAAAGTACGCATCGAGCCCGCGAAACGCATCGATGACCGATTCGGCCGCCTGATCGGTTTCGGCGAGCACCACGCCCTGGCCCTGCGTGCCCTCGATGAGCTTGATCACGAGCGGCGCCTTGCCGACCAGGCCCATCAGATCCTTGGTGTCGTCGGGCGAATGCGCGAAGCCGGTGATCGGCATGCCGATGCCGTGGCGCGCGAGCAGCTGGTGCGCGCGCAGCTTGTCGCGCGAGCGCGTGATCGCCTGCGATTCGTTGACCGAATACGTGCCCATCATTTCGAACTGGCGCACGACCGCGGTGCCGTAGAAGGTCACCGAGGCGCCGATGCGCGGAATCACCGCGTCGAAGCCTTCGAGCTTGCGGCCGCGGTAGTGGATCTCGGTGCAGTTCGGCGCGATGTTCATGTAGCAGCGCAGCACGTCGACCACTTCGATCTGGTGGCCGCGCGCCTCGGCGGCCTCGACGAGGCGTCGTGTCGAATAGAGTTTGCCGTTGCGGGAGAGCAGGGCGATTTTCATGAGTCGGAATCCGGCTCCGTGCCCGGTTCGTTCACATCGTTCTTGCGTCCTTGCAGGTAGCTTCCGCCCGGGTCGACGCGAAAGCGTCCGGCCAGCGCGGTGCGGCCGAGCAGCATGCGGAATTGCAGCGAATCGCGCGCCGTCAAAGTGATCTCGATCGGCCAGGTGATGAGTCCGAGCGTGATCGGCGTGAGGATCACCGGGCGAAATTCGCGGCGGCCGCCGGAGTCGGTGATCCAGCGTTCGTCGATCACCTCGGCTTCGCACCAGACCTGCGTGGTCGCGTGCTGCAGCGGATGCACGCCGAAGCGCACGCGGCCCGGCGTCGGCCGCTCGATCGCGAAGGTATGCAGCGCCGAGGTGCGCGCGCCGGTGTCGATCTTGGCCTTGACGCGGTCGATGCCGAGTTCGCCGAAACTGACCCATTCGCGCCAGCCCACCATCGGGGCATCGGGGGATAGAGCGGCTCGCTTGCGGCGCCAGGCGGGTGAGGTCATGCGAAGAAGATTCGCGCGTCTAAGGGGTGCGTATCCTGAACCGGCCGCGTGACGTTGTCGCGTCCTTTTCTCCTCCGCGCCCAGGCCCTACACTGCGCGGCCAAATTTTGCTCAGCAGCGTGCGGCCATGCAGGACAACAGCTTCGACGTCATCGTCATCGGCGGCGGCCATGCCGGCACCGAAGCGGCGCTCGCCGCGGCGCGCAGTGGCGCCTCCACG
The DNA here is from genome assembly GCF_058783045.1 of Hydrocarboniphaga sp. FW305-C-57. Classification (NCBI taxonomy): domain Bacteria; kingdom Pseudomonadati; phylum Pseudomonadota; class Gammaproteobacteria; order Nevskiales; family Nevskiaceae; genus Hydrocarboniphaga; species Hydrocarboniphaga sp. FW305-C-57. Next base: position 674,593 of record NZ_JBYSYG010000002.1, on the reverse strand, counting down.
CTGCTCGTCACGCAGTCGATCGAAACCCTCGGCCAGATGTCCTGCAACCCGGCGATCGGCGGCATCGGCAAGGGCCATCTGGTTCGCGAAGTCGATGCGCTCGGCGGGCTCATGGCGATCGCGGCCGACAAGGCGGGCATCCAGTTCCGCACGCTCAACGCGAGCAAGGGCCCGGCGGTACGCGCCACGCGCGCCCAGGCCGATCGCATGCTCTACAAGTGGGTCGTGCGCGAGGCGCTCGAGAACCAGCCGAAGCTCACGCTGTTCCAGAACGAGGTCGAAGACCTCATCGTCGAAGGCACGCGCGTCGCCGGCGTGGTCACCAAGATCGGCCTGCGCTTCCTGGCGCGCGCGGTGGTATTGACCACCGGCACCTTCCTCGGCGGACGCATCCATGTGGGCCTGGCGAATCATCCGGGCGGACGCGCGGGCGATGCGCCGTCGCTGCCTCTGGCGCTGCGCCTGCGCGAACTGATGCCGCGCACGGGCCGGCTCAAGACCGGCACGCCGCCGCGGCTCGACGGCCGCACGATCGATTGGGCGCAGCTCACGCCGCAGCCCGGCGACACGCCGGTACCGGTGTTCTCGTTCATGGGCTCGGCCGCCGATCATCCGCGCCAGATCGACTGCTACATCACGCACACCAACGAGCGGACGCATTCGATCATTCGCGAAGGCTTCGATCGCTCGCCGATGTTCACGGGCGTGATCGAAGGCGTCGGCCCGCGCTATTGCCCGAGCGTCGAAGACAAGGTCAACCGCTTCGCCGACAAGCTCAGCCACCAGATCTTTCTCGAGCCCGAAGGCCTCAACACGCGCGAGATCTACCCGAACGGCATTTCGACCTCGCTGCCGTACGACATCCAGGAACGCTTCGTGCGCAGCATTCGCGGCCTGGAGAACGTGCGCATCACGCGGCCGGGTTACGCGATCGAATACGACTACTTCGATCCGCGTGATCTCAAGCGCAGCCTCGAAACCAAGGCCGTCGACGGCCTGTTCTTCGCGGGCCAGATCAACGGCACCACGGGCTACGAGGAAGCCGCCGCGCAAGGCCTGCTCGCGGGCATCAATGCCTCGCGCTTCGCTCGTGAGCTGGAGAGCTGGACGCCGCTGCGCCACGAGGCCTACATCGGTGTGCTCGTCGACGACCTCATCACACGCGGCACCAATGAGCCGTATCGCATGTTCACTTCGCGCGCCGAGCATCGCCTGCTGCTGCGCGAGGACAACGCCGATCTGCGCCTGACGCCGGTTGGGCGCGAACTCGGCCTCGTCGACGATGCGCGCTGGGCGAGCTTCACCGCCAAGCGCGAGGCGATCGAGGCCGAGCGTGCGCGCCTGTCCGCACTCTGGCTCAAGCCGCAGCAGCTCGCGGCGCCCGAAGTAGTGGAAGTGTTCGGTCCCGCGCCGGTGTCGAACGGCGCGAGCGCGCTCGAACTGCTGCGCCGTCCCGAAGCCGATTACGCCACGCTGCGGCGCCTGGGACTGGCCGATGACAACGTCGATCCGCTCGCGGCCGAGCAGGTCGAGATCGAAGTGAAGTACGCGGGCTACATCACGCGCCAGCAGACCGAGATCGATCGCGCGCGCCGCTACGAGGACGCGCTGCTGCCGAAGGATTTCGATTATGCGGCCGTCAGCGGTTTATCGAACGAAGTGCGCCAGAAGCTGATCCAGCATCGGCCCGAAACGGTCGCCCAGGCCGGACGCATTTCGGGCGTCACGCCGGCCGCGGTGTCGCTGCTGCTGATCCAGCTCAAGAAGACCGGCCAGCTGCGGCTGGCGCCGGCCGTCGCGGCGGTCTGAGGTCGCAGCCTGGCTTGATGAACCCAGGCTGCGGCACGGCGCTCAGCTGCGCGTGGACGAGAAATACTTCTCGGCCATCGTGAGCTCCTGCAGCGTGCCCGAGCAGGCATCGCTGATCGCGCGCAGGGCGTCGCGGCGCGAAACGATGCCGACGAGCCGGCCGTTCTCGACCACCGGATAGCGGCGGTGCGAGGCATTCGTGAACAGCTGGCAGAGCTGCGTGATGCTGGTGTCGGGCGTCACCGAGGCCACCTTGCTGCTCATGAACTGGCTCACCGGGCCGGCGACGCAGGAGTCGCTCGAGGCGATGAAGGCGATCGACAGGCAATCGCGCTCCGAGAGCATGCCGACGAGCTTGCCGTTCTCGACCACCGGGGCGCTCGCGATGCGGTGCTTGACCAGCTCGTGCACCGCGCTCATGACCTCCATGTCGGGCGGGAACGAGATGATCTGCGTGGTCATGTATTGCCGGACCTGAACCGTATCGAGCGTGGACATGCGCGTGCCTTGGTTGGGTGATCGCCTTGCGGCACCCGAGCCATCCAGGCGCCGCGTTTCCTGACATTCACCTTACTCCCGCCTGACGAGGCTCGACAACCGCCGTTGGGACGAGTCCTTGTCAGACGATGCAGCAGCGTCGATCGGGCGCAGCGTCCGCCTGGGCCGCGGGCTCAGCCCTTCAGATACCAGTGCAGGCGCTGGCCGTGCTCGCGCAGCCACTGGCGATGGCGCTCGTGATCGGGCATCTGCCGCGCCACGAGCGACCAGAAGGCGTCGGAATGATCGAGATGCACGCGATGGCAGAGCTCGTGGATCACCACGTAGCGGAAGGCCTCGGGCGGCGTCAGCAACAGCCGCCACGACAGGCTGATGAGCCCGTCGGGCGTGCAGCTGCCCCACAGGGTTCTCTGATCGGCGATGCGCGGTCCCTTGAAGCTCACGCCGAGCCGGGCGGCCTCGCGGTTGAGCAGCACGCGCGCCTCGGTCGCGGCCTCGCGCCGTAGCGTCTCGCGCAGCAGCTGCTCGAGCCTCGCGGTATCGCCGAGCTCGCTGCCAGGACAGAACAGCGTCACCGTCGCGGGCTCGACGCGCACCACCGGCCGCACCTGCGCCTGCACGATCTTCAGCGGCACCGCGCCACCGCGCAGCGGCAGCAGGTCGGTTCCGTCCCAGCGCAGGTGGGGCGAAGGCCCGCCCTCGGCATCGCGATCGGCGCGCTGCTTGAGCTCGGCGAGCTTCTGGCGAATCCAGCCGTCGCGGCTGCGCAAAAAATCGCGCGCGACCTGCCGGGCGACGAAGCGCGGAATCACCAGCGTGACCTCGGTCGGCGAGGTCACCTCGACGCGAATGCTGCGCGACTTGGCGCTGACGCGTTCGGTCACCTGGTAGGTGTCGAACAGCAGGTCGAGTTGATCGTCTTGGGCGGGCAATTTTGTGATTAAAGCTAATTTAATTCGATAATTTATCGTTATTTATAATTGTAAAATGCTATGGAATTAAGTGATAAAAAATAAAATGGTCTGCTGTCACGCGAGCCGATTGAACGCATCGAGCTCCGCCTGATTCAGCAGCACGATCTGCTGCTCGGCCGGATCACGCTCGGTATCGCCGCGGCCGACGCCGAGCAGCTTGAGCAAATACGGAGCCAGCGCGAGCCGCACGCGTTTTTCGAGCAGCCCGCCGTGCATGCCGAAATCGTGTTCGACCACGCGCCGCTGGCCCTCGGTCAGCCCTGGATGCGGGCCGATGCGCACGGTCACCTGATTGCGCCAGTCCCAATCCGCGTCGGGGCTGTGGCGGCAGGCCTCGCCGAGCTCGGGCAGTCCGAGGATGCGCGAGAGCAGAAAATCGCGGAACGACTGGTGCTCGGCCGAATAGGCGCGCGCATGCCAGCGGCCGACATAGGCCAGCGCATGCGGGGCGATCAGCAGCTTGCGCGGGTCCGGGCGGTTCATCGACTGGTATTCGACAGTCAGCCAGCGGCCTTCGCGGATCGCGGTGCTCATGCGTTGCAGAACGCGCACGTCGAACTCGCGCTCGGGCAGTTCGAGCGTCTCGGCCGGTACATGGTCCGAGGCGGCCATCGCCAGCGGCAGGTCCTGGGCCAGATCGTGATTGCGCAGCACGCCGAGGAACTCCTGCGCGGTGCCGCGCAGGAAGGCCGGCTCGAAGCGATCGTCCGGGTAGAACACGCCGGTCTCGTCGTCGAGCACGAGGTTGCGCGGACAGCGCTCGCGATAGAGCTGCAGATCCTTCTCGGCCTTGCGCGTGCTGATGTCGAAGGCGTCGCGCAGGTCGCCGAGCTGGATGCGGCCGGTCCAGATCAGTCGCGCTTCGAGCAGCATGAAGCGCTGGCGCTGATCCCAGGGCAGCTTGTTGTCGTAGACGGTCATGGTGGCGATGGACGGTGGTAACTGATTGAAGAGTAAGACATGCCGGCGCGGCGCGATGCGGTAAAAAAATCGTCACCGCGCTGGGAAGCCTGCAAAAAGCAGTGTTTGGCGTGCTTCATGCCCCGCTTATCCACAGGCTTATCCAGCGTGGCTGTCGATAACTTGGACACGTTCGAGGCGATCGGTTCCAGCTAGCTCGGGCGGTAACCGAGGCGCTCGAGCAGGCCGTCGAGCTCTTCGAGCGAGTGGAAGCGAATGCGCAGCTCGCCTTCGCCGCCGCGATCGCTGCTGACGCTGACCGGGTAGCCGATCTGGTCCGAAAGTTCGCGTTCGAGCAGGGCGAGGTCGCCGGACTTGGCGGGTTTGAAGACCAGCTTCGAATCGGCCGCCATCTGGCGCCGCTGGGCGACGCGGCGCTCGAGTTGGCGCACCGTGAGCTTGAGCCGGATCACTTCGTCGGCGGTGGCGACGTGCTCGCGCATCGGCAGGCCCGCGATCACCTTGGCGTGACCCAGGTGCAGATGACCTTCGTTGACGAGCGCCCCGACCTCGGGCGCCAGGTTCAGCAGCCGCAGGTAGTTGCTGACGTATTCGCGCGATTTGCCGATGCGCCGGCCGATCTGCTCATGCGTGAGCGTGAAAATCTCGCCGAGCCGCTTCATGCCGGCGGCGGTTTCCATCGGCGACAGCGATTCGCGCTGCAGGTTCTCGACGAGCCCGATCACGAAGGCTTCGGATTCCGACAGATCGTCGCGGACGATGGCCGGGATGTCGTGCAGCCCGGCCTGCTGGGCCGCGCGCCAGCGGCGCTCGCCGGCGAGCAGCTCGAAGCCCCAGACGCGCGTACGCAGCACGATCGGCTGCACCACGCCCGATTCGCGGATCGACTCGGCGAGGTCGGCGAGCGTGTCCGGGTCGAAGCGCCGGCGCGCCTGCTGCGATCCGGGGCGGATCAGGTCCACCGGGATCAGGCGGACAGGATCGGGTGAGGGCTTGCCGAGCATGCGATGGCGTGGATAAGCGCTTGAATACCTTGGGCTGGCGGAGCCGTTCGGGCAGATTTCACGATGGCCTGTGACACAATGGCCCACAAACCGAGAAGATCCGCCCCTAGGACGGGCCCGTCATAAAGGACCATTATCGTGGAAGAACACTATCGAGCCATCATCGAGTCCATCGGCGAGAACCCGGAGCGCGAAGGCCTGCTGCGCACGCCGCACCGCGCCGCCAAGGCCATGGAGTTCCTGACCCGCGGCTACGATCAGGACATCGGCGAGATCGTCAACGGCGCGATTTTCGATTCCGACAACGAGGAGATGGTCATCGTGCGCGACATCGAGCTCTACTCGATGTGCGAGCATCACCTGCTGCCTTTCATCGGCCGCTGCCACGTCGCCTATCTGCCGCAGGGCAAGGTGATCGGGCTGTCGAAGATTCCGCGCATCGTCGACATGTTCGCGCGCCGCCTGCAGATCCAGGAGAACCTGACCAAGCAGGTCGGCGACTGCATCCAGGGTGTCACGTCCGCGGCCGGTGTCGCCGTGGTCATTGAAGCGAAACACCTGTGCGCGATGATGCGAGGCGTGGAAAAGCAGAATTCTTCGATGATCACCTCGATGATGCTGGGCCGCTTCCGCGAAGATCCGCGGACCCGCCAGGAGTTCCTCAATTTGGTCCAGCGCCGGTAGTCGTTCAAGCTTGAGGTAGAATTCCAACGCCGACGCTTCCGGTTTGTTGTGTATCGCGGCATCCATCGTGCGATGCTGTTCGTAAGGCCGGAGACGAGGCCACTTATTCGGAGATGGAACGATGGGCGCTGCGGATGCACAGCTGGTCACTCCCGATCAGGTCGAAGTCCTGGTTTCGATGGAGCCGGCTGTCCTGCGCGAAACCGAAGCGCACAAGGAACGCCGTAATCTCTGGTTCCCGAACGATCTCGTGCGCGCCGATTCCGACGCGCCGGCCGAATGGGACGAGCAGCTCGCCGAAGTCCGCCGCGCCGCTCGCGAGCTGCCCGATGCGGTGCGCGTCGCCGTCGCGGTCAACCTGCTGACCGAAGAAGGCCTGCCGCACTTCCACCGCCTGATCGCCGTGCACTTCGGCGAATCGTCGCCGTGGGTGACCTGGAACAACATGTGGACGGCCGAGGAAGACCGTCACGGCTGCGCGCTGCGTGACTACGTGCGCGACGCGCGCCTGTTCGAAATGGGCGCGCTCGAGCGCCTGCAGTATTCGTACATCGAAGCCGGCTTCGATCCCGAATGGGAATCCGATCCGTATCGCCTGCTCGCCTACACCTCGCTGCAGGAGAAGGCGACGCAGATCTCGCACGCCAACACCGGCCGCATCGCCGGCGCCACCGAGCCGCTGCTGCGCCGCGTGCTCGGCCATCTGGCGGGCGACGAATCGCGGCACTATCTGTTCTACCGCGAGATGTTCAACGAGATCCTGAGCCGCGATCCGAACCGCGCGCTCAACTCGCTGCAGAAAGTGGTCTCCAACTTCTCGATGCCGGGCCACCGCATCGCGGGCTTCGACGAAATGAGCGAAGTCGTGCGCCGGTCGAACATCTTCGGCCCGCGCCAGTACCAGGCCATCGTCGAGGAATGCCTCGAGTACTGGAAGGTCAGTGAGCTGACCGGCCTGTCCGGCGAAGGCAACGAGGCTCAGGACAGGCTCATGAAAGTGCCCAAGCGCCTTGCGCGCATGGCGGACTACGTCGAGAGCAAGAGCGCCCCGCGCAAGTTCCGCTTCGACTTCGCCTACGACCGCGAGCTGACCATCTGAGACTTCGGTGTCGCCGGCCCTGGTCGGCGAGCCGGAGTCGGGGCCGATTCAGCGCCTCACGACAAACTCGGTCGGAATGACGTCACCGGGCGTCCGATCCGCCGGATGCCAGTCGACCGTGTCGACGCGCGCCGCGGGTGGTCCAAGCAGCAGCCAGCGGTGCAGGGCTGCGAGGGCGGCCTCGCTGCCGTGAGCGACGCCTTCGACGCGTCCGTCCGCGAGGTTGCAGACCCAGCCGACGAGACCCAGCTTCTGTGCCTGCTCGCGCGTCGATTCGCGGAAGTAGACGCCCTGGACCCGGCCGGTGACGACGAAGCGATAAGATGCGGTCATGACGGTCTGAAAGCAGTTTTCGGATGCAGGCTGCCAAGGAGCTCAAGATGGGCATGTTAAGCCGATTGCGCGAACGCCTCGATGCGACATTCGAGAATCGCGGCGGAGCCGAGCCGGAGCGCTTCGCGTTCTCGGCCGAGCTGCCGGCCGGCGGTCGCGGGCCGATCTGCAGCGTCAACGTACAGGTGCTCGTGGAACCTCAGCAGGATGGCGATCGCGTGCGCGTTCGTGCTCACCTGCAGAGCAATCTCGCCTCGGTGCTCAGGCCGGCGCTGCGTGCGCAGCCCGAAACGGATCCGGTGGCCTCGACCTCGCGTTCGCTCGTGCAGGCCGGCGGCCAGCGCGTGAGCCGCATCGCCGGCAACGGCCTGCAGCGCGTGCTCGCGAGTCGCATCGTGAGCCGCATCACCGAGCCCTTGCTGCGGCGCGACTTCAACACCTGGGTCGAGGTGCAGGCCTCGACCGAGCCGCTGCACGACGGGGCGCACGGCATCGTGCCGCAGCAGGACAAGCTCGCGGCGCTCGGCATCCGCCCGTCGAAGGGGCGCAGTGCGCTCGCCGAGTCGTGGTCGGGTTACACGCCGACCGGTTTCGCGCAGCTCTCGCTGCTGCAGATCGACAAGAAGGATCTGCCGCCGGACCTGGTCCGACGTCTGGGGCCAAGGCCATTCCAGCTCGCGGCGGCCATCGTCAACACGGTGGAGCGCAAGTAGCTTCGCGTGAGGCGTGGATGAAATGAGCGGGCTTCAACGCCTTGCTCCCCACGCCTTACCCCTTACAAAAAACTAGCCGCCGACGGTTACCTGCAGTTTTTCGAGCGACTCCATGCTGATGCCGCTTTGCGGCAGGCCGTTGGCGGCCTGGAACTGGCGCATCGCACGCGCGGACTGTGCGTTCCAGCGGCCATCGGTGCGGCCCGGATCATGGCCCGAGTCCTTGAGCGCCTGCTGCACGCGGCCGAGCAGGCTGCGCGTCATGTTGGTTTCGCAGAGCATGCTGCGCCATTCGCTGCGTGCCGGGCGGGTTTGCACCACGCGCACCACGTCCTCGTAGACCGCGGGTGTCGGCTCAGTGGTGAACCCGGCCGGTTCGACGAGCTGCTTCACGCGCTTGGTGATCGTGCGCTCTGGACGGTCGACGAGCCTGGTTTCGGCCGGCGTGATGAGCTTGCGATGCTTGACCGTCTTGCAGCGCGCTTCGGTCTCGACCATCTGCGTGCCGGCCGGCGTGATCAGCTGCCTGCGCTTGACGATCTGGTATTCGATCGGCCCTTCGACGACGCAGAGCTCGCCGGTGACCGGGTGCGGCTTGAGCACGGCGCCGGTCTTGGATGGCACGCGTTCTTCGATCGTGCGGTAGGTGGCCGGCGTGCTGACAGCGCGGCTGCCGGCCGGGCTGATCAGCACCTGCTCTTCGGTGACTTCGTATTCGGCCGGTTTGACGACGATGCGCCGCTTGCCGGCCGGAATCGTCACGGTCTGCTCGACCCACTCGTAGCGCGCGGGCTTGGGCACCTGCTTTTCGCCGGCCGGGGTTTTCAGCACGGTCTCGACATGGCGTTCGAACGTCGCCGGAACGACCACCAGGCTCCAGCACTCGCCGGGCTTGGCCGCGGGCGGCTCGGCGATGGCGATGCTGGTGGCCGGCCCCGCCTCCTGGGCGACCGCCGCGAGCGGGCCCAGCGCGCACGCGAGCAGCGGCAGCAGGCGCAGGCGGAACGGCATGGCAGTGATCACGGATCGGCCGCGGCGTTGCGGACTGGCGATCAGTAGGTGCCTGCGTTGCCGGCCGAAATGCGGCTCGTGCTTACGCCGAGGCGCTGCAGCACTTCGAGCGTGATGCCGCCTTCGGCGAGGCCGTTGGCCTTCTGGTAGCGGCGCACCGCGTCGGCGGTGCCGGCGCCGAGCCGGCCGTCGATCTTGCCAGGCGCGTAGCCCGCGTTCTGGAGCGCGTTCTGCAGGGCGTAGACGGTTTCGGGCGTGGCGTTGGTTTCGCAGAGCACCTGGCTCCAGACCATGTGGCCGTCGGCGACTTTCTCCTGGCGCGTGACGGTCTGGTATTCGGCCGGAATGGCGATGCGCTCTTCGCGCGCCGCCTCGACGAGCTTGCGGACCTTGACGGTCTGGTACTGCGCGGGAACCTGTTCCTTGCGGACTTCGGCTTCCTTGACGAGCACCTGACGGCGCACGGTCTGGTACTCGGCCGGAATCGTCACGCGGCGCGTGCTGGCCGGCTGATCGACTTCCGAGCGCGTGATGGTGCGGTACTCGGCCGGCACTTCGACGAGGCACATGATGTCGCCGGTCAGGTTGTCGACCTTCTCGACCGGGCCGCGACCGCGTTTCCACTCGGTGGTGGCGGCCTTGACGAGTTCGGTCTGGGTGACCGTCTTGTAGGTCGCGGGCACTTCTTCGATCTTTTCGGACGCCGGCTTGACCAGCACCTGCTCCTCTTCCCAGCGGTATTCGGCCGGAATGACCTGGGCGATGCGCTCCGAGGCCGGCTTCACCATCACCGTTTCCTCGGTCCACTCGTAGCGCTCGGGGATCACGTTGACGCGTTCGGACGCGGCCTTCTTGATCACCGTGTCGGTCACCGTCCTGAACTGCGGAGCCGTGTAGACGCGCGCATAGCATTCGCCCGGCCGCGCGTTCAGTGGCAGCGCCGCGTCGGACATCATGGTCTGGGCTTGCGCCAGGTTCGATGACAGGGCGACGACGGCAGCCGCCAGGGCGGAAGGCAGAAAACGACGCGACATTCGGAAGGCTCCCTTGTTTGTGGCAAGCCTAGCGGCTGGGCGCAGGACCGCAAAGCGGCAAAACATACTGATGGAGACCTCAGGTCAGCCGCATCTTGAACAGCTGGCGCGAGCGGCTGGCGATGTAGCCGACGGTCAGCAGCGTGGCGATGCTGCCCGCGACCACCGAAGGCACGGTGCCGAGCAGGCGCGCGGCGAGGCCGGACTCGAAGGCGCCGAGCTCGTTGCTGGCCGAAATGAAGATGCTGTTCACCGAAGCCACGCGCCCGCGCATGTTCTCGGCGGGCAGTGACTGCAGCAGCGTGTTGCGGATCACCACGCTGACGCTGTCGAAGGCTCCCGTGGTGAACAGCGCCGCGATCGACAGCCAGAAGGTCTCCGACAGCGCGAACACCAGCGTCGCCAGGCCGAAGCCGGCGACCACGATGAGCAACGTCGCCCACGGCCGGCGCGTCGGCGGGAACCAGTTGCAGGCGATCACCGTGACGAGCGCTCCGGCGGCCGGCGCGGCGCGCAGCAGTCCGAGACCTTCCGGGCCGACCTTGAGGATGTCCTCGGCGAAGATCGGCAGGATCGCGACCACGCCGCCGAACAGCACCGAGAACATGTCGAGCGAGATCGCGTAGAGCAGGATCTTGGTGCGCCAGACGTAGGCCAGGCCTTCGCGCAGGCTGGTCCACAGATCGGCGCTGCCGGGTTTGAGCGGTGCCACCGGCTGCGGCGGAATGCGTCCGATCAGCAGCACGTTGGCGACGATCATCGCCACCGTGATGACGAGCGTCCCGGTGAGGCCTACGGCCAGGTACAGAACGCCGCCGAGCGCAGGCCCGGCGATCGCGCCGGCCTGGAAGAAGGTGCCGCTCCAGCTCGCCGAGTTGGCGTAGATCTCGCGCGGAACCAGAAACGCGCGCAACGCGGCCGACGCCGGCGAATAGATGCCGCGCGCGAGGCCCAGGATGAAGATGCTCGTGTAGACCGTCGCCAGCAGCGCGTTGCGCGACAGCGTCTCGTGCGTCGACGGCAGCATCGCCCACAGCAGCACGAGCGAGCTGACCACCACCACCGCGCCGGCCTGCTGCATGAGCCGGCGCTTCTCGCGACGATCGGCCAGGTGCCCGCCGAACAGCGCCAGGCCGATGAACGGCACCGCTTCGGCCAGGCCGATCAGGCCCAGCGACAGCGGATCGTGGGTGATCTGATAGAGCTGGTAGCCGATGACCACGGTCTGGATCAGCAGCGCGGTGGACAGCAGCAGGTTGGCCGAGATCAGGAACAGGAACGGCTGGTGACGCAACGCGGCGAAGGCGTCGTGCGTGGAGGTTTTCATGGCGGGGCGCAGCTTAGCCAGGGCGTCGCCGAAAGTCCTGTGAAACTTGCTTCAATTCCTCGACGCAAAAAAAGACCGGGCGGCTTGCGCCGCCCGGTCCGTCACAGCTTACGACTTGAGGCTTACTTCGCCAGCACGCGGAACTCCACGCGGCGGTTCTGCGCACGACCTTCGTCGGTGTCGTTGGTGGCGACCGGCGACTTCTCGCCGTAGCCCTTGGCGACCAGACGGGTCGACGGCACGCCCTGGCTGACCAGGTAGGCCTTCACCGAGTTGGCGCGGTTCTGCGACAGCTTCTGGTTGTAGGCGTCGCTGCCCTTGCTGTCGGTGTGACCGGCGATTTCGACCTTCATGTTCGGGTCGCTCTTGAGGCCGGTTGCCACTTCGTTCAGAACGCTCTGGCTGTCGGCGGTCAGCGTGGCCTTGTTGAACTCGAAGTTCACGTTCTGCAGCACGATGGTCTGGGCTTCACGCACGCAACCGGTGGCGTCGACCTTCAGGCCCTTCGGCGTGTTCGGGCACTTGTCGAGATAGTCCGGAACGCCGTCACCGTCGGTGTCGAGCGGGCAGCCGCTGGCGTCGACCGGGGTGCCACGCGGGGTGTTCGGGCACTTGTCGAGGTAGTCGAGCACGCCGTCGCCATCGGAATCGAGCGGGCAACCCTGGGCATTGACCGCCGCACCGCGCGGGGTGTTCGGGCACTTGTCGAGGTAGTCCGGCACGCCGTCGCCGTCGGAGTCGAGCGGGCAGCCCTTGGAATCGACCGTCACGCCGGCCGGGGTGTTCGGGCAGGCGTCCTGCGGATCGACCACGCCGTCACCGTCGGAGTCGATCGGCTTGGGCTTGCCGATGTCGGCCTGCAGGCCGAGACCGACCTGCACGTCGTAGAGCGGATCGTCGCCGTTGGTCGAGGCGAAGTCGTTGAACACCGCGACGTAGCGGCCTTCGGTACGCAGCTTGAGACCTTCGGTCAGCGGCACCAGGAAACCGATGCCAGCGTTGGCATAGCCCGAACCGTCGGTGCTGCCGTTGACCTTCTCGTCGATGTAACCGCCGCCGGCGAGCACGAACGGCTGGAATCCGCCCTGGGTGAACGGGAACAGGAAGTCGCCGCCGACACCCCAGGCCGAATCCTTGCCCGAGCCGATGTCACGTTCGCCCTGCAGTCCGAAGCCGTTGACTTCGAACATCAGGCCGCTGTTGAGGCGCGTGCCGAGGAACACACGCGAGCCCCAGCCGTCATCCATGTTGCGATTGGAATCGGGCTTGTTCCAGAAGGCGCTGCCGCCCACATAGGCCTTCGGTTGTTCGTAGCCGGCGGACTCGTCCGCGGCGGTGGCTGAATTGATGAATCCTGCGGCCGCGCACAAAGCAGCGGCCGATAGCGCGAGACGACGCAGTCGGGACGACATTGAAACCTCCTAGTAAAGGGCAAAACTCCCGGGATACTCCCGTTGATTCTTGTTCGGTGCACTATCGCCGCAATCCATCCGACGTCTGATGCACCGGGCCTTGCAGCAGGCGCTATGGTTAGCTGAACCAATGAACTCAACCTGAATGTTTCGCTCGTAAGCCTCGGTATCAAGAGAGATTTTCCGATTAACGGAACTTGCGGGGCAGACAAAAAAACCGCCATTCGCGCGCATCGCGAAGGCGGTTTTCAAAGCTGATCGGAGCGTCAGCAGCGGCTCCGCGAGCGGCGCTCAGGAGCGACCGTGCTCCTTGGTGTCGAGGAAACGGACTTCCGGGTGGCGCTCGCGGGTCATCGACAGGTTGACGCTGCTGCTGGCGAGGTAGACGAGGTCGCCATAGTGATCCTTGGCGACGCGCAGCTCGTTCTTGTCGACGAAGGCCTTGAGCGTGCGGTCGTCGTCGGCCTGCAGCCAGCGCGCGCAGTAGACCTGCACGGGCTCGAACACCGATTCCACGCCGTACTCATCGCGCAGGCGGAACTGCACCACGTCGAACTGCAGCGTGCCGACCGCGCCGAGCACGATGTCGTTGTTCGTCAGCGGCCGGTAGACCTGCGTCGCGCCCTCCTCGGAGAGCTGGTCGAGGCCCTTGTTGAGCTGCTTGGCCTTGAGCGGGTCCTTGAGCACGACGCGGCGGAACAGGTCCGGCGCGAAGTTCGGAATGCCCGTGAAGCGCAGCGTCTCGCCTTCGGAGAACGAGTCGCCGATCGCGATGGTGCCGTGGTTGTGCAGGCCGATGATGTCGCCCGGGTAGGCCTCTTCGACCGATTCGCGATCGGCCGCCATGAAGATCAGCGCATTCGACACGCGCACGCTCTGGCCCAGGCGCACCGAGTAGGGGTTCATGCCGCGCCGGTAGACGCCCGAGCAGACGCGCAGGAAGGCCACGCGGTCGCGATGCTTGGGGTCCATGTTCGCCTGGATCTTGAACACGAAGCCGGTGAATTTCTCTTCGGTCGGCTGCACGTCGCGCGATTCGGTGTGGCGCGGCAGCGGGCTCGGCGCCCAGTCGGTGAAGCCGTTGAGCAGCTCGCGCACGCCGAAATTGTTGATCGCGCTGCCCATGAACACCGGCGTGAGCTTGCCGGCGCGGTATTTGTCGAGATCGAACTCGGTGCCGGCCATCTGCAGCAGCTCGATCTCGTCGAGCATGGTCTGGTAGACCGCACCGAAGCGCTCCGCCAGCCCGTCGGCATGCAGGCCGTCGATGGTCTCGATCTCGGAGACGCGGTGCTTGTCGCCGGAGTACAGGTAGAAGCGGTCCTCGAGCAAGTGGTACACGCCCTTGAAATCGCGGCCCATGCCGAGCGGCCAGGTGATCGGCGTGCACTGGATGTCGAGCACCTTCTCGACCTCGTCGAGCAGGTTCAGCGGGGCCTGGCCTTCGCGGTCGAGCTTGTTGACGAAGGTGATGATCGGCGTGTCGCGCAGCCGGCAGACCTCCATGAGCTTGATCGTGCGCGCCTCGACACCCTTGGCCGCGTCGATGACCATCAGCGCGCTGTCGACCGCCGTGAGCGTGCGGTAGGTGTCCTCGGAGAAGTCCTCGTGGCCCGGCGTATCGAGCAGGTTGACGATCTTGCCGTTGTACGGGAACTGCATCACCGAGGTGGTGATCGAGATTCCCCGCTGCTGTTCGAGCGCCATCCAGTCCGAGGTCGCGTGCCGGCTGGCCTTGCGGCCCTTCACGGTGCCGGCGAGCTGGATCGCGCCGCCGAACAGCAGGAGCTTCTCGGTCAGCGTGGTCTTGCCCGCGTCGGGGTGGGAAATGATGGCGAAGGTGCGGCGCTTCTGCGCCTGCTCGAGAACGGCGGACATGGTGTCGGCACTGCGGACGGCGGGCGCGGATTGTAGCGGGTCGGGGCGCGGAGACGGGGCCAGATGCCTAGCCGGCGGATCGGAAACGCGAGGGCTAGGTGGCGTGAGGCTGTCGACGAGTCACAGTTCGCCGAGCCCCTCCTGCTCGCCTTTGATGCCGCGCTCGCGCATCGCACTGGCGAGCGCCCGCAGCGTGGTGGGCAGCGGTCTGCCCAGCAGGCGCGACAGCAGCACCCGATCGGCTTCGCCCAGCGGTTTCGCGGTCGGCAGCCGATCGAGCACTTCGGGCTCCATCTGCCACGGCTGCCAGTCCAGACCTGCCGATTCCCACGGTGCCGCGGCGCTCAGCGCGATCTCGATGCCGGCCGGATCGGGATCGCAGGCGATCAGCGCGGGCGCCGGATGCTGTCCGAGCAGTTGCGCCACCGCCTTCATCCACCAGCCCGGCGGATAACCCGGCAGCCAGATCACGCCATCCTCGGACCCATAGCGGCGCGCGGCGCGTTCGAAGCTCGTGCGGTTTTCGACCAGGCGCCAGCGCGGGATCCGAGCTGGCGAGCCGATGCCGGCGGCGATGGTCTCGGGCGTCAGGCCGATGAAATCGGGAACCGCTGCGATCGCCAGCGGTGCGCGCATCAGCAGCAGTGGCGTGTGCGCCTCGATGCCGAACTCGGCGAGCGAGAGCGATGCGGCGAGCCAGTTCCAGTCGGCATCGGCGATGCCCTTGGTGTCGCCGGCCGCGAACAGTGCGAAATCGCGGCGCGTGCCGCTGCGTCGGTCGGCGCTCCAGTCCGCGAGCTTGCCGAGCAGGCCATGGCGGCGGATTGCGAGCGCGGGCGCCGTCTCGATGAGGGCTTGCGCGGCGGCATCGAGCGCCGCGTCGTCGAAGCGCCGATCGAGCAAGCCTCGGTGCCGCTCGGCGAGGCGATCGCGGTTCGGCAGCCCGAGACGTTCGCGCAGGCGTTCCAGCTCGCGAAATTCCGCGCGCACGGCGACCCAGCGGCCGTCCTCGCGCTTCTCGTCGAGCGTGAGCCAGCCCGCGACCAGCAGCGCGTCGAGCAGCTCGGGCGCCATCGCGGCGCGCATCGGTCCGGCGATGCCGAGCAGCGTGCTCCATTGCCGCGACGCGCTCTCGCCCAGCCATTCGCGTGTGAGCGCGCGCCAGTCCTCGGGCCAGCTCGCGCAGGCTTCGAGGTCGAGCGCATCGCCTCGGCGCTGGCGCTTGCCTCGCAGCGTCGACTTGGCGCCGACGTCGATCGTGCGCGTGCGGATGCCGCGCGCATCGGCGGATGACCAGTCCGCCTCGCTCATTCGCGCCTCAGCTCACCGCGCGCCGCAGGAACGCGATCGGCGGCGCGAAGCTCATGCCGCCGCGCTTCTTCTGCGTGACGAGCGTGAGTTCGGAAGGCTTGAACACGTTGACGTTGTGCGTGTTCGGCGTGGTGACGATGTACTGAGCGCGCGTGGCCTGCAGGAACGCGCCGACCTTGTCGATGTTGAAGATGTCCAGGTGTGCGAACGGCTCATCGATGAAGACGAAGCCGCCGCCCTTGTCGTCCTCGGCCATCAGGCCGACGAGCAGGATCATCGACTTCATGACCTGCTGGCCGCCGCTGGCCTCGCCGTCGTTGAGGCCGATCATGCCCTTCTGGTCGAAGTTGAACTGCACTTCGAGCCGCGCCTGTGCGAGCGACAGATCGTCGTTCGACAGCTCCGGATGCTTGACCTCGACGTCGATGCCGGCGAGCGCACCGAGCGAGCGCAGGTTGTTGGCGTAGCGGCGCAAGGTGGCGCGCAGCACGCCGATGTAGGTGCTGCGTGCGCGGTCGGTGCTGTTGCGCGCGCGGTCGAGGTGCACGTGCTGATCGTCCATGCGCGACTCGAGCTGCTGATGCTCGGTGAACAGCTTGTCGCGCAGCGGAATGCACTGTGGATCGGTGACGTAGTTCGTCTCCGCCTTGCGCTTCTCCTGGCGCTCGATCTCGCGCTCGACCGCGGCGACCGATTCGAACTTCGCGCGCGTCTGGGCGAGCCCGGCGTCGGAGCGCCAGGACAGCGGCTTGCCGCTGCGCAGCGAGCGCCACGACAGCACGTGCTCGACGTAGGCGCGCTGCGTCCTGCGCAGCTCGAAGTCGATCTGTTCGGCGGCCTTGCGCGCGCGCTGCAGTTTTTCTTCGGCGAGCGCGTGCTGCGCGCCGAGCGGCTTGGCGCGCTCGACGGCTGCGAAGTAGCGCGTCGCCGCATCGGCACGCGCGCTTTCGAGCGCCTGCGCTTCGGCCGTCAGGCGGTCGAGCTCGGCCGTCGCCGCTTCGAATTCCGCCGCGCGCGCCGCGAGTTCGCGCGTCGCGTCGAGTCCGGCGAGCGCCATCTGCACGGCCGACAGCTTTTGCGCGACGTTCTGGCGCGCTTCACGCAGGCCCGCGGCTTCGTCTTCGATCTCAGCCAGACGCGTGCGCGCCTGCGCCGCGGCGTTGCGGCCGAAATGCACGTCGGCGACCGATATGTCGCGGCCGCCGCGGCGTTCGCGCTGATAGCCGCGTGGCGTGATCCAGGCCTGGCTTTCGGGCAGCTTGGCGCCTTCGTCGGTACTGGCGACGCGCTGGATGCCGTCGAGCAGGCGCACGAGCCAGCTCGGCGGATCGGCCGTGAAGCGCAGGCATTCGAGCAGCGAGCCGCTGCGCGCCGACAGCGCGGGCGCGCGGTCCGGCACGACGTAATGGCGGTAGCGATGCTGCTCGCCGAGCTTCCACGCGCGGCCGCGGTCCTCGGGCTTCTCGAGCAGCACGAGCTGGCGAACGCCCGCGAGCACGGCTTCGATCGCGGGCTGCCAGCTGTCGTCGGTGATCTCGACGATGTCGGCGAGCATGCGATGCGCGATGCCTTCCTTCTGCAGCGCGGCGCGGAACGCGACGACTTCGGCCGGTTCCGGACGACGGCCCGATTCGAGCGCGGCGACACGCTGGCGCAGCTCGTCGCGCTCGCGGCCGAGCGCTTCGATCTGCGCGTCGAGCTCGTAGCTGCGCCGCGAAAGCTTGTTCTGCTCGCGCGTCGCGGCTTCGACGTCGAGGCCTTCGGCCTGGCGCGCGGCGCGATCGAGCAGGCGCTGATGTTCGTCGACGAGCCCCTGCGGCTTGCGCAGCTGCTTGGCGAATTCCTTCTCTGCCTTCTGCGCGCGATCGAGTTCGAGCTTGCTCGTGGCCTCAAGCTCGGCGGCCTGCGCGAGCTCGGTCGTGAGCGCCGCGTGCGTGGCCTCGGTCTCGATCATCGTGCGCTGCAGTTCGCGATGCTCGCGACGCTTGCCGACCAGATTCGTACGGCTGCCGCGCAGGCTGTCGGACAGCTCGGCGAGCTGCACGCGCGGTCGCCACTGGCTCGTCAGTTCGGCGAGCTCGGCGAACAGGCGCTGGTATTCGCGGTAGGACGACACGTCGCTCTCGGCCGCGCGCAGGCGCGTGTGCAGGCTTGCGAGCTGCACCGTGAGTTCGTCGAGCTCGCGCTGGCAGGCGGTCTGGTCTTCGCGCGCCTTTTGATAATTGTCGAGCACGTCCTTGTCGCCGAACACTTCGAACACCAGCGACAGCAGCTCGCGCCCATTGAGCTCGCAGAGCTTGTCGGTGTGGCCTTGGTCGAGTGCGAGCACGCGCTTGATCGCGCGCGTCAGGCCCGCGCCTTCGAGCTGCGATTCGTACTGGCGCAGGCCCACCCAGTTCACCGCCTCGGCGGTTTCGGCTTCCTCGACGCTGATGTCGCCGCGGCCGATGCCGTAGCTGCGCTTCCATTCGCCGCCGTCCTTGCGGATGCGGCAGAACAGCGTCACGCGCTCGTCGGTGATCGGCCAGAACGCGAGCTGGCCGTTGGCGCGGCGCGGATTGCTGACCACCGCGCGCAGCCAGGCGTAAGGACGATCGGCGCGGCGCACGTAGCGCTTGAAGTCGCGGCCGTTGCTGCACGGGATCGTCAGCAGCACGCGCAGCGCGTCGAGCAGCGTGGTCTTGCCGGAGCCGTTGGGCCCGACGACGGTGACGATGTTCGCGTCCAGCGGCAGCGAGAAGCGCTCCCACCAGTCCCAGTGAACGATCTCGAGCTTATGGAAGCTGAACATCGTCTTCGCTCTCCGGCGGTTGTTCTTCGTTGAGGGTTCCGTCTTCTTCGCCGGGCGATTCGATCGACGTCTCGTTCGGCGCTTCGGCCTGCTCGGCGAGGCTGCCGAACAGCTCGGACAGCGTGCCGTCGAGCACGCGCGGGGCCATGCGGCTGTAGTCGAGCGCGAGATCGAGCAGCGGGCCTTCGGAGATGCGGCCGTTGCGGCGTTCGATGAAACCCAGGCGCGACAGCATCGGCAGCGCGATGCTGATGCGCGTGCGTCCGCCCAGGCGATCGCCGAAGTCGGCCACCAGCGTCGCCTCGGCCACGCTGATGCCGATGTCGGCAGCGGTCGGCAGCGGCTTTTCGACCGCGAACATCTCG
Organism: Hydrocarboniphaga sp. FW305-C-57; assembly: GCF_058783045.1. NCBI lineage: Bacteria > Pseudomonadati > Pseudomonadota > Gammaproteobacteria > Nevskiales > Nevskiaceae > Hydrocarboniphaga > Hydrocarboniphaga sp. FW305-C-57. The sequence continues at coordinate 655,429 of NZ_JBYSYG010000002.1, read as the reverse complement.
TTCTGGCGCTGCGTGTTGGGCGCATCGCGACGCTCGTGCTGGCGCGAGCGCTTGGGCAGGATCAGCAGCGCCCACAGCACCACGAGCAGCGCGATCTGGTCGCGCTTGAGGCCCACGTTGTTCGACAGCCAGGCGTCTTCGCCGCCGAACACCGCGTGCTCCATGTCGCGGCGCACGCGCAGGCAGACGTTGTCGGCGTACGGATGCTCGACGAGTTCGAGCCCGCAGGCGGCCAGGCGCTCGTTGAGCGCGTTGTAGAACAGGTCGTCGGTCAGGGCGCGCCGGACCTGCGCGTCGGTGCGCGGCAGCACGCGATGCGTGGACAGCCGCGCGACCAGGGTTTGCAGCTCAGTTTCCATTCGGTTTGCCTGCTTCGTTGTCGGGTTCCGCGGCTTTCGCCCGCAGATGGCCTTCGCTGATCTCGGCGACGCCGTCGCGATCGAGCCGCAGCACGCGGCCGCTCCAGACCGGGCGCGTCGGCAGCCGCGCGAGATCGGCGACCGGGCCGTCGAGCGTGGCCGATTCGCGATCGCCGATCAGCGCGAGCAGCGAGAGCCGGTAGCTCGAGAGTTCGTAGTCGCGCAGCGGCACCGCTTCGGACAGCGACCAGCCGTCGGGCGCCACGCGCAGGGCGTCGCGCCAGTTTTCGAGCTCGGCGTAGTCGGGCGGCTCGAGATCCACGCCTTCGCTGAGCGGCGATTCGGAGGCGTTCGGCAACCGGGCGTCGAGCTTGTCGGGCAGCAGCTTGTCGACGAGCTCGAATTCGGCGGCGTCGAGCGCGATGTCCCCGAGCACGAAGCTCATGTCGGGCACCGGCGAAACCGCGCCCTCGGCGAGCGCGACGAGCCGGCTCTGGTCGAGGCTGCGCAGCCAGGCCGAGACGTCGGCCGACGACAGCCCGCTCGCGCCGAGATGCACTTTCTGGCTTTCGATCTGGTTCAGCGCGCGCTGGAAGGCGCCGCTCATGCGCAGCAGCTCGCTCTGCACCTGGCCGATGCGCTGGGCCGCGCGATGCGTCGGGCCTTCGAGATCGGTCTCGTCGATGATGCGGCGCAGGATGTCGCTGCCCTTGTCGACCCAGTTCCAGACCGAGGCGAGCCGGGTTTCGGCGCTGCGGATGCGGTGCTCGGAGCCCGACAGGATCGCGCGCTCGAATTCGTCCTTGAGCTCGACCAGGCGCGACAGCAGATGCTGCAGCTCGTCTTCCTGCACCGAGCCGATCGCCCCGCTGCCGGCGAGTTGCGCGGCCAGGTAGCCGAGTTCGGCGCCGTCGTCGTCGAACCTCAGCACGCCCGACAGCGCGGCGATGATCATGCGGCCGAGCGGGCTGACGCTGTAGCGTGCGGTCTCGCTGTCCCAGGACAGCAGCCCGTTGACGCGCAGGCGGCCGATCAGGTGGTTGAGCTTGGCTTCGTCGAGGTACGGAAACTGGGCGCGCAGCTCGCCGGCCTCGAAGAACGGGTCGCCGCCGCGCCGCCCGAGCTCTCGCAGCACCAGCAGGCGCACGAGCACGGCGGCCTCGGTGCCCGAGAACAGGGTGCTCAGCGACTGGATTGCCGGCCGCGCCTGGATCAGGGCGTGCAGGGCGGGAACGTCGTCGGGTTCGACGCCGCGGACGAACCAGTCGGCCAGGCGTTCTTCGGTGCTGTGGGGGCGGGGCTCGCTGCGCATCCGCGATTTTACCCCGCCCCGCCGGCTCAGGGTCCGGCGCGTCGACGCACGGCGAACAAGGGATGCGCCCCGTGCTTCTTGGCCAGCTCCAGTTCGCCGGCGTATTCGGACGAGAAGCGCTCGGGCGATTCGATCGCCAGCCGGGCGACGAAGGTGTCGGAACCGAACAGGGTGCCGGGCGGGGTCACCGGCTCGATGCGGGCCGCGAACGAGATCTGCGAGCCGTAGAACACCGGGGTCTGGCGCAGCGGGTCGGTCTCCTCGAAGGCCGGGGCGTAGTGCGCGGCGATGCGCAGTTCGAGCGCCGACAGGCTGCCGCTGCGCTGCTGCCTGCGGGTTTCCATGAGCTGCTGGATGTCGGCCGCGATGTCGGCTGCGGTGGTGGCGTTGTCGGTGATCACGTGCAGGGCGTCGCCCCAGGTGGCGGCGTGCAGCACGCGCGCCCCGTAGGCTTTGAGATGCGAGATCAGGGTGATCATGACCTCGCGCCAGAAGCGCGGCATGTCGACGTCGGCGATGCGTCGGAAGCCGACGAAGTCCGCGAACAGGATGCCCACCATGCGCCGGCCCGGGCCGGCTCCGGATTCCTGCTGCAGGCAGGCCAGGCGCTGCTGCTCGGCGCCGAGCTTGACGCTGTCGCAGCGCGCGGTGCCGTGGTCGAGGCCGACCGACATGAGCCGCCATGGGCAGCCGAGCCGGCGCGCGGTCAGCAGCGAAGCGCCGAGTGCGGTCGAATCGAGCTGCCGGGTGCACCAGTCGCGCTCGCTGTCGAGAAAGCCCGGCACCACCGCCATCGGCTGGGCTCGCTGCAGGATCTGCAGCAGCTGCGCAGCCGAAGCCTCGCCCCAGTTGCGGGCCCACCCGCTCTGCAGTTCGCGTTCGGGCAGGGCGAGCACCGGATACAGGTTGAGCCCGCGTTCGAGCAGTTGGCGGGCGAGTTGCAGATCGAGCGGATCGATCAGGCTCGCGAACACCGGCATGCCGGGCCTGAGCTCGTCGCCGAGCTCGATCGTCGGTGCGGTGCCGGCTTCGAAGGCGAGCCGCGAGCCGGCGCTGCGCCTCAGCAGCACCAGCGTCGGCATCTGCAGCGCGGCGAGCACCGCCTCGTCGATCCGCAGCTGGCGGCAGAGCTCGCGCAGCTGGCGCAGCGTGCGCCCGCGCCGGGTGATGTCGCCGACGAGCAGGCGATCGGCGCAGGCCAGGTTCGCGGAACAGGTGGCGAGATCGCCCAGGTGCAGGGCGATCTCGGCCACGGTGGCGTGGCGGTAGAAGTCCTGCGCCGGATTGCCCGCGGGCAGCTCGTCGAGCACCTCGCGCGTGGCGAGCGCGGTGAGCCGCGCCTGTTCGGCCTTGCCGGCCATGCAGTACATGGTCGCCGCATTGACTCCGCTGTAGGCCCCGCGCGAGCGCAGGAAGGCCGAGGCGTAGGCATCGGCCGAATTCAGGTAGTGCGCCTGCGCTTCGGCTTCGCTGCCAGCCTGCTGGGCGAGGTCTTTTTCGAGCCGGCCCTGCAGAGCCATCCAGTCTTCGTCGATCTCGTCGGGCGCGAGCACGAGGCCGCGGTAATGCTCGAGCGCGAGCGCGGTGTTGCCGAGGTTGGCCAGCGTGAGGATGCGCAGGTAGTCCATGCGCCGCGAACGCTCGCCGCGCCTGGCCGCGCGCGCCAGCAGGTCGTGGCACCGCAGCTCGTTGCCGCTACGACGCGCCTGCTCCACCTCGTCTAGCGTCGCGTGCTCGTCGTCGCGGCGGTTGTCTTGAAGCACCGTCGACTGCGCCTCGTAGTGGCCGAAGCGCACGCTCGGGTCGATGACGATGAGCGGGCGCCGCTGCGCGAGCGAGTCGGGCGCCTGCGCGTCGAGCGTACTGAGCTTCGGCGGAATGCGGCGGATGTGCCGGCGCCATTCGACGACTTCGGCGGTGCCGCCGGGCTCGCGCAGGTTCTGCGCGCGCAGCATGGCGACGAGGATGTCGGGCTGCTCGGCCAGGCAGGCCGCGAGCTGCCGGTATTGATCGGTGCGCCAGTCGAGCGAGCCCGACGCCGGTTCGCCGCGCGGCCGGTACAGCGTCACCCGCCATTGCGATTCTTCGAGCATCAGCGCCAGCGCGGCGCGATGGCGTGCGATGGTCTCGTCTTCGACCGCCACGCCGGCGCCACGCGCGTAGAGCACCCAGTCCTGGACCAGCCATTCGGGCGGTACCGGCAGCAGCGCGACGCTGCGGCAGGCAATGCCGGTGCGGCGGAACCAGTCGAGCGCGGTGCGGTGAAACACCAGGTCGGCTCCCGGAGCGGCTCCGGTGGCGACGAGCACGCCGCCGCTCGGTGCCTGGCGGGCGATGTCGGGCAGGACGCGGCCGACCAGATGCGCGCTGATCTCGGCCTCCTCGGCCGGCGACAGCAGCAGATGCCCGGTGCCGCCAAGCACCAGGGTGGCGTCGGGGCCGCTGCGCGAAAAGCTGCGGCGCAGACGCAGCCACTCATCGAAGCCGATTTCGCCGCCGGATGTTGGGATCATGGTGCAAGCCTGCCATGCCGGAACGACCGCGGGCATCGCGGAGGTTCGTGGCGCCGAAGGAGGTCAGGCTCGATTGTCTTGCTTATTCGCATCCGCAGCCGTCGATCCGTTCACAATACGCACGATGGATCGCGGGGGCGTGGTCCGTCGGGCGCTTTCTCGGGGGAGAACGTGTTGATGTCTTCACAGCCGCAGGATCCGCGCCGGTATTGGGCGTTCATCAGTTACAGCCACCACGACAGCCGCGCCGCGAGCCGGCTGCATCGGCGGCTCGAGGCGTATCGCGTGCCGGGGCATTTGGTCGGCCGCCGGACCGCCAAGGGCGCGGTGCCCAAGCGGCTGCAGCCGATCTTTCGCGATCGCGACGAGCTGCCGAGCTCGTCCGAACTCGGCGGCGTGATTCGCCAGGCACTGTCGGAATCGCGCCATCTGATCGTGATCTGCTCTCCGTCGGCCGCCGCCAGCCGTTGGGTCGACGAGGAGATCCGGCTGTTCAAGACGATGGGCGGCGGCGATCGCATCCTCGCGCTGATCATCGACGGAGAGCCGAACGCCGCCGATCCGGCGCGCGAATGCTTTCCGCCTTCGCTGCGCGAGTCCGAGCCGATCGCGGCCGATCTGCGCAAATCCGGCGACGGTCCTTTCCTCGCGCGCATGAAGCTGCTCGCGGGTCTGCTCGGCTTGGGACTCGACGAACTCGTGCGTCGCGAGCGGCGCCGGCAGCGGCAGCAAAGCCTGATCCGCGGCGGCGTGCTGGCCGTTTTCGCATCGTTGATCATCGTCGCGATGACCGTGCAGCGCCGCGATTTCGACCAGCGCGAGCAGATCGAGTATCGGCGTCAGCTCGTCGAACATGGGCGTCGCGAGTTGCTGGCCGAATCGCCGATGCGCGCTGCGGTTTATCTCGCCGAAGCCTATCGGCGCGGCGAGGACAGCCTGGCCTTGCGCTACATGCTGCAGCGCGCGATGCAGCCGATCGACGCCTTGCGCCAGGTGCTGGACAGCAACGGCGTGCCCTGGCGTTCGTTCTTGACCGAGGACGACGCCCTGCTGACGGTGGTCGGCCAGGACGGCTGGATCGATGTCTGGTCGCTGGAGGAGGGCAGGCGGCTGGCGCATATCGAAGATGCGGCGATAGCGTCGCGGAACATCGTCAGGCGCGACGAGACGGCGCTGAGCCGTGATCGTCGGTTCTTGTCGATTGCATATGTGAATTCGAAGACCCTGCAAGGGCACCGCATGGTCTGGTCGATTGAAGATCAGCGGCAGGTGCTCGATATCGCCATCGATTCGTTTGATCCGGCTTCGGTCCAGCCGTTCGGTCCCGATGGAGAGCTGCTGGCGATTGCTCCGGGCGGAAAACCCAGGCTTTGGTCACTTGCGGACGGCTCGTCCAGGCCGGTCGATCTGGCTGGAGAAGTCACCATCTCCACCTTCGATCGCAGCGGCGACTGGATGGCCTTCGGCCTGCGTACGGGCGATGTCGAACTGCGCTCGCGGCAGTCGAGCGGGAGGCGGCTCCGACTACGCGGGCTCAGCAGCCCTGTGATTCTCATGGTGTTCGATGACGATAGCGGCCGCCTGCTCGCAGCGGGCGAGGACGGCAGTGTGCGCGCCTGGACGCTGCCGAGCGGTGAACTGGCGTTCGCCAGCGGCCATACGCAGCAGGTTACGTTTCTGGATTTTTCGCGCGACCGACAACGCTTTCTGACCACCGCAGCCGATGGCATGCGTATCTGGCGGAGTGCCGACGGCAGTTTGCTCTACTCGGGCCCATCGCTCGATCACAACCCCTTATCGCTCGGGCCTGATGGGGCGCAGTTCGCGCAGATCGTTCCGGGAGGTGCGCATGTAGTCGACGTTCAGACCGGAGTGAGCCTGTTTCGAATAGAAGGCAACATTCTCAATGTGCTGCTTTCGAATCGCGGGCGCGAACTGCTGACACTTGGGGCGAATGGTCAAGTCGCTCGCTGGCGAGCCGATCAACGTCCGCTTGGTCAGCACTGGCACGGAGCCCGCACCGAAAAGTCGGGCATGGTCTGGCGCAATTTGGTCGACTTCACATTGTTGCCAGACGGACAGATTTTTAGCGGAGGCATTGATGGGAGGCCACGAGTTTGGCAAGGCCCTACCTTAGAGCCGCTCGCCATGCTGGATTCGCTTGGAGACGCGATCACTCGCGTTTCCGCCTCGGCGGATGGACAACGCGTGGCGGCATCGACGATCTCAGGCGTCATCGAGGTCTGGAATCCACGGACCCACGAGCGACTGCGTCGCTTCGAGCTGCCGGGCCGCTTCATCTCCAATCTGCGCATCAGTCCGGACGGCCGTCATCTGTTCGCGGCCGACATGGGCAATACCGGTCACCTGTGGAATGTCGAGAGTGGCGAGCATCGGGCCCAGTACGAGATGGATTCGCGCTTCGCGCTCGACATCAGCGGTGATTCGCGCTGGCTCGCGATTCCGGTGCAGCGCCGGACCCTCGTGATCGATCTGCTGACGCTGGAGCCGCAGCTGCAAGAGCCGCTCGTCAGCGATGCCGGAGAGTCGCCGGAAATCGGCTGCCTGCGCTTTGCGCCCGATGGCCAGGCGCTGGTCGCGATGGCCTCCGAAAGCGACGAGGCGAGCTGGATTTCGCTGCGCTCGCTGGAGCGGCAACACGTGCATCTGCCGGATGCCGGCGGTTGCTTCGCCGCCAAATTTTCACCGGATGGTCGGCGTGTGCTGCTGCTCGATCAGGCTCGCACCTCCGCCGCAATCTGGGAGCCAGCGCGAGCGCATATCGGCGATCTGGCGGGGCATACCAAATCGGTCTTCGATGCCGACTGGAGTCCGGATGGCCGCTTCATCGTCACGGGCGGCAGCGATGGCCAGATCAAGCTCTGGGATGCGCAGACCCTGTTATTGGTCGATAACGTCGGCAGGCACATGGGAGCTATTTCAACCGTCTCTTTCTCGGCTGATGGCCAGACCCTCTACAGCAGTGGCGTAGACGATGGCCGTCTGCAGGCTTGGCCTTTTGGTTTCGAAAGCAGAACGGCTGGCGAGGTCGCCAGCCGTGTGAACTGCGTGAGCCCATGGAGGCTTGAGGACAACACCTTGTTACCAAAATCAGTCGATCTGCAGCGCTGCCTCGGGCCTTGAGTGGGATTCGATCTACTCGTCAACGTGGTGGTTTGGTTTCGCCTCCCCCACCACCCCCAGCATCCCCAGGTGGCGTGCCCGGTGGTTTCGGTGGAGGCGGCGTTTCCGGATCGGCGGTGCAGAAACGGACGTGGACTGCGGGCGAATACGGCGACTTTGCGGACATCGAAACTCTCCTTGGATGAAGGAGAGCCATAGATATCGAGCACGTCGGTTCGCGGCCGCGCACTGGTTCACAGTGCGCGGCATCGCCGGAAACTTTTTGTTAAGTCGGTCTCACTACCAGGCCTTCGAGAGGTTCCAGAACACCGCGCCGCCGTCGAGCGCCGGATCGTGGCTCTGGTTCCATTGATAGCTCAGCTGAGCGGTCAGCAGATTCGTTGCACCGATCTGCTCGGCGAGCCATGAACGCAGGTCGAGCGCCAGTGCGAGCTGATCGACCGGCCGCGCGATTCCCGGGACGAACCAGAGCGGGTCGGCGTCGCGCTTCCAGCCGGCGGTGAGCGCGACATCGTGAATCTGTCGCTGCAGATTGGCCTGCGCGGTCCAGTCGGTGGTGCCGCTGGCTGCGTCGGTGGTGGCGACGCGGCGCAGGCCCAATGCGGATTCGCCGGTCCAGCTGCCGGCCGAACGCGTCTGGGTCAGGCGCAGTTCGTAGCCCGAGCCCGCATCGATGGTGGTGAGCGGCGTGTTCGCCACTTCGAGCACCGAGAAGCTCAGCTGATGTCGCATCGCCGTCTTGCCGAACTGCCAGGCGCCGCTCCAGCTATCCACGCCCAGGCTGCCGACGAGCCGGTCGGGCGAGTCGACCTGGCAGTTGCGTGCTCCGACGCTGAGCGATTGATCGTCCGCGCCGAAGCGATCGAGGCCGAACTTGAGGCGGCCGCCGAGGCTGCAATCGAGCGGTTTGTTGAGATCGGCGAGCACGCGCGGAGCCGACCACTCCAGGTGCAGATCGAACAGCGCCGGGCTCCAGTCGAGCAGCGCTTTCTGCTCGCGTTGCGGAGTCTCCGCGACGCCGTTGAAGCGGCTGCCGCTCAGGCTGCTGAAGCTGAGCTGCGGCGCGGTGCCGATCAGGCTCGGCAGCCTCGCGCTGATCGACTGCCGCAGGGCCTCGCCCGAGTAATCGAGCGGCGGCTTGGTCAGCGGCGGCTGCGTGCCTTCACCATCGATGCGCGCGAGCAGGTCGCCGCCGTCGACGACATAGCTCGCCTGATACTGCAGCCGATCGAACGGGCCGCTCAGGCTGATGCGGCTGTTGAACCAGTCGTTGCCCGTGGCGCTGCGATCGGTGACCAGGCCGCCGAGGCTGAGGCGCGGATCGAGCGCCGGGCTGCGCTGCGGTTGGGTGGCGCAAGCCGACACCGCCAGCACACTGGCGAGCATGAGCATCCATCGCGGCAGCGTCTTGTTCGGTGTGACCGCGGGCATGGCGGTCGTTCCGATTTCGTCCATGAGAAATATCGCGGGCAAATGTGGAGGGCATCGTTCCTGATGACTCCATCCAACTCCGATGCGCCTGGAGTTTTCGGTGTCCCCGAATGAACCCCGATTGTGCCCGCCTCGTCGCGTCGAATCACCCCGGCAGCACGATCTCGCGCGAATACAGACTCGACAGCAGTTGGGCACCGGCCTCGACGACCGGTTCGGACGCCTGCGAGATGTCGGCCGCGAGCTGCTGCAACTGTTCGCGCCCACTGCGCGCGGGCGCATCGCGAAGCGCTTGCAGCAGCCGGGCGCTCAATGCGTTGAGTTCCATGAAACGCACGCTGTCCGCGCGATCGCGCCAGATCACGAGCTGCGTGCGTGGGCCGGCGGCGGGCTGCGCGTCGTCCCGTGTCGCTGCCGCAAAAGCGGCATCGATGCGGTGCACGGGCCACTCGGAGTCGAACAGACGCGCCAGGGGCGACAGCCGCGGCCGGCCGGCCAGCAATCCTGACACGAGCGCCTCGCCCTGCAGCGCGGGCGCCTCGGGCAGCTCGATATCGGCCATCGCGAGTTCGAGCTCGATCTGCTCGTAGCGGCATAGCGCGATCCACCAGGCCGGAGCTTCGTGCTTCGGCGCGTCCTCCAGCCAGCGCGTGAATTCGGCTGGCAGGCGGCGCAGCTGAGGTTCGCTCGTGCGCAGTGCCTTGAAGAAGGCGGCGACGAGCGCGTTCCAGCGGGCCTCGCCCAGCAAGGAATGCGAGACCGCGAAGCTGCGTGCGAGCGCGCGTCGCAGATTGTTGAAGGCGAGCTCGCGATAAATCTGCAGCCGCTCTGGAGTGATCCAGGCCGGCGCCGGCACGGCGGAATCACGCAAGGCCTGCGCGAACGCGAGCTGCTCGGCGGAGTCGCTGGCCGCACTCATGCGGCGCTTCGCTGTAGCTCGCGGATGTGCTGAACCTCAGCCAGCAATTCGGGGAACGGCGGCAGCTGGCTATCGCGTTCGAGCAGCGTCGGCCGCACGCCGAAGCGTTCGTGCGCGGCTTGCAGCAGGCGCCAGACCGGCTCGATCACCGGCTCGCCATGCGTGTCGATGCGCAGCCCGTCGCGGGTTTCGAGGTGCCCGGCGACGTGATAGCCGCGGATGCGCCCGGCAGGCAGTTCGCGTCGCAGCCGGTCGAGCAGGGCCAGCGCCTCGCTGCCGTCGTCGCGATCGTGATGATTGCCCTCGTTAACGTAGAGATTGTTCAGATCGAGCAGCAGGTCGCAGCCCGATTCGTGCAGCACCGCGAGCAGGAAATCGGCTTCGCCGAGCGTCGACGGCAGGCTCGCGTAGGTGCTGATGTTCTCCACCGCGATGCGTCGTTCGAGCACCTCCTGGGTGCGGCGGATGCGCGCGCTCACGTGGCGCACCGAGGCTTCGGTGAACGGCAGCGGCAGCAGCTCGTAAAGCTGGCCGCCCGCCGCGGTCCAGCACAGGTGCTCGCTGTAGTCGGCGATGCCGTGCGTATCGAGGAAGCGGCGGATGCGCCGCAGCCAGCCTTCGTCGAGCGGATCGGGACCGCCGAGCGAGAGCGAGAGCCCGTGCGCGGCGACGGCGTAGCGCTCGGTCAGCGCGCGGAAGCGGCGGCCGGCGCTGCCGCCGAGTTCGGCCCAGTTCTCGGGCGCGACCTCGATGAAGTCGACAGCGCCGGCGGGCGCCGTGAGCAAGTCGTCGAGCAGCGAGCGGCGCAAGCCCAGGCCGGCGCCGGCAAGCTCGGACATTCGCGAACCCGCCGCGTCAGGCCTGCCTACTTGGACGGCTTGGCCTGGTCCTGGCCGGCGTGGTCGTGACCGGCATGATCGGCGCTCTTCTTCGCATCGGCTTTGTGGTCGTCGGCCTTGCCGGCATCGGCGCCCATGTCGCCGCCGCAGCCGCCCTCACCGCCGCAAGCGTGATCGGCCGCTTTCTCGCCGGACTTGGTGTCACCGGCCACGGCCACCGCGTAGCCCGAGGCGAGTTCGCTGGCCACGAACAGCGATTGCGGCGAGGCCGCCGAAGCGCTGCCGGCGCCGAGCGCCACCACCGTGCCGATCGCGATCGCCAGCGGTGGATTCAGGTGAGACTTGCTCATGTCGTACTCCGTCGAAGAGCCGTCCAGTCGGGCGGCGAGTCAATATGGTGGGCCGCCATCCTAGCCCAAGCGCCGCCGCGACCCGCGTTGTCGAAAGCCTGGCCATCCGCCGGGGCTGCGCGCTCATCGGCTATGATGCCGGCCCGCTTGCCGCAAGCGGCGCAGACGCAGGGCCTATAGCTCAATTGGTTAGAGCAGGAGACTCATAATCTCTTGGTTGTCGGTTCAAGTCCGGCTGGGCCCACCACTTACGGCGCAGGGCGTCGCATTGTGTGCAGTAAAGCAATTAATCGCGCGAAATCAGCGTATATGCTTGACGGCAGATGGTCATGCTAATTGCTTGAAGGCACTCTGGTAAGAATCCTGAATGGCGGATTGGGCCATCAGGTGATGGCTCAGCCAGTTTCCAGAGACGCCTCGGGAGCAAGCGAAAGCAGGATCGACCATGGATGCGGCGCCTCCGACGGCGCAAACTGACAGCGAGCCCTCGAGGATCGGAGCTATGCCTCGGCACCCGCTTCTGCAGGCAATCAATGTCCCCCGCCAGGCCGCTAGCCCCGCAGCCAGCGATCTCGATTACATCCGAGCTGCGGCGGCAACGTTCGCGAGCCGAAACCATGACTTCACGCCGCCGTCGCTCGCTCCAGATCGCGCGTTGACCGAGGGAGAACTGGAAGCCCTCCACCGTGTAGGCTTGCTTCTCGGCCCGACAACCCAGCAATGTGCAGCACGTGCTCGCCGTCAGTCTGCGCACGTGTTTTTCGATCTGTTCGTGACGGGACTGACCGTTGCCGACGTGGCGGTGATGCTGGGCGTAAGCACATCAACCATCCGTCAGCGCATCAGGAATCGCACATTTCTCAAGCTTTCGGCTGGGCGCGAATACCGCCTGCCGGCCCTTCAGTTTCACGAGAATCACGAACTGCCGGGGCTTCGTGAGATCTTGCGAGCGTTTCCGCAGGCGATTAGTACCATTGAAGCGCTTTCCTGGCTGGTAACGCCTAATGTCGATCTGCTCGGCGAAGAAATGCTCCCTGCCGCGCCGCGCCAACCAGTCTCACCTCGTGACTATTTGTTAGAAACCGGCAATGACACGAAAGTAATCCGGCTAGCTGGCTCGCTACGAGCTGACTAGGCGATAAGCGCTGCAGGATGGAAGGACGCGATAGTCGCGACCTTTCCTGCCAGCCGGTTGAATGGCTCGCTGCATTGGTAGAAGCCGCGCGCTCATCGGACTACGATTGTTGGGCCACACCGGCCTGCTATGTGCGACATAGGCTCACGGTCGGGTACGAACTTTACCGGCCTTACATTGCGCCAGATGCACAATGAATACCTCAGTCCATGCTTTGATCTGGAGTTGGGTACGCCTTTCCTTCCAAACACCGTTGATGACTCGGAGCACGCGGCCCTCTACGTGCTCGGGCAGCAACTTCGAGACGGCGGCCTCATACACCACCGATATCTCGGCACCGTTGTGCAAAAGAGCGAGGAATCCATAATCGCTAACTCTCGCCCCTACAACTATCTCAGCGTCACCGCGGCCATCGGCGTGCGCCGCCTCCTCGCCGACAGACCAACCTTCCTGGCAGCGTGCTCGGACTGCACAGAAGTGACAGTTAGCTCCAGGCTTCGCCAAAGCCGGGCGTAAACTTAGCGCGTCGGTCAAAAGCGAAATCATCTGCTCGAGGTCAACCTCGATATCCTCGAGCATTCCCTGATTGCCGGCCCAAGATTCGATTCCGTCCAGATACTGCGCGCTGACACGAACTGGAACGTCTCCGGTCTCGCGCCACCAGAGGAGCGCATAGCGAAGCAGCTGCCTCCGGTTCTTGTCGCTCGGCTTGCCCGTCTTGAAGTCGACGACCTCGACTCCCTCCCCTATGCCCTGCACGCGGTCGAGGATTCCGAGGAACGGAAGCTTGGGATGGGTTAGCTTCAACTCGGAGAGGGCGCGCTTCTGCTTGAGGAGCGTATTTACATCGGCGGGCGTGTCCGTTGAGCGCTCAGCCGCTTGCGAGTTGACGTGCCCGTCGACCTTGTACTGCTCGCGAAACATGCGCACCGCGCGGTTCGCCAGCTCCTCGCCACTCGCGCGGAGGCGGAACGCGGGGCCCGGCCTTGGATGGGACGTGAGCTTCTGCTGCCACTCTGCGACGGCGCGCGCGAAGCCCGGAAAGAAGTCCGCGTCGGTCAGAGCGGCCGAGAACTCCGCGCTGCCGAATGCCGGGTTGCCTCGCTGGCCGCAGGCGCGCGCGAGCCGGTCGAGCGCCTCGTGAACGATCTGCCCTTCGATGGCCGCCGGGTGCGGACGCACCGGGAAGCGCTCGAAATCGCCCCAGCGCGAACGCAGGAGCTGCCAGCGCCGCGGGCACGCCTCGACGTCGTCGAGGCTCGTGCTGCTCCACATGGACGGCGGGTCCGCCCACGCTGTGGGCGCTTGCAGCTCGTAGAGGCTCATCCCACCGCTCCATTCGGCAGCTTCAGGCGCGCCACGGCGGCAGGCAGATCGTGAAGAAGGTCGAACGCATCCAGCGACACGGCCTCGAGGAACTGCGAGCGCGCCGCTGCGACGACCGGAGAGTCGTGCGCAAGCGGATCGATAAGCGGATGATGAACATCCACGCATACCCGCGAGTTGGAGAGTTGGAAGATAAGCGGGACGCGCGTACCGCCGAGGTTCACGTTCTCCTCACACGCGATGCCTCGCAGCGCCAGGAGCTGGCGCAGGGTCACGAGCGCGCGGTCCTTGTCCTGGTCGGTCAGGCTCGGAAGCTCGCCCGTGCGCAGGTGGCGAAGGAGCGCGAGTGCGAGATGGCGGTCGAGCGAAGCATGAATCCAGTTATTGCCGTAGTGACGGATGCACCGGTAGCAGGACGACGGACAGTCGCACCCTCCGAGCAACGCCTCGGCGGCGCCGAGCACCTCCGGCATATTGTTTCCGACGGCGCGCGCGTAGCCTGCGCCGCCCGGCAAGAGGTCGTAGAGGTAAAGCTGCGCCTCGTCGGGACGCCCCCCCATGACGGGCGTCCACCACCCCGACAGCTCGCCCTCGTCGATCTGCAACGCGCGCGACGCCGCGAGGCCGAGCGCTTCAACCAGCGAGGAGAGCGCCATGCGAGAGGCGCGCGTAATGAGTCCCGTCGTGGTCGCCGCGCCGAGCTGCACCGGCGCCGTGACGCGCAGGCGCAGGAGCAGTGCATCGGTAGGGAACTCGTGCCCGAGATAGAAGGGACCATCGGCGACACCCGCGCACACCTTCCCTCGCTCCAACGGGTGATCATGCGAGGTCGGCGCGCCCTTCTTCATGAGCTTCGTAGCAGTAAAACCAGGACCATACTCAGGCTCCGAGCGACCGCAGTCGGGGCATACGCGGAAGCCGCGCTGGCCGACGCCCTTGTTCACCATCACGAGGAAGCGCGGGCCGGTCCAACGAAGCAGGCGGCCATCGCATCCAGCCTCCTCGGTCCACGCCGAGGGCGGATCCTGCGGTTCGAGCCGCGCGCGATCGGTCATGCCCGCGTAGCTGATGGCCTGTCCACGATCGACTTCGCGCTTGGCGTTGAGGTCAGGCGCGAAGCCAGCTGGCGTGATGAACGCGGTGCGCGTGAGCTGGTCGCTTCCGCAGACCGGGCAAAGTGTCGCCTGGGCCATCGCGCCATCCATCGTCGCCCACGAGCAGTCGACGCACGACGTGTATGGGCGCTGCCGCTGGATCGTGTGCGCCGCGCTCGGCTCGTACGGCGAGTACAGCGCCGCTGACTCGAAGCGCCACTTGTCGATCGTGAGGCTTCGCCCGGGCGCGTACTCCGAAAGTGCAAGCTGAAGGTCGCGCTGCGGCTCGTAGTCGAAGGTCCTCTTGTTTGGCGCGTCGCCTTGCTGGCGTGGCTTGGAGACCCAGAATGTCACGACGTCCGTCGGGAACGCGTAGCGCGGGAACACCGCGTGGCCGATGAGCGTCTCGAGCAGCGGCTCCTCTAAGCGTCGCTCCAGTGACTCTCGCTCGAGATCGGCGAGTGTTTCGCGCGTGGCGTACTCGGCGACCGGAAGCACGTCGCGGATGCGTAGCTTCGTGTTGGCGATGGCCTCGCGAATCGTGTCTGCCACCTCTGCAACAGGCTCGTTGAGGCCGAAGCTGAACGCGGGTACCCACCCTTCGAGCTCGCGCCGCAAGACGTCTGCGTTGTCGTCAAGCCACGCCTCGAGCTTGAGCAGCGAGCAGGCGTGGGCCTCTGCGAGGAACTGCTCGACCGAGCCGAGGGAGCCAAAGAGGTCGTAGCTAGTCGGGTCTGGTGGCACGCGCTCGTGGAAGAAGCGCTGCACGAGATAGGCGTGGACGTGTCGCGCGAGTACCTGCTGGTTCTCGACGTAAACGACCGGAGCTCGCACGTCGCCCGAGATGATCTGCTCTGGGTGATCGAAGAAGTGGGCGTCGTGAGAGGTGCCGTGGGCGTAGGTGATGACCGACGCGATGGAGCGTCCTCGACGGCCCGCGCGACCAGCGCGCTGCTGGTAGTTCGCGACGTGCGGAGGCACGTTGCGTAGCGCGACGCCGGAGAGAGCGCCGATGTCGATGCCGACTTCCATTGTTGTCGTACAACTCAGCACGTCGATCGGCGGCAGGTTGTCGAGCGGCACGTCCTGAAAACGCAGCTCGTACTCCTCAACCTTGTTGAAGGCACTCTCATCGGGTTGGCCCGTGAGCTGTGCGGAGTGCTCCGCTGCCGAGAGACCAAAGGGCTCCAGCGCACGCTTGTCGAAGGCGCGCTGCACCTGCTGGCGGTAGAACCCGGTGCGCGCGTCCAGGTAGTCAGGATCGACCTCAACGACAGCGCCGAGGCACGCGGGGCACGCGTTGGCCAGCGCCTCCGGATGGATGCGCGCGCAGTCCTGGCAACGCAGCCAGTTGGTGTCGAGCCGCAGGTGGAGGCTCAGGCCTTGGAGCTGCAGGTAGTAAAGGTCGCTTTCAAAGTGCAGCAGGCCCTTGTCACGCACGGCGTGCTGGAACCACTTTGTCACCTGCTCGACCTTGACCATGTCCCCGCCGAGAACGTGGGCCAGGTATTGGTTGAAGCGGTTGGGCAGCACGTGCTCGATGCGCGCGGCGTTGATGCCCTGCGGGTGAGCCCAGCCTTCGCCGAGCTCGCGCGTCTCCGCGCCGTCGGGGCGGAATGAGCGACGCTCAAGGTGCTGCCGGAGCCAGGCGCGGAACAGAACCTTCTGGGCATCGGCGTCGAGGCCGATGCTCGGGAAATCATCGAACACGATGTCGGCGGTGTCCGGGTCCTCCTCGATGGTGGCAAGGGCGAGCGCGGGCAGCGAGTAGTAGCGATCGGTTAGCTCGCTGAAGATCGCCTGCGCGAACGAGCGCGTGGCGCGCAGCCAGCCTCGGTTCGCCATCGCGATCGTCTGCTGCAGCGTCTTGCCCTTCACCTGCCCAAGGTGATTGTGGAACTCCACCTCATCGGCGGCCGGAAACAGGTCGTAGCCGCGCTGCGCGCACAGATGCACGACCGCCGGGTACAGGTACTGCATCGCCGACATGCCCACCTGCTCGCCAAGCTCGTGGGCTGCGAGCGCGACGACCTGCCGGAACAGATCGCGCGCGTGGCTGTGCTCGAGCGCCGGCGCCAGGCGTGCGGCCTTCTGCCGTCCGTCGCTGAACACCAGCACCTTGCGCCCGTGGTTCGGCAGGCGCGGGTCCTTCTTTTGCGGCGGCTGCTCTGCGAACTGTGCCTCGATAAGCGCCGTGAAAGGCTGCTCGCCGCGCGTCCTGAAGTCGTGAATGCGGCTCTTTGCGTTCGCCGAAGGCTGGCACATGGCACAGCGGTCGAACGAGGCCTCGCGCTTACCGTCGCTATCGAGCCAGAGAGCCAGGTCGCGGACCTCGTCGTCGGGGAAGCGATTGCCGGTGTCGAGGTAGCCCGTGCGCAGGTGGAGCCGCACGATCTCGGTGCGGTCCGTGTAGCGCGGAGTGCTGGGAAGGAGCTGCAGCCGGAATAGCGCACCCTCGGTCTCACCCCACAGGAACGAGAGCCGGTCAAGCGACTCCTCTTGCGAGTAGGCGAGCAGATACGGGCCGCCGCAATCGCGGCACGACGCGATCTCGAAGACGCGGCAGCCGCAGGCATCGCACACCGCGCTCGGCGTCGTGAACAATTTGCCTAGGACCGCCTGTTCGCCGGGCTCGCTCTGCCGTCCACTGCACTGGGGGTTCACGCAGGCATAGAGCCCGTGGAGGCCACGGAAGAGACCGTGCACTCGCGTGGGCACGAGACCGGGCTCGTCGGCCTTGGTGCGCGCGAGGGTGGACACGGTGAGCAGCGCTTCGAGCGCGCGGCGCGCCTCCGGATGGCCCGGGAACACGCGCGGAGCGAGCTCGCTCACTGCGACCGCGTGGCCAGCCGCTTCCTTCACCAACTGATTGACCCACGGCTTGTTCTTCAAGGCTGCATGCAGGGCCGCGAGCACTTCATTCTCGCTAGCGTCCGTAGCGATGCTCGCCGGGAGCAGCGGCGCGAGCTTCTCGCGAAGCGCGGGCGCGTCGAGCGCCTCATTGATGCCGTCGAGGTCGAGCGAAGCCAGCGTGTCTGCCACGTCCTTCGGAGCAGGACTGGCAGGCGTTGGAACCTCGCGCGTTCCCGTGATCGCCTCGAAGCTCTCGGGTCGCTTGCCGGTGATGTCAGCGGCGAAGCGCTTGACCGCATCAACCGCCTCCGCGCCCTCGCCGAGCGATGCAGAAGTGGCGATGACGCGCAGCTTGTCGGGGCGGTCGTGGATACCGAGCCGCGCGCGCAAGCGGCGGATGAGGAACGCCACCTCCGCGCCCTTGGCGCCCCGGTACATGTGCGCCTCGTCGAGTACGAGCAGGAGTTGCGTGCCTTCCTGTTCGAGCCAGCGCTTTGTCTCAGCGAAGACAGGGCGCTCGAACGGACGCATCAGCATGTACTCGAGCATCGAATAGTTCGTAACGAGCACGTCGGGCGCATGGCCGGGACGGCTTCCTGCGCCGTGGATCATCTCCTGCCGAGTCAGCAGCTCGCGATCATTCGGACCCGTGTGAAGGCGCCGTTCCCAGTTGTGGTCTGTGTACTCCTGCCCAGCGCGCTTGCCGCTCTGGTACGTCCGCCGGCGCGCCTCGTTCTGCGCGTAAAAGGCTTGGAGGTCTTTGGCAGGGTAACGACCCAGACGGCGGAGGCGCTCTTCGACTTCCGGCGAGAGCCCCAGGTAGTAGTCGAGCAGCGGCTTCACGCGGTCGCTGTCGCGCGAGGAGCTGCGCGGCCCTGGATATGCCGTACGCCCCGTGTACATGCCGAAGCGCGGGAAGCGGCGATCTGTCCCGAGCCCCTTGAAAGCATCGGCAACAGCGGGGTCGCCGAGCAAAAGACGCAGGCGCGAGAGCTGGTCGTTCACCAACGCGTTCATCGGGTACAGGATCAGCGCGCGCACGCCGGGCTGCTCGAACGTCTCGGGCGAGCGCGCCGCTTCGTCGTAGAGCGAGCCGAGCATCGGCACGAGGAAACACTCGGTCTTACCGGAGCCCGTGCCCGTCGCAACGACTATGTCTTTCCGCTCGACGAGGAACTCTCGGAAGGCGCGCTCCTGATGCATGTAGATCGACGGGAAGAGGACCGTACGCTCGTCATCCGGCGTGCTCTGCGCGGACGGCGTCTTGGCGAGCTTAGAGAAGAAGCCGGCGATCTCCGGCGTGAACCCTATGTCCCCGTATGTCGCCTTTGACGTCGCGTAGCGCGTGGTGGTCTCGATGTAGGGCTCCTGCGCGAGCAGGTGGCCGCCTGCTGCTTCTTCGAGCAGGCGGCGACGTGAGCGAACCAGCGTCGGATCGTTTAGCGGGTAAGCGCTCTCGATGTAGCCCTGCAGAGCCTTCTGGAGGCGGCCCACGAGGCGCGTGGGCGTGAAACGTTCGTCGCCCGTGGGGTCGCGCTCGAGGACCGAAGGAGAGCGCGTCAACTGCGCGGGCCTCCGCACCGTGGCCTTGCGCGTGGTCTTCTCTGCCTTCGTGACCTTGCCGCCCGCTCGATCAGACCACTTAGCGAGCGCCTTGTCGGCGGCCGGACTCAGCTCCGCAATGACCTCCGCAACTTGCTCCGGCGACCAGCCATCGAAGAGTGCGTCGACCACAGCGTCGGCTACTTCGACGATGTTCGTGAAGTCGAGCTTGTCGCCTTTGTCGAGTTTTTTGCGGAGAAACCCGACAATGTCCACGTCGACGAGCCGACCTTCGTCGGCATAGTTGTGGAGTTTCACATTGCTCATACGGCGCTCTCCACGTGCCAGTGGCTGAGGTCAAGATTGGCGACCGCGGGATGCCGACATCCTTGGGGCGAAATCAGCATCAACCCGCGCATCGCACGGGTGAGCCCGACATAGAGCACACGCCGCTCGTGGCGTGCGCGCTCGGCGAAAAGATCCGGCTCCTCGAAGTCCTCCGGTACGGGCCAGCTACCGCTGTCGAGGCCCGCGACGATAACGATGGGAAACTCCAAGCCCTTCGCCGCGTGCAGCGTCAGCACGCGCACGACGTCGGCCTTGAGGTCGAGATCGCGGCCAGGGAAGAAGCGAGCCTGGATGCCCTGCGCTTGAAGCTCGATGGCCAGCGTTTCACCGGCGGCTGCGACGGGAACAAGAACGGCGGCGGCGCTCGACTTCAGGTGAAGGTGACGCGCCATCTGCCGGACGAAACGCGCAATCCACTCGGCCTGCTTGTCGGCAGCGATGTCACGCACCAGCACTGGAAGTGGTCCTTCGTGGACACTATTCGAGGCCATCAGTTCCTCGCCTTCACCGGCCACGAGCACAGAGAAGGCGGCGCGGTCGATCTCGCGCGTCGAGCGGTAGTTGCGCGAGAGTAGCGCCGTGCGCCCTCGGAACTGGAGACGCGGGTGCGCCGAGCTCCAAGTGTAGTTGCGTGAATAGAGCGACTGCTTGTTGTCGGCGGCGAAGAACAGACCTTCGGCGGTCTTGCAAACCTCGGCCATCAGCGCGAGCGATACGGGGCTCAGGTCCTGCGCCTCATCGACAACGACGTAGTCGTAGCGGGCCGCCTTCGCGTCCTCGGCGAGGAGCTTCAGTGCCTCCCGCCGCAGCGCCGGATACCGCTCACCCGCACCCCTGCTGAACGCCTCGTACAACTCCCAAACAGCCGCGCGAGCACGTTCATTAAGCGGCAGCCCTCGACCTGGACGCGGCGCCGCCTGGTACTCGGAGAGATTCGTCAATCCGCGTCCCTCGATGATCCACTCGAACTCTTCGAGGAGCCACACATCGCTCAGACGCTCCAGCGCCCGCGCGCGCAGCCTCGCTTCGAACGCGGAGCCCCCGGACGCGTGCGTTGCACGGAGCTTGGCCAGCCGCTTGAGCGCTTCCTTGTCGGATTCGAGCTGACCGACCTTGCGAACCTTTCCGACGACGCGCCACGCGATCTGATCGCACGTCGCGACGTCGACGCGCTTCATCTGCTCAGGCGACAGGAGCTGTTCGAGGAGCTGCTGCGTCACAGTGAGCAACGAGCGCGTGTAGGTCGTGAACAGCACGCGCTCGGCGCCAGTCGCACCGGGCCGTTCGAGCAGCGCCTTCACCCGATAGAGGGCGACGGTACTCTTGCCGGTGCCCGCACCGCCGCGAACCATCGTCGGGCCCTTCATCGCCCACTGGGTCAGCTTGAGCTGGTCATCGTCGAGCCGCAGCAGGAAACCGAGGAGATCGCCCTCCTTGAAACGAACGAGGTCCTTCGTAGACGCCACCACAAGATCGGGCTGCTGGTCGAGTCGCTCGATGGTCGGCGGGAAGAGGCGGTCGACAACGCGGCTGAGAACCTCGGGAGGCACTGGGGCTTCGAGCAGCGCTTCTTCCGTCTTGCAGCGCAACAGAGTCGGCACCGCCGAGACGGGGACACCGAGCTCACGCAGCAGCACCTGCGTGATGGGTTCGGGCAACATCGTCTCGGGCGCGGTCGTCTTGAACTGAAAGACCTTCGGCTGCGCGGCCGCAATGAGCGCATCGAGGTTGTCGTCGCCGTCGTCAGGAGCCGGGGCGTCAGCGGTCTCGTCGGGCACGCCGTCGTAGGTGTCTTCGGCACGCCGCCTGATGCCGAGCAGGCTGATCCAGTCTTCGCCGAAGCGATAGAACACGCGGTGGTCGGTCACGCGCATGCGATAGACGCCGTCGGCGCCTTTGAGCTTCTTCTTTACCTTCCCATCGGGAAGCGGGTCGGAGACGAGCGCGTCGATCTTGTCCCAGAGCAGCGCGGCGCGGTCTGAGGGGAACATTGCGATCTCACGCATGCAGCTCGGTTTGATTGTGAGTTGTCGTCGTGTCACGTGGCCTCCACGATGAGACCAAGACGCTCGCCCAGCAGCTTCGTGATCTGGTCTTCATTGTCCGTGAAGATCTCCCAGCGCATGCCCTTGCTCTCAGCGACGGCGACCGCGTGCAGCGAGAGCCATCGGTACTCTGGGTACGGCAACCAACCGGGAACTTCAAGAATTGCATTCTTACCGGAGCGTTCGACGCGCAGGGTCGAAGCCGCTTTGACCTTTCGCGAGAGCGCGAAGCGGGCGCGGTCGGCGTCGTCTGGGCTCAGCGGGACAAATGGGCTCGTCGCGGGAGATGCGCCCGCCGTCCACGCGCGATAGTGGCCACCAAAGCGCGTGCGCGCCCACCAGAGCTGGCCTTGATTGCTGCGCCGCCAGCGCGCCCCTTCCGGCGCGGCCTGCCAGGCGCGCCATTCGAGCTCCCCATCTTTCTCGAGCGAGCCCCCGCCAAGCGCCTGCCATTCGAGCCTCTGGTCAAGCTTATCCAAGAAAGCCGCGTCGGCGTTCGGTGAGCGGTCGAGCCCAGCCCACGCTTCGGGCGGGACCATCACGCCGCTTACCTTGGCGACGGCTTCGGTGAGCCCGTCGATCGAGGTGGTTGTGCGCGAAGCACCCTTCGCGGAGATGTCTCGACCGAGCGCCTTTGCAAGAACGCGCGTTGGAAGACTGCTAAAGACACGCGCGCTTTTCTCGATGGCAACCACGCGTGTGGGCGTTGCGTAGAGGATGCCGCCTGGGTTGAGCATCACATCACCCTCTCGCTCAAGCGCATCGCACACCTCATCGAGGCGCTGCTCATCGAGGGTGAGGGCAGGGGCGAGCAGTCGTGCGACACGAGAAAGTGTCGCCGCGCGCGGTGCGTGCTTCCGGGCATGAACCTCAGCGCGCACGAGATCGCAGAGCGCTTCGATGGAGTCCGGGGCGCCAGCTTGGCTCTGGGTGAGCCGCTTCACTGCTTCTTCGAGCGTGACATGCGAGAGCGTCATCACAAACCCTCCGTGAGGTCGTTCAGCATGTCGTCCACGCTGACGAGATTGATCGCGTGGTCGAACGACCACTCGCGCCGCCGGAGTTGGCGGTCGCCCTTGCGGTGCGTGGCCCAGCGGGTGCCATCGGTGACGATCGCGTCGCGCACTCTCGCGGCCGTGCAGGCGTTGTCGATCCACTCGCGGTGGTCGCGCATCACGCTGTCAACGTCGGTCGTGAGCGCGAGCAGACGTGACGGGGACCGCGTGATGCTTCCGTCTGTCCGCTCGTCGATGGTGAGCACCCACGCGGCGAGGTCGTGCGGCACATCTGCAACGTCGGGTATGGCGAGCGAATCGACGCCATATCCGAGGCGCGTCACCGTCGGCTCGAACCACATAGGCATGAGCTGCAACCACATCCCCTTAAGTGTCTGCACGCGTTCGGAGCGCTGTTGCCAGAGCGCGATGAGCTGTGCGCGAACCTCTTCCAGCGAGGCGCGGCCGTCAATAGGGATCAATCGGCGACCCAGCTCGCGGAAGTCGATCACGAGATCTGCGGCAGATGCTCGTGCACCACGGGCCTCGAGAAGCGGATGGACGTCCTCGAAGGACACAGTCCTGTCGTCGCCGCCGTAGATCGTCGCGATCGTCTCCTGGTGAGCGGCGAGGCTGCCCCAGCGCACGGCGATTGGCCAACCAGGCGGGGCCATCGCTTCGAGCGACGCCAGCCCGTTCGGCATGCCCGTCGTCCACGCTGCGCTGACGTACTCTGTCACGCTCTGAGCGACCTCGAAGATCAGCGTTGCGGTCTGCACGTTGGTCTGTGAATGCAGCAGCGCGCAGGCCCACCGCCCCACCGTGGGTTTGCCGAGAGAGACCAGCCCACTTGCCGAGAGAGGCAGGCGTTCCGTCCGTGCGGGGCCGTGGAGAAACAGCATGGCCTCGCCACCGTCTTCGAGGGCGACGCCGTTCGCGTTCACGAGCAGCTCTATCCCCTCGTCGAACACCGGATAGGTGTCGCCGCGAGCATTGGTGCGCCACGCTGAAGCAGAGGTCAGGGCCCACTCAAGGCGGGGCGATGCTTTGCCGATGTCAATGCCGAGGGCCGTCAACGCGGCGCTCATCGCCTGCGAGCGCTGCGCCGCGAGGTCGAGAGACCAGATGCGCCAGCCGTCACCCAGCTCGGTGCCTAGGTCGTCTCCACCAACCTTGGGCGGGAGCAGCAGCCGATAAGACTGCCCGAGAGAGAGTGTAGTGCTCACGATGGACTGGCCCACGCCGTCTGCGTCGACGCGGAACACGCGCGGTGTCGTGACGTCGACTGCGCTGAGGGCGAGCTGGTCGAGGCTGAGATCTTGCTCGTCCTCGAAGCCCACGGCCTCCCACCGCCACGGACCGGTTCCAGGCAGTACCGACACGCGCGTCGGCCGCAGCTTCGCATTCGCCGCAAGCACGAGGGCTTCCCACTCGGTTCCGACGACGCGGAGCTTCTTGACGAAGGTCGGCAGACCATCAAGCGGGCCGATCTCGAGTTGCAGACCGCCCGCATCGACGTCGAGGCATACGAGCTTCGTCTTCCGCTCTATTGCGGTCACTTCTTCGTCGTCGCCGCCAGGCGCTGTGCCGTCAAAGAACGACGCCACGCGACGCTCGAGGCGCTTCGCCTGTTCGTCGAGCCCCGCTTGGCCGGCGATGTTGCGTTGACCCGGGCATGCGGATCGTTCTGGGCGGTCCTCGCCGGTGGTTGGGCGAGGACCACGAGCACCGTTAGCACGCGGCTCGGTCGGCTCTGCGGCGGCGCTTTCTCCTTTGTTGTCGTTAGTCGTCGGCTCATCAGCGCCGGCCACGCTCAGGTCGGGCGTGTCGTTGTCGTCTGATGGCATGGCCTTGTCGGCGTTCGAGGAGTCGTCAGCCTCGCCAACATCCTCAGCCCCGCCAGCACCATCGCGGGCTTCCTCGTCAGCTTCCATTTCCGCGCCGTCGTCTGCAGTACCGTCGTCATCGGTTGCCGCTTCATCAGGCGGCGAAGCCGCAGGCTTGTTGGCGATGCCGATGCGGGCCAGGTCTGCGACGCTTGTGATTCCGAGCTTTCGTAGCAGGTCGAGTGCAGCCGGCTCGATTCCTGCTTCCTTCGCGAGCTGGTCGATGATCGGCGGCTTAAACGCAATCTTGCTTTGGAGGAACGGGTTCGATTTCCAGCCGAGACTCTCGAACGTCACGAGCGCCGGACGCACCAGATCGGCGCTGGCATCGGGTACCCACGCCTCCTTGGCGAGGCGACGGACGAATGCAGCCGGGAATGGCGGTGCCTTGCGCTGGCCGTAATGCGTCCAGGTGTAGGAGCCATCGAACAAGCCTCGCCCCCGTCGCTCCTCGAGGTCGCCCAAGGATTCCCACAGCAGACGCGCGCGCTCGACGCGCTGCTCCTGCGAAAGCGTCGGCAGCAGATCGAGTAGCGCTTCGAAGCCCAGCAGTTCCCAATCGATAACGACATCGTTCTGCCCCGAGGTTTCCTCGTGCCCACTTTGACGTCGGAGGTCGCGACGCTCTTCCCACGTCAGAGTATTCGAAGCCTGAACTGGGCGTGGGTACCTCAGCGCGCCACACGCCTCCAAAAGCTCACGCACGGCCTCACCGCGAAGACATTCATAATTGTCATCGACGATGAATACATCAGGAACACCGGCAAACAACGCCTTCAGCCTGTCCGTCGCGATGTAAACCTCGCCGGGCTTGGATACGTTGTCCTTCCCATCGCCGCAATCGACAACCATCAGAAACGGAGTCTCTCGCAACGCTACAAGCAACTTCTCGCGCTGCGCCTTTGAGTCTGTATTGAAGGCGGTTCGTATACGCTCTATGTCAGTTGTGTAGGCCCCCTTGTCCCCATCAACTTCAGACGCTCGGTACTTGGGCAGTACATTCCACACTACGTCGTCGACCGGGTCAGGCGCCGTCAGTCCGAGCGACACGAGGAAGGCCCGCGCCTCTGGATACCCACAAACGTTGCGATGGACAGTTGGGAAGCTGGTCTCGATGTCGCTGGGAAGAAACGCGTTCGACTTCCCGTTCTCGCGGGCGACGACGTGCTTCCCGTCCTTGAGGCGAACCAAGGGGAGCATGCTGACGCGACCAGCGATTGCCTTCTGCCCACCTAAGAAGACATAGAGGCGCGTCAGCCACTTGTCGGACTGGACCTCGAGGAATGCCTTGTCCAGCTTCACGACGATCGTTTCAGGCGTGATCTCCGGAACCTGGAGCTCCTGCAGTAGATACCGACGAAGCTCAGGTGCGCGGTCCTGCGTGATGTCGCCGGTGAGCCATGCGCAGCCTTCGGCGTCGAACAGCCCCTCGAGCTGCCCGATGCTGAACAGCTCTCGCAGCTCCTGCGTGCGCGCCAGCCTCGCTTGTGTCGCTGTAACGTGGCCGCCGTCGAAGCGTGGGAGCAGGGCTTCTTCCAAGAAGGCCTCGCGGACTGCCTCAAAAAGCGGCGCGAACATCGCACCCTCCGGGAATTTGGTTCGGTCTGTCGGGAGGCAACGGAGCGCGGAGGCGTCGAGCATCCCGTTGTCGCGAAGCCAGCGCACGGCCTCCACCAGCAGGTCGGCCGTCTCCTGAACGAGCTGCTGGTTCCACGGATCATTGCGCGGAATATTGTCGCGGCTGGGCGTTGTGCGATAAGGCCCCTGTACGAGGAAGCCGAGGTTCGTCGAGACGACCGTGGGGAAAAACACCACGAGATGCGACACCGCGAGTGGCTGCACCGCCCATCGCCCAGGCGCGTCCTGGGTAGGGATCAGCGAGAAGGCGATCTCAACGCGACCAACCTTCTCTCTGGTGGTTGAGGACACGTCGCGGTGGAATACCAGCCAGTTCTGGTCAACATCGGGCTTGCCGGTTTCCTGGCCAATCACCTTGATTCTGTGTGCGTTGGAGGCAAGAGCTTCCGAGGCGCCCCGCATGTAGACGCCGGACGCGCCGCCCTCGACGCTCCAGTTGATCTCGTCGATGTGACGAAGGAAAAGCAGCGCGCCAGGGCCAAGGTGCTGAAAGCCGTTAGTAATCTCCTGCTCCGCGCTGCTGTCGTCAGACTTGAGAGGCAAAATGATCTGGGTCTCGCCTGCGGTACGCGCTAACGCTGCCGCCGCCTTCGGCTGTACGTAGTTCTCGACGGAGAAGTCCTCGTCGCCCGAGTGAATCTCGGGAAGATCCGTAAACGCGTAGACCGACTTGAAGCCAATACCGAAACGACCAATGGAGTATTGGTCTTTCGTGCTCTGCGCAATGCCGCATACGCCGCGAACGTCTGCCTCGTCGAACGGCCTTCCGAAATGCGAGAGCTTCAGCCTTCCAGGTGACAGCGTGAAGCTAACGCTCCGCGGCCCGCCCGCTTCGCTGCGTCTACCGAGCGCGTCCTCGGCGTTCTGGAGCAACTCGAAGATGAAGTGCGTACGGTCGTCGTAGCGGTTGGCGAGCAACATTGGCCCGATGCGGCTGATATCAGTGCCGTATCGCGTTCGGTTCTCGTCGCAAATTGCAGCATAGTTCGAGGGAGCCATTACAAACCTTCCGCAAGATCGCCAAGCATCTCGTCAATGCTGCCAGCGCTGATGGCGTCATCCAGGCTCCACACTTTCTGCTTCAGCTGCTGACTACCTTTGCGGTGCGTGGTCCAGCGCACGCCATCGGTGACAATTGCGTCGCGCACCTTCGCCGCCGAGCACGCGCTATCAATCCACGCCCGGTTCTCATGCAAGACGGCGTCGATGTCCACGGTAAGCACGAGCACGCGCGATGTCGATCGCGTGATGCCACCCGTAGTTCGCTCATCAACCGTGAGACCCCATGCGGCGAGATCGTGCGGAGTCTCGATATCGTCCAGCAGCGTCACTTCCCCAAGGCCGTAGCCGAAGAGTTCAGTTACTGGCTCGAACCACGGCTTCCTGAGCTGAAGCCAAGCGCCCTTGCGACTCTGCACGAGGTCGGATCGCTGCTGCCACAGCGCCGCAAGTTGCTCACGCACCTGCTTCAAGGGCGCACGGCCGTCGTGGGGAAGCACACGGTACCCCAGTTCGCCGAAGTCTACGATGAGGTCGGCGATGCGAGTGCGTGCAGCACGGGCCGCTATGAGCTCTGCAACGTCTTCAGCCGGCACCGTGCCGTCTTGGTTGCTATGCAGAGTTGCCAACGTCTCCTGATCAGCGGAAAAGACGCGCCAGTGAACCTTGACGGGCCAGCCAGGCGGCGCCGTCGCTTCGAGTGAAGCCGCTCCGCTGTGGGCAACAGCCGAATGTGCCCCGGAGATTTCATCGAGCACTTCCCTGGCGACTTCGAAGAACACAGTCGTTGACGGCACCCTGGTGCACGAATGCAGGAGCGCGCACGCCCATCGTCCGGAGGTGGGCGCACCAAGAGAGACGATCCCGTTAGACAACAGCGGCAATCGTGCCGTGCCGACAGGACCGTGGAGGAACAGCAAGGCTTCGTCACCTTCGTCCGCCGAAATGCCGCTCACATGGACCAGCAACTCGGCACCTGCTTCGAACACGGGATAGCTGTCGCCGCGTGCGTTGGTTCGCCATGCACTCGCCGGTGCGAGCGCCCATTCGATGCGCGGCCACGCCTCGCCTACCTCAAGCCCGAGGGCTGTGAGTGCCTGTCGTGTCGCGGGCGAGAGCTGCACGGCCAGATCGAGCGACCAGATGCGCCAACCGTCGGCCTGCTCGGCACCGAAGTCGGAACCAATGTTCGGAGGGAGCAGCAGCCGGTAAAGCTGGCCGAGAGCGAGCGTCGTGGTCTTGACGTGATGCCCCACGCCATCGGCATCGACGCGGAACACGATCGGAGCCGTAGCATCAACAGCATCAAGTGAGAGCTTGTCGACGCCTAATTCGTGCTCATCCTCAAAGCCCACGGCCTCCCAGTGCCAAGGCCCTGTCGCAGGGTGTACCTGGGTGCGTGTCGGGCGTGTCTTTGCATTAGCGGCCAGGACGACAGCATCCCACTCGGTGCCGAAGACACGGAGCTTCTTGACGAAGGCCGGCAAGCCATCGAGCGGGCCAACTTCGAGTTGGAGACCGCCGGCGGCAAGGTCCAGGCACACGAGTCGCGTCTGCCAGCCGGCGCCCGTCGTCGTACTCGTTTCCTCGTCGTCCGCGTCGGACACCGCGCCTTCAAAGAAAGACTCCACCCGCCGACCGAGACGTATAGCCTGCTCGTCGCTGTTCAGTTTGCGGCGCCCCGCACGCCGCTTGTCTTTCGGTCGCCGCTCATAGTCGTCCGGAAGTAATGCTCGCACTACTTTGGCAACCACCATCACGGCGTCGTCGTTTACCGGAAGATCGATGTCCGGGTACCGCGTTTTGTCGGGGCTCAGCGATACCAAAGTGATCTTATGGTGCTGACCATCGGCATCACGCTGGTCAGCAACGTACTTTTTTACGGCGTAACTCCCCGTTTCGGGATCGTGGAACGAGCCGCGAACCAGCACGTTCAGATTTTGCTTGGTCCCAGAGGGCCACAACTCAAAAACCGCATAACCCCCATCAACAAGTCCACTCTTGCCGTTGTCCATGCTGTGGCCTTCAATTTCAGCCACAAACAACCGCTCGTTGGCCTGCCGACCCGGGACCGTCAGCCGAATCCACCCAAGAACTTCCGCAGCTTGCTCTTGCGCTCTCTCGCCCCATTCTCCCGCCGGCTCTGATGCCGCAATCGCCTTCAAACTGTAGAGGGGAAGATGAGTGGTGTATTTCTCCAGCTCACCCACTTCGCTTTCGATCAACGGCTTGTGCGACAACTCGCTCGCTGAAAGACGCAGTTCGCCACGACTCAAGACAAAGCGAGGGTCATCGACACACAGAACGCAGCGACGCCCAAATACTTCGCTCGCTCGACTGATTGCGGCTTCGAGTACTACCGAGCCTCGACGTTCGGCGTGCAGCCAGCGATACACTGCATCGTTCGCGATAAGGTCCTCGGCAAGCATCCAGCGCCCCCAGGGCGTCTCACGGAAGCGCAGGTCCTCGCGCAGGCGTGCGTCCTCGCCGAGAATCCAGTGCGAGGGCTCCAACAACTCGCGCTCACTGAAGGTCACAGGAGACCCCGCGAGGCGCGCGACGAGAGCGTCAAAGGAAGAGCGGGTCACGCAGTGACCTCTGCAGTGGGCGCCATTGCGAGACCCAGGCCCTCTCGGACAATAACAGCGAGCTCGTCGACCAATTCCCTCTTGCCTTCACGAGTCCAGAGCTTCCGGTTCAGGTCGACGAAGCGCACGCCGACGGTGCCCACGTGATCTCCCGCGTGGCGTGCGAGCGCCTTAAGGTCGCGTGCGAGCACACCTGCTGCCATCGGATACAGCAAGAATGAGCGCTGGCAGTCGTAGCGGTGAAGATAGGCGTAGAGCTGGTAGAGGTCCGCCCGGCTCGGACGGCCACCCTTTTCTTCGGAGAGGCGCTTCCACTTCGTATCGACGATGAGCGTTCCCTTTTTGCCTTCCATCTCGTGGATGAACAAGAGGTCTGGTTCCATGCTCAGAACCTTATCCTGCCCATCGAGATAGAGGTTGTGCCGGTGAGCCTTGGCTTGCGAGTAGAGGCTTATGTCACTGAACAGGGGCATGACATCGGAGGTCAGGAGCGCAGCGATGTAGCACTCGAACACCTGTTCCATATCGAAGAGCAGCGAGAAGGTTTCGACCTCGCCGCTCTTGGAGTTCGGGGCCTGACCTTCGAGCAGCATGCAGGAGAAGCCAAAGATGTCAGAGAAGCGCTCGTTCTGACGCGTGAACACCGGGTCGGGTTCGCGGTGACGGAATGGCAGGTCGGGCACGTCGTCGAGCAGCGCGAGCACTTGCTTGCACTTCACCAACAAGGTTACGGGCAACGCGCGCCCGGCAAGTACGCGACATGCCTGCTTGAGACGCACGGAGATCTGCGTGGCCTCGGTAAGCACGTCGTGGCGGCAGTAGAAACGCCCCTTCTGCGTAGCGTTCATGGCCACGTGCCGCGAGAGCACGAGTTTGCCTCGCAGGGTCGGGAGGTTGTCTTCTTCGGTGGCGTAACCTCGATCAAGGCCACGCCGCAGCTCGAACAGTGTGCGCTCAAGGAAGGCATCGACGAGCTGGTCATGAAGGTTGCCGCGCTTGAGCGCAAGATCGGCGATGCCGCGCGCCCGTACCGCTCCAAGACCACCGCGCAGCAGCATCTCCATCAGATTGCTGCGGATGTCCCGAACCTCCTGGTCGCTGTCTTGCGTTGCGCTCTCGTGAGTCTTCGGCAGGATCTCGAGTTGCAAGCCGGGGATCTGCATCACGCCGACCCAAGGTCCGACGAGGCAGTGGTTACGACGCCAGCTGAACACCGGAGCCTCTCCTCGGTCCTCGCGTGCGCCCTCGCGGCGATATAGCCGGTCGTAGAGGCGCTGGGGCAGCACGCGGCGCGAAGGCGTCCCGAGCTCGACGCTGTCGGCGTCGGAGTCAGACCGCACGACGCGGCCACGCTCGAGGACGGTTACGCGCAGCATCAGGTGACCTTTGCCCCCAGCAGCTCGTCGAAGGCTTGGCGAAGCCAGGCATCGGCGGCCTTGCCGCGCGGGCGGAAGGCCGGATGCACGTCCCAAGCGACCTGGTCGACGTACTCGTCATGATCGAAGCCGAGCACGCTCTTCTCGTAGAGCTGCTGCGTGGTGAGAAAGGTACCGCTCGCGTGCTCGGTGCCGCGCACCTCCTTCGGCGTGCCGTCGGCCTTGATCGGATAGCCGAGTGCGAGTGCGACCTTATCCCACTGGCCGTAGAAGTACTCCTGCAAGAGCGGGAGGATACGATCAGAGAAGACGGCACGCAGACCATCGAGAGAGCGCACGCCAATCAAGTAGGCGTGGCCGATCTGGTGCTCGCGGTCATAGAGATAGCGCAGGCGTTCGTTGAGCTTCGTGAAAACCGCGACGACGAGCGTGCGCAGCGTCTCATCGACGTTCGCCTCGGCGAGCGCGTCGTTCAGCGCCTCCGCGTCGGGCATCATCTCCTCGAAGGTAAACCGGCGGCGCAGCGCCACGTCCATCAGCGCGATGGATCGGTCGGCGGTGTTCATGGTGCCGACGACGTGCAGGTTCGGAGGCACGCCGAACCACTCCTTCGACGACGGGAGCTGCACGCGCAGCTCGTTCGGATTGCCGAGCCGCTTGTCGGGTTCGAGCAACGTGATCAGCTCGCCGAAGACGCGCGCGATATTGGCACGGTTGATCTCATCGATGACGAGGACGAAGGCGTTCTTGCGCTGCTGTGCCGCGGTGGCGGCGACGCGCTTGAAAATGCCGGGCTCGACCCGGTAGTGGACGTCGCCTTCCTCGTCAGTGATGGCGCGCAGACCTTCCACGAACTCTTCATAGGCGAAGGCCTGGTGGAACGTGCAGAAGACGATCTGCCCAGCCAGTCGCAGTCGCTCCCACTCGGCCTGCACGTGGTCGCTCGGCGCGTCGGCAGCTGTCGCGTCGCCTAGCAGCTCGAGCGCGCGCCTTCGCACGTTGTACGTTTTCCCGGTGCCGGGCGGACCGTAGAGGATGATGTTGCTCGGGCTCGTCAGCAAGTACGGCTCAGTCCCTGCAATTCCTGAAAGAGACTCGAATTTTTCCCGAGAAAGTTCCAGTAGAGTCTTTCGCCATCCTCCTTCATTTACCTCACGAGCCGTCGTGTTGTCCCATCTCACGTTGAGTTGGTGCGGATAGTCGCTTCCCTCAACCATGTGATTGCCAGGCTTGTACTGATAGCCGCCCATCACCGTACCGACACCAAGAACCTCCTGCGTTCCGTTATTGGCAACGACACGGTCGCCCGGTTTGATCGAACGAAAACGCCACACTTGGTAGGGCCCTTCGTTGATCTTGGCCTTTCCGTACTTCTCGCTTGCTATCATTTGGAAATCGGTCTCGGACAGCGTGGAGATGTCGCCGAGGTCGGGCCAGCCGATGGCCGCGATGCCTCGCTGCCGCCACTCGGGCCAGGCGATGCCGTTCCGGCCGGGCGCGACCTTCCAGTAGCGGGGGCTCATCGCGACAGCCGTCGGCTGGGACGCGACGGCGTGCGCCGTCGGAGCGACGGACATGGAGCCAAGGATCCGGCGAAGGTGGGCCTCGTCGTTTCCGAAGAGCTTGGCGCGGTCCTCGGCCTGCAGCTCCTTTGGCTCGTACTGCGGGCTGACGAGCAGGTTCGGCTCGAAGCTCACGGGCTGGACGACCAGAGCCTCGTCGCGAACCATCCCGAGTCCACAGCAGCGGCCCATGTCCATGAGGGCGACGAGCACGTCGGTTTCGAGATGGAGGCCAGAGGGCAGCGAGAGCTGCATGGGGCCGACCGCGTCCGACGCGAAGTCAGTCACGAGGCTGATGTCGATCGCCCACGCCTTCGGCTCGCTCATGACGCGCTCGCCTTCGTGACGAACGCACCGGGCCATCCCCCGTGCTTCTCGATGATCAGGTCGGTCTGCTTCATCAGATGGAGCGTCTCATTGAGAACCCCAATGAGCTGCAGATAGTGGTCGATCTCGTCCTTCGACAGAGACCGCCCCTTCCGGTCCTTGAGCCACTTTTCGCAGACTGGGTAGCCGCCGATGTGGAGTGCCCACACGTCGTCCGCGACACCTGCGAACCCACACGTCCGCTTCTTGTCGATCCAAATGGTGGCGTTCGCGTGAGCGATCTTCTCCACTTCATGATTCCGACTGCCGACGTACGACCCAGGAGCGCTGGCAGGAGATTCCTCAAAGAGATGAATCGAAGCGAGACGCTTCCCGATCCCCGAAAGCTCCGTCAGCAGACGCCCCGTTCGCGGGAAAAGCAGGATCGGGAAACCCTGTGCCAACGCTGCCCGATGTCGGCGCCGGTACTCCAACGAATGGCTCAGGCCGTAGATCCAGTAGAGGACGTCCTCAGGACCCGTCGTCTGCTTCAGGTCGCCCCGCTCCTCGGCAACAAGTCGGGTCTTGGTGAAGCCCTCCCATTGCGCCCGAAATCCAGCCTGTAGATTCGACGCCTTCTGTGCCCGACCGCCGAGAATGCTCTCGTATCGATAGAGGGGGAAGAAGGTGGTTCCGCGATCATGCGTCCCCGTCTTCATCTCGACCATCACACGTGAAACGTTGACGCTGAATCGTTCGGGTGAAGTCCAGGTGCTCGACGCAATGAGACCAATGTTCGCCCCCGCCAGCACATGCTGCATCGTAGGAAGCGACCGGCTCGCAACGACATCTTCGTGATAGAAGATCACCCGCTTATCGAAGGGGCGGTACAAGATCGGACGCACGCAATCGTTGGCGTTGCGGCCGGTAAGTTTCGAGTCGAACTCCCTAACAGCGTCGAGGAGATCATCCTTTCGGAAGGCGATGGCCACCGAGTCTCGGTTGGTCTTGATTCCGGCCCCGAAGCGCACGAAGACGTTGTCGAGTCGGAGGGACTCCAAGCTTGCCATGCCGTCCTGAGGCACGAACGCGCGGTTCTCGTGATCAGGCTCAACCTGCCGCCAGTCGGTGGTAGGGGCGGAATGAGAGCTGAGGTATGCGTACTTCTCAGGTCGTGGCCCCCACAACTCGGCGAAGCGCACGACTCGGGGTGCCTCTTTATTCATGTTTCGGGCACTGCGCACGTAGACGTGGATGCCTACCGCCTGCGCGATATCGAACACGTTTTGGTCGTTGCGAGAGTCCTCGGCGATTTCGTTGACGCCTCCATGCAGATGAAGCTCGAACAGTTCGCTGAAGGTTCCGAGTAGATGTTCCCGCATGCCACGAAGTGACGCGGACGCGAGCATCGTCGCGTTCGTGATGTAGCCAAGCACTCCGACATCACTGCTTCGGAGCTCGTCTTCGCCAATGGCGATGAACTTCACAAAGTCATCCTGAAGGTTGCGCTCGAACTGGAGCTGATTCCTTTCTCGAATCGGCACGCCGGCGAACGTTCGGTACTTGTCCACGATTGCCCGGGACTCGTCTGACAAGTTGGCCGAGTAGTTGGCGTACGGCGGGTTGCCGATCACGACCGTAAAGCGCCGCTCGTCTTTGATGCGTGCAACAGCCCTCGCCTCTGACGCGAGCGCGGGCGAGATGCCTTCGAGTTCGCTCTGTGCTCTCGACGTAGACTCAAGGCTGTTTGTCAGGTAGACGTGTAGGCGGCTTGCCGCACCTCCGCTGAGTTCGGCGCCGGCTTCTGCGAACTTGAACGAGAGCTTGAGGTGCGCGACCGCGTATGACGCCATCATGAGCTCGTAGCCATACATTCGCGGCAAGAGCCCAGCGGCGACATACTCCCGCCAGAGACTCATGACGCGCTCGTCGCTCCAAGACTCGGCACCGAGTTCTCGGCACCAGCGGTCCTTCATCGTTCGCTCGATGACCTCGATGCACTCGTAGAGGAACGTTCCCGTGCCCGTCGCAGGGTCAAGAATGCACACGAAGGGATCGCTAGTCTTTGTTCCCTTGGGAAGCTTGAGGCCATTGATGCGCTTCGAGACATCTCCCCAAGTGTCAGTCGACGCGAGTCCGTCCTCGAGACCGAACTCCTTCTTCAGCATCTCGTGAACGCTGCGGACGATGTACGAGACGACGGGCCGAGGCGTGAAGAAGACGCCGCGCTTGTTCTTGAGGTCCTTGTCGTACGCTGCGAGGAACGGTTCGTAGAAATGGATGACGGGGTCGGTGGCCGCGTCCGAGCCCCTGTCGCCCGCGCCGAAGACGTAGGTCACGTCGATGCGGTCAAGGAGATCGGCAATGTCGTCGACGAGCCAGAGCAGGCGGCCTCGTTGTTCGTCGATCTTCACCGAGAGCGCCGACTTGAAGAGGTCGTTGAGGAAGGGGCTCGCTGCCGGGAGGTACTTGAGCGCGCTCCGGCGCGTGAACCCTTCGCCAGACACTGCCAGGTGATCGTTGCCCAGCCAGCGCGCGGTCAACAGGCCATAGGTGATGGTCTGAGCGAAGGCGTCAGCGAACTCGTCCTCCTTCTGGTCATGCACCAGGGCGACCTTGAAGGCGTTGTACAAGCTGCGGAGCGGGCCCTTTTGCGGCTCATCCCTGAGTTGCTTGACGGCGAGCTGCCTCAAGAAACGGGCGCGATGCGCGAGTTCCTGTGCGAGCTCCGAGGGGTTTCGAACCTTCGCGTTGCTAACGATGAAGAAGCGCGAGAGCAGGTTCACGACGTCGGCCGCGTCCTTGTGTGTCTGCCCCTTCCGAAGCCTCCCGGTGAGCTGCTCGCGCCCCTGCCAGAGTTCGATGCTCGCCTGTGTGGCGTCAGGGTAGACGACGAGGACGTTGTGGAACCGGTTGTGCTCTTGGAGGTTCTGCCGCAGTTTCTCGGCGTCGGACTTCGTCTTGAGCGGGTAGACGATGTAGCCGCGCAAGCGCCGATTGTCGTCGCGAAGCGTGACGCCGCTAAACGGGTTCGTTCCGCCGTAACTGCTATCGAACTCCTCCGAGGTCATGCCGATGTCGTGGTCTGCAGGCAGCGGGAACGCGCGTAGGCGTCGCTCGGCGTCGGCCTTCTTCCGCAGCCCGAAACCGCGCGCGATGGTGTCAAGCAGGTCGAGGATCGACTCCTGAACGTCCTTCTCGGCGACGTTCTTCTTCGTGCAGACCTCGAGCAGCTTCTCGGCCTGCTTGCGCTCGTCGGTCGTCGTGAAGGCTTCCTGCCAAGAGTTCTCGCCGAGCTTCTTGAACTGCCTCTCGTAGATGAGGCCCAGCCGTTCACGCGCATCAGCGCGGTCCCACAAGCGCGCGTGCTCGGTCAGGAAGAAGGTCTCGAGCCCTTCGGTCTTGGCATTGAACGTGCCGAAGCACGCGAGGCGACCAGCGTGGCCTTCGCGCTCGTCGACGATCGACACGACGCATAGAGTCTCGTGCTTCTGGCCCTTCAAGGCCGAGGCATCGAGACCTTCGGCGCCTCGCTGGAAGCCCTCTAGCGTCTCGGCGACGAGACGAGCGACAGCGTCTTCGGCGATGTCGAGGTAGGCGAACTGACGCGACTTGAATGCCGGGATGGCCAGCAGCTCGCGGTGGGTGAGGTTCGCCTCAATAAGCAGCGTATGGTGCGGGCGCGTGGGTGTCTTTGGCCAGTACCGCACCTCGTCGGGGATATAGCGGGCGACTGCGTCGGTACTGCGAATAACGGTAGCGCGCGGAATGCCTTGGCCATCGCCGAAGCCCGCCTGGAGCAGCGGTGTCACAAAGCGCGTGTCTTCGACGGCCTCCAAGTCCGGCACGTCGTCGGCAAAGTCAAAGCCCTCGATGTGGCCTGTGACCTTCGTCGCGGGTGCTTTAGCGCGAGAGCCTTCGCCAAGAATGTGGCGAATAAATTCATCCTTTGTCAGCATGCTTCCTCGCTGGGTATCACGGTGGCGGGCGCTGCATCGACGTGACGCAACTGAAGGATTCGGAATCCTCGGATCTGAATGGCGCGACGGTCCTCTTCGCTGAAGACGCCGGCCGCGATGGTCGTGGCGCCCTGCTGGAAAGGTCGGCCTACCTCGCGGCCAAGCTCCTCAAGGAGAACATCGCCATCGACTATGCGACGCGAGGCGACCAGCAGGTCCTCGGCTGTGACGGGACGTGAGGCATCTTCTGCGAAGCCAAGGTCCTTACGCGTCGCGGCCGGGTGCGCATTGCTATCGAGCACGAGCCAGAAATTCTTGCTCCACTCCACCGGCTTCTCCGCTGTCCACAGCCAGTGTGGAATCCCGTCAAGCACGCGAGGCATAAGCTGACGGGTGTACTCCGTCGCCTCGCCCCCCTTTCGCCCAAGGCTCGCCCACGCGATGATCCGATCGTCTGGTCGCCCATCGGCCTCACGCAACCAGCCGTTCCACGCGGCTAGCCACTCAGCCTGGATGCCCCGCTCGGTCATTCTGCGGCGCAGGCGCTGTTGGTAGCCGGCGATCTGCTCGATGGCACGGTCGCCCTGCCAAGCGTTGAGCGCCGAGATACCTTGGTAGCGGTACTCGGCCATCCAGTCGGCCTCGGCGCCGGTGCCCTGTTCGAGACCGAGGGTGAAGTCGATGGCGAGCGTCTTGTTGGCAATGCGTTCACGGAGTTGCAGCTCAGCCTCAAGCTCGTTGGGCAAGAGCAGGTTCACGGTGATGGGCGCGGCACCCTGGTTCCCATGCCACCAGTAGCGTGGCGGGGCGACGGCGAGCTCGTGCGCCAGCGCTTCGAGATCGGGGAAGCTCGTCGCCTCCTCGATGGCGGGGTTCAGGCGACGATCAATGCGGCCCGCGCGCTGGATCATCCGTACTGGGTTCCAGTGAACGTCAAAATTGATTAGCAATGCCGCGTCCTGGAGGTTTACACCTTCGGCGAGGACGTCCGTGGCAAGAAGAATGTCAGTGGGCTGTATAAGCGCCTGCCTCCAGCCGTTGATCCACTGCGTGTCGATCTGTTGCTGTTCAAGCACCGATGCCCCAGGCAAGCGCGGGCGCGATGGTCCGAGCCGATAGAACGGCGCAAATGCATGGATGACTGCGTCGCGCTCCTCGGTCTCGCCGCTCACGACAGCGATTCGTCCAATAAGATCGAGCAACTCGTCCTTCGAAACGATGTGCCCAGCACCGGATGACAACTCGCGCAGTACGGTCTTCCACTCGTTGCGTTCGAGAACCGGCGCAGCGCGCAACACAGAGTCGAGGTAGGCGAGCGTATCGGTGAACTGAGAGAAAACGATGGCCTTCTGGCCGTCCCTGCGCGCACGTAGCAGCCGCG
This sequence comes from Hydrocarboniphaga sp. FW305-C-57, assembly GCF_058783045.1. Classification (NCBI taxonomy): domain Bacteria; kingdom Pseudomonadati; phylum Pseudomonadota; class Gammaproteobacteria; order Nevskiales; family Nevskiaceae; genus Hydrocarboniphaga; species Hydrocarboniphaga sp. FW305-C-57. The sequence continues at coordinate 617,529 of NZ_JBYSYG010000002.1, read as the reverse complement.
CCACAAGGCGCTGCAGCTTGGCGTCGGTAACGATGCGCATCGCCCACGCCGCAGACTTCGGCCAGTCGACCTGCTGCCCGCCGTTGATGAAGCGCTGCGGCCAGTCGCTCTGTGCGAAGCGGCCGAAGATGATGTCAGCAAGGCCTGGGGCGACGCGAAGCAGCGTGGCAAAGTCACGCGTGAGATGGTCGCGAAGGCCCCACAAGCGCTCAAGCTGCTGCTTGCGCTCCGTCGTCTTCTCATGCTCGCCGAAAAGATCGAGTTGAGGTGGTAGCGGATCGTCAGTATCGGCGGCCGCTTTCGCGCTCATGTGCGCCTTACTCCATCTCTCGAGGAGGTCGGGCGGACGTACCTTCGTCTTGGCACTGCCTGCGAGCAGCATGTCGATGCGCTCTCGTTCAACAGGCCTGACCGCGTCGACAAGGTCTGCGAGTTCGGCGGCGAGGGCCTTCTCGCGTTTGTTGTCACCCAACTCGCGGCACAGCTCGACGAGCTGCTTCAGACGATATGCGTGCAGCGCCAACAAACGGAGCAGGGTGATCAGGAAAGCGACGGGTGACGACTCGAGGCGTTTGAGCACCAGGACACGTTGCAGACCGACGACGGATGACACGTTGTCCGCGTCGCGGATGCCGTCACGAACGTCCGCCCACATGTAGATTTTGAGTGACAGTGGCGGCGTGCCCTTCTCGGTGGGCTCCCCTTCTGTCTCGAAGAGCGGAAGGAAGCGAGCAAGCACGTCGCGCGTATCGTCGTAGACGTCTTCGTAGACGAGCTTCTCGGGCGTAGCGGCGTCGGGTCGGAACAGAAGCCGCGCATCTGAGCCCTGCTCGCGCTCGATCTGCTTGCAGAGCGCGCGTGAGCGCTGGACCACGATACGGTCGAGCAGCTCGCCCGCAATACGCGCGGGAGCTTCGACAGGCGGCTGGCCGCTTTGTATTGCGGCGCGCACGGAAGCCTGCTGCGCTGTGAGCCGCTTCTCCTGCTCCTTGAGGTAGTCGCCGACGCGGGGCACCTGCACGCCGAACTGCACGTCGTCGCGGAAATCGGGTGCGTAGGCGAACTTCGCCGAGGCATCGCCGTGGATAAGCAGCGCTGCTACATCGGCCGCACCCTTGCCCTTGGCTGCCTTCGCAACACGCTCCTCGACGTCCTTGAATACGCGTGCGCGATACTTTTCGGGCGTGAGGTTGTCGTTGAAGAAAAGCGGCTTGCCGAACATAAGCGCGGCCTGTTGGCGCAAATCTTCCAGGCTGTTGTTCACAGGCGTAGCAGTGAGCAGAAGAACCTTGCGGCGCAGGTCCTTGCGTGGCTGCAAGCGAAGAAGATCGCGTAGCACCGTGGTGCGGCGTGCGCCAACGGAACGGAAGTTGTGCGCCTCGTCGACGACGACGAGGTCCGACAGGAGCAGGTGCTCCATGTCGCTCATGCCCGCCGGGCGGCGCGTAAGGATGTCGCTGGACGGCAAGATGCGCGACAGCTTCGAGTGGGAGACGACGCGGATGGTGGCGAGCGGCACACCGTGTGCCGAGAGTGGTGCGATGGCCTCGCGCAACCACGTGCTGACCACAGAATTTGGCGAGAGCACCGTGATGCGAAACGGATCCTCGGTGGCCGAGCAATTCGCGCTTGCGAGCTGGTCGCGCCATTGATTCGCGTAGTGAACGGCGACGGTGGTGGCGACGTAGGTTTTCCCTAGGCCGACGCCGTCGCAGAGCATCGAGCCGCCGTACTCCTCGAGTTGGGCAACGAGACGCTGCGCAGCCTGGCGCTGATAGGCGGCGGCCTGGTAGCGCTCTATTGCGGCGTGCAGCGTACGCTGCTGGCCAACCATGCGCCCGATGTGGTCGAGCAATACTAGCCACCCCTTCTCTCGCGGGGTGCACTCGTCCAGCGACGAGACGCGGCGCGTAGGGCGGGCGAAATGGGTGTCCACGAAAGCGCGCGCTTCTCGGTCCCATTGACGATGCGGTATCGAGGACAACGAGTCGGGCGAGTCCCAATGGCCCCAGGTGTCTCCGGGGCGAATGTGACCGAGCGCCAGATGCGCGCAGAGGTGCAGGAGCATCTCGCCCACCAGTGAGGCAGGCTGATCCAGGTCAACCGCGATGACGACGCGGTTGGCCTCCGGCACTAAGCGCGCGACAGCGTTTGCTTCGGGCTGTACGGCGAACGAGCCCTCGGGCGCGACGGTTTTGTCGACGATGCTCCAGGTGAAGGGTACGTCGACGTGCACCGAGAGGTGTGCATGCAGTTCGATCAGCGCCTCACGTGGGCTGCGGGTGAGCAGGTCGTACTGCTCCCACCAACCGGGCTCAGGGGTTCGCGGCATCTGCGCCAATGGCAGGCCTGTCACCCATAGGGCGGCGCCCTGCACCAGTCTGTTGGCGCTCCAGACAGCGTCGCTGAGAGTACTGCACACCGGCTGGGCTTCGTCGCTCGACTTCGAGGTGCTCCAGGTAAGCGGATGGTCACCGGCGAGTTCGGCCCCCTCAAAGCCGCCGCATCGGAGCGCGAGCCCGACGAACGCGTGGGTGGCATCGAGCGTGAGGCCCTCGCGGCTAGTCGGGAGCATGAGCGCGGTGACTGCTTCCACGACATCAGGGTCGGCTTGAAGCCAAAGACGCGAAACAGTGGGGCCGCTCGTGAAGGGCGCTCGGATGGAGACCGAGCAAGGCTCGCAAGGCTGCAGCCATAGCTCGGCATGCGGCACGAGCTCGCCTAGACGTAGATCGAAACGCAGCTTTTCGATGGCATTACGCTTGAGATAGCTGCCGATTTCGTCGGCACCAAGATCCTCGCGTGACGCCCCGGTGGTCAACGTCGCAGTAACCTCAAAGCTCGCCCCGAAGACCAAGCTCGTAAGCGCACGGATATAGCGGGAAGCATCGGCCCTCGAGCCAAAACGTAGGCGCATGTCGAGCGGCTCGACGCGTGCTAGTCCGCTCAGCAGGCCAGCTGGTTCGGGCTTTCGATCGTTGCTGGTCAGTGTCGTCCCAAGCATCTTTTTCCGATACAACCTTCTTCGCCCTGCCGGGCGTCCTCATGCCCTGGCCAATCCAAGAATTTGAGCCTTTTCCCGCGGGCAGGCTCGCGTCAGGATTATCTGCGCCCGAATCCCTCTCCACACTGGATTCGTTCGACATTCAGAAGATAGCTAACAACAGGGCGACGGCGCATTGTCTTCGGCAATGCGCGCAACGTGCCAGCTATTTCCGAGTCGAGCCACGCCCCCGAATTATCTTATATGATATAGATTACTCCATGTGAGACATGGCGGAGATCGACCATGGCAGGATCAGCAACCGCACATCGCCCACGCCAGACGACGAGCCGCGATCGACAAACTACGGTCGCATTCAAGGCCGTGCTGGGCATTGCTCGCCTATGGGGCCTCACCGACGACCAGCTTTCGGTTCTGCTCGGCGGCGTGGGGCGCTCAACCATTCAGCGCTGGAAAGCCCAGCTCTCGGACAAGGGCGCGATTGCAGCCGACTTCGGACCTGACACATTGGATCGGGTGAGCTACCTACTCGGCATTCACAAAGCCCTACGCATCCTGTTTATGGACGATGCGCAGGCGGATGGTTGGGTCAAGCGCCCAAACCAGGGGCCTGGCTTCGACGGTCAGTCCGCACTGGATCGCATGCTGCGCGGCCGCATGGAAGATCTTCAGTACGTTCGGCGTTATCTCGACGGATGGCGCGGATGATCGACGGCCTGCGCACGATCAAGCCGCCGTTCGAGACTGCCTACCGCATCATCCCATCGCGATTCCCACCCGTCGGTGTGTTTGACGGACTGGTTTCGCACGATGAACTGGACATCGCCTTTGAGATCGAAGCTCGGACCAATGAGCGGTTGCGTGCGGACATCGGCGCGCTTCACCTGGTGGACCCCGAGGACTGGGTTGTTGGGCCCGGCGCAACCACCGTAATGGGCGCCTTCACGCATCCGTCACCGGCAGGCTCCCGATTCTCCGATGGCAGCTACGGCGTGTACTACTGTGGTGACAGCGAGAGAGTCGCGATTCGTGAGACCGCGCATCACCGCGCCATCTTTCTGAAGCTAACAGGCGAAGGCCCGTGTCGCGTCGAGATGCGACAGTACGCGGGTCGCCTGGCACAGAAGCTCGTGGACGGACGTCGCCGGCTCCCCAAGGCAGCTCTTGATGTCAACGACTACCAGATGAGCCGCAAGGTCGGTGCGCAGCTGCGCGATGCGAAGGCCTATGGACTGATCTATCCGTCGGTTCGCGCCAGGGGAGGATGGTGTGTTGCGCTGTTCCGGCCGCCGGCAATCACCGATGTCGTGCCATCAAAGATGTATCAGTACCTTTTCGACGGCGAACGCATCAGCGACGTTCTGCCGATTGGCGAGGCAATTTCGCTCGGGAACTGACCGCCCGTAGCTTCACCCAGGCAAAAGCATCTTGCTAATCGCTCGCGTTGCGGTGCCTTTGCCCATCGGGAGGCGACACGAGGCTTGCCGGCATACGTGCTCTAGATAGCGCCTGGGCGGTGCGACAGCCGCAACATCGCCGTCTAAACGCAGTCCCCACAACTGCTCACTCAATTTTTTGACATCGATCGGAACCCACTTGTAAAACACTGAGACATTCTCAGGACAAGTCCAGATTCGCTGCGAGAAGATATCTAGCAGCGCTGGCCACCCCGCATGGAGTGGAAGGGACCTCGCAAGAACACGCGGGAGAATGTGCCATATGCCCTCGGCCCCATATCGCATGAAGCTGGCCTGCCGAGCAGCTCGCGCCTCCAGCGTCAGGGCTACCATCGCAGTCAGGGCGTGCTCATCGCCAACTTCCCATAGGGCATGGAGGAGTTCCAGCGTCGGAGGCGTTCGTAGCCGGCTTCGATCAGTAAAGGGCTGGCACTCGAAATCCCAAATCAGCTTTCTGGAGGGTCCATCAACGGACTCGAGCGCGGTGTCGACCGTTTGGTAGTCCGCCATTTCCTTTGCGAGCAGCAACCAAAGCGGATGATGGATCCAATGGGTTACCGCCGCACTCGGTAATCGGTGCTGAATCTGCCTCAGCGTCACGCCTCTCGGAACGTGAAGCTGCCGGAACTTACCCGTTGGTTCCCAGGACTTCGGTCTAGCGCCAGCAACTTCCCTTTCCCACGTGAGTTCGTTCCACTCACCGAAAGCGGCGGCCAAGCAGGCATGAACTGCCGCCGCGGCGCACACGACAACTGAGCGAGGCCATCTGCTTCCGCGCGAACGAACTGCTTGGCTATTCATACTGGCTACTAATGCAGGATTTTGGCGGCTTTATCTAGGTAAAAAATCCGTCCGACTTTTTACCCTTGTCCGGTAGTTCGTGCCGAAATACGATCGATGCACATGATTGCTGCCGAATGAGATCGATGGCGCTATCAACAGCAGAAGCATTCATCAAGAGCCGTGGCCCCTTCGTCAGTGGTCGGGAGTTGCGCGACTTGCTCGGATATCAGTCCGCACAGGCTTTTCGCCAGGCGGCTCAGCAGAACAGGCTGCCGGTGCCGATTTTCAAGGAGCCTGGGCGCAGAGCGTGGATGGCAAGAACGCTTGACGTGGCGACTTGGCTTGGGAAAGTCGACCAACGGCTGCTTGCCAGCGCGACCATGCTTTCATGCGAAGCCTCACGGGATTAGCTGCGGAGTTGGCTGCGCGTCAAAGCGACGTTGCTCTGCCAAGCGGTTGCTTGTCTTACACCTGCCGAAAGGCGTCGACTAAAGGAGAGTAATCCACTCTAGCGCCCAACAAAAAACCCGAAGCGGTTTCCCGCTCCGGGTCCGGAATCGTTGCCGATCCGCTCTTGCAAGCAAAGTATCGGCCGTGAATCTGGACCCGTCAAGGACCTTTTTGCCCGCACGAAGGGCAGTCCAACACCCAGGAAAATCATGGCCGATATCGTTGGAGCAAGATGCTCGCGCGCTGTATCCCCGCTCGTTCAAAAAATCGTCGATGCCGCCAACGCCCCAAACGATGATGGTCGGCGCTACATCGATGAGACGCGCCAGGGGGCGCCATTTAGGCGCGTTCGCCGAAGCCCGCATAACTCCGCCGGACGCTACGCAGGCGAGAAGATGGGCTACGTGCAAGAGGCCGAAAGCCTTTCCGTCGAATTTCTACTGCTTTTAGAACTCGACTTCGCGCCGATCGATATCGAGCTCTGGCCGCAACCGAAGCCGCTGCCACTCGACTATCGTTCTCGCGCAGGACGCCGAGTGGTTACGTCATCCACTCCCGATTGCCTTGTGCTGCTACCCGATAGGCGAGCAATACTTATCGAATGCAAAGAAGCCAATTCGGCCGAAAAGAGAAGCTCAGAGAATGATCCGCGACTAGCCCGCGATTCGAGCGGAAACTTCATCGACCCTGCGTCGCAGTCGGCCGCAGAGAAGATGGGGATTCCACACTTGGTTCTCGTCAGCACGGACTTCTCAGCAGTTCGAACCGCGAACTACCTCTTTATCGGAAAGGGGTTTCGAAAAAAATGGCGTCCTGGGCCGGGATTCGAGAAGCTGGCCAGGCACCTCTCCAGTGTCGGCATTAACACTTACGAGCAACTTGTTGCAGATGCAGGCGGATGGACTGCCGACGACATCGTTGGCGGAATTGCACAGGGCCTCATCTACATGGATCTCGATCGCGATCGCCTGGGCGGCCTCGCGCCCGTCCGCTTATACGCTTCAGCAGAACACGCCGAACTTGCCAATGCCAATGCCAATGACGGCCGGGCCCACGGCCCCAATGAAGTCCTGCATGGCGAATGCACGCGGGCAGAACCCGATTTCTCGAAATTCTCGCCCCGGCAGATCCGGGCTGCGTGGGAGAAGCTGGAAGCCGCACGAAAGGCCGCCGCCAAAACTGGAGAAGAAGCGTTGTCGAGGCGAGAGCGCGGCCTTGTCTCGGCTTTGCGCAAAGCCGCTTCATCGAGCGACCCCGTATTTCTGGCATTTGTGCCGCGTTTTAACGAGCGAGGGAATCGCACTCCTCGGCTCGACGATGAGATCAACGCGACGCTCAACGCGTACGTCGAGAAGGCTGCCGCCAGTCTAGAGCCCGTCTCAAGCTTTTATGGCTCGCTGCTAACAGACAAAACATGTGCAGGAAAGGCGCTTCCGAGCAGGCAGACCTTTTACGTCCGGGTACGCGAACGAAAAGCCGACCTCGAGAATATTGCCAAGCGAGAGGGTCCGGAGGCGAAGTATCAAAGTACGCCATCGGCTCCACTTACCGCCGTGGCCAATGCTCGGGCTGCGTCGCGCGCTTGGCAGCTGGCGATCCTCGATCACACCCCTCTGCCGATTAGGTGCCTTTCGGCATTTTCTCGGTCGCCGCTTAGCGGAAGCCCTTGGCTGACCTATATGCGGGATCGGCATGCCCAGGAAATCCTGGGTATGTACCTGACATGGCGACATCCATCTGCGCAGTCTGTTCTCGGGTGCATCTGGGATTGCTTCCGGACTCACAAACGTGTCCCGGAGCAACTCTTCCTTGATGGCGAAAAGGCGCACGACAGTATCGCGGTCGAAACGCTCCTCGGCGAGTCGAACACCGACAAGATCTGTCGCCGGTATATGTCTCCCAGGGACGGCGCCGACATCGAGCGGGGCTTCCTGACGATCGAGCATGGGCTTCTCTGCTACCTGCAGGGCAACTACGTCCTCAGACAGGACCCCAAGAGCTGGCCCAGAGGTTGGAACCCGGCGCAATTTGCGGACCGCACGCTCGGTTCTCTCTGGCTGGCGATTCGCGCATTTCTCTTTGACTACTACAACACGTCGTACCGCCCAGCCACCTTTGGTGGCCTTACCCCAACCGAAGTGCGCCAGTCCTCGTGCCGGCAGCATGGCGAGCGCCAGCACAGAATCATCAATGACCTTGAGCGTGCGAAGGTCATCATGTTGCCCTTCGCATCCCGCAGCGCCGAGCGCGCTTTCGAGCGCCAGACAGGGATTCGAATGTTTGGCGGACACCATCGATACTTTCCAAGCGAACCGGTTAGTCCAGATCTTTACGGCAAAAAGCTCGTTGTTCGATACGATCCGCTCGACATCACCTATGTGATGGTTTTCGCGAAAAATCGTTGGCTGAGGTTTGAGCATCAGCACAAACCCAAGTACGCGGGACTGTCGCCTGACCAGCTGTCAGCCGTAAGCGTCGAGCTGATCGAACACGGCCAGCGTTACCAAGAATCTCGCGATGACCAGCTGCGAGAGCATGCCAGGCATCGTGAGGCGATTGAGGCGATAAGCAAGAACCCGCTGGATGACTTCCTCAGATCGCTTGATCACGATCCGCAGAGCGCCAATCCCGCGCAGGCTGACGATGTGTGGGGCCGCGTTGATCCAGCCTCGGTTGCAGCGTCATCGACGTCCGAGTCTGGCCGATGAGCCCGGACACCTTGAGGGAGATCCATCGCAAGCTCGAAAGCACCATCATCGAGCACTCCACGTATCGGCATGTTCTGGGCGAGCTAGAGAGCATCGTGACCTATGCTTTGCCAGGGAGCATCGTCTTGCTGGTCGGTGCCCCGGGCACAGGAGTAACTGCGATCGCCCGAGCCTGTCATCGCCGCTTACAGATAGCATGCAGGCCTGAGAATCCATTTTGCGCCGTTGAGCTGGTTGCTCGCGTCCCCACACGCGGACGATTTCATTGGAAGGATTTCTGGGAGTCGGGCTTGGAGGTATTGGAAGAGCCGATACTCGGGCAACGACGCCGGGCGACCGAATCGGCGAAGCTCTATACCGAGTTCCTCGGCAGTGCAGCCTTCAGGGCTGAGGATAATCTGCGTCGAGATTTTGAGCACATCCTGCATCGGCGTGGCTGTCGAACGCTCTTCATCTCCGGGGCAGATGCCATGCTCCGTCGAGCGCCAGATGACGACCTCACGCTTCCACTGGAGATCTTTCAGCAGATGGCGGCTCGGAAGTTCGAGCGTCCCAAGGTGGTCGTGATGGGCGGTGGAATCCCGCTGCTAAGAACAATGCACCGCAAAGCATCGCTTGACCTGCACACGACAGTGCTCCATGTTCCGCCGCTCTCTGCCCATAATGAAGCTGCCGCCGCAGACTTTATTAGCGCGGTGAAGAGTTTTGAAGAGATCCTCATCCCATTAGTCGAATCAGGGACCCTCGTCGGAAATGCCTCGACTCTGCATGCGGCTTCGGCCGGTTGCATCGGCTGGCTTAAGCAGGCGATATCAGACGCATTGGCGCGCATGGAGGAGCGCAAGAAGGAAAGGCTCAATTGGAAGGACATCCAAAGGGAGCTTCCTCGCGCCAAGAAGCGCGAGGTCTTACAACACGAGATTTCGACCATCGCGGGTTACTTCGAGGAGTCCGCAGCATCGTCTCCGTCCCCTGACACACCCGATAGAGGTAGGAGTCGCAATGGACGAAGAGTAGGTGAGCGCAATCCATCGCGCGATAGGGTTGGCAGCGACAATGAGTAGCCCCCTGCGACTCTACAACCTGCCATTGATGTGTTCGGATAGCCCTCTCGTGGAATCCTTGACCAGTTACCTCTCGCGACTATGCCGCGAGCATCGGGTTTCGATTCCGAAGATGTTCAGCGTGTTGAGCAACTTCAACAGCATGCCGAAGGCATTTATCGTAATGAGGAATGGAGATGCTCGAGTTCTGAATTCTTATGGCATTCAGCAGGACAGGGTTCTGCGCACGTTGCAATGGGTGAACGTCACTGCGAATTTGAACCAGGCTTGTCTTGCGGACATGGGGAAGTTTTTCTCTCAAAACAGCACCGGGGCCATCAAGCTAACCCGGCATTGGTGTTCGGAGTGCTACAAAAGCCAGCGCGCGCGCGATGAGATTCTGCATGACAAGCTGATCTGGCAAATAACTGATATCACAATATGCGCAGAGCACGGCACGCCATTGATAGATATCTGCCCACAATGTGGGCAGGGTCAGCCCCTGCTTACTACGTCGGCGCTCGACAGGTGCGCGAGTTGCGCAGCGTCGCTTGTCGTTGAAGTGAATCGTAGCTTCGGCGACTCTCCTGCTGATGCGTATCAGAGATGGCTATCTGTAGAGATCGGGGCACTTCTATCGGCAAGATCTGATCTCGCTGTTCGATCTCATGGCGGAGAGTGCAGAGTTTTTCTCGCTGCTTTAGTCCGCTCTAGAAAGATAACGGTGCAATCACTGGCTGATGCGACGCAGCTTCCATTCGATACACTGGCGCAGTGGGTGCGTGGCCGTAACAGGCCGAGACTAAGCTCGTGGCTGCGGGTATGTGCCAGCGTCGGAGCATCACCGGCTGCGACGTTGCTGGACCCAGTTCTAGCATCTGGTCAGCTACCGTTGCCGTTCAAGTCCGCTGCAGTCTATGTTCCGACCCGGTCTCGACCGCTTCGTCGACATGATCCCGTTTCTATCAGGGCGTCGGTATTGACCGAGGTCAGTACGTCCAGCGGAATCACCGTCAAAGAACTTGCACAACGTGTCGGCATCCCGGTTGGGATGCTTTATTTCTATGCTGATGATTTGCTGAAGTCGCACGCGACCAAGAAGCGCAAGGGGATTTACGATCGGAAGCGTAGCCGCGAAGTCACGACGTTGAAGTCCGCGCGGCGCATAGTGAAGCGCTGGAGAAAGGCTGGCATTCCGATAACGAGGAAAAGCTTTGTTGATGAACTGATGCGGCGCGTTGGTTGCAGCTCTCACAAGGCAAAAAGCACTTTCTCCGTGGTAATGCAGTCTGTGCGCGATGACGAGGAGCGTGCCCCGTAGAGGCTGTGCTCTACGCGAACTGCCTATTAACGCCCGTCATTGCAAGACGGTAGTTCAGCATGCGCTGGCTGACGCCGAATGTTGTGGCTGCCGTTTGGGCGTCGAGCCGGCGGGTTTTAATTGAGATGAGGGCCTCTCTGGGCAACAGAAGGCAGCCCGATAGCCAGTCGGCCTCTTCTTCTTGGACCTTGTCGTAATCTTTCAGCAGCATGAGACCAGCAGCTGAGACTTCGACCTCTTGAGCCCTATGCTCGCGGATTCGGTGGGCCAGCTCATGCATGAGATCGCTCGCTTGGCGTGCCGGCGAATGCGAGCTGTTTAGGATCACGACCACTTTCTGCCCGACGACCACGGTTAACGCGGACCAGCAGCTCGGCGTTTTGCCGTCGTTGCGCAGCAAAACAGCGAGCATCTCAGTCGTGATGCCGGGCACGTCGTTCGGTGTCCACACACGGATTCGGAGATTTTTTGCGAGATGGAATGGGTCGAGCGGGTCGCTGGGCCTCAATCCAAGCTCGGCGCGTTTTTTCGCGGCGTACTTTTCGCACCAGGTCTTGAACCCTCGTTCAAAAGCCATGATCGACTCTGAACTTAGATAGCGTCGTCCTCTTCACGCAGCGCTTGGTGCGTGAGGAGGATCATGTCGGCTAGCGCCTTAGCACTGTCGAACTCAATGGCACTGCCTTTCTTGAAGTGAACCTGTGCGCACGGGATCGTCTTCGCCGAGGCGGCGATTCCAAGGTATAGCGACGGGTCATCGCCCAACCATTGGCAAATCTTCTCGAACGTCTCCAAATCAGGAATTTTCTTATTTTCGACCCTTGAAAGCGTTGCGGGACTAACCCCCACCTGCTTGGCGGCTTCCCGAATGCCCATGCCGCCGCGTTTCTCCTGGATGCGCACGGCGAGGCTCTCTACGGCAGAAAAATCCATAACCCTCGTCTCTTCTGTAAGACATTAGTGTTTGACAAACGAGACAGTCATATTCCAGACTGTCTCTCAAGTGAGACGGAACTGTCTCACCGTAGGCCGTGCAGGGTCAATGCCGGCTGTCAGGTCGTATGCGGAAGACATAGGAGCGTTTCATGTCGAAGAACACCAAACAGACGTCTACGAGGGTTGGCAGCCAGGCATCCGAGACTTTGCGGAGCCGAGGCGAGTCCCAGGTTGCAAAGAGCTTGGCGGCTTCCGCTCTGTCTCAGCGCGCAGGGGCAAAACAAACGAGTGCCGAAATGGAAAAGGTCGCGTCGGCCGTGCTGCGCTCCGATAAGTACTCGGAGAACACCAAGGACCTGGCCGCTTCCGTTCTCTCCCAGTCCAACAAGTCGCGCTAGCCAGAGGCTGCCATGGATTACTACTACGTCAACAAGCAGGCCCAGGCGAACGGTGACCACGAGGTTCACAAACAGACCTGCGCGTTCCTGCCAATTCCCTCAAATCAACTGGCGCTGGGCTTTCACAGCAACTGCCGTGAAGCGGTTCGCGCCGCCAAGGTTCACTACTACCAGTCCAATGGCTGCTACTGGTGCTCTCGGGAATGCCATACCAGCTAATGCGGATGGTCCGGCAGTTCGATGGTTGCTATCTGACAGAAGGAGTTCTGTGATGCTCGATGCAGTAAAAGACGCCCTGTATGAGTTCTGCGCGGTGCTTTCCATTTCCGCCAAGCTCGTGATTGCCGCCTGGGCAACCCTACTGATACCAGCTGGCGTCTTGCTCTCGGCTCTACTGATTCCAGACATCGACCGTCCGTCGCCCATTAACCAAGTCTTGAACGGAGCGCTCGATCAAGTGCGAACGGCCATGCCATGGGCTGCGCTTGTCGCACTGCTGTATTTCGGAGCTATGATGCTCAGCGTATACCGCAGTGAGCGTAGGCGACTTCTGCATCTCTAGAAGCGGACGTTGTAATGGATTTACGGTCGCACCAGTGCGCGGAAAATCATTTACATCGGACTGAGATAGCGACAGAAAGTCAGCGTTATATGGATAAAAAACGTCCATTCTGACGAGCTATTTGCTTTGCTCATTTTTCGGGAATTGGTTTATTGCACACATTGTGTGCGCGGAAATTGAACGAAAGTTTGAAACGTGCACGTGGACCAGCCTGCCGATTTAGGGAAGCTGGATGAGCGCCCTTCCGCTATTGGTCGACGTGCCGGACGAGCGTATCGACGCCATCCGACAACTCATATAGCTCGCGATTGGGCCCTCGCCGAAGCCGGCGGCTGATCAGTCGCTTGCCGATCTGCGGCGCATCGCGCGGCACTGAGGCGGGCACTATGCTGGCGTTCAGAGGAGCAGAAGCTCAGCCGCTTCCCGCAATACCTGCATCAAAATGCTCCGCCGGCAGCTATGTGCCAACTCCGGCCGCTCGCAATCGACAGCTTCTCGGCGCCAGCACAGTCTTCAGAGACGACGCCCGAATGTACGTGCAACGAGGTTCCCGTGCGCCGCAGCTGCGCTGACGAGTGCCGAGCAGATCTCGCGCTTCTCAGCATCCGTCATCGAATGAGCAAGAAGGCCTTCGATTGTAAATACCCAAATCTTCATCAGAGACTTTGCCTTCGTAGGAGAAACGCCCGCCTCTCGAAGTTCAGCCAGGATCAAGTCTTCACTCAGCCTGTGGAAACGGTCATGCCAAGCGTTGATGCTGGGTGATGTCAACATCCGAGCATGGACGGTCGCCACAAGATGGCTGGCTTGCTGTAGTTGATTCACTGTCGCGAGAAGCCGTCCCAGCGGGTCCGCGGCGGATCTACGGCGGAGTGCCGTCAATCCCTGCTCCAATTCTGCATCGAGGACGGCGATCAGTAGCTCGTCTTTGTCCTTGAAGTACCAGTAGATGGTATTGGCTGCGACTCCTGCGGATGTGGCAATCGCAGCCATCGAGGTAGCTTCATAACCTACCTCCATAAACAATTTTCGGGCGGCGTCCAGGATTTCAGCGCGCTTCTCGTTGGAGTCCTGCTGAACCTTATTGCGTGGCATTGGCTGCTCAATCTAACGAGTGGCCAAAGCGCCACTCGGCACTGATTATATGATCTCTTGAACGCCATTTAAGGCGGTGATAACGTCTCTTGATCGACATTCAAGATAAGCGCCGTGGCAATCAAAATCTTCGTCTCGCACTTCCAAAGCAACAACGTCCAGTGCGCCGCTACTCTTCACCTTCCAGACGGTGCTGGTCCATTCCCAGCGATCCTCATGGTTCACGGCTGGGGTGGGATACAAGATGCGTTGACCTTGCCCTTCTATACCCCGTTCAACGAAGCCGGTTTCGCGGTCATGACGTTCGATTATCCCGGCTGGGGAGCGAGCGAAGGTACGATCCGTAACGTCATCAATCCTTGGCATCGAGAGCGCGATGTTGAAAACGCCCTGGAACATTTGCGCGCACAGCCGCAAATCGATGCACGCAGCATCGTGCTATGGGGAACGTCTTTCGGCGGTGGACACGTTGTCAGGATCGCCGCGCGACATCCTGAACTCTTGGGTGCCATCGCCCAGGTTCCGATGCTGGATGGAATGGCGGCGGTGAAGGCGGTGCCGTTTCCACGCCTCCTACGCTTCGGCTGGGCAGCAATTAGAGATCTGTTCTGCGGAAGACGGCCCATCTACCTACCAGTCATAGCGCCGCCCGGAGAGTGGTCCAGCATGGATCGGGATGGCGCGGCGAAAGCCTTGCAGAAGGGATTGCAGGCGATGGTCGAGAACGGCGGTCCCGAAGCAGGTAAATACGATAATCGGGTGGCCGCGCGTTCTCTCCTCACGATGGGTCTGTATCGACCATTCAAAAGCTTGAAGGAAGTGCCTATTCCACTTCTGATTGTAGGAGCAACACGAGATACGGTGGCGCCCTTCGTCGAAGAAAAAATCCGGGCTCTCAAAAAGCCACAGATCAAACTCGAAACGCTAGATGCCAACCACTTCGATCCTTATTTTGAGCCGGCCCTTTCTCAAAATCTTGGCTACCAGATCGCCTTCCTAAACGTGCTGCGCAGCCCATGAAGAGTAAAGAGCGCGACCGCTCTCACCTCCTCATGAATGTCAGCTATCTGGCAGCCAGATCACAGCTGCCGCCCGGCTGCTTGGGCTGAAAGCGGGCAGCCGACACCAAGCACCATTCGTCTACTATGCGGACGCCTTGAGGGCTTGAAGCTTTGTCTTAGCCTCGCGTTTTCCTAACAAAGCCGTTCTGCCAAACGCTTCAAGCGTTTTCTGCCGCGGCGTGTTTCCCTTCTCTATGTTGTATACCGTGAGTGAACTCACGCCGAGCAGCCTGGCAAAGTCGGCTTGTCCGCGCCGATGTCGAGGCTCGCCAGCCGACGATACGACGCGCGTACACGTCGATCCGGAAGTTTTCATTCCAGACCCGCTCGATCTCCGACAGCAGTTTCTTTAACTGAACCATTACCTCAACACGGGCTGGGCTGAATTGTGGGGTAAGCCCTTAGCAACTGCTTTGGAAAGTGCTGGCAGAGATGGAGAGACATCGTGGCTCCGTCCTCTCACTGCACACGCACGTAGGTCAAGACGTCGCGACCGGAGGCGATGCTCAGCCGGCAGACGATGTCGTCATGCCCGAGCCAGGCCGCGACCGTGCTGCGTTTGCTTCCGTTCACGCTTTCGAAGCGGCGGTGCCGACACTCTTCGCCCTCGTAGCGAACGATCCGCGGCGGATCGGATTTCGCTGATGAATTCGCCTTGAGCTCGATGACCTCGCCGGTGGCGAGATTGAAGTGCGGGCCTTCGGTCAGCGTGCGGCCCGACCAGATGCTCAAGGGCAGCGCGTCGGGCGGTAGCTCGTGCGATTTCCCATCAACGGTGGCGCGAAGCGTCCCCGAGGTTTCACGCGTCACCGCGAGCGATTTCTTCGACGCGCCGACCGCCACGTCGGAGCGCGTCTCCGAGCTCAGGGCGAGCAGGCTCTGGCCCTGCCAGCGTTCCTCGACCGATTGCTCGAGCTTCGCCGACAACATCATTCGCCGAAGCTCGAGCTGGCCGCGCTGGCGTGCGATCAAGCCTCGCGGCGACGGCTCCAGCGAGACCTCGAGTTGGCCGACGCGCTTGTCTCCATCAAGGATGTCGTAGAGCAGTCGCGTCGTCGAAGCTTGTGCCGCCGCGGCGTGCGAGTGGCCGAGCGCCAGCAGCGCGCACAGCGTTGAGAGGAGGGAGGTTCTGATGGGCATGTTCTGTCATCGGTGCGGCGGCCTCAGTCTCACCAAGCCGCCCGGAGGCTTCCTAACGATCGTTAGCTTTGATGGCTGAAATCTATCCGCTATGTGCCGGGCTGACAAGCCGACACTCATGGCGCGTGTTTCGTGATTGCGAGTCCGATGCGCGGCTCGTGTTTCAATCCTGACCGGGCAGTCCATTTCAGGAGAGCGATGTGAATTCAGGCGACCACTACCCGATCGGAACTCCAGGCATGCCCTGGGGTGCGGCGGAAATCTCGGCCTGGCGCGCCCGGCAGCGGCGCCAGCGCAGCTACGCCGACGATGTCCTGAGCGTGATCGAGACCTTTCGCGCGCGCTTCGATGTGATCGAATACGGCCGCCTCGACGCCGATGCGCAGCACTATCCGCTGTTCGCGATCAGGAGCCGCGATTGGAACGACGCGCTGCCCGTCGTGCTCGTGACCGGTGGCGTGCACGGTTACGAAACCAGCGGTGTCCACGGCGCGCTGCGCTTCATCGACCGGCATGCGGCGCACTATGCGGGCCGCGTGAACCTGCTCGTCGCCCCGTGCGTGAGTCCCTGGGCCTACGAAGTGATCCAGCGCTGGAATCCGGATGCGATCGATCCGAATCGATCGTTCTTCGCCGACAGCCCGGCGCCCGAGTCGGCCGCGCTGATGCGGCTGGTCGCGCCGTATCGCGATCGCGTGCGGCTGCATGTCGACCTGCACGAGACCACCGATACCGACGAAACCGAATTTCGTCCGGCGCTCGCCGCGCGCGACGGCGTCGTGCACGAGCCTGGCGAAATTCCGGATGGCTTCTATCTGGTCGACGACAGCGCGAATCCGCAGACGGCGTTTCAGCGCGCGGTGCTCGCGGCCGTTGCGCAGATCACGCATATCGCACCGCCCGACAGCAAGGGCGAGATCATCGGTTCGCCCATGGTCGCGCCGGGCGTGATCGAGTATCCGCTCGAACGGCTCGGTCTGTGCGCGGGAATCACGCGGGCCGCCTACAAGACGACGACGGAGGTGTATCCGGACAGTCCGTCGGCCACGCCCGAGCAGTGCATCGCCGCGCAGGTAGCGGCCGTTTGCGCGGCGATCGATTACGTCCTGGAACGCTGATTCAACGCAGCTGGCTGTCCTTGCTGCCGCGGCGGTTGTAGCCGCTGAAGACCGGCGCCTGGTCGTCCTGTTCCTGCTGGCAGTTCACGCAAAGCCGCACGCCTGCGATGGCCTGCCGGCGACGCAGCGGAATCTCGTCGCCGCATTCGGCGCAGTGAGTCAGGCTTTCGCCCGAAGCCAGTCCGCTGCGTGCGCGCGCCACCGCATCGCCGACGGTGGCGTCGATCTGATCCTGCACGGCGCCTTCACGTGCCCAACCGGTTGCCATGACTAGTTGCTCTCGATCACGTCTCGATGCACTGATGATGCGGGCGCAGCAGCGCTTTGCAAGCGCTAGCTGATCTGCGTGATGTTCGCCGCGCTGAGCTGGAACGCGAGCGCCGACGATGCGACCGTGGAGGCCTGGCCGTTTTCGTGGATCACGGTGACGCGGCCCATCGCCGGGTTGACGACGACGCCTTTGGTGCCGTCGATCCATTGTCTGAGAATTTCGCGCGCCTTCGCGAGCGAGGGCTCGTCGGTCGCCGCATGGCTTGCGGCCTCGACTTCCTTGTTGAGCTCGACGACGAGATCGGCTGCTGCCCGGATCTTGTTTTCTTCGTTCATGGATCGCATCGGCTCCTGGCGATGGCGGGTGCTTCGCCACGTTTTATCAGGATTGAGGCGGGCTGTGGGCGGTCTGGTCCGATATGAACGCTTTTGTTGATTAGGGAGGCGGCGACGGCTAGCCGCGATTGCGGCGCCAGCGGGCCGGCGGCAGGCCGGCGACGCGGGTGAACACCCGAGTCAGATGACTCTGATCGGCGAAGCCGCAGGCATCGGCGACGTCGGCGATCGCCATGCCGTCGAGCAGCAGGGCCTTGGCCTTTTCGATCTTGTATTCCAACAGCCAGCACTGCGGCGATCGGCCGGTGGTTTGCTTGAAGGCCTTGCTGAAATGGCTGCGCGAGAGCCGGCAAGCGGATGCGGCATCCGCGATGGTCGCCTCGTTCGAGTCCCGGCCCGAGAGCAGCGCTTTTGCCCGCAGCTCCTGCCAGTGCGCGAGCCCGCTCTTGACCGGGCGACGGCTGAGCTCGGGCGGCTCCGCCACATGCATGCGCAGGGTCACGAGCATCTGCTCGATGAAAGCCTGTTCGCCCGGATGCTCGAGCGCGGAGAGCAGGGCGCTCGCGAAGTGCAGGGCGACCCAGCGGTGCTCGCTGTCGTCGATCGCCTGGTTTCGCGCCGCGAGATCGCGTGCGAAGCGTTCGAGTGTGTCGCGGGACAAGACCCGGTGGGCGTTGCTCGCTGCATACGGCGTCCGAAGATTCGACTCGATCATGTCCAGCCCCTTGATCTGAATGCGCCACCTGCTTGGAAGCTTTCTCCATCGAGGACTCCGCCTCGATGGAGAAAGCAGCTGCCACCGCTTACTGCAGACCCGGCAGTTCGTAGGGACGCAGATCGAACAGCAGCACCTCGCTGTCGCGGCCGTTGGCGAAGCTCAGCGCCTGCGACTCACGAATGCGCACGCCATCACCTTCGACGAGCTTCTGGCCGTTGAGCTCGACTTCGCCGCGGGCCACGTGCACGTAGGCGTAGCGGTTCTCGGGCATCGTGAACGTGGCGGTTTCGGCGCCGTCGAACAGGCCGGCGTAGACCTTCACGTCCTGGCGCACTTCCAGTGAGCCTTCGTCGCCTTCGGGCGAGATGATCAGGCGCAGGCGGCCACGCTTGTCGTCGGTGCTGAAGTTGCGTTCACCGTAGCGAGGTGTCGCGCCACGCACGTTCGGCACGATCCAGATCTGCAGGAAGTGCACGAGCTCGTCGCTGTCGCCGTTGAACTCGCTGTGCGCCACGCCGCTGCCGGCGCTCATCATCTGCACGTCGCCCGGACGGATCGTCGAGCCGTTGCCCATGGTGTCGCGGTGAGCGAGCGCGCCTTCGAGCACGTACGAGAAGATTTCCATGTCGCGGTGCGGATGCGTGCCGAAGCCTTCGCCGCCGTCGACGCGATCGTCGTTGATCACGCGCAGGTCCGAGAAGCCGATCTGCTCGGGGTTGTAGTAGCCGCCGAACGAAAACGTGTGACGGGATTTGAGCCAGCCGTGATTGGCGTAGCCGCGGTCGTTGGCCTGGGTGATCTGCATGGCGATTCTCCTTTCGAGTCGGGCGCTCGGTGCGAGCTCCATTGAGGCCATCGTAATGTCGCTCTATGATCCGAAAAACCGGTTGAGAAGCGACTGATTGTCGCCGATGAGTGGACAATGGCGGATAGACGATGAACCAGCTCGAAGACATGCGCCTGTTCGTCCAGACCGTGGACTCGGGCAATTTCACCGCCGCGGCCGACAAGCTCGGCCTGTCCAAGCAGTTCGTCAGCAAACGGCTCATCGCGCTCGAAGCGCGGCTCGGCGTGCGCCTGCTCGTTCGCACCACGCGGGCGCTGCGCATGACCGAAGCCGGACAGTCGTACTACGAGCAGGCGAGCCGGCTCGTGCAGGAAGTCGACGGCATGGAACAGGCCATCTCGCGCCACAACGAGGCTCCGCGTGGGCGCCTGCGCGTTTCGGCGCCGATGACCTTCGGAACCATGCACCTGAGCGCGGCGATTCCGCGCTTCCTGAGCGCGTATCCGGACGTGATGCTCGAGCTCGACCTGAACGACCGGACCGTCGATCTCGTCGCCGAAGGCTACGACGTCGGCATCCGCATCGGCGTACTGCCCGACTCTTCGCTGATCGCGACGCGCGTGGCGATGATGGAGATGGCGACCTGCTGCAGCCCGGACTACCTGCGCCGCAGAGGCCGGCCGCTCAAACCCGACGACCTGCGCCAGCACGAATGCCTGCCGTACGGGCACAAGCGCCATGTCGAATGGAGCTTCGAGGTGCAGGGCAAGCGCAAGCTCGTCGCCGTCAACGGCCGTCTGTGCAGCAACAACGGCGAGATCCTGCGCGACGCGGCCTGCGCCGGAATCGGCATCGCGCACCTGCCGACCTTCATCGTCGGCGACGCGATCGCACGCGGTGAACTGGTGAAGATCCTCGGCGAATTCCGTCCGCCGATCGCGGGCGTGCACGTGGTGTATCCGGGCCATCGGCAGGCCTCGATCGCCGTGCGCGCGTTCGCCGATTTCGTGCGCAGTACTTTTGCGACTCCTCCGCGGCAGGAAGGGAGCGCTGCGAAGCCGTCAAGCCGGCAGCGCGGCCGTGGCACCGCGGGGATTGATCGCTAGCCGGGCGGGGCCAGTGCCTGCCGCAGGGCCCGTCGCAGGCTACCGGCCTTGCGCATGTCGGTCAGCAGGCGCCGCCATTCGCCGAAGGCGATCCGCAGCGGGTTGTGGCTGACCGATGCGCCGCCGAGGCCGAAGCGCAGCGGTTCGTGCTCTGGCGTTGCGGCGTAGGTTCCAAACAGGCGATCCCAGACGATCAGCACGCCGCCGAAGTTCTTGTCGAGCAGGCTCTCGTTGCAGGCGTGATGCACGCGATGATGCGTCGGCGTGTTGAAGACCCATTCGAGCGGGCCCAGCCGGCCGACGGCTTCGGTATGCAGAAAGAACTGGAACAGCAGGTTCAGCGCGAGCGCGCCGGTGGCGGCTGCGGGCGGAACGCCGAGCCAGACGAAGCCCAGCACGAACAGCCAGGCACCGGCGAGCAGATCGGTCCAGCCGAGGCGATAGGCCGCCGACAGATTGAAGCGCGTGGTCGAGTGATGCACCGAATGGGTGGCCCAGAGCCAGCGCACGCGATGGCTGGCCCGGTGAAAGCCGTAGTAGGCCAGATCGACCGCCACAAGCAGCAGCACGAAGCGGGCCGCATCGAGTTTCCAGTCGAACAGGCGATGTTCGTAGACGAAGTCGAACAGCGGCAACAGCAGCGCGGCCGTGAACGGACGGATCAGCGCGTTGCCGAGCGCGATCGCAGCCGAAGCGCCGCTTTCACGCCAATCGTAGCCGCGACCGGCTTCGGCGCGGCGATGCAGCCACAGCATTTCGAGCAGCGCGAACAGCATGAAGAACGGCAACAGCCCACCGGGCCGGTGCTGCGGCAGCAAGGTATCGATCGACATGGCGAGGTTCCGTCCAGGTGAAGGCGGGATGCGGACGCAGGCCTCATCCCGCCCGGGAAGTGCAGTGCCCGGAAACCTGATCAAGCTGCCGCGCTCCGCGTCTCGTACGGGCTGCGTGCGCCCGCGGCGCTCGATCAGGACTTTCCGTCAGTGCTCGTGCGAGGTTTCGCGGCTCACGCTGCCGTTGGGGCCGTAGCGATACACGCTGCGGCTGCCGCCGGTTTCATCGTGGCTCACGCTGACGCTGCTGCCCGCGCTGGCGCCGTCCGGGCCGGTGACGCTGCGCGATCGGCTCAGCGAGCCGTCTTCGATGCTC
This sequence comes from Hydrocarboniphaga sp. FW305-C-57, assembly GCF_058783045.1. Lineage (NCBI taxonomy): Bacteria > Pseudomonadati > Pseudomonadota > Gammaproteobacteria > Nevskiales > Nevskiaceae > Hydrocarboniphaga > Hydrocarboniphaga sp. FW305-C-57. Next base: position 596,087 of record NZ_JBYSYG010000002.1, on the reverse strand, counting down.
GCGCTGCGGCTGCGGCTCCAGTCGTCGCCGGATGCGGTGGTGCCGCTGATCTCGCGATAGCGGCTGCCGTCCTCATGGCCACGCTCGACGCTGCGCGAGGCGCCGTTGGGGCCACTTTGCGAGCGCGTGGCCGACCGATAGCCCGGGCCGGCCTGAACCTGCGATTGGCGACTGAACGAGCCGGCCGCCGTTTCGCGGCTCACCGAGCGATTGCGCTCGCGTGCATCGGCGATGCTCGAGAAAGCCAGTCCGACTGCGATCGCACCGGCGAGCAGGGCCAGGCGATTGCGAACGGGAGTCGCGGTTTTTTGCTGCGAGAATGTAAGTGTCATGGGATCGGCTCCGGTGGTTGGAAAGGTCAGCGCGTATCAGCGCTTCTTGCGCGCGGCGATCGCGGCCTGGCGCATTTCGCTGCGCTCGATCTCGCCGTCGCCGTTGGCATCGAGCGTGGAGAACATTTCGAGTCGCGCATCGACGAACTCGGCCTGGCTCAGTGAGCCGTTGTGATCGTGATCGAGGCGAGCGAACTGCTGGGCCGCGGCATCGCGCACTTCCTGCGTGCTGATCGATCCGTTGCCGTCCTTGTCGGCTCCGGCCATGTCGCCCATCGGCATCTGGGCCATGGCCGGCAGCGGCGCCAGGCTGGCCAGGCCCAGCATGGAAGCGGCGAAAGCGAGGCGGGTTCTGAACGTCATCGGGAACTCCTGTGATGGCCGTCGCGGCCGGTGGAATCACGATGCGCTCCCGCGGTTTCGGCGCGATCACCGGCGCACGACGGACCGTAAGATCGTGTTACGGCGGGTTACAGCTTCATTCGGCGCGCCGCGTCTTCCCGTATAAATCCGCCCATGTACGCCCTGACCGAATTGCTCCTGGTCGAAGACGACGCCGAAATCGGCCCGCTCGTGCGCGATCGCCTGCAGCGCGACGGCTACGCGGTGCGCTGGGTGCGCGACGGCATCGAGATGGATGCCGCGCTGGCCGAAAAGCCCGCTGCGCTGCTCGTGCTCGACCTCATGCTGCCCGGCGAAGACGGGCTGTCGATCTGCCGGCGCGTGCGTGCCAGAAGCAATCTGCCGATCGTCATGCTCACGGCCAAGGGTGAGGATCTCGACCGCATCATCGGTCTCGAGATCGGCGCCGACGATTACCTCGCCAAACCCTTCAATCCGCGCGAACTGCTCGCCCGCATCCGCGCGGTGCTGCGCCGCTGCGAGCCGGCCACGCCGGTGGCCGATGCGACCGCCGAGCTCGTGCGCTTCGACCGCTATCGTTTCGACCTCGCCGCGCGCCGGCTCATGCGCGACGACGGCGTCGAGATCGAGCTGTCGGCCGGCGATTACGATCTGCTGGCCACTTTCGTCCATCACCCGCAGCGCGTGCTCTCGCGCGACCAGCTCATGGACTACACCAAGGGACGCAGCTGGGAGGCGTTCGATCGCTCGATCGACGTCGCCCTGATGCGCCTGCGCCGCAAGATCGAGCCCGATCCGGCGAAACCGACCCTGCTGCGCACCGTGCGCAACGGTGGCTATCTGTTCACGGTTCCGGTCGAGCGCGGCTGATGTGGCTGCGGCCTGGGCTGGCGCTGCGACTGATCCTGCTCACGAGCGCCGCGCTGCTGCTCGCGGTGGTGACCGTGTACGGCGTTTTCCAGCTGCAACGGCAGGCCGATACCGGCCACAACCCGCGCCTGCCGCTGCCCGATCAGATGGCCGCGATCGCCGAACTGCTCGATCGCACCCCGGCCGAGCAGCGGCCGCTGGTCTTGCGTGCGCTGAACTCGGGCGACCTGCGCGTGAGCCTGCAAGACCACTGGCCGCCGAAAGCCGAGCAGGGGCTCGCGTTGCCGCGCATCGCCTGGATGACCGCGCGCTATCTCAACGCGCTCGGCGAACGCCCGGTGCGAGCCGAATTCGAGAAGAGCGAGGACGATGATTTTCGCGGCCCGCTGCGCATCGCCATCGGCCTGCGCGACGGACAGATCGCGGTGGTCGAATTGCGTGGTCCGCTGCTGCGGACCACGCTCGGACGGCCGCTCGTGCGGGTGATGATGCTCGTGCTGCTTGTCATCGGCGTGCTTTCCCTGCTGGCGCTCAAGCGCCAGATTCAGCCGCTCGAACGACTCGTCGAGGCGGTCGAACGCTTCGGCACCGCGGGCGAAATTCCACCGCCGCCGCCCAAGGGCGCACCCGAAGTGCGGCGCCTGCTCGATGCCTTCACGCGCATGCGCGAACGCATACACGGCTTGCTCGAAGGCCGCGCGCAGCTGTTCGCCGCGATCAGCCACGATCTCGGCACCTATCTCACGCGGCTGCGCTTGCGCATCGACGACCTGCCGGACGAGCAGCAGCGCAACGCGGCCGAACGCGACATCCTGCAGATGCGGCAATTGCTCAGCGACACGCTCGCGCTTGCGAGACCGCGCAGCGCGGACGACACGCAAGCCGGCGCGCGGGAGATCGTCGATCTGTCCGCGCTCGTGCGTCGCGAGGTCGCAGCGCATGCGGATCCGGCACAGGCGATCGAGCTCGGCGAGCTCGCCGAGCCCGCGCACGTCCGCGCCCGCGAGGCTTCGCTGGCCAGGCTCCTGAACAACCTCGTCGACAACGCACTCAAGTACGCGGGCTCGGCGCAGATCAGCGTGCTCTCACGGCGCGGCCTGATCGAACTGCGCGTCGAAGACCGGGGGCCGGGCATCGCGGCGGACGAGATCGAGCGCGTGACCGAGCCGTTCTACCGAGGCGATCGCTCGCGCAATCTCGATGCGGGCGGATCGGGCCTGGGTCTGGCGATCGTCTCCGACATCGCGCGCCGGCTCGGCGGCGAACTCGAACTCGGTCCGCGCGAAGGCGGTGGGCTCAGTGCGCGCGTGCGCCTGCCCGCTGCCTGATCGTTTCGCAGGCGAGGTCGTTCAGACAGCGGCTTCGTCGGCGATGGCAAGATCGCCGTTCGCCTGCCACGAGCCGATCGCATGGGTCATCCGAGTCAAAAAGCCGTCGAAAGTCCCTATCTCGTGCCGTTCGACGGCAGTCTGCGCGCCTCCAGGCTCGATACCAACGCAGCGAAGAAGCTGCAGCTCGACAGCAAGAGCGAGCGTGAAGCCCGGCTGCAGCAGCACGTCGCGAAGATCTCCGATCTGCAGCGCGTGCTGTACGCGGACAGCCGCTACTCGCTGCTGCTGATCTTTCAGGCGATGGACGCGGCCGGCAAGGATTCGACGATCCGCGCGGTGCTCACGGGCATCGATCCCTCGGGTTGCGAAGTGCATGCGTTCAAGCGGCCGACCGAAGAAGAACTGAGCCACGACTTCCTCTGGCGCACGAGCCAGCACCTGCCGCAGCGCGGGCGCATCGGCGTATTCAATCGCAGCTATTACGAAGAAGTGCTTGCGGTGCGCGTGAACCCGCAGTTTCTCGAAGCGCAGCGACTGCCCGATCGGCCGCCGCTGGCCGAGCTGTTCGACCGGCGCTACGAATCGATCTGCGACCACGAGAAGCATCTCGCGCACAACGGCACGGTGATTCTCAAGTTCTGGCTCAACGTCTCGGCCGAAGAGCAGCGCAAGCGCCTGCTCGCGAGGCTCGACGAGCCCGAGAAGAACTGGAAGTTCGAATCGGCCGACCTGCTCGTGCGCGAGCACTGGAAGAACTACCAGGCCGCGTACGAGGACGCGCTGAACCAGACTTCGCGTTCGTGGGCGCCGTGGTACGCGATTCCAGCCGACAGCAAGTCCTACATGCGCATGGCGGTGGCCGACATCATCGAACGCACGCTCGCCGGGCTCGATCTGCGCTGGCCCGAGCTGGCCCAGCACGAGCGCGACCAGCTCGACGAAATGCGCAAGAAGCTCGTCGGCTAGCAGTTTTACGGCGCGACCCGGCGCACGCTCAATCCCACTGCGGCTGAAGCTTGGCCGGCACCGCGAGCCGCTCGCCACGGTCGAGTCTGGCGATCGCCTGCATGTCCTGGTCGTCGAGCGCAAGCTCGAGCGCCTTGAGGTTGCTCGCCAGATTCTCGCGCTTGGTCGACGACGGAATCACCGCATGACCGAGCTTCATCGCCCAGGCCAGCGTCACCTGCGCCACCGTCGCGCGGTGGCGTTCGGCGATCTGCTGCAGCACCGGATCCTGCATCACGCGGCCCACCGCGAGCGTCATGTACGAGGTCAGGTGGATGCCCGCGTCCTTGGCGAATGCGGCGAGCTTGCGGTTCTGCAGGAACGGATGCAGCTCGACCTGGTTGGTCGCGATGTTGTCGACGCCGACGATGTCGATGCTCTGGCGCAGCAGATCGATCGTGAAGTTGGAGACGCCGATCGCCTTGGTGAGCCCTTGCGCCTTGGCCTCGGCGAGCGCGTTCAGCGATTCGGCGAGCGGCACCGCGCCACCCGGCGAGGGCCAGTGCAGCAGTGTCAGATCGACCTGGTCCAGACGCAGCTTGGCGAGGCTCTCTTCGAGGCTCGGCACGAGCTTGTCGCGCGAGAACTTGTCGACCCAGATCTTGGTGGTGACGAACAGCTCGCTGCGCGGCACGCCCGATTCGGCGATCGCCTGGCCGACTTCGGCCTCGTTTTCATAGATCTGCGCGGTGTCGACGAGCCGGTAGCCGAGCTCGAGCGCATTGCGCACCGAGTCGATGACGACTTGGTCCTTGAGGCGGAAGGTGCCGACGCCAAAGGCGGGAGTGCTCATGAAAAAATCCTTTATCGAGGTCTTTATCGAGGTGTTGGGCAGTGTCGCCGATGACAGACCGCACGATCAGCCGCCGTGGTCGAGTCGAGGGCCGCGCCGGCCAGGCCGGATGATGAGTCCGGGACGATGAATCCAGTTCGGCCCGGGCTGCGAATGACTCGGGATCGCGCCCCCGGTCTTCATGGTGTCTTCAGAGAATATCGCGAGTCTAGGCGCGCAGTCTGCCACTCGCCGTCACTGGACGGCATCAGGAGTTGACCATGATGTCACTTGCCTTCCCGCGTCGTTCGTCCCTGCTCGCGGCTGCCGCCGCCGTCGCCATGCTCGCCGGCTGCGCGAGCCAGACTCCTTATCAGCCTGCGCAGAAGCAGGCCGGTTTCGGCTATACCGAAACCGCGATCGCCGCCGATCGCTACCGCATCACGTTCAAGGGTAACGACATCACGCCGGCCGAAACCACGCGCAATTACGCCTTGCTGCGCGCTGGCGAGCTCGCGCTGCAGCATGGCGCCGACTGGTTCCAGATCGTCGGCAAGAACACCGACAAGGACACGCGCGAGTTCGGCGGTGGTCCGGACTTCATCTCGCCGCCGCAGACCACGGTGTATCAGCGCTGCGGCCTGATCCGCTGCGACGCGGTGGTGACGACTTCGCCGGGCTACGTCAGCGGCAACATCGCGCCGACGACGAGCACGCAATACACCTCGGAGCTCGAAATCCTGATCGGCAAGAATCCGATGCCGGCCTCGGTGGAGTCGTACAACGCGCGCGAGCTGGTCTCGAACCTGCGGCCGCTGGTCTACGGCAAGAAGTAATTCGGCAATCGGTGGGTTACGCGGCTGCGCCGCTAACCCACCGGGCGCTCAGCTTCCGAACAGCCGCCTGAGCATCGCCAGCTTGTCCTCGCGCACGCTCAGATCGTCGGCGAGGATACCGCCGGTGCCGTCGCTGTTCGGGGTGTAGCACCAATAGAAAGCGCTGCGCATGTGCTTGCCGATCAGGTAGTCGACGAGCGCATCGTGCCAGACCACGTCCTGCTCGCCGGACGGGCCTTGGCCGTAGTAGCCGCCGAATTCACCGAGGATCACCGTGTGCTTGGCCGAGGGCGCCGTGCTCGTGGCGCTGGCCTGGAACTGCCCGAACAAGGTTTCCCAGGCGGCCGGCATGTTGGCCGGGAAATCCGCAGCGGCGAACTCGGGCTTGGGCGTCGCGTGGCCCGCGTCGGGGCCATAGCTGTGCGGCGACAGCACGAGCTTGTCGGCTGCGATGGCCAGCGGCCGATACGCCTGCGGTTGCAGGTTCTCGCCGTAATTGACGCCGAGCGCGCTGTTTTCGATGCCGTCGTGGTTCAGGTAGATGCCCTGCACGAACACGAGCAGGCGCGGGTTCGCCTCGATCACCGCCTTGGCCGCGCGTTCGGCCGCGAGCTTCCAGTCGGCCGCGGCGACGTAGTTCGCATCGCCATCGCCCCAGCGTGCGGGACCGTGGGGCTCGTTGTAGAGATCGATGCCGACGAACCTGCTCATGTACGCATAGCGTTCGGCGACGAAGACCAGATCGCGCACCCAGTCGTCGGCACTGTAGGCGGCTCCGTTGTAGGTCGGCGCCGCGCCGTCGGCCGCATAGTCGCGGGCATCGAGGCTGTACCAGAGCGGGTAGAGCCGGCCCTTGGCGACCGAATGGAAATCGAGCACCACGTACAGGCCCTGGCGATCGGCCTCTCGCAGCCACAGGTCGAGGAATTCGAGCGGCGTCTTGCCGATGACGTCGGCGTTGAGCGTCGGCTCGACGAAGGTCTCGAGGTCGATGCCGATCCTTTTCGTCGAATACAGCGTCTCGGGCACGAACGGCAGGCGCACGGCGTTGAAGCCCAGGCTCTTGAGCTGCTGGATCTGCTGCTTCCAGCCCATCACGTCGAGGTATTGCGGAATCAGGATCGCGCTGTCGAAGCCGAACAGGTTGATGCCGCGCAGCTGGATCGCCTCGCCATTGGCATCGAACACCTGGCCGTCGCCGACGCTGTAGCCCGGAAGGAGCTCGTCGGCATTGCCCGAACAGGCGCCGAGCGCCAGGCCCAGCAGCGCCATGGCCATCGATCGCATCACTCGCCTCATGCCGCGCCCCGATCCCGAGCGGAGCGCTCGCGCCGGCATGCTACTACCGGCGCAAGACGCGGAACGGCGGACGCGGGAAGAAGTAAGAAATCTTTAATCCCGCGCGGCGTCGCATGAGTGGCGAAGTCGCCTCTGCGTCTGTCGTCTCCCGGCTTTCAATCCGCCGCCGCGTGCACCGCCGCGCCGCCACGCGGACGCCGCGTGAGCCAGACCAGGCCGATCGAGGCGATCGAGATCCAGGCGCAGATCCAGAAGAAGTCCAGCGTCGACATCAGGTAGGCCTGATTGGCGAGCTCACGCGCGAGCGCGGCGATCGACTGGCCCTCCGACAGGCCGCGCTCCTGCAGCGTGCCCATCGCCTGCTGCAGGCGCGGGTCGGCCGCGCTCGTGGCCTCGGCGAGCCGCGTCTGGTGCAGGGCCGCGTGGCGGTCCCAGAACGTGGTCGTGATGCTGGTCGCGAACGCGCCCGCGGTGATGCGCAGGAAGTTCGACAGCCCCGAGGCCGCGGGCAGGCGCGCGTCCGGCACGCCGTCGAGCAGAATCGTCAGCATGGCGACGAAGAACATCGACATGCCCACGCCCTGCACGAGCAGCGGCAGCACGTAATCCATGAACTCGGCGTTGGCGGTGTAGCCCGCGCGCATGAAGTACGAAATGCCGAAGGCGATGAAGGCGATGGTCGCGAGAATGCGCGGATCGACGCGGCTGATGTTGCGGCCCACGAGCGGCGACAGCAGCACCGCGACGACACCACTCGGCGCGGCGACCAGGCCGGCCCAGGTCGCGGTGTAGCCGAGCCAGGTCTGCATCCACAAGGGCAGCAGCACCACGCCGCCGAAGAACACGCCGTAGCCGACGCAGAACACCAGTACGCCGAGCGTGAAGTTGCGGTTCTTGAACAGCGACAGATCGATGATCGGATGCTTCTCGCCGAGCTCCCAGATCAGAAACGCGATGAAGCCGACGACCGCGATGATCGCCTCGGCGACGATCACCGGCGACGAGAACCAGTCCTGGTCCTTGCCGGTGTCGAGCATGATCTGCAGCGCCCCGACCCAGATCACGAGCAGCGACAGGCCGATGCTGTCGATCGGAATCTTGCGCGTCGGCGTCTCGCGATGCTTGAGCCCGTTCCAGCAGACGAAGGCGCAGAACAGGCCCACGGGCACGTTGATGTAGAAGATCCACGGCCACGAGTAATCGTCGGAGATGTGCCCGCCGAGGATCGGACCGCAGATCGGCGCGACGAGCGTGGTCATCGACCAGATCGCGAGCGCCGAACCTTTTTTCTCGGGCGGGAACAGCGAGATCAGCAGCGCCTGCGAACCCGGAATCATCGGGCCCGAAACGGCGCCCTGCAGGATGCGGAACAGGATCAGCGACGACAGGCTCCAGGCCGCGCCGCACAGGAACGAGGCGAGCGTGAACAGCAGCACCGAGACGACGAAGGTGCGCACCACGCCGAAGCGCTGCATGAGCCAGCCCGTCAGCGGCACCGAAATGCCGTTGGCGACCGCGAAGCTCGTGATGACCCAGGTGCCCTGGTCGGTCGAGGTGCCGAGGTTGCCGGCGATGGTCGGAATCGACACGTTGGCGATGGTCGTGTCGAGCACCTGCATGAAGGTGCCGAGCGCGAGCGCGGTCGCCACCAGAGCGCGGCCGCCTGGAAGCGCCGCCTGCGCCTGCGGTGCTGCCCCCGAAGTGGTGGCGGACGTGCTCACAGCGCGGCTTTACCGGCGTTGTCGGCGATGATGCGCGCGATCTGCTGCTGCACTTCGGCGTCACGCTGCTCGTTGATCGTCACGCGCTGCGGTTCGCTGCGCAGCTGCGTCGCGACGAGCGGGCCGGAGCTGTCGTGCAGGTCGACCGTCGCGGTCATCGACAGACCCACGCGCAGCGGATGCGATTCGAGCTCCTTCGGATCGAGCGCGATGCGCACCGGCACGCGCTGCACGATCTTGATCCAGTTGCCCGAGGCGTTCTGCGCCGGCAGCAGCGCGAACGCCGCACCGCTGCCGGCACCGAGGCCGGCGATCTTGCCGTGATAGTTCACGTCGGTGCCGTAGAGATCGGAATGCAGTTCCACTGGTTGGCCGATGCGGATGCCGGCGAGCTGCACTTCCTTGAAGTTGGCATCGACCCAGACGCGATCGAGGGGCACCACCGCCATCAGCGCGGCGCCCGGCGCGATGCGCGCGCCGATCTGCACGCCACGACGCGCGACCGTGCCCGACACAGGCGCGACGATCCTGGTGCGACGCAGCGCGAGCCCGGCTTCGCGAACCTTGGCCGCGGCCGCGAGCACCTGCGGATGCGTTTCGATCTGCGTATCGACGATCTGCGCCTGCGTCGTGCGCAGCGATTCCTGCGAGATGTTCAACGCGGCTTCGAGCTGCGCGACCTGGTCTTTCGCATGCTGCAGTTCTTCGGCCGACACCGCGCCATCGGCGGCGACCTTCTGCCGGCGCTGCAGATCCGCACGCGCGCTGCGCAGCGCGACCTGGCGCTCGTTGATCTGCGCCTTCAGGCCATCGGCCTGCGAGAACACACCGCGCACCTGGCGCACCGTGCGCGCGAGTTCGGCCTGCGCCGAGGCCATCGCGACCTGCGCGTCGGCATCGTCGAGTTGAACCAGCAATTGGCCGCGCTCGACGTGCTGGGTGTCGTCGACGAAGACCGCGGTCACCGCGCCGGCGACTTCGCTCGTGATCTGCACGAGATCGGAGGCCACGTAGGCGTCGTCGGTCTCCTCGAAGTGGCGCGCATGCAGATACCAGTAACTGCCGTAGAGGCCGGCGCCGACGAGGACCGCGAGGCCGAGCGCGATCAGGCGCGTGCGGCGTTTGCCGTTTTGGGCGGGAGCTTCTTGAGTGGGGGTGTTCATGGCGAGGTGCCTTGTTGTTTCTTGATTTAGGGCGATGCGCTGTCGGTCGCGACGGCGGTATCGGCGACGGCCAGCTGTTCCCCTCTCCCGCTTGCGGGAGAGGGTCTCGCGTCAGCGAGGGGAGAGGGTTCGGTTGGAGAGGTCGGTTGCATTGAGAAAGAGACCCTCTCCCGGCGCTGCGCGCCACCCTCTCCCACGAGTGGGAGAGGGGAACGGCGTTCGCTTACCGCAACCGCCTGCGGATCGAAACTGCCGCCCAGCGTCAGCAACAGCGTCACGCGCGAAATCACCAGATTCGCGTCGAGCGCCGCGAGTTCGCGTTGCGCCTGCAGCACCTGCGATTCGGCATTGAGCACGGTCAGCTGGTTCGACAGCCCGGCGCCGTAGCGCTTCTGCGCGAGCGAGTACGCCGCCTCGCTGGCCCGCAGCTGCTCCTGCGACTGCGCGAGCTGCGCGCTCAGTGAATCGCCGAGCGTGATCTGGTCGGCCGACTCGCGCACCGCGTTGAGCACGGTGTCGTTGTAGTGCGCGACCGCCGCGTCGAGCTCGGCCGTCGCGCCCTTGTAGCCGGCGCGCAGGCGGCGCGCCTCGAAGATCGGCAGGTGGAAGGCCGGCGTCACGCCGAAGATCGCGCTGTCGCCGTCGAACAGGTTGTCGAGCCCGATCGCCTGCACGCCCGCGAAGGCCTTGAGGCTCACGTCCGGATAGAACGCCGCATGCGCGGCCTCGCGTCCGGCCATCGCCGAGCGGATGCGCGCCTGCGCGGCGAGGATGTCCGGCCGGCGCGACAGCAGGTCCATCGGCAGCGCGGTCGGCAACGGCAGTGCGGCGTCGAGTTTCAGATTCGGACGGCCGATTTCGCCGTAGCGATCGGCGCCGAGCCCGGCCAGCGCCGCCAGCCGGTGCACGGCCAGATCGCGCGTGGCCTGCGCCTGCAGCTGCGCATTACGGGCCGCAGGCAATGCGGCCTGCGCGGTCTTGAGCTCGATCTGCGTATCGAGCCCGGTGTCGACGCGCTGCTGCGTGAGCTTGAGCAGCTGCTCGCGCTGGGCGAGCTGGCGATCGGCGATGTCGGACAGCGTCCAGGCGCGATGCAGATCGACGTAGGCCTGGGCGATCGCGCCGGCGAGCGCGAGCCTGGCCGCTTCGACGTCGAGCTCGCTCGCGGCCTGGGCGTCACGCGCCTGCGACAGCTGCGCGGCCTGCTGGCCCCAGAAATCGAGGTTCCAGCTCAGGTTCGCGCCGAGATTGCTGACCCAGTAGGTGTGTCCGCCGTAGGGCGGCGGCACGATGTAATTGGCCGACAGGCGCTGGCGCGAGGCCTCGCCGTCGATCGAAACGCTCGGCTTGTCTTCGGCGCTGATCGACAGGCTTTGCGCCTGCGCGGCGCGCACGCGGGCCAGCGCGGCCTGCAGGTTCGGGCTGTTGGCGAGCGCCTGGTCGACGAGCCTGTCGAGCTGCGGATCGCCGAAGGCCTTCCACCAGCCGGCGGCGACCGGGGCCATCGGCGTGCCGGTCAGGCCCAGCGACTGCGGTGTCAGCGCGCTACCGCGCGGGTCTTCGACCTGCGGGGTGACGCAGCCCGCGAGCGCGAGCAGGGCGCCGGCCAGCGTGCTGGCGAGCGCGAGTTTGAGCGGTGGGCGGATCATGAAGCGGTTCCCTTGGGGTCGGCCCCTTTGAATTCGGATTCGGCGCGCGAAAGTCCGCCGATGAGCTTTTCGAGCATGCGGGTGAATTCGGCGAACTCGGCCGCGCTGAAATCGGCGAGCGCCTCGTTGAGCTTGGCGACGGCCAGCGGGGTCATTTCGGCGAGCTTTTCGAGCCCGGTTTCGGTGAGCTGGAGCTCGACGACGCGACGATCCTGGCGGCTGCGCTCGCGGCTCAGGTAGCCGCGCTCCTCGAGCGTGTCGATCAGCCGGGTCACTGCCCCGGTGTCGTAGTACATGCCCTTGCAGAGATCACCGGCGGTGCGCGCGGTGCCCTCGCGCAGCTTGGTCAGCACGATCCACTGCATGAAGTTCAGGTCGTGCTCGGAGAAGGCCAGCGAGGCGCATTCATGCATGCGCGCATGCGCCACCTTGAGCAGGTAGCCGAGGCTCTTGTTCGAGCGGAACGTCTTGGCGTCGTAGTGCTGAACCATGTGTCTGCCGATCTATATTTCTGCCTAAGCAGATAATGAGGCGGCAGATAGTGAGCGGGCAGTTACTGCTTGTCAATGGAAATTTGGGATTTTTGCAGCGGCAGGATTTGGCGTCGCTGGTAACGCAACGACGCTGTGTATCGAGCGCCGTTTTGTTTGTCCTCTCTCCCGCTTGCGGGAGAGAGTCCCGCCGAAGGCGGGGAGAGAGGGTTCGTATGAGAAGAGAGCGCCCTTTTCAGATCGCCCCTCTACCGGTCGTGGCGGACCACCCTCTCCCACAAGTGGGAGAGGGGACAAGCTGGAAGCTAAGGCTTGACCGCCTGCCCCGCCCCGATGCGCCGGCCCGGCCTGGCCCGGCGCTTGGCGGCCGGGCGCGGCTGGCGCACGAGTTCGCCGATGAAGCGGTGCAGGGTTTCGATCGCCTCGGCGCGGCCGTCGCGGGCGTGCTCGCCCATGTGGCTGCGGTAGTAGCTCTCATTGCCGAGGAAGCGATCGATGTCGCTCGGCGTCAGCGTGGCGAGGTTGCCGCGCATGCCCACGCCCATGCGTTCGATCATGTGCGCGTTCAGGCGCTGCTCGAAGGCCTGCTCGGGCAGCGCGAGGATCGGCTTGCCGAAATGGATCGCCTCGCCGATCAGCTGGTTGCCCGCAGTGCTGATGACGCCGCGGCAATTGGCGAGATCGTTGACGAACCACTCGTTGCTCGGGGCGCGGAACTCGAGGTTGTCGCTCCTGCCGCGATTCGGCGTGCCGTAGACCACCACCGGGCAGTCGAGCAGGCGCAGCGCGCGGTCGACGTGCGGGCGGTACTGGTGCTCGCCCTTGTTGAAGTAGGCGAGCAGGAAATCCTTCGGCGCGGCGCCGCGCGACACCGCGCTCGCGCGCAGCACCTCGTCGCGCAGCATCGGGCCGACGATGCGGGTGCCACTGCCGCGCGGCTCGGCCGGGTAGAAGCTCGAAATGATGATGCGGTCCGGCTGGCCCATCAGCGAGCGGTAGCCGACCGCGTCGCGCATGCCGGCGAGCCAGAGCTCGGCCGGAAAGTGCGGCTTGCACCAGGCGATGATGCCGACGTGGTCGAAGCTGATGCGCGGCAGCTTGAGCCGGGCCGCGGCGCGGTGGCACCAGGCCTCGGAGTCCGAGATCACGAGCTGGATGCCGCGATCGCGGAATTCGCGCTCGACCTGCTCCATGCCCGGGCCGCGCAGCAGCAGGTCCGCCATCGGCCCCATGTTCTCGCCGACGGTGCGCGGAATCGAATGCCCGCCGCGGCTGTTATAGCGGTAGCCGATCATCGGGATGCGCACGGTCGGGAACAGCGGGGCGAGCACCTCGTAGGCGTCGCCGGCCGTGAACACGGTGACCTCGTGCTCCTGCATCAGCGAGGGCAGCACGCTGAGGCTGCGCATGGCATGGCCGCGGCCGTAGCCCATGACTCCGTAGGCGATGCGCATGGCATTCTCCAGTCGATTTTTACGTCTGCCAGACTAGAGCGCGTCTCTGCCAGATCGATGAAGCTTTGACGAAGCTTTCATGACAGCTTCGAGCAGCCGGTATCATGCGACGGCGTTCACCGCCCCTTACGGGCAATCCCTCATCCTTTAGCGAGAACAATGGAAGCTCTGGCCAACCCCGAAATGTGGGCCGCGTTGTTGACCCTCACCGCGCTCGAGATCGTGCTCGGCATCGACAACGTCATCTTCATCTCGATCATCGTCTCCAAGCTGCCCAGGCATCAGCAGGCGCGCACGCGCACGCTCGGCCTGGCCGGCGCCCTGCTCACGCGCGTGGGCCTGCTGTTCTCGCTGGCCTGGCTCGCGAGCCTGACCGCGCCGCTGTTCTCGCTGGCTTCGCTGGCGATCTCGGGGCGCGACCTCGTGCTGTTCTTCGGCGGCCTGTTCCTGCTCTACAAGGCCGGCAAGGAGATCGCCGAGATGCTCAGCGCGGGCGATCACGCGGCCGAGTCGGGCGTGAAAGTGCCGCGCAAGGGGCTCAGCATGGGCGCGGCGATCGTGCAGATCATGATCCTCGACATCGTGTTCTCGCTCGACTCGGTGATCACCGCCGTGGGCATGACCAACAACCTGCCGGTGATGGTCGCGGCCATCGTCATCGCCATCATTTCGATGATGTTCTTCTCGGGCCCGCTGTCGCGCTTCGTCGACGCGCATCCGACCGTGAAGATGCTCGCGCTGGCCTTTCTCGTCATGATCGGCCTCGTGCTGATGATCGAGAGCGCGCATGTGCACGTCTCCAAGGCCTACGTCTACGTGGCGATGGCGTTCTCGGTGGCGGTGGAGCTGCTGAACCTGCGGCTGCGGCACAAGCTCGAACACCAGAGCGAGCCGGCCCTTTCGCCCGAAGAGGCTCTCAAGAAATAATCCGCCTTTGCCACGAACCAGGGTCAACGCCGTGAGCCGCCAGATCATCCACACCGACGACGCACCCGCCGCCATCGGCACCTATTCGCAGGCCGTGCGCGTTGGCGACACCGTCTACGTCTCGGGCCAGATTCCGCTCGATCCGAAGACGATGACCCTGCTCAACGCGAGCATCGAGGACGAGATCCACCAGGTGTTCAAGAACCTTTCGGCGATCGCCAGGGCCGCCGGCGGTTCGCTCGACAAGGTCGTCAAGCTCAACGTGTTCCTGACCGATCTCGCCAACTTTCCCAAGGTGAACGAGATCATGGCGCAGTACTTCACCAAGCCGTATCCGGCGCGCGCGGCGCTCGGCATCAGCTCGCTGCCCAAGGGCGCGAACGTCGAGGCCGACGCCGTCATCGTTCTCGATTAGTTCGTCCTGAGCACCAGAAGAACGCCGGCGCCGGAAGGCGGGCTGCAGACGCGGCTCGCCGATCTCAAGGGCTTCGGGCCGCAGCTCGCCGGCGTGCTGCGCGGCATCGGGCTCGAGACGCTGCAGGACCTGCTGTTCCATCTGCCGACGCGTTATGAGGATCGCAGCCGGCTGATCGCGCTGGCCGATCTGCGCGACGGCGAGGACGCACTCGTGCGCGGGCGCGTCGAAGCCTCGGAAGTGCGCTACGGCGGCCGCCGCTCGCTGCGCGTGGTGATCGGCGATGCGGGCCGCTCGCTGCTGCTGCGCTTCTTCTATTTCAACGACGCCCAGCGCAATGCCTTCAAGAAGGATCGCTGGGTGCAGGCTTACGGTAGCGCGCGTTTCACGGCCAGCGGTTTCGAGATGGTGCATCCCGAATATCGCATCGCCGACGATGTCGCCGAGTTCGAGATCGCGCAGGGCCTCACGCCGATCTATCCGCTGACCACGGGCGTCACGCAGGCGCGCCTGCGCCGGCTCGCCGAACGCGCGGTCAAGGCGGCGGCGGGCGACGTCGGCCTGTGCGCGCAGCTGCCCGGGCTCGAAGGCCCCGAGACGCTCGCCGCGCTGCGCATCGTGCACGCGCCGCCGACGCCCGAGGACGCGCAGCTGCTCGTCGCCGGCAAGCACCCGGCGCAGCGCCGGCTCATCAACGAGGAACTGCTCGCGCACCAGCTCTGCATGCGCCTGCTGCGCGCGCAGGTACGTGCGCGCCCGGCGCCGGTGATTGCGGCCACCGAGCAGGCCGCCGATGCCCTGCAGGGCGTGCTGCCGTTCAAGTTCACGAATGCGCAGCGCAAGGTCATCGGCGAAGTCGCTCGCGATGTTGCGGCCAGGCGGCCGATGCTGCGGCTCGTGCAGGGCGACGTCGGTTCGGGCAAGACCGTGGTCGCCGCATCGGCGATGCTCGCAGCCGCGAACGCGGGTTTCCAAAGCGCGCTGATGGCCCCGACCGAGCTGCTCGCCGAGCAGCATCATCTGAATCTCTCGCGCTGGTTCGAGCCGCTCGGCATCACGGTCGAGTTCATCGCCGGCAAGCTGCGCAAGAGCGAGAAGGACGCGCGGCTCGCGCGCGTGGCGAGCGGCGAATCGCGCATCGTCGTCGGCACGCATGCGGTGTTCCAGAGCAGCGTGAGTTTCTCGAAGCTCGCGCTCGTGGTCGTCGACGAGCAGCATCGCTTCGGCGTGCAGCAGCGACTGTCCTTGCGCGACAAGGGCCCGCAGGGCTCCTCGCCGCACCAGCTGATCATGTCGGCGACGCCGATTCCGCGCACGCTCGCGCAGACCGTCTACGCCGATCTCGACGTCTCGGTGATCGACGAGCTGCCGCCGGGTCGCACGCCGGTGACCACGGTCGTGCTCAACAACGCCAGGCGCGACGAGATGCTCGCGCGCATCGGCGAGGCCTGTCGCGCCGGTCGCCAGGCCTACTGGGTCTGCACGCTGATCGAGGAATCCGAGGAACTCGACGCGCAGGCGGCCGAAGTCACCGCCGCACAGCTGCGCGAGTTTCTGCCCGACCTGCAGATCGGGCTCGTGCACGGCCGGCTCAAAGGTGATGAGAAGGAAGCGCAGATGCGCGACTTCAAGGAAGGCCGCACGCAGCTGCTCGTCGCGACCACGGTGATCGAAGTCGGCGTCGACGTGCCGAACGCGAGCATCATGGTCATCGACAACGCCGAGCGCCTGGGCCTCGCGCAGCTGCACCAGCTGCGCGGCCGCGTCGGTCGCGGCGCGGCCGCGAGCCAGTGCGTGCTGATGTACCAGCCGCCGCTGTCGGACGCGGCCAAGAGCCGGCTCGAAACCATGCGCGCCACCACCGATGGCTTTCGCATCGCCCAGGCCGATCTCGAACTGCGCGGTCCGGGCGAAATTCTCGGCCGCCGCCAGACCGGCGTGATCGGCCTCAAGATCGCCGACCCGGTGCGTGACCAGGCGCTGATCGCGCCGCTGCAGCAGCTCGCCGATGAATGGCTCGAGCGCTTCCCGCTCGATGCGAAGCGCCTGATCGCGCGCTGGGTCGGCGACGTCGAGAAATACGGCCAGGTCTGAGGCTTACACTGCGCGCATGAACAGCTCTCCCACGCCGGGCTTCGCCGCCAGGTTCGATATCTACTGGCGGCTCATGCGCTTTCACCGGCCGATCGGCATCTACCTGCTGCTGTGGCCGACGCTGTGGGGGCTGTGGTTCGCGGCGGGCGGCCTGCCGCCGTTCAAGGTGCTCGTGGTGTTCGTGCTCGGCACCGTGCTGATGCGCGCCGCGGGCTGCGTGATCAACGATTTCGCCGATCGCGATTTCGACCCGCAGGTCGCGCGCACACGCGATCGTCCGCTCGCGGCCGGCGAGATCGGCTCGGGCGAGGCGCTGCGGCTGTTCGTGGTGGTGGCGCTGATCGCGTTCGGGCTCACGACTTCGCTGCACAACCTCCGCGTGCTCGCGCTCGCGCTGCCGGCGGTGGCGATCGCCGCGGCGTATCCGTTCAT
Source organism: Hydrocarboniphaga sp. FW305-C-57 (assembly GCF_058783045.1). Classification (NCBI taxonomy): domain Bacteria; kingdom Pseudomonadati; phylum Pseudomonadota; class Gammaproteobacteria; order Nevskiales; family Nevskiaceae; genus Hydrocarboniphaga; species Hydrocarboniphaga sp. FW305-C-57. The sequence goes on along the minus strand of NZ_JBYSYG010000002.1, from coordinate 578,933 downwards.
GAAGCGGTTCATCAGCATTCCGCAGGCGGTGCTCGGGCTCGCGTTCTCCTGGGGCATTCCGATGGCCTACGCGGCCGTGCGCGAGCGCCTGCCGATCGGCGAGATCGCCGCGCTGATGATCGCGAACATCGCCTGGGTGATCGCCTACGACACCTACTATGCGATGGCCGACCGCGCCGACGATCTGAAGGCCGGCGTCAAATCGAGCGCGATCCTGTTCGGCCGCGCGGATCGCACGATCGTGTTCGCGCTGCAATGGATCGCGCTGCTGCTGATGGCGGGTGTCGGCATCGCGCATGCGCTCGGCTGGGCGTATTACGCGGGGCTGGCGTTTGCCGCGCTGACCACGCTGCATCAATGGCGCATCAGCGCGTCGCGCGAGCCGGCGGCCTGCATGCGCGCGTTCCTGCACAACAACTACTACGGGCTCGCGATCTTCATCGGCACGGCGCTGTCTTTGCCTCCAGTTTCACTCTGAGGCCGCAGGTTCTTCCAGGATTTCCCGCGATCCGGTGAAGTCGATCGCCAATATCGGCGGCAGCGACCGCCTCGTGTGCATCGATCACGCAAGGGATTACGAAAAAGCGCTGCAGGCGGCCGGTGTGCCGACCGAGCTCTACGTGCTGCGCGGGCGCGGGCACATCGGCGCGTTTTTGACCGACGGCAGCGCGGTCGACGCGGCGATCGATTTCCTCGATCGCTACCTGCGCAAATGACGGCGTTTCACGGCGCGTTGGCGCTCGCGACGGCTGCGTCCATCTGCTGCTGGATGCGCTGCACGTCGGCCATCGCCACGTCGAGATAGGCGTTGACGCAATCGGTGTAGGCCTGCGCCTGCTGGTTGTAGCGCTCGACGACCAGCTTGTACTGCGCGGCCTGGGCCGAGTTGCTGAGCTCCATCGGCGCAAACGGCTTCACCGGCTTGCTGCAGCTCATCGCCGGATAGCGACTGTCGGGCAGCCTCGATTCCTTTGAAGGGTCCTGTGCCTGCACCTGCGCCGCCGCGAGCAGCAGGGCGAGGGCGACGAGGCTGGGTGAGCGCGCCACAGAAAAGCGGCGCGCGTGCCGGGCGAGTGTCATGGTCGGTTCGGTGGAGAAAACGCCTGCAGACCATAGCGGCTCGACCTGCGCGGCGCCCGCGTCTTTACCCACATTTACGCAACGCGCCTCACGGCGTGCGCGCCGCCGCCCAGGCCTCGATGCGTGCCGCCCCGGCCTTGCGGCAGACGCGCGCGAGCTCGTCGAACGTCGCGCCGGTGGTCATCACGTCGTCGACGATCGCGACATGCAGTCCATCGAGCCGTCGGCCGAGTTCGAAAGCCCCGCGCAGGTTGCGCCGCCGCTCGCTCGCCGATTGCCCGATCTGGTCGGGCCTGGCGTGGACGCGCCGCAGGCTGCGGGCGTCGATCCCGATCGCCAGCGCCTTGCCGATTTCGCGCGCGAGCAGCTGCGCCTGGTTGTAGCCGCGGCCCATCAGCCGCCGCCAGTGCAGCGGAACCGGCAGCAGCAGATCGGGTAGCGGAGCGGCGCGATGCTGCAGGCCTTCGGCCATCAGCCCGCCGAGCAGGCGCGCCTGTTCGAAACGCGCCGCGTACTTGAATCCGAGGATGCCGAGCCGCACGGGCGGGGCGAGCCGGAACGGCGCCCAGGCCGCATCGAAGCGTCGCGGGCGGCGCAGGCAGGCCGGGCAGGGCAGGCCGCGCGTCGACGGAATCGCGCAGCCCGGACAGGCTTCGAGGTTCCAGGGCAGGTCGGCCTTGCAGCCCTCGCAGAGCAGCTCGGCGCTCGTCGGCAGCTCGCAGCACAGGCAATGCGGGCTGCTGAGCAGATGGCGCAGCGGCTCCAGGCTGTAAACCTCGGAGAGCCTGGAAAAGTTGACAGCCCCCATGCCGGTTTTCACACTCGCTCCCCTCATTCCCAAAAAGAAGCCACGCGTCCAGCCATGACGACCGCCGCCGACATCCGCCACGACTGGACCCGCGAAGAAGTCCAGGCCCTGTTCGACCTGCCGTTCATGGACCTCATGTTCAAGGCCCAGGAGCTGCATCGCCGCTACCAGAAGCCGAACACCGTGCAGCTGTCGACCCTGCTGTCGATCAAGACCGGCGCCTGTCCCGAGGACTGCGCCTACTGCCCGCAGTCGGTGCGCTTCGAAACCGGGCTCAAGAAAGAGCCGCTGATGGAAGTGCGCGCCGTGGTCGAGGCCGCTCGCGAGGCCAAGGCCAACGGGGCGACGCGCTTCTGCATGGGAGCGGCCTGGCGCAGCCCCAAGGACCGCGACCTCGACAAGGTCGAGGCGATGGTTCGCGAGGTCAAGGAACTGGGTATGGAAACCTGCGTGACTTTGGGCATGCTCAAGTCGCACCAGGCGCAGCGCCTGGCCGACGCGGGCCTGGATTACTACAACCACAACCTCGATACCTCGCCCGAGTTCTACGGCAAGATCATCAGCACCCGCACCTATGAAGATCGCCTCGACACGCTCGCCAACGTGCGCGCGGCCGGCGTCAAGGTCTGCAGCGGCGGCATCGTCGGCATGGGCGAACAGACCGCCGATCGCGCCGAGCTGCTGCGCCAGCTCGCGACCATGGAGGTGCATCCGGAATCGGTGCCGATCAACGACCTCGTGCAGGTCGACGGCACGCCGCTCGCGATCGGCAAGCAGGAGCCCGTGCACGGCCTCGACTTCGTGCGCGTGATCGCGGTGGCCCGCGTGCTGATGCCGAAGTCCTCGGTGCGCCTGTCGGCCGGCCGTCAGGCGATGTCCGACGAGACCCAGGCGATGTGCTTCATGGCCGGCGCCAACTCGATCTTCTACGGCGACAAGCTGCTGACCACCGAAAACCCGCAGAACGCCAAGGATCGCGCGCTGATCGCCAAGCTCGGCATGCAGATCGAAGGCAAGGTGACGACCGAAGTGGCGGTTGGCAACGCCGAGGACTGCCATCGTCATGGCGGCTCGGCTTGCGAACACCATCACCATCACGAGCAGGGCCACGAGCACGCGGCTGCGGTTTGATCGGATTGCAGCTCAGATGAGTGGCGTCGAGCTGGCCAGCGTGTCCCCTCTCCCGCTGGCGGGAGAGGGTGGTCCGAAGGACCGGGAGAGGGGCGGGCCGGAGAGTGCGCGCACGTTTCAGGTAAACCCTCTCTCCCCTGCTTCGCAGGGACTCACTCCCGCAAGCGGGAGAGAGGAACAACTGCTCGCGGTTTCGAAGCCGAGCGTCCTCGACGCCCGCCTCGCCCCGCAGCTCGATTCCCTGCGCGACCGCTCGCTCTACCGCTTGCGCCGTACCGTCAGTGGCCAGCACGCGGTCCGCATGGTCGTCGACGGCAGGCCCTGCCTGAATTTCTGCGCCAACGACTATCTCGGCCTGGCGACCGATCCGCGCGTCGCCGAAGCGGCCAAACGCGCCATCTCGAACGGCGGCGTCGGCAGCACCGGCTCGGCGCTGATCAGCGGCTACGACGCCGAGCATCGCGCCTTCGAGGAGGAGTACGCCGATTTCATCGGCCGCCCGCGCGCCCTGCTGTTCTCGACCGGCACGGCCGCGAACATGGGCGTGCTGAAGGCCCTGCTCGGGCGTGGCGACGCGGTGATCGCCGACGAGCTCAATCACGCCTCGCTGATCGACGGTGCGCGCGCGAGCGGCGCCGAGTACATCCGGGTTCCGCATGCCGATCTCGCGGGCTATGAAGCCGCGCTCGCATCGCTGGCGCCATCGCGTTTCGCGGCCGTGGTGACCGACGGCGTCTTCAGCATGGACGGCGACATCGCCGACCTGCCGGCGCTGGCCAGGCTCACGCGCGCGGCCGGCGCGGCGCTGATCGTCGACGACGTCCACGGCCTCGGCGTGCTCGGCGAGCACGGTCGCGGCAGCGTCGAGCTGCTGGCCACCGAGCCCGACGTGCTCATCAATGGTCTCGGCAAGGCTTTCGGCTGCGCGGGCGGCATCGTCGCGGGCTCCGAAACGCTGATCGAATTCCTGATCCAGCGCGCCCGCAGCTGGATCTTCTCGACCGCTCCGCCGCCGGCGATCGCGGCCGCGGCGCGTGAATCGCTGCGCATCCTGCGCGCCGAACCCGAGCGCCGGGCCAGGCTGCTCGCGAACGTGCGGCATTTCATCGCCGGTGCGCATGAGCGCGGGCTGGCGATTCCGGAGCGTCCGGTGGCAACGCCGATCCAGCCCGTCATGGTCGGCGACGACGCCCGCGTGATGGCCCTTTCGGCCGAGCTCATGCGGCGCGGCTTCTGGGTCGCGGGCATTCGTCCACCGACGGTGCCGCGCGGCACCGCGCGCCTGCGCATCACCCTGTCGGCCGCGCACGAGTTCGCGCAGATCGAGGCGCTGCTCGACGCCCTGCACGACAGCCTCGCCGCGCTCGCGGCGGCCTGATCGCCTTGTCGACGCTGCGGACCGTCTTCGTCACCGGCACCGACACCGGCGTCGGCAAGACCCATGTCAGCGCAGCGCTGCTGCGGGCGGCGCGGGCCAGCGGCCTACGCGCCTGCGGCTACAAGCCGGTCGCGAGCGGCTGCGAACGCGATGCCGGCGGCCGGCTGCGCAACGAGGACGCGCTGGCCCTGCTCGCGGCCTCCGGCGCCGACGAGGCCTACGAGGCGGTGAACCCCTACGCCTTCGAGCCGCCCCTCGCCCCGCACATCGCGGCGCGCGAGGCGGGCGTCGAAGTCGAGTTGCGCGTGCTCGACGCCGCCGCCGACCGGCTTGCCGCCCGCCACGACTGGCTGCTCGTCGAAGGCGCGGGCGGCTGGCGTGTGCCGCTCAACGATGCGGCCGACTTCGCCGATTGGGTCGGCGCACGCGGCTGGCCGGTGCTGCTGGTCGTCGGCATGCGCCTGGGCTGCGTGAGCCATGCGCTGCTGACGGCCGAATCGATCCGCGCCCGCGGCCTGCGCCTGGCCGGCTGGGTCGCCAACGAACTGCCGCCGCGGCAGGACCGGCTCGACGAGAACATCCGCAGCATCGCCGGCCGCATCGGCGCTCCGCTGCTCGGGCGCATCGCCACCGGCGGCACGGATGCGGGCGCGGCTTTCGCGGCGCTGCGCAGCGCGCTCGCCTGAGCCCCGGCGCCACGCCCGCCGGAAAGCCCAATTCCCAAAAATTTTTGCGCCGGCTCAGCGGCATCCACTACAATCCGGCGGCTCGAAAGCCTCTGCACAGTGTGCGGCGCTCCCAGCCATCACCCGATACCAACCATGCCGGTCACCCGCATCGTCATTGGGCCGAACGCGTCGCTGGATGTTCGTGGGGCGTTGTGGTTCCTGGGTTCGCTGAGCGCTCTGGCGCTTTCGGTGGCAGCAGTCTGCGTCTGGTTCGGTTTTTGGCCCGTGTTGCCGTTCGCGGGCGCCGAGATCATGGCGGTGACCGCCGCGGTGTGGGTCAGCCTGCGCCGCAATCGCTACCGCGAAGTGATCAGTGTGGACGACGAGCGAGTGCTGGTGGAGTTCGGACAGACGGGGCGAGCTGGCGCAGCCAGCATCGATTCGCGGATCGAGTTTCCAAGAGCGTGGGTACGGGTAGCGATCGAGGCGGGCCACAACCGCCATGATCCGAGCCGGCTGCGCCTGGGCAGCTCGGGGCAATGGGTCGAGATCGGCCGCTGTCTGACGGAAGAGGAACGTGCGGCCTTGGCCGTGCGGCTAAAACAAGTATTGTCCGCTAAGCCGGCTTGGGGCCGGGTGATTGCCACCGAGGGGGCCGACGGGCCCGCTGGGAAGCCTTTTGGAGACTAGAAGCATGCTGAAGATGCCGGGTTGGGCGCGCGCCGTCGCGTTCTTGGGCTCACTTCTCGCCAGCGGTTCGGCGTTCGCCTACACGGGTGCGAAGTGGAATCTGCCCGAGGGTGTGACCGAGATCAGCCGCGAGGTCCACCATCTGCACATGATCATCTTCTGGGTCTGTGTGGTGATCGCCGTGGTCGTCTTCGGCGTCATGTTCTATTCGGTGTTCGCGCACCGTAAGTCGCGCCACCCGAAGCCGGCCGATTTCCACGAGTCCACGCTCGTTGAAATCATCTGGACCACGATTCCGTTCGTCATCCTGATCGGCATGGCCATTCCGGCTGCGGCCACGCTCGTGCGCATGGACAACACCGCCAACTCCGACATGACCGTGAAGATCACGGGCTATCAGTGGAAGTGGCAGTACGAATACATCGGTGAAGACGTTTCGTTCTTCTCCACGCTGGCCGCCGAATCGAACAAGGCGCGTCAGCTGCAGTCGGGCATCGACGTCAACACGGTGCCGAACTACCTCGTCGACGTGGACAACCCGCTGGTGCTGCCGGTGGGCAAGAAGGTCCGCTTCCTGATCACTTCCAACGACGTCATCCACGCCTGGTGGGTGTCCGAAATCGCGGTCAAGAAGGACGCGATCCCGGGCTACGTCAACGAAATCTGGACCAAGATCGATCAGCCCGGCACCTATCGCGGTGTCTGCGCCGAACTCTGTGGCCGTGACCACGGCTTCATGCCGATCGTCGTGAAGGCGCTGCCGGAAGACGAATACGCGGCCTGGCTCGCTTCGAAGAAGCAGGGCGGCACCGAAGTCGCCGCCGCCGCTCCGGCCACCGCGACCGACGCGGCTCCGGCTGCCGCCGAAGCGCCGGCCGCTGCCGCCGTCGAAGAGAAGACCGAAGTCGCTGCTGCAGCGGCTCCGGCCGAAGCCGCCAAGCCTGCCGCGGCCGCCGCTCCGGCGGCCGACGGCGAGAAGATCTACAAGGCCAACTGCGCGGCCTGCCATCAGCCCACCGGTGCCGGCGCTCCGCCGACCTTCCCGGCGCTCGCCGGCGGCAAGATCGTCAATGGTCCGAAGGATGCGGTGATCGGCCAGGTGCTGCACGGCAAGAACATGATGCCGCCGTTCCCGCAGCTCTCGGACGCCGAGATCGCCGCGGTGGCGACCTACATCCGCAGCTCGTGGGGCAACAAGGCCGACGCGGTGAGCGCGGCCGACGTCGCGGCGCAGCGCAAGTAAGCCGCACGCGCCGCCGACCCCAAACAGATAGCAGTCGATAGAGTTTTTCGGAGTTTTCGCATGGCTCACACCGATCACGCCCACCACGACGATCACGCGCACCACGGCCCCGAGAAGGGGATCATGCGCTGGATCAAGACCACCAACCACAAGGACCTGGGCACGCTGTACCTGGTGTTCGCGTTCATCATGTTCTTCATCGGCGGCCTGATGTCGCTGGTGATCCGCGCCGAGCTGTTCACGCCCGGCATGCAGTTCGTGCATCCCGAGTTCTTCAACTCGATGACCACGCTGCACGCGCTCGTGATGATCTTCGGCGGCGTGATGCCGGCCTTCACGGGCCTGGCGAACTGGATGGTGCCGATGCAGATCGGCTGCTCCGACCTGGCGCTGCCGCGCATCAACAACTGGGGCTTCTGGATCCTGCCGTTCGCGTTCGCGCTGCTGCTGTCGACCCTGTTCATGCCCTCCGGCGGCCCGGCCGGCGGCTGGACCATGTATCCGCCGCTCGTGCTGCAGATGGGCGAAGGCTTCCCGTTCCTGATCTTCGCCGTGCACTTGATGGGTATCAGCTCGATCACGGGCGCCATCAACGTCGCCGTGACGATCCTGAACATGCGCGCCCCCGGCATGACGCTGCTCAAGATGCCGCTGTTCTGCTGGACCTGGCTGATCACCGCCTACCTGCTGATCGCGACGATGCCGGTGCTCGCCGGCGCGGTCACGATGCTGCTGACCGACAAGTACTTCGGCACGAGCTTCTTCACGGCTTCGGGCGGTGGTGACCCGGTCCTGTTCCAGCATGTGTTCTGGTTCTTCGGCCACCCCGAGGTGTACATCCTGATCCTGCCGGCCTTCGGCGTGGTCTCGACGATCATCCCGACCTTCGCGCGCAAGACGCTGTTCGGCTACGACTCGATGGTCTATGCCACCGCGTCGATCGCGTTCCTGTCGTTCATCGTCTGGGCGCACCACATGTTCACGGTCGGCATGCCGCTGGCCGGCGAGCTGTTCTTCATGTTCAGCACCATGCTGATCGCGGTGCCGACCGGCGTGAAGGTGTTCAACTGGGTGGCGACGATGTGGAAGGGCTCGATGACCTTCGAGACCCCGATGCTGTTCGCCGTCGCCTTCGTGTTCCTGTTCTCGATCGGCGGCTTCTCGGGCCTGATGCTCGCGGTCGCGCCGGTCGATTTCCAGTACCACGATACCTACTTCGTGGTCGCGCACTTCCACTACGTGCTGGTGCCTGGCGCGGTGTTCTCGATCCTCGCGGGCGTCTACTACTGGATTCCGAAGTGGACCGGCCGCATGTACAACGAAACGCTCGGCAAGCTGCACTTCTGGCTGTCGGCGATCGCGATCAACGTGACCTTCTTCCCGCAGCACTTCTCGGGTCTGGCCGGCATGCAGCGCCGCGTTCCGGACTACGCCGTGCAGTTCACCGACTTCAACCAGATTTCCACGGTCGGCGCTTTCGTGTTCTTCTTCGCCCAGTTCATCTTCATCGGCAACATGCTCAAGTGCATGTTCAAGAAGGGCACCAAGGCGACGGACCGCGTCTGGGAAGGCGCGCACGGCCTCGAGTGGACGGTGCCGTCGCCGGCTCCGTATCACACCTTCGTCGATCCGCCGCACGTCGGTGACGCCGAAACGCAGAACCTGCACGACACCACCCACGCGCACGCCGGTCATCACTGATCGCGCCACGCTTGAATGAGTGCAATGGAAGCTGATCGCAAGCGGGCCCGGCGCAACGTGATTCTCGCGCTGGTGCACGTGCTGCTCGTGATCGTCGTGCTGGCCGGCTTCGTCTACGCGCAGACCCGGCGCTGAGCGGCATGAGCGCCACGGACCAGGGCCGCAAATCGGTACGCCGCACGGCCTTGATCATGGCCGGCGTGGTCGCCGGCATGTTCGGTTTCGGCTACGCGACGGTGCCGCTGTACAACGCGCTGTGCACGATCATCGGCCTCAACGGCAAGGTGTCGACCGAGGCGGTCAGTGAAAGCGGTGGGGCCGCGGTCGACAAGACGCGGCTCGTGAAGGTGCAGTTCGTGACCACCGTGAACGGCGGTCGCAATTGGGAGTTTCGTTCGGAACAGGCACAGGTCGAGGTGCATCCGGGCGAGTTCTCGACGGTGATGTTCCACGCTCGCAACACCGAGGATCACGACATCGTGGCCCAGGCGGTTCCGAACGTGGCGCCCACCGCCGCCGCACGGCATCTGCGCAAGTCGGAGTGCTTCTGCTTCAACAACCAGCCGTTCAAGGCCGGGGAAGCGAAGGAGATGCCGGTGCGCTTCGTGATTGATCCGGAGTTACCGCCGGAAGTGGATACGGTGACCCTGTCGTATACTTTTTTTGACGTGACGCAGACCGCTGCAAAGAGCGCGTCGGCATCACCCAACAGCTAGCACGAGGTTTGAGAGAGACCCATGGCGACGCCAGCCGCAACCCACGATCACGCACCGGACAAGAGTCACTATTTCGTTCCGGAGCCCACGGCCTGGCCGTTCATCCTGACCGCGGCCCTGGTGGCCGTCATCATCGGCGTCTGGGGCTATCTCGAAGAGCAGCACGTCGGCATGCTGCCGGTGTGGATCGGCTCGGCGCTGGCCATCTACATCATCTTCCGCTGGGTGCGCGGCATCTGCCTCGAGAGTGAGAGCGGTGCGTACAACGCGCAGGTCGATCGCACCTATCGCATGGGCATGGCCTGGTTCATCTTCTCCGAGGTCATGTTCTTCGCCGCCTTCTTCGGCGCTCTCTGGTACACGCGCGAAATGTCGGTGCCGTGGCTCTCGGGCGAGGGCGCCAAGATCGCCACGCACCTGACGCTGTGGCCCGGCTTCGAAAACACCTGGCCGACCAACGGCCCGGCCGCAGTCGGCGGCAAGTTCGAGACGGTTGGCGCCTGGGGCCTGCCGTTCGTGAACACCGTGCTGCTGATCACCTCGGGCATGACGCTCGAGAAGGCGCACCACGACCTCAAGGAGAACCACCGCCTGTCCTGCATCATCTGGATGTGGGTGACGGTCGCACTGGGTTCGCTGTTCCTGTACTTCCAGGCCAGCGAGTACATCCACGCCTACCACGAGCTCAATCTCAAGCTCACGTCGGGCGTCTACGGTTCCACCTTCTTCATGCTCACGGGCTTCCACGGCTTCCACGTGACGCTCGGCACGCTGATGCTCGCGATCATCGCGATCCGCCTGATGCTCGGCCACTTCAAGCCCGACAGCCACTTCGGCTTCGAAGGCGTGGCCTGGTACTGGCACTTCGTGGACGTGGTCTGGATCGGCCTGTTCATCTTCGTCTACATCGTCTGATCGATCGACGACGTGGTCAGCAAAAAGGCCCGCTCAGCGGGCCTTTTTGCTGTACGGATTCGAATCGGCGTTTCGTTGCCTCAGCCGCCGACCCCATGCGGCTTGATCCAGCCGAGGAAGAAGGCGAGCACGAGGAAGATCAGCAGCAGGGCCTGCAGCCCGACGCGCCAGATCAGGGCCCACAGCGCGCGGCGCTTGGTGCTCGGGTCGCGCACGACGAAGTAGCCGCCGGCGAGCAGGGCGACGATGATCGCGATCAGGAAGATGACGATGAAGCCGTTGACGACCATATGTTGTCCAAGGCGGTCCAGACTGAGCGGCGCATGGTATCGCCGTTCTCGATCGCTGCTAATGCCCGCATGCTCGCCGTCTCATACTGAAGGCCGCCCGACCGTCCGATGAGTGCCGCTCCCGCCAGCCGACTGCAGTTTCGCCCGCCGCTGTGGGCCTGGATCGGCCTGCTGCCGTGCCTGGCCCTGCTGATCGCGCTCGGAACCTGGCAGCTCGATCGCGGGCTCCGCAAGATCGCCTTGCAGCAGACGCTCGACGAGGCCCAGCAACAGGCGCCGACGGCGCTGTCGCGCAGCAGCGAGGCCGCGCAGAAGGACAGTGCCCTGCACGCCCGCGCCGAAGGCCGCTACGACAGCGCGCACCAGCTGCTGCTCGACAATGAAGGCTACGAAGGTCGCCCGGGGTATCATGTGCTGACCCCGCTTCGACTCGACGACGGCGCCATCGTCATCGTCAACCGTGGCTGGGTGCCGCAGACGGCGAGCCGTAGCCAGCTGCCGGATATCGCGGTCGGCGAACAGCTTCGGCAGGTCGCCGGTCTGTGGCGCGAACCGGCCCGGCCCGGCTTGCGACTGGCCGTCGACAACTGCGCAGGCGATGCCTGGCCGCGCGTGCTGCAGTATCCGGAGGTGAAGGATTTTCGCTGCCTGCTCGGCGAGGCCGTGTTGCCCGGCGTGCTGCTGTTGCAGGCCGACGCGGCCGACGGCTATGTGCGCGACTGGCGCGTGAGCACCGGTTTTCCGCCGCAGCGGCATTACGCCTACGCGGCCCAGTGGTACGCCTTCGCGGCGACTTTGCTGTTCCTGTTCGTGAAGCTCAACCTCAAACGCATTCCGAGAAGTCCTGACGCATGAACGCTGCTCCGCCCACCGCCGGCCCTCGCTCGCGCCTCACCGGCCGCACGCAGTTCGTGCTGCTCGCCCTGCTGTTCTTCGCCCCGTTCGTCGCGGCCTGGTCACTGTATTTCTACTTTCCGGATGCCCGGCCGACCGGCACGACCAATTACGGCCAGCTCGTGAACCCACCGTTGCAGCTGCCGAACTGGTCGCTGACCGAGCCCGATGGCAGCGCCTCCACCACCGAAGCGCTGCGCGGCAAATGGCTGCTGATCCAGCTCGTCGACGGCAGCTGCGACCAGGTCTGCACCGATCGCCTGGTCACCACGCGGCAGATGCGCACCGCCCTCGCGGCCGAGCGCGAACGCCTGCTGCGCGTGGTGCTCAGCAATGACGCGGCCGGCCTCGCGGCCCTGCAATCGCGCCTGGCGGCCGAGCAGCCCGACGTGAGCTGGCATGCGATGGCCGATCTGCTTGAGGCGCGTCGCTTCTTCGGTTCCACCGATGCCGAGGCGCTGTTCCTGGTCGATCCGGTCGGCAACTACCTGATGCTGTATCCGGGCGGCCACGGCGTGCAGGCCGACTTCAAGGGCATGCAAAAAGACATCAACAAGCTGCTCAAGCTGTCCCGCCTCGGTTGATGGACGACTAGAATGCCGCCCGCCGCGTCCGCGTCACCTCACACGTCACCGTCCATGCTCTGGTTCCGCCGCATCAATCTCACCGCCGTGCTGCTGTGCTTCGTCGTGGTGGTGTTCGGCGCCTTCGTGCGCCTGTCGGACGCCGGCCTCGGTTGCCCGGACTGGCCGGGCTGCTACGGGCACGTCGGCGTTCCGGAGGCCGATCACGACGTCGCCCAGGCCGAGCAGGCCTTCCCGGAGCGTCCGGTCGAGGCGCACAAGGCCTGGAAGGAAATGATCCACCGCTACCTGGCCTCGACGCTGGGTTTCCTGATCGTCGCGCTCGCGCTCATGAGCACACGCATCAAGGGCGCGCCGAAAAAGCTGCCTTGGGTGCTCGTCGGGCTCGTCGTGTTCCAGGGCCTGCTCGGCATGTGGACGGTCACGCTGCTGCTCAAGCCGCTCGTGGTCACGGGCCATCTGATCGGCGGCCTGACCACGCTGTCGCTGCTGCTGGGCCTGTGGCTGTCCGGGCGCGCGCACGGCAGCGCCAAGGCACCGCGCCCGCTGATCGGCGTCGCCACCATCGGCCTGATCCTCGTCGCGCTGCAGATTTTCCTCGGCGGCTGGACGAGTACCAATTACGCGGCACTGGCCTGTCCGGATTTTCCGACCTGCCATTACCGGCTCGTGCCCGAGACCGATTTCAAGACCGCGTTCACGCTCTGGCACGGGCTCGGCATCAACTACGAGCACGGCATTCTCGATGCGCGAGCGCGCGTGACGATTCACTGGGCGCATCGTGTCGGCGCGCTCGTGGTGAGCTTGTTCCTGCTGCTGCTCGCGGTGGCGCTGCTGCGCTGTCGCGAAAGCGTCTGGAAGCATTTCGGCCAGGCCGTGCTCGCGGTGCTCGCGCTGCAGATCACGCTCGGCATCACCACGGTACTGTTCCAGCTGCCGCTGCCGCTGGCCACCGCGCACAACGCCGGTGCCGCGCTGCTGCTGAGCACGCTACTGGCGCTCAACGTGCGCCTGCGCCAGGCGCCGCCGCGCTGACATGCGGAGCTCCGATATGACGTCCGCCGCCGAACACCCCAGCTCGCTGCTCCACGAGTACTACGAGCTCTGCAAGCCGCGCGTGGTCATGCTGATCGTGTTCACCGCGATCATCGGCATGTTCCTCGCGGTGCCGGGCCTGCCGCCGATCGCGGCGCTGGTCTGGGGCACGCTCGGTATCACGCTGCAGGCCGCTTCGGCCGCCGCGATCAACCAGATCATCGACCGCAACATCGACGCCAACATGGCGCGCACCTGCGGCCGTCCGCTCGTCACCGGCCGTCTCGGCATGACCGAGTCGATCGCGTTCGCGACCGTGATCGGACTCGCGGGCTTCGTCGTGCTGTGGTTTCTCGTCAACCCGCTCACGGCCGTGCTCACGCAGTTCACGCTGGTCGGCTACGCGGGCATCTACACGTTGTATCTGAAGCGCGCGACACCGCAGAACATCGTCATCGGCGGCGCCGCGGGCGCTGCGCCGCCCGTGCTCGGCTGGGTCGCCGCGACCGGCGAGCTGCATGCGCATTCGCTGATCCTGTTCCTGATCATCTTCATCTGGACGCCGCCGCATTTCTGGGCGCTCGCGATCGAGCGCCGCGACGAATACGCCAAGGCTGGCGTGCCGATGCTGCCGGTCACGCATGGCATCGAGTTCACGCGCACGCAGGTGCTGCTCTACACGGTGCTGCTCGTCGTCGTGACGATCCTGCCGTTCGTGACCGGCATGAGCGGGCTGCTGTACCTGATCGGCGCTCTGGGCCTGGGCGGCGTATTCCTGTACTACGCTTGGCGACTCAAGTTCTCGCCCGTGCCGGGCCTGCCGATGCGCACCTTCGGCTACTCGATCGTGTACCTGATGGGCCTGTTCACGTTCCTGCTCGTCGATCACTACGTGCGGCTGTTCTAGGGCTCGTTTCGGGCGCTGTTACGCCTGCCGAAAAATGCACGCGAACGACGTATAGCGGTTCAGATTCGCTTGGGTATGCTGTGTGTTCCGACCGGCACATCGAGCGACTGAATGAGCGACGACCGTTTGCGCGTGGTGGTGGGCTGGCACATGCACCAGCCCGAGTATCGCGACCCCGCGACGGGCGTCTCGGCGCTGCCGTGGACCTATCTGCACGCGATCAAGGACTACGCCGACATGGCGGCGCATTTCGAGGCCGACGAGTCGGCTCGCGGCGTCGTCAACTTCGCTCCGCTGTTGCTCGAACAGCTCGAAGCGCGCGCGCAGACGATCGCCGGTTTCCTCGCCCACGGCGCCGAACTCAAGGAGCCGCTGCTCGAAGCGCTCGTCGCCGAACACTATCCGCCCGATGCGACCGCGCGCCTCGCACTGATCCAGGCCGGCCTGCGCTCGCACAAGGAGCGCCTGATCGCGCGCTGGGAGCCTTACGCGGCACTTGCGAAAATCGCCGAACGCCTCGAGCAGGAGCCCGAGTTCGCGGCCTACCTGTCCGATGCCTACATCGCCGACCTGCTGACCTGGCTGCACCTGGCCTGGATGGGCGAAACGATCCGTCGCGACAATGCCTTCGTGCAGCAGCTCACCGAGCAGGGCCGCGGTTACACGCTGCAGCAGCGTCGCGAACTGCTCGCGCTGATCGGCGAGATCACCGCCGGCATCATTCCGCGCTACCGCAAGCTCGCCGAAAGCGGGCGCGTGGAGCTCACGACCACGCCGTACGGCCATCCGATCGTGCCGCTGCTGCTCGATCTGCAATCGGCGCACGAGGCGATGCCGGGTGCGCCGCTGCCGGCTGCCGCTGCGCAGTATCCGGGCGGCATCGAGCGCGCGCGCTGGCACTTCGAACGCGGGCTGCAGGTGTTCGAACGCTGCTTCGGCTTTCGACCCAAGGGCTGCTGGCCGTCCGAAGGTTCCATTTCCGAGGCGACGCTCAAGCTGCTGCCGGAATTCGGGTTCACCTGGACTGCATCGGGCGGCAACGTGCTGCATCACAGCGTGCTCAACGCCGGCCTGCGCACGGCGCCCGCGAACGCGCCCGTGCAGTTCGGTGACAACCCGCTGGCCTGCGTGTTCCGCGACGACGAGCTCTCCGACGCGGTGGGCTTCCAGTACCAGACCTGGCATGCGGACGACGCAGTCACGCACCTGCTCAAGCGCCTCGAAAGCCGCGCCTGGCAGACCCCTGGCGGACTGCTGCTGATCTATCTCGATGGCGAGAACGCCTGGGAGTTCTATCCGCACAACGCGTACTGGCTGCTGTCGACGCTGTATGCGCGCATCGCCGCGCATCCACAACTCAGGCTCGTGACGATGTCCGAGGCGCTGGCCGAGCAGGCGAGCCTTGCGCACTTGCCCAAGCTCACGGCCGGCAGCTGGGTTTACGGCACGTTTTCGACCTGGATCGGCAGTGCCGACAAGAACCGCGGCTGGGATCTGCTCGTGCATGCCAAGAGCGCCTACGACCGCGTGGTCGCGAGCAAACGCCTGTCGCCGGACGAGCTCACGGCGATCGATCGCCAGCTCGCGGTCTGCGAAGGCTCGGACTGGTTCTGGTGGCTCGGCGACTACAACCCCGATCGCGCGGTCAGCGATTTCGAATCGCTCTACCGCCTGCACCTGCGCCGGCTCTACGAAATGCTCGGCGAGCCGCCGCCGGCCGAACTCGCCGCCGTGCTGAGTCACGGCCAGGGCGACCCGGCCGCCGGCGGCGTGATGCGTGCGAACTAGGACTTGGGAAAAGGACTTCCGATGACGCTCAAAGCTGCGCCGGCCGCAACGGCGCCGACCAATCCGCTGGCCAGGCGCCGAGCCGGCGTGCTCGCGCACATCACCTCGCTGCCCGGGCCGCTCGGCAACGGTGACTTCAGCCACGACGCCTATCGCTTCGTCGATTTCGCCGTGCGCGCGGGCTTCTCGATCTGGCAGGTGCTGCCGCTCAATCCGACGCACGACGACGGCTCGCCGTACTACAGCACCTCGGCGAATGCCGGTAACCCGCTGCTGATCAGCCTCGACTGGCTCGTCGATCGCGGCTGGCTGGCCGATTACGAACGCGGGCTGGGCCGCGCCGAGGCGCGCGCGCATCGCGCGGATTGTCTGCGTCAGGCGCACGCGAAGTTCTTCGAAACCGCCAGCGCCGATTGGCTCGAACGCTATCGCCGCTTCTGCCGCGAGGCCGCGTACTGGCTCGACGATTACGTGCGCTTCGTCGCCTTCGACGCGCAATTCAAGAGCAGCTGGACCGCATGGCCCGAAGCGGTGCGCGACCGCAAGGGCGCGGCCTACAAGCGCGCGATCGAAGCGGTCGCCGAGCGCTGCGAGTTCGAGCGCTTCCAGCAATTCATCTTCGCGATGCAATGGACCGATCTGCGCGCCTACGCCAACGATCGCGGGCTCTACCTGTTCGGCGACCTGCCGATCTTCGTCGCCCATCACAGCGCCGACGTCTGGGCGCGGCCGACGCTCTGGAAGCTCGACGAGGCCGGCGAGCCGACCGTCGTCGCGGGCGTGCCGCCCGATTATTTCTCCAAGACCGGCCAGCTCTGGGGCAACCCGCTGTATCGCTGGCCCGAGCACCGGAAACAGGGCTACGACTGGTGGCTGCACCGGCTGGCCCGTCAGCGCGAGCTGTTCGACCTGCTGCGCATCGATCACTTTCGCGGCCTCGAAGCCTGTTGGGAGATTCCGGCCGGCGACACCACCGCGGTCAACGGCAGCTGGGTGAAATCGCCTGGCGAGGAATTGCTGAGGGCGGTCGCCGAAAAGCTCGGCGCCCTGCCACTGGTGGCCGAGGATCTCGGCGAGATCACGCCCGAAGTCGATGAACTGCGCAGGCGCTTCGGCCTGCCGGGCATGCGCGTGATGCAGTTCGGCTTCGACGGCGACCCGGCCAACCTGCATCTGCCGCACAACTACACCGTCGATTCGGTGGCCTACACGGGCACGCACGACAACGCGGTGACGCTCGAATGGTTCGAGGCGCTCGACGAAGCCAGCCTGCCGCTCGTGCAGCGCTATCTGCCCGACCCGGCGCCGATGCCGGACCCGCTGATCCGCGCGATCTACGCCTCGTGTGCGCAGCTCGCGATCATTCCGATGCAGGACGTGCTGAGCCTCGGCCAAGGCAACCGCATGAACACGCCCGGCACGCTGGCCGACGACAACTGGTGCTGGCGCTTCGATTGGAGCCAGCTCGAGGCCGGACGCACGCAGCAGCTCGCGGCGCTCGCGCGGCTCTACAACCGCTGACTTTCGCAGTCGAATAGGCAGAAACGAAAAGACCCGCCGAAGCGGGTCTTTTCATTCAACCAGCATGAGAAGCAGAAGCTCAGGCCGGCAGCGCCTCGATGGCCTTGCGCAGCTTCTTCATCGCCGCGGCTTCGATCTGGCGGATGCGTTCGGCCGACACGCCGTACTCGTCCGCGAGTTCCTGCAGGCCGGCCTTCTGGCCGTCTTCCGACAGCCAGCGGCGCATCAGGATGCTCTTGGCGCGGTCGTCGAGCTTGGCCAGCGCATTGCGCATGGTGGTCTCGCGGCGCTCGTTCCAGCCGGCGTCCTCGATCTCGGCGTAGGTCGAGTCTTCGGTCGCCAGATAGTCTTCCGGCACGTAGCTCGATTCTTCGCTGTCGTCGGACGTCATGCTGAAGGACACGTCGTGCCCGCCGAGGCGCGATTCCATCTGCATGACCTCTTCGGGCTTGACCTTGAGATCCTTGGCGATCGCCTCGACCTCGGACTGGTTCATCCAGCCCAGGCGCTGCTTGGCCGAGCGCAGGTTGAAGAACAGCTTGCGCTGGGCCTTGGTCGTGGCGATCTTCACGATGCGCCAGTTCTTGAGGATGAACTCGTGAATCTCGGCCTTGATCCAGTGCACCGCGAAGCTGATCAGGCGCACGCCGACGTTCGGATCGAAGCGCTTGACCGCCTTCATGAGGCCGACGTTGCCTTCCTGGATCAGGTCGGCGAGCTGCAGGCCGTAGCCCATGTAGCCACGGGCGATGTGGACCACGAAGCGCAGGTTCGAGAACACGAGTTTCTGCGCGGCGGGCAGATCCTGCTCGTCGTGCAGGCGATGAGCGAGGCGGGATTCTTCTTCGGCGTCCAGCACCGGGATGCGCGAGACCGACTGGATGTACGACTCCAGGCTGCCCGACAGCGGCATCAGAGCGGCGCCGGTGTTGGCGCGCAGACTCAGGGCGGTGGATTGCGTCATGACTTACTCCATTAGGACGGCTGCTACCCAGAGCATTACCGTGTGAGGCAATGCTAGCAGTCGGGATCATAGAGTGCTAAGGCTATGGAAAGTTCGCTTTATGCGGTTTGAATTTATCAATCGACGCGATCGGTAAAACACAAAGTTCGATTAATAATCACACATAGGTCGAATCGCGGGGACGGCTTGGGTGCGGGGCGGCTCTCGTATGATGGTCGCCCAGACCCAGGAGTTCGCATGCGCCGTCAACGCAACGCCAAGATCGTCGCCACGCTGGGCCCTGCCAGCAAGGACCGCGAGACCATCGAAGCCCTGTTCCGGGCTGGCGCGGACGTGTTCCGCCTCAATTTCAGCCACGGCTCGCACGAGGATCATCGGGCCCGTTTCGAGCTGATCCGCGAGATCGAGCGCGAGATCGGGCGGCCGATCGGCATCCTGATGGATCTGCAGGGCCCGAAGCTGCGCATCGGCACGTTCGCGGCCGGGCCGATCAGGCTCGAGCCCGGCCAGCCCTTTTCGCTCGACCTGCGCCGTGAAGTCGCCGGCGACAGCAGCCGCGTCGCCCTACCGCACCCCGAGATCTTCGCCGCGCTGACCGAGGGCACCGACCTGCTGCTCGACGACGGCCGCATCCGCCTGCGTGTCGAGCGTTTCGACGCCCTGCACGCGCAGACCCGCGTGATCACCGGCGGCGCGCTGTCGGAGCGCAAGGGCGTCAACGTGCCGGGCGTGACCTTGCCGATTTCGGCGCTGACCGAAAAGGATCGCCGCGACCTCGATTTCGGGCTCGAGCTCGGCGTCGACTGGGTGGCGCTGTCGTTCGTGCAGCGGCCCGAGGACATCGAGGAGATCCAGGCCATCGTGCAGGGCCGCGCGGGCATCGTCGCCAAGCTCGAGAAACCCGCGGCGATCGGCCAGCTCGAGGCCATCGTCGCGGCCACCGACGCGGTCATGGTGGCGCGCGGCGACCTCGGCGTCGAAATGCCGGCCGAGCACGTGCCGGCTATCCAGAAGCGCATCGTGCGCAGCTGCCGGCGGCTCGGGCGGCCGGTGATCGTCGCCACCCAGATGCTCGAGTCGATGATCTCGGCGCCGGTGCCGACGCGCGCCGAGGCCTCCGACGTCGCCACCGCGATCTACGACGGCGCCGATGCGGTGATGCTGTCGGCCGAATCGGCCGCCGGCCAGTATCCGGTCGAGGCGGTGCGCATGATGGACCGCATCATCGCGCAGACCGAATCCGACCCCTACTACCGTGAAGTGATCGACGCCGCCCACACGCCGCCGCAGGCCGACATCGCCGGCGCGATCGGCGAGGCCGTCTGCACGATCGCGGGCCGGCTCAAGGCCGCGGCGGTAGTGACCTACACGAGCTCGGGCTACTCGGCCCTGCGCGTCGCGCGCGAGCGCCCGGAGGCGCCGATCATCGGCATGACGCCGCGCATCGAGACCGCGCACCGGCTCACATTGGTCTGGGGCATCCATCCGGTCATCACGCCCGACGTCGCGAGCGTGACCGAGATGACCAACTTCGCGAGCTGGACCGCGTCCGAGGAAGGCTTCGCGCGCCACGGCCAGAGCGTGGTCATCGCGGCCGGCATGCCGTTCGGGGCGCCCGGGCATACGAACCTGCTGCGCGTGGCGCAGATCGGCGGCGAGGCCGTGAACTAGGCCTGTTAACAGGCCCTAAGGCATTCCGAGTTCAGCGCAACGCTTGCGCAGCAGCGCATGCAGTTCGCGGATCGCCGGCAGGAACTGCCTGCGGTGCGGGCAGACCAGGCTCAGCGGCGTCGGCTCGGTCGGGACCTCCGGCAACAGCACTTCGAGCCGGCCGGCGCGCACGTCGGCGCAGACGTCGAGCCAGGACTTGTAGGCGATGCCCTGGCCGGCGACGGCCCAGCGACGCGCGACGTCGGCGTCGTCGCAGGCCAGCGCGGCCTTCATCGTCACCGTCTGCCGGCGGCCGCCTTCGAGTGGAAATATCCATTTGTCGTAGAGCCGGCCGTCGAGTCCCCAGAGCAGGCCGTCGTGGGAGCGCAGGTCGTCGAGTGACTGTGGGTGACCGCGGCGTTGCAGATAGTCGGGCGAGGCCACCAGCACGCGGCGGTTGTCCGGCGCCAGCGGCAGCGCGACGTAGCTCGCATCCTCGATGCGCCCGTAGCGGATCGCGACGTCGACCGGATCGCGGAACAGGTTGGTGACCTGGTCCGACAGCTGCAGCCGCAGGCTCAGCTGCGGATGCGCGCCGCGCAGCTCGGCGAGCCAGGGCAGCAGCACGTTGCGGCCGAAATCCGACGGCGCGGCGAGCTGCAGGACGCCTCGCAGCGCGCCCGATTGCGCCTGCAGGCTATCGCGGCCCTCGCGCAGCTGGGCCAGCGCCTGCTGCGCGTGCGGCAGGTAGCGCTCGCCCTCGGCGGTCAGTCGCAGGCTGCGCGTCGAACGCGCGAACAGCCGGATGTCGAGTTCACGTTCCAGGCGCTGGATCGCGGCGCTGACCTGGGCCGGCAGCAGATCGGCCTCGCGGGCCGCGTTCGAAAAGCTGCCGAGCGCGGCCGTGCGCACGAACAGGGTCAGGTCGTCGAGGCGGATCATTTTCTTTCTGGAAGTGAAAGTGATGTCCGATTCTGCGGGTTTTTCGCAGCAATGGACGGGCGCAGCATGGCCGCCTGTTCCAGCTCACGAGAGTTCGCCATGAAAGCCATCGTCTACACCCAAAACGGTCTGCCGATCGAAGATCCGCAGGCCCTGCACGAGATCGAGTTGCCGCGCCCGACACCAGGGCCGCGCGACCTGCTCGTGAAGATTCGCGCGGTCTCGGTGAACCCGGTCGACACCAAGGTCCGCCGCAATGCGGCCACCGACAGCCCGCGCATCCTCGGCTGGGACGCGGTCGGCTCGGTCGTCGAAGTCGGTGAGCGGGTGAGCCTGTTCAAGCCCGGCGACGAGGTCTATTACGCCGGTTCGATCGCACGGCCCGGCAGCTACGCCGAATACGGGCTCGTCGACGAGCGCATCGCCGGCCACAAACCGGCCTCGCTGCCCGACGCGCAGGCCGCGGCGCTGCCGCTGACCTCGATCACCGCCTGGGAGCTGCTGTTCGATCGTCTCGGCATCGCCGAAGGCGGCGGCGAGGGCCGCAAGCTGCTCGTGATCGGCGCGGCGGGCGGCGTCGGCTCGATGCTCGTGCAGCTCGCGCGACAGCTGACCAAGCTCACGGTGATCGGCACCGCCTCGCGCGAGGAAACCCAGCAATGGGTGCGCGAGCTCGGCGCGCACGAGGTCATCGACCATTCGCGTCCGCTCAAGCAGGAGCTCGATCGCCTCGGCATCGGTCCTGTGCACTACGTCGCGAGCCTCACGCATACCGATGCGCACTACGCGCAGATCGTCGAAGCGCTCGCTCCGCAGGGAAAGCTCGCGCTGATCGACGATCCCACCACGCCGATCGACATCATGCCGCTCAAGCGCAAGTCGATCTCACTGCACTGGGAGCTCATGTTCACGCGCCCGCTGTTCGAGACCGACGACATGATCCGCCAGCACGAGCTGCTCGATCGTGTCGCCAAGCTCATCGATGCGGGCACGCTCAAGACCACGCTCGGCGAGCACTACGGACGCATCGATGCGCAGAATCTGCGGCGCGCGCACGCGCTGATCGAAAGCCACCAGGCGCGCGGCAAGATCGTGCTCGAAGGCTTCGAGTGAAGCCTCCGAGCACCGCGCGCGACCGCCTTATTCGGCGGTGATCTCGACGAGCGCCGAGCCTTCCTTGACCTGCTCGCCGACCGCGCACAGATAGCTCGCGAGCTTGCCGGCGCTCGGCGCGGAGACGGTCAGCTCCATCTTCATCGCCTCCATCACGAGCAGGGCATCGCCCTTGGCGATGCTCGCGCCGGGCTCGACGAGCAGGGCGATGATCTTGCCGGGCATCGGCGCGGTGAGTCCGCCTTGCGCCTCGTCGGATTCACCGGCGTGCGCGAGCGGATCGAGTACGTCGATCACGTACTGGCGCTCGCGCAGGAACAGATGCAGCTGATCGCCGAGCCGCAGTGCGTCGGCGTCGATGCGCCGATCGCCGATCGCGATGCGCAGCCGCTGCTCGGACAGGCGCGTGACACGCGCGGGCTCGCTGCCGATGCGATAGCCATCGCCCGCGTAACGCACGTCGATCTGCACGCTCTGCTCGCCGCTCGCGAACGAGAGCCGGCGGCTCTGAGCACCGTTGATGCGCCAGCCGTCGGCGATCGCCCACGGCGACGCCGTTTCGCGGCTGCTCGCCGCATCGCGCTCGAAGGCGAGCTGCGCGAGCGCGGCGACTTCGAAAACCTCGTGCGGCAAGCTGCCGGCCGGCGGAATCAGCGCCTCGCGTTCGCGCTCGATCAAACCCGTGTCGACGCGGCCTTCACGGAACAGCGGATGGTCGATGAGCTTCGACAGGAAGGCAATGTTGTGCCCGACGCCGACCACGCGCAGCTGCGCGAGCGCGCCGAGCATGCGTTCGATCGCGGCTTCGCGCGTGCGATCCCAGACGATGAGCTTGGCGAGCATCGGATCGTAATGCGGCGTGATCTCGTCGCCCTGTTCGACGCCGCTGTCGAGTCGCACGTGCGCCGAGGTCTGCGGCGCCGAGAAATACGCGAGCCTGCCGATCGACGGCAGAAAGCCTTTTTCTGGCTCCTCGGCGTAGACGCGCACTTCGATCGAATGCCCGTTGAGCGGAACCTGCTTCTGCGTGAGCGGCAGCGGTTCGCCGGCCGCGACGCGCAGCTGCCATTCGACGAGATCGAGCCCGGTGATCATCTCGGTGACCGGATGCTCGACCTGCAGGCGCGTGTTCATCTCCATGAAGTAGAAGTCGGAGCGGCCCGAATCATGGTGACCTTCTGCGATGAACTCGACGGTACCGGCGCCGACGTAGCCGACCGCGCGCGCCGCATCGCAGGCCGCGCGGCCCATGGCTTCGCGCTGCGCCGTGCTCATGCTGGGCGCGGGCGCTTCTTCGATGACTTTCTGGTGGCGGCGCTGCGCCGAGCAATCGCGCTCGTGCAGGCTGATGGTGTTGCCTTGGCTGTCGGCGAACACCTGAATCTCGATGTGTCGCGGCTGCTGCAAGTACTTCTCGATCAGCACGCGATCGTCGCCGAAGCTCGCGCGCGCCTCGCGCTGACACGAGGCGAGCGCGGCAGCGAAATCGGCGCTCGCATTGACCACGCGCATGCCCTTGCCGCCACCGCCGGCCGAGGCCTTGATGAGCACTGGATAGCCGATGCGATCGGCCTCCTTCTGCAGCAGCGCGGGATCCTGATCGTCGCCGTGATAGCCCGGCACGAGCGGAACCTTGGCGCGCTCCATGAGCGATTTGGCCGCGGACTTGCTGCCCATCGCGCGAATGCTCTCGACCGGCGGACCGACGAAGACGATGCCGGCTTCGGCGCAAGCCTTGGCGAAGGCTTCGTTCTCGGACAAAAAGCCATAGCCCGGATGGATCGCCTGCGCGCCCGAGCGCTTGGCGGCGTCGATGATGTTTTCGATGCGCAAATAGCTTTCGCGCGAGGCCGCGGGGCCGACGCAATAGGCTTCGTCCGCGAGCCGCACGTGACGCGCCTGCGCATCGGCCTCGGAATACACGGCGACCGTGCGAATGCCGAGACGTCGGCAGGTGCCGATGATGCGGCAGGCGATCTCGCCGCGATTGGCGATCAGGATCTTGGTGAACAAAGAAGTGTTGGGCGTGCTCATGCGCGGCTCACATGCGGAAGACACCGAAGCGCGTTTCGCGCATCGGAGCGTTGGCGGCGGCAGCGAGACCGAGCGCAAGCATGCGCCGGGTCTGCGCCGGATCGACGATGCCGTCGTCCCAGAGTCGCGCGGTCGCGTAGTAGCAGCTGCCTTGCGCATCGAATTGCGAGCGCGTCGGTGCCTTGAACTTCTCTTCTTCTTCGGCGCTCCAGCTTTTGCCCTGCGCCTCGATCCCGTCGCGACGCACGGTGGCGAGCACGCTCGCGGCCTGTTCGCCGCCCATGACCGAGATTTTCGAGTTCGGCCAGGTCCACAGAAAGCGCGGCGAATACGCGCGTCCGCACATGCCGTAGTTGCCGGCGCCGTACGATCCGCCGATCAGCACGGTGAACTTCGGAACCTGCGCGGTCGCGACGGCCGTGACCATCTTCGCGCCGTGACGCGCGATGCCTTCGTTCTCGTACTTGCGGCCGACCATGAAGCCGGTGATGTTCTGCAAGAACAGCAACGGAATGCCGCGCTGCGCGCACAGTTCGATGAAGTGCGCGGCCTTCTGCGCGGATTCCGAGAACAGCACGCCGTTGTTGGCGACGATGCCAATCGGATAGCCGTGAATATGCGCGAAGCCCGTCACCAGCGTGGTGCCGAAGCGCGCCTTGAACTCGTCGAAGCGCGAGCCGTCGACGATGCGCGCGATCACCTCGCGCACGTCGTAGGGCTTACGCGTGTCGGCCGGAATCACGCCGTAGATTTCTTCGGGATCGTAGAGCGGCTGCTCGAACGATTGCGCCTGCAGCGAGTACGTGCGCGGGCCGAGATTGCCGACGATGCGGCGCACGGTGGCGAGCGCGTGATGATCGTTCTCGGCCAGGTGATCCGCCACGCCCGAAATGCGCGTGTGCACGTCGCCGCCGCCGAGGTCTTCGGCGCTGACCACTTCGCCGGTCGCTGCCTTCACGAGCGGAGGGCCGCCGAGGAAGATCGTGCCCTGGTTCTTGACGATCACGGTTTCGTCCGACATCGCCGGAACGTAGGCGCCGCCGGCCGTGCACGAGCCCATCACGCAGGCGATCTGCGGAATGCCCTGCGCCGACAGATTGGCCTGGTTGTAGAAGATGCGGCCGAAGTGTTCCTTGTCCGGGAACACCTCGTCCTGCAGCGGCAGGAACGCGCCGCCCGAGTCGACCAGATACACGCAGGGCAGGCGATTCTCGAGCGCGATTTCCTGCGCCCGAAGATGCTTCTTCACCGTGATCGGATAATAGGTTCCGCCCTTGACCGTGGCGTCGTTGGCGACGATCACGCACTCGCGTCCGTTGATGCGGCCGATGCCGCCGACCGCGCCGGCGCTCGGCACTTCGCCGCCGTACATGCCGTGCGCGGCGAGCGGCGAGAACTCGAGGAACGGCGAGCCCGGATCGAGCAGCGCGTCGATGCGATCGCGTACTAGCAGCTTGCCGCGCGCTGTGTGCTTGGCACGCGCGCTTTCACTGCCACCAAGCGCGGCCTGCGCGGTCTTTTCGCGCAGTTCGTCGACGAGCGTGCGCAAGGCCGCGCTGTTGGCCTTGAACTCGTCGCTGCCGGTGCGCAGCTTGGACTGGATCACGGCCATCAGGCGGTTTCTCCGAACAGTTCGCGACCGATCAGCATGCGACGAATCTCCGAGGTGCCCGCGCCGATTTCGTAGAGCTTCGCGTCACGCCAGATTCGACCCGTGGGGAATTCGTTGATGTAGCCGTTGCCGCCGAGCGCCTGGATCGCCTGTCCGGCCATCCAGGTCGCTTTCTCGGCCGAATACAGGATTGCGCCGGCCGCGTCCTTGCGCGTGGTCTCGCCGCGATCGCAAGCCTTGGCGACCGCGTAGACGTAGGCGCGACAGGCGTTGAAGCCCACGTACATGTCGGCGAGCTTGGCCTGCATGAGCTGGAACTCGCCGATGCTCTGGCCGAACTGCTTGCGCTCGTGCACGTAGGGCAGCACCACGTCGAGGCAGGCGGCCATCAGGCCGAGCGGCCCGCCCGACAGCACCACGCGCTCGTAGTCGAGGCCCGACATCAGCACGTTGACGCCGCGGCCGACGGCGCCGAGCACGTTTTCCTCGGGCACCTCGCAGTCCTGGAACACGAGCTCGCAGGTGTTGCTGCCGCGCATGCCGAGCTTGTCGAGCTTCTGCGCGGTCGAGAAACCCTTGAAGCTCTTTTCGATGATGAACGCGGTGATGCCACGCGGACCGGCGCTAATGTCGGTCTTGGCGTAAACGATCAGCGTGTTCGCGTCGGGCCCGTTGGTGATCCACATCTTGTTGCCGTTGAGCACGTAGCGATCGCCTTTCTTGTCGGCGCGCAGCTTCATGCTGACGACGTCCGAACCGGCGCCCGGCTCGCTCATCGCGAGCGCGCCGATGTGCTCGCCGCTGATGAGCTTGGGCAGGTACTTCTGCTTCTGTGCCTCGTTGCCGTTCTTGGTCAGCTGGTTCACGCAGAGGTTCGAATGCGCGCCGTAGGACAGGCCGATCGAGCCAGAAGCGCGCGAGATTTCCTCCATCGCGATGACGTGAGCGAGATAGCCCATCGGCGTTCCGCCGTAAGCCTCGGGCGCGGTCAGGCCGAGCACGCCGAGTTCGCCGAGCTTGGGCCATAGCGCGTTCGGAAACGCATTGTCGCGATCGGTCTGCGCCGCGATCGGCGCAATCTCACGCTGCGCGAACTCGCGCACCGCGTCGCGCAGGGCGTCGATGTCGGCGCCCAGGTCGAAGTTGAAGGCACTCAGGGACATTGGGGTCTCCTCCAGGCGGAAATGTTCTAGGCGTCGGGCCCGGGAGACGCATTCTAGGCGCGCCCTGTAAAAAAGTGAATTACAATTCACGAAAGAAATATTGGTTCACAAATTCATCTCTTTGAAAGGAGCCCGAATGTCGTATCGCCGTTCGTCGCTGATGGAGGAAAGGTTGGCTGACAACCGCTTGCGCATCCTCAAGTCGGCGCGCGCCCTGGTCGCCGAAGGCGGTTTTCGCCAGGCCTCGATCACCGCGGTCGCGGCGCGCGCGGGGCTGTCGACGGGCGCGATCTATCGCTACTTTCCGGCGAAAGCGGATCTGTTCGTCGAGGTGCTCAACAGCGCGGTGGACTACGAGGTGGCGATCCTGCAGAAGATCGTCGACGGCAAGGGCGACGTCGGCACGCGCCTGCGCGCGGCGGTGCGCTCGTTCGCGAGTCGCGCGGTGGAAGGGCCGAATCTGGCCTACGCGTTCATCGCCGAACCGGCCGATCTCGAAGTCGAGGCCGCACGCCTGATCTGCCGCGAGCGCTTCGGCGAAGTGTTCAAGCAGCTGCTACGCGAAGGCATCGCCGCCAAAGTGCTGCCGACGCAGTCGATCGACGTCGGCGCGGCCTGCATCGTCGGCGCGTTCACCGAGGCGCTGGTCCGGCCGATCACGCCGAACGCCAAGCGCGAGGCCAGCAAGGCATTGATCGAAGGAATCGTGGAATTCTGCGCGCGCGCGGTCGGCGCAGCTAAAACCTAAAGAATGGCCGCGGTACCGGCGCGTGCGACCTGCGCGTCCTGCTCGGCCTTGACGCCCGAAACGCCGACCGCGCCGATGCAGTCACCGTCGACGATCAGCGGAACGCCGCCTTCGAGCAGGCCGCGACTGATGTCCGCGATCGCGACGAAGGCCGTGCGTCCGCCGTTGATCATGTCTTCGTAGGCCTTGGTTTCGCGGCGACCGAGCGCCGCGCTGCGTGCTTTTTCCATCGCGATGTAGGCGCCCACCGGCGCGCAGCCGTCGAGGCGTTGCAAAGCCAGCGGGTGCCCGCCTTCGTCGACGATGGCGATGCTGACCTTCCAGTCGTTGCGCAGCGCTTCCTCGCGAGCGGCGGAGGCGATGCGCTCGACGTCGGCGGCGGTCAGCACGGGTCGGGTGGTCAGGACAGGCATGCTTTTCTTCCTTTGGGGTTCGATGAAGGCTCAGCCGCGCAGCGACTGGTCGACGATCTCGATCCAGTGCCGCACGGGAACTTTCGATGCGGCGGCCAGATGTGTCTGGCAGCCGATGTTGGCGGTGACGATCTGCTGCGGATCGCCGCTTTGCAGCGCAGCGAGCTTGTTGTCGCGCAACTGCTTCGACAGCTCGGGCTGCGTGATCGAATAGGTGCCCGCGGAGCCGCAGCACAGATGCGCATCGGGCACGCTGGTCAGCGGAAAGCCGAGTCGCTTGAGCGCGTCCTCGACCGCTCCGCCGAGCTTCTGTGCATGCTGCAAAGTGCAGGGGCAATGAAACGCGAGCTTGTCGTCGCCGGCCTCGGGCGAACGCAGCTTTTCGAGCGGCTCCCTGCGCAGCACTTCGACGAGATCGAGCGCGAGCGCGCTGATGGTTCTCGCCTTGGCCGCGTAAGCCGGATCGCGTTCGAGCAGATGCCCATAATCCTTCACGAAAGCGCCGCAGCCGCTCGCGGTCTGCACGATCGCCTCGGCGCCCGCTTCGATCGCGGGCCACCAGGCGTCGATGTTGCGGCGCGCGTGATCCAGGCCATCATCCTGCGCGTCGAGGTGATAGTCGACCGCGCCGCAGCAGCGCACGCCACTGATTGGCTGCACTTGAATGCCTAGCTTGTCGAGCACGCGCGCGGTCGCGGCATTGGTGTTCGGCGACAGGCTCGGCTGCACGCAGCCTTCGAGCATGAGCATTTTGCGCGTGTGTTGCGCGATCGGGCGCTTGCCCGGCGAAACCGGATGCGCGGGAACCTTGTCGCGAAGAATGGCCGGCAACAGCGGACGGAACAGCCGGCCGATGCGGAGCAGGAAGCCGAACAGCGCGGGCCGCGTCATGAGCCTGCGCAGGCTTCCGCGCAGCAGCTTTTCGCCCGGCGTGCGCGGCACTCGACGCGCGATTTCCTCGCGTCCGATGTCGAGCAGCGAGTGATAGCGCACGCCCGACGGGCAGGTGGTCTCGCAGTTGCGGCAGGTCAGGCAACGGTCGAGATGCAGCTGCGTTTCGCGCGTGACCTCGCCGCCTTCGAGCATCTGCTTGATCTGGTATATGCGCCCACGCGGCCCATCGAGCTCGTCGCCGAGCAGCTGATACGTCGGGCAGGTGGCGTTGCAGAAGCCGCAGTGCACGCAGCTGCGCAGAATGCTTTCAGCCTCGGCCGCGCGCGGCAGCTGCAGGGCGACGGAATCCAGTCGGGTTTGCATGGTTCAGAGTCCCGAATAGAGACGGCCCGGATTGAACAGGCCCTGCGGATCGAGTTGTGCTTTGAGGCGCTGCTGCAGCGCGAGCAGTGGCGCAGGCAGCGGATGGAACGGGCTGTCGATGTCGGTTGCGCCGCGCCAGCGCGTCGCATGGCCGCCGACGGCGGCCGTGCGCTCGCGAATCAACGCCGCATCGGCATCGCTGCGCAGCCAGATCTGCGCGCCGGCCCAATCGATCAGCATCTTGCCGGGCAGGTTCTGCGGCAGCTGTTTGTGCGGCGGCAGCGACAGCCGCCAGAGCGCCTGCTCGCCAGCGAAGAACGGCAGCTCGTGATCGCGCAGCGCCGACCAGAATTGTCCATCGGCGATCTCGCCGCCGAGCCTCGCGGCGGACGCTTCGACCGAGCCGTGACCGCCTTCGAGTCGCAGCATCAGCGCAGTGCCATCGTGGCTCGCGCCCGAAATCGGCAGCGGTTCGCTGGCCCAGCCGGCGAGGCGTCGCAGCGATTCGGCGACGTCGAGATCGAGCTTGAGCGTGATCGTATGCAGCGGGCGCGGCAGCACTTTGATCGACACTTCGGTCAACAGCGCGAGCGTGCCGAAACTGCCGGCCATCAGGCGCGACAGATCGTAGCCGGCGACGTTCTTCATGACCTCGCCGCCGAAGCGCAGATGCCGCGCGTGGCCGTCGATGAGCCGGCAGCCGAGCACGAAATCGCGCACGGCTCCGGACCACGGCCTGCGCGGTCCCGACAGACCCGCAGCGACCGCTCCGCCGAAAGTCGCGTGATCGCCGAAATGCGGAGGTTCGCAGGGCAGCATCTGCTTGCGCTGCGCGAGCGCGGCTTCGATTTCACTCAAAGGCGTACCGGCGCGCGCGGTCAGCACGAGTTCGGTCGGATCGTAGTGCACGATGCCGCAATGCTCGCGCGTATCGAGCACGCGGCCTTCGACGCGCCGACCGAGAAACGCCTTGCTGTCGCCGCCTTTGATGCGCAACGGCGTGTCGTCGGCGATGGCGGCGCGCACCTGTTCCTGCAGCGATTCGCTGCGGTCGCTGGAATCGCCCATCAGAAGCGCTCCAGGTGAGGATGCGGCAGCTGGCCGTGATGCACGTGCAGGCGTCCGAATTCGGCGCAGCGTGCGAGCGTCGGTACGTTCTTGCCGGGATTCAGCAGTGCATCCGGATCGAACGCGAACTTCACGGCGTGGAAGGTCTCGAGCTCGTCGTGATTGAACTGCGTGCACATCTGGTTGATCTTCTCGCGGCCCACGCCGTGCTCGCCGGTGATGCTGCCGCCGACGTCGACGCAGAGCTCGAGGATCTTGCCGCCGATCTCCTCGGCGCGTTCGAGTTCGCCGGGCTGGTTCGCGTCGAACAGGATCAGCGGATGCATGTTGCCGTCGCCCGCATGAAACACGTTGGCGACGCGTAGTCCGTAGTGCTCCGAGAGCTCGCCGATCTTTTCGAGCACCATCGGCAGCGCGCGCTTCGGGATCGTGCCGTCCATGCAGTAGTAGTCGGGCGAGATGCGTCCGACCGCCGGGAATGCGTTCTTGCGTCCGGCCCAGAACTGCTTGCGCTCGGTCTCGTCGCGCGCTAGCCGGCAATCGATCGCACCCGCGTCGACGAGCACCGCGCGCACGCGCTCGCAATCGGCGGCGACGTCGGCTTCGACGCCGTCGAGTTCGCAGAGCAGGATCGCGGCCGCGTCGACCGGATAGCCGGCGTGGATGAAATCCTCGGCCGCGCGAATCGACAGGTTGTCCATCATTTCGAGGCCGCCCGGAATGACGCCCGCGGCGATGATGTCCGATACCGCGCGACCGGCTTTGGCTACATCGTCGAAGCTCGCGAGCAGCACCTTGGCGACTTCGGGCTTGGGCAGCAGCTTGACGGTGACTTCGACGACCACGCCGAGCAGGCCTTCGGACCCGACGAACAAGGCGAGCAGATCGAGGCCCGGACTATCGAGCGCCTCGCTGCCGAGCGTCAGCCGCTCGCCGTCCATCGTGATGATGTCGACGCGCAGCACGTTGTGCACGGTGAGCCCGTACTTGAGGCAATGCACACCGCCAGCATTCTCGGCGACGTTGCCGCCGATCGTGCAGGCGATCTGCGAGGACGGATCGGGCGCGTAGTACAGGCCGTGCGGAGCCGCGGCCTCCGAGATCGCGAGATTGCGCACGCCGGGCTGCACGCGCGCGATGCAGCTCACCGGATCGACTTCGAGGATGCGCTTGAGTTTGGCGAGCGAGAGCAGCACGCCTTTGGCGAGCGGCAGTGCGCCGCCCGACAAGCCGGTGCCGGCGCCGCGTGCGACCACGGGAACCTGAAAGCGATGACAGCAGCGCAGGATCGCCTGCACCTGCTCCGCGGTTTCGGGCAGTACGACCAGCAGCGGCACGGTGCGATAGGCCGAGAGCCCGTCGCATTCATAGGGGCGCAGCTGTTCGGCTTCGTGCAGCAGGGCGACGCCCGGCGCGGCCTCGCGCAGCGCTTGGATCAGCGCC
Source organism: Hydrocarboniphaga sp. FW305-C-57 (assembly GCF_058783045.1). Classification (NCBI taxonomy): domain Bacteria; kingdom Pseudomonadati; phylum Pseudomonadota; class Gammaproteobacteria; order Nevskiales; family Nevskiaceae; genus Hydrocarboniphaga; species Hydrocarboniphaga sp. FW305-C-57. The sequence goes on along the minus strand of NZ_JBYSYG010000002.1, from coordinate 547,177 downwards.
GGGCGGTCGATGTCGGGCAGCGGGCCGTCGATGGCTTCGTCGTAGAGCAGGTTCATGGCTGGGAGCGTGGCTCGTGGCGTGGCAGATCGTTCCATGCGATTTGCGCTATCGCAAACTGGTCTTACCAGATGCTTCTACAATAGCTGCGAGGTATCGCATGCCCAGTGGAGCCAAAGATGAAGGTGGTCATACCAGATACCGAAGCCAGTAGGCCGATCGCTGGCGCCGTCGCGGACCGCGTCGCGGCCCGCATCGAGCAGCTTATCGCCGACGGCGTGTTCGCCGTTGGCCAGAGCTTGCCGGCCGAGCGTGAGCTCAGCGCGAGCCTGGGCTTCTCGCGACCCGCGGTGCGCGAAGGCCTGCGCCTGCTGCGCGGTCGCGGACTGCTGCGCACCGAACATGGCCGCGGCACCTTCGTCGCGAACCTGCACGAAAGCACGGCGACGACTCCGCTCTTGCAGTTGTTCGCGAGCCAGCCGCGCACGCTCTACGACCTGCTCGAAGTGCGCGCCCTGCTCGAAGGCGAATCGGCGCGGCTCGCGGCGATTCGCGGCACCGATGCCGATTTCGTGCTGATGGCGCGCCGCTACGAGGAATTGCGCCAGGCCGAGTCAGCGCGCACGCAGCTCGACGTCGATACGCATGCGCGGCTCGATCACGCGTTCCACCTGTCGATCTGCGAGGCCTCGCACAACCCTGTGCTGCTGCACACGCTGCGCTCGCTGACCGATCTGCTGCTGAGTTCGGTGTTCGCCGCGGTGGTGAACCTGTATCACCGCACGCCGTACAAGGAGCTCATCGACACCCAGCACGCCAAGCTTTACCAGGCCGTGCTGTCGCGCAAGCCCGATCTCGCGCAGCGCGCGGCGCTCGACCACTTGCATGGCATCCGTGATGCGCTGCGTGAGATCGAGCAGGACGAGCAGCGGCTCATTCGCTCGATGATGCGGCTCGAATCGCGCAGCTGATCCGAGGGAACGCTATTTGGGCTTCTTGCAGCTCTTGGCCTGCGCCATGTACGGCGCGAACACCTTCGCTTCCTCCGCGCTGTTCATCGCCCTGGCCGCATCGCTCGCGGCCTGCCACTGCGCGGGACTCAGCGAGCGGTTGAAGGTTTCGGAGATGCAGCCGCAGAACGCATCGATGCTGGCCGCTGCATCTCCGCGCTGAATGCCTTGATTGACGCAGCCCTGCTTGATGCCGGCCTTGTAGAGATCGACGTCCTGGCGCGTGCTGGACCCCGGCATCGTCGGCGCGTTCGTGCGCGGAGCCGTGGACGGAGGCGTCGACGGATGGGGTGCATGTGCCGGCTGCGGAGCCGGTGCCGGAGAACGGCAGGCCGCGATGAGCAGGCTGCCGCCGAGTGCCGCGCGCATCAGAACTTTCACGAATCGGCGATCGATCATGCGATCACCCATGCCATCGATGACATCAAACCGAAACATTGCCTGCTGACCATGTTCTCATCCTAAGTTCGCAATCCCTGGCGCCATGAGCTCTGCTTCTCTCGCTACTCCGCCGCTGGCGACCCCTTCGCGACCGCAGCTCGATCGCAAGCCCGGCATCGTAACCGTGATCCTGTTCGTCGGTCTGCTCGGCGCCGGTCTGCTGTTCACCGCGATCAGTCTGGTTTCCGATGTCAGCGAGGCCGGCGCGCGCAGCACCACGCTGGTGCCGTTCTTCCTGCTCGGTGTCGCGCTGCTGATCGCGCTGGGCTTCGAATTCGTCAATGGTTTTCACGACACCGCCAACGCGGTGGCCACGGTCATCTATACACACTCCTTGCCGCCGAGCTTCGCCGTGGTCTGGTCGGGCTGCTTCAACTTCATCGGCGTGATGGTGTCGAGCGGCGCGGTGGCCTTCGGTATCATCGCGCTGCTGCCCGTGGAGCTGATCCTGCAGGTGAGCTCGGGCGCCGGCTTCGCGATGGTGTTCGCGCTGCTGATCGCGGCCATCGTCTGGAACCTCGCGACCTGGGCGCTCGGCCTGCCGGCTTCGTCCTCGCACACGCTGATCGGCTCGATCATCGGCGTCGGCATCGCCAATGCGCTCATGCACGGACGCGATGGCACCAGCGGCGTCGATTGGGCGCAGGCGGCCAAGGTCGGCTATTCGCTGCTGCTGTCGCCGCTGATCGGCTTCGGCTTCGCCGCGCTGATACTGCTCGCGCTGCGCACGCTCGTGAAGAAGCGCGAGCTCTACGAGGAACCCAAGGGCAACATGCCGCCGCCGTGGTGGATTCGCGGCCTGCTGATCGCCACTTGCACGGGCGTGTCGTTCGCGCACGGCTCCAACGATGGTCAGAAAGGCATGGGCCTGATCATGCTGATTCTCGTCGGCACGGTGCCGATGGCGTATGCGCTCAATCGCGCGATGCCGGAGCGCGAAGTCGCGCATTTCGTCGAAATGGCGCAGGCGACGCAGCAGTCCCTGATGCAGCGTTCGCCCGCGAATGCACCGACCGATTCGCGCGCCACGCTGACCGAATACGTGCGCACCAAGGAGTTCAATCCGGCCGTGCTGCCGGCGCTGGCGTCCATCGCCGGCAGCATCGGCGAGCAGGTGCACGAGCACGGCTCGCTCGCGCGCCTGCCGGCCGATGCGGTCGCCAACGTGCGCAACGACATGTACATCGCCTCCGAGACGATTCGCTTCCTCGACAAAAACCATCACGGCGATCTCGGTCAGGACGAAACCGCCAGGCTCGGCGCGTTCAAGAAGGAGATCGACAACGCCACCAAGTTCATCCCGCTATGGGTCAAGGTCGCCGTCGCGATCGCGCTCGGACTCGGCACGATGGTGGGCTGGAAGCGCATCGTCGTCACCGTCGGCGAGAAGATCGGCAAAACGCATCTGACTTACGCGCAGGGCGCTTCGGCGGAACTCGTGGCGATGATGACGATCGGCGCGGCGGACGTTTATGGCCTGCCGGTGTCGACGACGCACGTGCTGAGTTCCGGCGTCGCCGGAACCATGGCGGCGAATCGCTCGGGCCTGCAGATGTCGACCATCCGCAATCTGCTGATGGCCTGGGTGCTCACGCTGCCCGCGGCGATTCTGCTGTCGGGTTCGCTCTACTGGCTGTTCACGCAGCTGATGTAAGCGCGCGCTTACCGGGCGCGCCAGCGGATCATCGCGGAATCTTCCGCCTTGGTGCTTCGCGCGGCGGCGAGCAACTCGCCGACCGCGGCGAAGAAGCTCTCGCGTCCGGTGCCGTGATACGGCGAATCGGCCGGCAGCAACAATGACAATCGGCGATGCGCCTCGCCGAGCTGGTGATAGGGCATCATCGGAAACAGATGATGCAGCGCGTGATAGCGCAGCCCGACCGGGAACAGCAGCACCGTGAGCCAGTTCTGGCCGGTGATGTTGATCGAATTGACGAACTGGTCCGCGTGGCTCATGCGATCGCCACGGTTGTCGTAGCGATGCGCCGCGAGATTGCGCACCCAGTTGAGGCTCAAGGTCCAGGCCATCAGCACGTAGGCCATGAGCACCTGCGTGCCGCTGATCGCGCGCGCGTAGATCAGTGCTGCAAGTGCAACGAGATAGATGAAGCACAGCGCCTCGACGAAGCTCAGGTGCGACTGGTCGCGCTTCGGAAAACGCTTGCGATAGTACGGATTCGACACCGCGGCCGAAGTGGCCGTGAGCACCCATTCGCGCAGGCCGCGATGAAACCAGGACAGCGGCCCGAGAATGCCGAAGCGCACGAGCGTGAAGATCGGCAGCAGCGGCGCCTGCGCGAGGTACTTCAGCGTCTCGCGCAGCGGCGAGGCGGCGAGCGGCAGGTATTCGCCGTCGTCGGGCGAACCGAAGTGCCTGGCGCTGTGGTGATCGACGTGATTGCGATACATCACCCAGGGCATCAGCAGCGGAATGCCCTGCAGCAGGTTCCAGGCACGGCCGAACCAGACCATCTGTCCGGGCGGGAAATGCACGATTTCGTGGATGAAGGTGCCCGCGCGGAAGAACAGCACGCTCGCGACCAGAAATGCCCCGATCTGCAGCGCACTCCAGGCCGGTGCCAGGAAATACACCGCGGTCGCCGCCCAGGCGATGCCGATGCTGAGCAAAAAGTCGGTCCAGTAGATCGCGGGCGAGCGCACGTACAGATCGCTGACGATGCCGCGTGCCTGCTTGAGCCAGGCCGGGTCGCGATTGCTGAAATGCAGCGCATCGGGCGAGGCGATGGTGACGGATGCGGGAAGAGGGGCATTCATGCCGGCCAGCTCCTGATGCGGCAAAAGAGAGGCGACGAGGGGCTCGTCGATCGCGTTGCGAGCGGGCTGCGGCTCCCTTTTGGCGTCACGACGAGGCCTTCGTCGGTCGGCATACTGCAGCCTTCGGAACGCGTTGAACTTTTCAATATACATACTGTATATCGACTCTATGCCTGTCAAGCCTCCACGCCAGCCGTACAGCAGTCGCGTCCGCGAAGCCGCAGCGGACGAGACCCGCTGTCGCATCGTGGCTGCGGCTCGCACGCTGCTCGCGGGCGGCGAGGGCCTGCCGGCGTTTTCGGTCGACGGCGTCGCCCGCCAGGCCGGGGTCACGCGGCTGACGGTCTACAACCAGTTCGATTCGCGTTGCGGACTGCTCGAAGCGGTGTTCGACGACCTTGCCCGCCAGGGCGGCATGTGCGAGTTGCCGGCAATTTTCGCGGAGCCCGATCCGGCCAAGGCTTTGCGGAGCTTCGTCCACGTGTTCTGCCGTTTCTGGGCGAACCACGGCGTGGTCGTTTCACGCTTCGCGGCAGTCGCCAAGATGGACGAGGAAGTGGCCTGCGGCCTGCATCGGCGCACCGAGCAGCGTCGCGTAGCGCTGAGCGAACTGATTGGCCGACTCGTTACGGTGCCGTGCCCGCAGGCCGCGGCCGAGCTTGTCGACGTGCTGTTCGCGCTCACGAGCATCGAAATGTACGAAGCCCTGAGTGTGAGTGGACGCCCGGCGGAGGCGGTCGAACGGCTGATCCAGGGACTGGTCGCTCAAGCCTTGCACGCTGTATCAGCGACGCACCCTGCGTAGCGACGCTCGCGGCGCACAGCCGCCACGGCAATCGAACACCCCAAAAAGCCAAGGCCCATCGACACTTGCGTGTGGACGGGCCTTTTGTCTCCTCTCGCACCTCGCTCTCGACTGCGCGAGAGTTCTTTCAAGGCGAGGTCCGAACGGAGGAAATCAATCCGATCGATGCTCGCGATCAACGGGACGGATTCTGCCTGCCCTTCGCAGCCGGATCAACTGGTATGGCTGGCGCGGCTTTTGCTCGAATTTCGACAAGAATAAAAAAGTTGTCGAAATCTATTTACATGTAGGTAAGTTATCCGTATATTTCGCTCCATCAGGCACGTCGAACTTTTGGTTCCGGCCTAACCAGTCTCCTCCAGAAGGGCTACGCGCCCTTCTCGCACCTTGGCCCCCTTCTTGGGGGCTTCTTTTTGTCCGGCGTCCGGACGATTCCTCTCAGAAATTCCGCCTGCAAGGCTTGCTCGGGCCATCAAAGCTCGAAGCGGCTGGCGAATTCGCGGTGCTCGCCGCTGACCGGATCTTCGAAAGCCAGGCCGCGGGCGAGCAGCTTGAGCGGTTTGGCGTCGTCGTCTTCGGCTGGGTCCAGCAACTGCGGATACCAGCGATCGTTCCGGATCGGGATTCCAAGCGCGGCCATGTGCACGCGCAGCTGATGCTTCTTGCCGGTCTGCGGCCGCAGCCGATAGCGGCCGGTGTCGCCTCGCGTTTCGATGAGATCGATCCGCGTATGCGCGTTCGGCTCTCCATCGATTTCGCGCATGCGGAAGAACGGCTCGCCGGCGACGAGGCGGCTGCTTCGCTGCAAGGGGAATCGATGCGTCGACGACAGCGGCGCAAGCGCCTCGTAGACCTTGCCGATGCGTCGCCCGGCGAACAAGGCGCTGTAGGCCGCACGCGTGCGCTCGTCGATCGAGAACAGCACGAGGCCGGCGGTCTCGCGATCGAGACGATGCAGCGGCGTCAGCGCTTCGATTCCGGTTTCGAGCTTCAGTCGCGTGAGCAGCGATTCGCGCACGAAGCGGCCTGCGGGCATCGTCGGCAGAAAATGCGGTTTGTCGACGACGAGCAGATGGGCGTCGCGATGCAGGATGTGCGCTTCGAACGGAATGCGCGGCTCGTCTTCGACCTCGCGGTAGTAGCGCACGACTTGCCCTGGGACGAACGCTGCGTCGGCGCGCAAGCACTCACCGCCAGCATCGAAAACCTTGCCCTGCCGCAGGCGCGCGAGCCAGACCTCGCGGCCGATCCGCGGAAAGCGCTCGTCGAGGAAATCGATCAGCAGCGCCCAGTCGCCCGGCGGCAGCTGGATGCTGCTGTGTCCGACGCCGGGCTGCATCGCGTGTGCGAGCCGCTCAGCCGTGGCCGGCGGCGTCATCCTGGACCGTGAGCCAGCGCGCCGACACGAACACGAGCGCCATCAGCGCATAGGCCCAGACCCACGGCCAGGCCGGCTGCAGCTGCAGCACGGTGTCGGCCGGCGTGTACCGATAGCCGTGCATGAGGCCGGTCGCAGAAACCGCGGCGGCGATGCCGCACCAGATCGCGGCGCGCAGGAACTGGCGCTCGATCACCGCGACCGTCATCGCCGACAGGATCATCGCGGTGAACACCACGCCCTGCTCGAGTGCGAAGGCGCCGGTGATGTGCACGTCGCCTTGCAGAAAGCCCGGCACGATGTCGGCGCCGAGCGCATGTTCGGGCGAGCCGATGCCGGCCGCGCGCAGGCCGGACTTGGCCATGATCGAGCCCCAGGTCGCGAGCCCCGGCAGGATGCCGATGACGACCGCCGGTGCGTGATGCGTCGGCGTCGCCTGGAATGCCTGCGCGGTCATGACGATGCCGATCCACAGCAGGATCGCCATGCCGGCCTCGACCGGCATCGCCCAGGCGACGTGCGCGATGGTGCCGGTGAAGCAGAGCAGGGCGATGAAGAGGCCCGAGAGCGCCGAATAGCCCGCGCGCGCGCCCATCGCCTTCCAGCCCGGGTGGCCGATGTAGAGCGTGGTCGGGAAGCAGGAGCCGAACGCGGCCGCCGCGATCGAACCGAGCCCGTTCACCGCGAGCGAAGGCCTGGCGGCGAACTTGTCGCCAGCGGCTTCGGCCGATTCGAGGTTCTGCATCGAGCCGGCGACGATGAACAGGCCCATCGGCAGGATGATCGCGAAGTAGCTCAGCAAAAAATCGCCACGGAACGAGGCGAGCAGATCGCCGATGACCGGAATCGGCAGCGCGAGCGTCGGCGCCCCCGGAGCCGGGCCGACCGGCGCGAGGCCCGTTCCCCAGGCCAGCGCGGTGCCGAGCGCGACCGCGACGAGGCCCACCGGCAGGCCGCCGCGGAATTTCACGCGGCCGAAGTAGCCGAGCAGGATCACCGCGAGCGTCGTGAGCCCGACCACGGGCGTCGCATAGGCGCGAAACAGAAAGCCGAGCGAGATGAAGGCGAGCGCGAGGCCCGCGAGCGTCGACAGCAAGGCGGCGCGCGGCGTGGCGCGGCGGATGCGATCGACGACGGTGGCGCCGAGCAGCTCGATCACGCCGCAGCTGAAGCAGGCGAGCAGGCCGGCCTGCCAGGCGACGCGCGCCGGGTCGGCTGCGCCCGCGGTGGTCGCGGCGAGCTTGGCCGGCAGCATGACGAGAAACACGAAAGTGAAGACGGTGACCGCGTTGAGCCCATATGGCAGCGCGCAGACATCGTCGCGATGCTCGGCACGCGCGAGCTGCAGGGCTTGCCAGGCGTAGTAGAGGTTGCCGACCAGCAGTGACACCGCCGCGCCGGGCAGGATGCGCCCGACGACGAGCTCCTCCGGAAAGCCGAGCACGTAGCGGCACAGGCCGGACAACACCAGCAGCAGGATCAGATTGTCGAGCGCGAGCCCGAAGAAACCGTCGATGTCACCGCGGACGAACAAGCGCATGTCGAATCCAGTCATGCTACAAAAGGGGAGCGGCGTCCGCTCAGAACGACACGTCGGCCGGCTGGGTCACGCGCAGCACCGACAGATCGCCCGTGAGTTTCTTCCAGGCACTGCGAATCTGCTCGATCTTCGCATCGTTGACGGCACTGGACTCATGCAGCAGCACGACGACTTTCGACCGCAGGCGCTCGGGTGCGGGCGCGCCCTGGTTCTGCCACTGGCCGTAGATGTCGAACACGCTGAGCCCGCTCGGGAAGCGCGTCGAAATCTCGCGATCGAGGAACGCGCGCCAGCCGGCTTCGTCGACTCCCTTTCGGGCGTCGTCGGCCGGGCCGGTGGCGAAATAAAGCTCGGTGCGCAGCCAGTTCTGCGTCTGCGCCGGATGCGTCGCGTCGCCTTGCAGGCGCGAGGGCGTGCCGTCCGGGCCTTGCAGCGACGGCGCGGCACAGCCTGCGAGGAGCAGCAACAGCGAGGCGCTGGCGTGCGATGCGAACGAACGAGTCAGTGGGTTCATCGATGGATACCTGCAACTGCAGAGGGCCTGGTGACGGAGCGCAGTCGCCGATGCGCGGCGCGTTATAGCGCTAAATTCGCCGCGCATGAACCGCTGGCTTTGCTCGAGGGCGATCCGCGCCGTTCGAGAAAGCCGCCGGATCAGCGCGCGCCACGGCCAGGAATTGCAAAGCCGGTCACGAGGTCTATAAAAGGTCGCTGAGCCGCTGATCGGCGCATCCGATCGCAGCGTCACTGCGGCCTTCCACTCCACGACCGTGAGCCATCCCATGATCCGTTTCGCCCATCGCATCGCCCCTCTCGCACTGCTCGCCGCCTGCGTCTCGCTGCCGGCCGCCGCCGCGCTCAAGCAGGGCGACACCGCGCCCGATTTCCAAACGCAGGCCTCGCTGGCCGGCAAGGCCTTCACGTTCTCGCTGAAGGACTCGCTCAAGAAAGGCCCGGTGGTGGTGTACTTCTATCCGTCCGCGTACACGGGCGGCTGCAACATCCAGGCGCATACCTTCGCCGAGAAGAGCGGCGAGTTCGCGGCCGCGGGCGCCACCATCATCGGCGTCTCGCTCGACAGCATCGAGCGTCTCAACGATTTCTCGGCCGATCCGGACTACTGCGCGGGCAAGTTCCCGGTGGCGTCGGACAAGGACGGCAAGATCTCCAAGTCCTACGACCTCGCCGTGCGCGAGGCCAGCACCGGCAAGAAGGATTCGCGTGGCGTCGAGATCGACCACGGCTTCGCCGAGCGCACCACCTTCATCGTCACGCCCGACGGCAAGATCGCGAGCACGCTCGGCGGGCTCGCGCCCGCGGCGAACGTCGAGCAGGCCTTGCAGGCCGTGCGCGACATCGCAGCCAAGCGCTGACAGGCTCCGCTGCGGATTCGCTCGCGCCCGGCGCGCTGACGCTGATCGGGCTCGCCAGAGCCAGCGATGGCGATCCCGTGCGTCTTTCTCCCGATGCAGCGGCGCCCCCTCTTGACCCTGGATTTCACTCCAGGGTTTAGAGTGGGCGCCTCGCTTTCATTGGGAGGACGCCATGTCCGCTCTGAGCATCGGCGAGGTCGCCAAAGCGGCCGAGCTGCCGATCGATACGATTCGCTACTACGAAAAGGCCGGGCTCATTCCGCCGCCGCAGCGGCGCGAATCCGGTTACCGCATCTACACACGCGACACCGTGGGCCGGCTGCGCTTCATCCGCCGCGCCAAGGAACTCGGCTTCACGCTCGCGGAGATCACCGAGCTGCTCGATCTGTCCGCGCAAGGCGCGCAGGACATGGGCCGCATGCGCGCGGCGGCCCAGCAGAAGCTCGCGGTGGTCGAGGACAAGCTGCGCGAGCTCGAACGCATGCGCGCGGCGCTGCATCAGCTCGTCGAAGCCTGCCCGGGACACGGCGCGCTCGCCGAATGTCCGATCGTGCAGGCGCTCAGCGGCGAGCGGCCGGCTGAGCGCAGCGGAGCGCAGGCATGAGCGACTGTTGCGGAAATGCGGGCCACAAGCCGCATGCGCAGGCCGCGCATGCGGGTGCGATGGCGGTGCCGGCGAAGGCGATCGATCCGGTCTGCGGCATGAGCGCCGATCCGGCCACCGCGCCGTTCCACGATCACGCGGGCCAGCGCTACTGGTTCTGCAGCGAAGGCTGCCGCAAGCGCTTCTCGCAGAGCCCGCAGCGCTATCTAGGCCCGAGCACGGACCAAGCCGCGCCAGCCGCGCCGCCCGGCACGATCTACATCTGCCCGATGCACCCGGAAGTGCGCCAGGACCATCCGGGCAGCTGTCCCAAGTGCGGCATGGCGCTCGAGCCCGAGATGCCGTCGCTGACCGAGACCGACAATCCCGAGCTCGCCGACTTCACGCGCCGCTTCTGGTGGAGCCTGCCGGCCAGCGCGATTGTGTTCGTGCTCGCGATGTTCGGACATCGGCTCGGCGTGCCGGCCGCGATCGGCCCCTGGATCGAACTGGCGTTCGCGACGCCGGTCGTGCTGTGGGCCGGCTGGCCGTTCCTGCAGCGCTGCGTGCAATCGATCGCGGGCCGCAATCCGAACATGTTCACGCTGATCGGCATCGGCGTGAGCGCGGCGTATGGGTACAGCGTGATCGCCTTGCTGCTCGCCGTGTTCGCGCCGCAATGGCTGCCGCAGACGATGACGGGCGGCATGCACGGCGGCGTTGCGGTGTACTTCGAAGCCGCGGCCGTGATCGTCTCGCTGACCTTGCTCGGGCAGCTGCTCGAACTCAAGGCGCGCGCACGAACCTCGGAGGCGATCCGCGCGCTCATGCGGCTCGCACCGAAGACCGCGCTGCGCATCGAAGCCGACGGCCAGGAGCGCGAAGTCGAACTCGAATCCGTGCGTGTCGGTGATCGCCTGCGCGTGCGTCCGGGCGAGAAGCTGCCGGTCGACGGCAAGCTGCTCGAAGGCAGCAGCCACATCGACGAATCGATGCTCACGGGCGAGTCGATGCCGGTCGCCAAGAAGCCTGGCGATTGCGTGACCGCCGCGACGATCAACGGCAGCGGCGGCCTCGTGGTGCTCGCCGAGCGCGTCGGCAACGACACCTTGCTCGCGCAGATCGTGCAGATGGTCGCGCAGGCGCAGCGCTCGCGCTCGCCGATGCAAAGGCTCGCCGACGTCGTGAGCCATTGGTTCGTGCTCGCGGTGCTGCTGGTGTCGCTGCTGAGCCTGCTCGGCTGGGGCCTGCTCGCGGGTGCGTGGATGCAAGGGCTCGTCAACGCGGTGGCCGTGCTGATCGTCGCCTGCCCCTGCGCGCTCGGTTTGGCGACGCCGATGTCGATCATGGTCGCCTCGGGACGCGCCGCGAGTCTCGGCGTGCTGTTCCGCGATGCGGAGGCGATCGAGAACCTGCGCCGCGTCGATACGCTCGTGATCGACAAGACCGGGACGCTGACCGAGGGCACGCCGCAGGTCCGCGAGGTGCAGGTGTTCGACACCCGCAGCGAGGACGAGCTGCTGCAACTCGCCGCGAGCCTCGATCGCAGCAGCGAGCATCCGGTCGCCAAGGCGCTCGTCGCCGAAGCCAGGCAGCGCAATCTGCGGCTCAAGCCGGTGCCGGATTTCGAGGCCATCGCAGGCGCGGGCGCGCGCGGACACGTGGGGCATTCGATGATCGTCGTCGGCAATGCGGCGATGCTCGAAGACGCTGGCGTCTCGCTGGCGGCGGCGCGCGATGTGCTCGCCACGCAGGACGCCTCGCTGAGCCGCGTCTTCGTCGCGGTCGACGGCCAGCTCGGCGGCCTGATCACGGTGGCCGACGCGATCAAGCCCTCGACGCCGCCGGCGCTCGAGAAGCTGCGCGCGCTCGGCCTGCGGATCGTGCTCGCGAGCGGCGACGCCGACGCCACCGCGCGCTCGGTCGCCCAAACGCTGGGCATCGGCGAAGTGCATGGCAACGCCCGGCCGCAGGACAAGGCCGCGCTCGTCGCGCGCTTGCAGCAGCAGGGCCGCGTCGTCGCGATGGCCGGCGACGGCATCAACGACGCGCCGGCGCTCGCGACTGCGAACGTCGGCATCGCGATGGGCACCGGGACCGACGTCGCCATGCAGAGCGCGCAGCTCACGCTCGTGCGCGGCGATCTGCTCGGCATCGAGCGGGCGATCGCGCTGTCGCGCGCGACCGTGCGCAACATGCGGCAGAACCTCGGCTTCGCGCTGCTCTACAACGGGCTCGGCGTACCGGTCGCGGCCGGCCTGCTGTATGCGCCGCTGGGCTGGCAGATGTCGCCGATGCTCGCCGCGCTCGCGATGAGCCTGAGTTCGGTTTCGGTGATCAGCAACGCGCTGAGGCTGCGCGCCGTCAGACTGTAGGCCGGTGGCGGCGGCAACGCCGCCAACCCGCCGGCGCGATGACGCGTAGCATCCGCTCGTGGCACAGCTCCTGCTAATGGGGCGCGCACCCGACGAGCTTCTCCGATCGAGAGAGAGGCCGCGAACACGAGGAGACGTCTTGCGAGTGCTAGCGCTTTCGACGGCGATTGCCTGCGCGATGCCGGCGCTGTCCGCTGCCGCGGCCGGCCCGTCGACGCCGCTCGCGCTCTCGTGCACGACTTGTCATGTGTCATCGATGACACAGGCTGCATCGATCCCGTCGCTTTCCGGCTTGTCTCCGCTGCAGATCGCCGAGGCCTTGCGCGACTATGCGAGCGGCGAGCGCAAGGGCACGATCATGCCGCGGCTCGCGCCCGCGCTCAGCGAGGCGGACATCGCGGCGCTGGCAGCCTACTTCGCCCGCGGCGGGTCCGAAGCGCCAGACGCGGAGCAGGCGCCATGATCTCGCGCCGCCATTTGCTGGCCGGCGCGGGTGCCGGCCTGCTGTTGCACACGAGCCGATCGCGCGCCGCGGGCACGGCGCGCGTCGTCGTCATCGGCGGAGGCTTCGCGGGCGCGGCGTTCGCGCGTCGCCTGCACGCGCTGGAGCCGCAGGCGCAGATCACGCTGATCGAACGCCGGCGCTCGTTCTATACCGGGCCGCTCTGCAACACCGTCGTCGCGGGTCTCGAGCCCGCAGGCTACGTCGAGCGCAGCAGCCGCGCGCTCGGCAGGCACGGCATTCGCTACCTCGAAGCCGAGGTCATCGGGATCGATCCGGTTTCCAGGCGCGTGCGGACCGCGCAAGGCCACGCGCTGCAGGCCGATTTCCTCGTCGTCGCACCAGGTGTTTCGATGCGCTGGGATGCGATCGAAGGGCTCGACGAGCGCAGCCAGCACACGCAGCCGCACGCCTGGCTCGGCGATGCGCAGCTCACGCAGCTCGCCAGGCGCGTCGCCGCGCTCGACGACGGCGCGGTCGTCGCGATCGCCTCGCCGCCGAATCCCTATCGTTGCCCGCCGGGTCCCTACGAGCGCGCGAGCCTGATCGCCTGGGCGCTGCAACAGCGCGGACACAAGCGCAGCAGAATCCTGATCCTCGACGCCAAGGACGATTTCGCCAAGAAGCCGCTCTTCGAATACGGCTGGGATCTGCTCTATCCGGGTGTCGTGCAATGGCATTCGCGCAGCAGCGGGGGCACGGTCGTCGCGACCGATCCACGAGGTCACTGGCTGCGCACCGAGAACGGTGAGCGTGTGAACGCCGATCTGTGCTGCGTGATTCCGCCGCAGCGCGCGGGCGACATCGCGGTCAAGGCCGATCTCGTCGACGACACACAGTGGTGTCCGGTGCAGGCGCAAGGGCTCGAGTCGAAGCGTCATGCAGGCGTTTACGTGATCGGCGATGCGGCCGCGATCGCGCCGGTTCCGAAATCGGCTTTCGCCGCGCACAGCCAGGCACAGCTCTGCGCGCTCACGATCGCGGCACGCATGAGCGGCGAAGCGCCGCCGGAGCCGCGGCTGATCAACACCTGCTACAGCGTGCTCGCTCCGGACTACGCGATCTCGGTCAGCGCAGTCTATGCGCCGGCCGATGCGGGCTTCGGCGCGCAGCATTCGGGCATGAGCCCGCTGCAAGGCGACGCGGCCTTGCGCAAATCCGAATATCACCAGGCACGAGAATGGTATGCACACATCACGCAGACCTGTTTCGGTTGACGAGGCCGCGATGAACGACGATGTCCCCGCCTCGCTGCGCGAGAGTCCGCAGCAGACCTTCCTGCTCTGGCTCTGCCTGAGCCTGCTCGCCGCGTTCATCGTGCACGTCTGCTGGACGCTCGATGTCCTGCAGCACGTGATCGTCAGCGATCAGTCGCGCATCACCGTGATCCTGCTGCTGCTCTACGTGGCCTGCGTCGCGCATGGCGGCTGGCGCGCCTGGCAGCTGTCGGCGCAGCATGCCTCGCTCTCGGCCTTGCGCGCGGGCGACAGCGCAGCGGCGCATGACTCCTGGGCCGGCCTGCATCTGCGCGCACTTTCACTGCCCGGAGCCGATCAGGCTTCGCTCAACGAAGTGCTCGTCGAACAGGCGCGCGGCACGCACGAGTTCGGCTGGTTCATGGCCGGTGCGATCCTCAAGCTCGCGCTGCTCGCGACCGTGGTCGGCTTCATGATCATGCTCAGTGCGATCAACTCGCTGTCGGTGCGCGAGTTCGCCGACCTGCCGCAGATGCTCGCGCAGATGGGCTCGGGCATGGGCGTCTCGCTCTACACCACGCTCGTCGGCCTGCTCGTCAACATGGCGCTGTCGCTGCAATACCTGCTGCTCGATCGCTCGGCCGATCGCTACATCGCGCAGGCCTTGCTGTTTGCGCCGAGCCCGCGCGCATGAGGCGTCGCAACGTCGGCCGGCACGATCACGATCCGTTCACGGATCTGCTGTTCGACATCCTGCTCGGCTTCACCTTCATGTTCGTGATCGCGGTGACCGCGCTGAATCCGCCTGCCAAGAAGAAGGGCGAGATTCCGGCGAAAGCCGAGATCATCATCACCACCACCTGGCCCGACGGAAACCCGGACGACGTCGACACCTGGGTGCAGGCACCCGATGGCGAGGTGGTCTGGTTCCGCAACCCCGATGCGGGCCTCATGCATCTGGATCGCGACGATCGCGGCGCCGACAACGACCGCATCACCATCAACGGCCAGTCCGTGGTCAACCCGCTAAACCAGGAAGTGGTGACCGTGCGCGGCACGGTGCCGGGCGAATACACGGTCAACGTTCACTGCTATCACTCGACCAGCGAAAAGCCCGTGCCCGTGCAGATCAGCGTGGTGAAAGTGAATCCGGTGCTCGAAGTCGTCTACTACGGCAGCGTCGAGCTCGCCGGACAGGACAGCGAGCGCACCGCCGTGCGCTTCTCGGTGGCCGAAGACGGCCGTATCTACAAGCTGCATACCTTGCCCAAGTCTCTGGTGACTTCATGACCTCCGATCTCGTGCTGCTCGTCGTGCTCTACGCCGGCGTTGCGCTGATGGCCTGCTGGCTCGCTGCGGTTTCGCGCATGCCGGTGCTGCTCAAGCTCATCGCGATCGTGCTGGTCGGCGCGAGCGATTTCGTCTGCTGGCAGCTCTGGCGCGACGCCACCGGCTGGCCGACCGCAGAGCCGATGCCGAAGAATTTCCTGTTTCACGCCGCCACGATCGAAGAGCCCGACGAGCATTCGGGCAGCAAGGGCAGCCTGCTGCTCTGGCTCACGACGCTGAAGGACGAGGGTCCGGATGGCCCGCCGCGTTCGTATCGCGTGCCGTACAAGCGCTCGCTGCACGAGCAGGTGCAGCTCGCGATGGACCGCATGCGCGAAGGGCATCCGCAGATCGGCTCGCTCAAGGAAGACGACGGCAGTGAGCAAGGCCGTGGCCGCGGCCTGTTCTCGATCGAGGAGCCGCCGCCGGATTTCGAGCTGCGGACCTTGCCGGCGCCCGCCTTGCCGGAGAAGTGAGATGCCTCGCGCGCTCCTGATCGCCGCTTGCATGTTGCTGTCGGCCTGCGGAAAAGAACCGCAGCCGGACTACTTTCCGCTCAACGAAGGCTATCGCTGGCAATACCGCGTGAGCGAGTCGAACCCGCTCGTGAGCCGGCGCCTGCCTTTGAGCATGGAGAACCTCGGCGCGCGCAAGCGCGACGGCGTGCGCTACTGGCTGCGTCGCAGCAGCGAAGGCAACGAATACTGGCTGCGTATCGACGGCGATGGCGTGCAGCGCAGCGGCGCGCGCTCGTGGCTCGATGCTCCACCTGCGGTCGATGGACCGCCGCAGACGGTGCTGCCGCCCAAGCTCGTCGTCGGCGCCGAATGGAACGCGCAGACGCGGCCTTACATCCTCGAGCGCGCGATTCCGTTTCGCGAGCGCTTCACGCAGGACGAATCGAAGAACATCGAGCTGCGCATGCGGCTCGCGAGCGACGACGAAGTGGTCGAAACACCGGCCGGGCGCTTCGAACATTGCCTGCGCGTGGAAGGGCAGGGGCGCCTGTTCGTGCTCGCCGATGCGCGCATCGGCGCATCGGAAGTGCCGATCACGCACACCGAGTGGTATGCGCCGGGCGTCGGCCTCGTGAAGCTGCATCGCACCGAGGAGCTCAGGACCGAGCAGATCGTCGGCGGTGAGGTGAGCCTGGAGTTGCTGCGCTTCGAGCGCTGAGCGCTTCGGGCGGCTGCCGCGCCAGCAGCCAGCTCTCGAACGCGGCGAGCACCGCGCCGTCGAAGCTGCCGCGCCTCGTGATGCGCCAGAGCTGGCGTTCCAGCGTCAGCATCGGGGCGTGCAGGGCGACGAGCCGGCCTTCGCGCAGATCGTCCGCGATCGCGAGCACCGGCAGGCAGGCGGCTCCGAAGCCCTGGATCACGGCTTCCTTGACCGCTTCGGCGTCGTTGAAGGTCTGCGTCGCTGGCAGAGGGTCGAGGCCGGCGGTGCGCACGGCCTGATCGAGCAGCTCACGCGTGCCCGAGCCGGGCTCGCGCATGATCCACGGCAGCGCGCGCAGCCGGGTCGCGTCGAGCTTGCGCTGCGCCGCCTGCGGGCTGCCGCGGCCGACGACGATCTCGAGCCGGTCGCGCTGCCATGGAGCCGAAACGATATCGGCGTGGTTCACGCGCCCTTCGACGTAGCCGACGTCGGCCTCGTGCGCGAGCAGGGCCTGTACCGCGACCGCGGTATTGCCGATGTGGCAATGCACGCGCGCCTGTGGATGGGCGTGTGCGAAGGCGGCGATCGCCGGTGCGAGCAGATAACAGCCCGCGGTCTGGCTCGCGCTGATGCGCAGCTCTCCGCGCAGGGCCTCGCCGGTCCCGCCGAGCAGCGTCGGCAGCGCCTGCACACGGACGAGCAGATCGCGCGCCTCGCTGGCGAGCAGCCGACCGCGTTCGGTGAGTTTCAGGCTGCGGCCACGGCGCTCGAACAGGGCGGTGTCGAGCTGACGTTCGAGCTGGGCGATCGCCATGCTGGCGGCCGACTGCGACAGGTGCAGGGCCTGCGAGGCCCGGGTGACGTGGCCGGAGCCGGCGACGGCGAGAAAGATTTCGAGCTGGCGCAGCGTGATCGGGGTGCTCATGGGTTCTTCCTGAGCCAATCGCATATCGATTGGATTGATGGATTTTAGAAGAACAATGCGTTGGACCGATGATGGAGCCGGGTTCGATGATGCCGGCCTCGCGTTTCCACACCGTCTCCGTACGCCATGCCTGCCTCGATATCCGCCGTCACCGGCCGCCTTCCGCCGATCGAAATCGTCCGCCGTTTCACGCCGAACTGGTTCACGGTGACCATGGGCACCGGCATCCTGTCGCTCGCGATCGAGCGCCTGCCGCAGCGCGGGCCGTTTCTGCATGCGCTTGCCGAATCGCTGTGGCTGCTCAATGTGCTGCTGTTCGCCGTCTGCGCACTGACGTATGCGGCGCGCTGGCTGCTGTTCCCTTCGGAAGCCAGGCGCATCTTCGAGCACGGGACCATGAGCCTGTTCTTCGGGGCGGTGCCGATGGGCTTGGCGACGCTCGTCAACGGCCTGCTCGTCTTCGGCGGTGCGGGCGCGCTCGGACTCGCAGAGGCCTTGTGGTGGATCGACGCGGCGATGGCTGCGGGCTGCGCGGTGGCGATTCCGTACCTGATGTTTACGCGCCACGATCACCGGCTCGAGACCATGACCGCACTCTGGCTCATGCCGGTGGTCGCCTGCGTGGTCTCGGCGGCCTCGGGTGGCCTGCTCGTCGCCAGGCTGTCGCCGTCGGCCGCGGCCGATCGCGTGTTCTGGCTCAGCTACGGGCTGTGGGCGATGTCGATGCTGCCGGCCTTCGGCATCCAGGCCGTGCTGTTCCTGCGCATGGCCCTGCACAAGCTGCCGGCGCGCGACGCGGCCGCCACCTGCTGGCTTTCGCTCGGCCCGGTGGCGACGGCCGGATTCGCCCTGCTCACGCTCGGCGACGCGGCGCCGACGACGCTCGCGGTGCAGGCGGCTCCGCAGCTCGGCGCGGCGGCCCGCGACTTCGGCTTGATCGCGGCCGCCTTGCTCTGGGGCGGCGCGCTCTGGTGGTTCGCGCTCGCCGCGCTGATCACGATCGGCTATCTGCGCCGGGGCCTGCCGTTCAATCTCGGCTGGTGGGCGTTCACGTTCCCGATCGGCAATTTCGCCCTGTGCTCGTTCGCGCTCGGAGCGCATACGGGCGCCGCGTTCTTCGGCGCTTGCGGCTGCGCGCTGGTGATGCTGCTCGCCGCGATCTGGCTCGTGGTGGCAACGCGAACGCTGCGCGGCGCCTGGCGCGGCCAGCTGTTCGTCGCCCCCTGTCTGGCGGGCTTGAACGAAGAAGGGCGGGCGATCGTCTAGATCACCCGCCCGTCGTTGCGATGCCCTTGAGGCCGGGGGAAACGCGGCTCAAGCCGCCGCGATCGCGACGCTCAACCGGCGCTCCCTAGATGACGTTGAGCTTCACGTCGATGTTGTTGCGTGTCGCGTTCGAGTACGGGCAGACCTGATGCGCCTTCTCGACCAGCGCACGGGCCGCTTCGGCGTCGAGGCCGGGTAGGGAGACGTCGAGCGAGATCTCGAGGCCGAAGCCGCCTTCGTCGCGCGGGCCGATGCCGACCGTCGCCTTCACCGTCGCATCGTTCGGAACCTTCGGGCCGCCTTGCGAGGCGACGAACTTCATCGCGCCGATGAAGCAGGCCGAATAGCCGGCAGCGAACAGCTGTTCCGGATTGTTGCCGGCTCCGCCGCCACCGCCGAGTTCCTTGGGCGTGGTGAGCTTGACGGTCAGGCTGCCGTCTTCGACGACGGACTGGCCGTCACGGCCGCCGGTGGCGGTTGCGGAGGTGCGGTAGAGGACTTTGGTGGACATGGTGGACTCCTTGTCGGTGGGCTTGGGTGTGAGTTGGTGCGACAAATATTGCGGAAAATTAAATTGTGTGCAAAGTAATTTATAGCGATAAAGAGAGGGACTCTTATGCAATTAAATTGCGCGCAATACAATCGAAGGCAGTTGCACTCCAGCCCATCCGGTCCCCCGTCATGCCCAAATCAGCCTCCCGATCTTCCGCTTCCCAGAGTCCGGTCCCCGCGGTGGGCGAAGCGCAGATCGACCTGCTCAAGCTCGACATGCAGCTCTGCTTCGCGGTCTATTCCACCGCACTCGCGTTCAATGCCGTCTACAAGCCGCTGCTCGATCCGCTCGGGCTCACGTATCCGCAGTACCTCGTCATGCTCGTGCTGTGGGAGCGCGATGGCGTGCCGGTGAAGGAGATCGGACGCCTGCTGCACCTGGATTCGGGCACGCTGACGCCCTTGCTCAAGCGGCTCGAAGCCGCGGGCCTCGTGCAGCGCGGCCGCGATCCGGCCGACGAGCGCCAGCTGCAGGTCACGCTGAGCGCGGCTGGCCGCGCCCTGCGCGAAAAAGCGCAGGCGGTGCCGATCGGCGTCGGCACCGCCTGCGGGCTCGGCGCGGGTGATCTGATCGATCTGCGCGATCGCCTGCTCGCCTTGCGCGAGCGGCTCGACGGCGCGGCCGACTGAGCCTTATTGCGCGATCGGGTAGAACAGCAGCGCGAGGATTCCAAGTCCGCTGTACATGGCAATCTCGGCCGTCTCGGTCCACGGCTGGATGCGCTGGATCGCGCCCCAGATGTGCACCACGACCATGAAGCCGGCGACGCCGAGCAGCACCTGGAACGTGAACTCGATGCCTTCGCCGCTCAGCGCGGCACGCAGCATCAGGGCTTCGACGATGAGGATGAAGGCGCCGAGGCAGCGGCCGAAGTAGACGGCGAGGTCGGTGTGTTCGGGGATCCGCCATTGGAACCAGCGCGCCCAGGTCAGCGGGATCAGGAAGATCGGGCCGGCGAAGACGAGCGTGGTGACGATCGTCAGGATCAGCAGGAAGGTTTGGGCGTGGGTGTGATAGATGCCGATCATGTGGTGTCTCCCCTTGGTGGTGTGTTGCCTTGTGGTTTTAGGTGCAGCTGAGCGTTGAGAGTTTTTGACCTCGCCGGTCGGGCCTGCTTTCTTTGCTCCTGCAAAGAAAGCAGGCCCGAAGTCCAGGGGGTGAACATCTACGGCACGGCTAGCGGCTCGCTACGCCTCGATGCAAGTTGTTGTCGATTTTTCTCTCTCCCGCTCGCGGGAGAGAGTCCCGCCGAAGGCGGGGAGAGAGGGTGGCTCCGTAAAGTGAGCGCACTTTCCGAGCTTCCCCTCTCCCGGTCCTTCGGACCACCCTCTCCCGCATGCGGGAGAGGGGACATGTGCTATTGCCGTTTTCCAAGGCGCGTCATCAGGAGCTCAGAAGCTCGCTCCGGATGCTCAGCTGAACCCAGCGGCAAAGCGCCAACCAAACCCTACTGCGCCGGCGCCAACGCCTCCAACTCCATCGCCGGATACAAATGACTCACCGACCGCGTGTGCTCCTCCTGCACTACGGCGAGCTTGCGAAACCGCTCCGGGATCGGCTGATTCGCCACCTCCATCATGTCGAGCCCATTCGCCGCCGCTTCATGCAGCGAGTCGCGCAGCCACGCCAGGTACGCGCGCGTCTCCGCTATCGCCTCGGGCCCGCGCACGACCGGCCCATGTCCGGGCACCAGCGTCTGAAAATCGATCTTCTGCAAGGCGTCGAGCGCCGCGAGCCATTTTGCGATATCGGCATTCGGCGTCGTCGCGGCGCGATGGAAGAACACCAGATCGCCCGCGAACAGCGTGCGCGTGGCTTCGTCGTACACCGCGAGATCGGCCTCGGTGTGGCCTTGCAGCGGAATCAATCGAAGCTTGCGTCCGCCGATCACGCGCTCGCCGGTTTGCGTGAGGGCTTCGGGCTTGCGCACTTCGGTTCCCTGCATCCAGGCGCCGACGAGCCGGTACAAATTGGCCGACAGCGTCTCGCCTTGCTCGGCGACCGCGGCGACGGTCTGCGGCAAGGCTTCGATCTTGATTCCGGCAAAGGCCTGGTTGCCGAGAAAGTGATCGGGATGCGCATGCGTGATGAGCACTTCGACGATCTTTTTTCCGCCGCTGTGCGCTTCGATCTGCCGGCGCATCTGCTCGCCGTACTGCTTCGACGGGCCGCTGTCGATCACGACCACGCCATCGCGTCCGACGATGAAGCCGGTGTTGGCGATGTTGCCGCCGTTGCTGCGCGTGAAATGCTCCTGCAGGCCTTCGAACCACCAGACGCCATCGGCGATCGGCTGCGGCGTGAGCGCGTAGTCCGGCGCGTTCGCCGCGCCCGCATGGCAGCACAGCGGCAACAGCAGAGCGCAGAGCCAGCGCTTCACTTGGTGGCTCCAGTCGCGACGGTGGCCTCTATCAGATTGCCCTGGATGTCGCGTCCGCTGACGACGACGCTGCCTTGCGATTGCAGGTCGAAACTGAGCATCGGGTTTTCCGATACCGGCTCATACGGCTTGAGCACCGCGAGCTCGGCGCCCTTGGCGTCACGCAGCGTGAGCGACTCGATGTGAAACACCGGAATGCCCGGCGCGAGGCCCGTGTCCATCGGATGGATCACGCGAATGCGCAGGCGTTCGCTGCCATTCTTCTGCGGCCAGATGCGCCCGCTGACTTCGCCGAGCTGGTCGTGCCAGAGCCCGCCACCGGTTCCCATGCTCGGCGCCGTGCAGCCGCCGCCGGCGGCGCTGAGCCAGGCCCCGCCGAGATGCCAGACGCCATCACGCGTCTTCATCGCGGCGCGTACGGGCGTGGATTGCTCGACCTTGAAACGGAACTGCAGGTTCGGCTTCGCGCGCTTGGGGAAATATTCGAGGATCTTCGGCAGCGGATTCAGATCGGCGTAGACGAGCACCTGCTCGACACCGTCGAGGCCATCGGCGCTGATCTCCACCGGAACCGCGAGCGGATCTTCCGCGGACGCTGGCATGATCACGCGTACGCGATCGTCGATCACCACGGGCGAGTCGCCGAGATAGCGCTTGGCCATGAAGGCCCAGACCGGCGATCGCAAGGGATCGTCGGGCAGTTTGCCGTCGGCGAGCGCAGGGCTCGCGAACAGCGTGGTCGCGATGACGAAGCTGGCCGCTCTCCTCAGACCGGCGCCGCGTCCTGTGCTGCGATTGCGCATGGCATCGCCTTGTCGTTGGTCGGCTCGCGCCGTTGTGAAAACCCCGATCGCGGCGCGCCGTCCGCTACGCCGCGATCGAATATCCCGATGAAATCCTCTGGCGCGGCTCAGTCGTTCACGGCCACGATCTTCGGCTCCACGCGCCTGACGCCGTAACGCTGGTAAATCGTATCGATCTGGCCGCTTTGCCGCAGTGTCGCCATCGCCTTTTCGAGCGCGGCACGCAGTTGCGGATTGCCGGCCTTGATCGCCATGCCCACGTCCCAGCTGCTGCGGAACAGGCCGACGAACTCGCTGATGTCGAGCTCCGCCGCCGACTGCTTGCGCGCGGACAGCGCGCCTTCGAGCTGGCCGCGCGGGGCCATCACCGCATCGACTTCGTTGTTGAAATAAGCGTCCACGGCTTCTTCGACCGTGGCCTTGCGCACCGCGGCGCTGGCCAGGCGGCCGTTGAAGCCGCCGCTCAGGTAGTAATCGCTGATCGAGTCGTTTTCGACCGCGACCTTGTGGCCCGACAGGCTCAGCGGCGAATCGAGCTTCTCGATCACGTCGCTGTGATAGATCACCGCAACCGTCTCGCGCTGATAGGCGTTGAACAGATCGGCCTTGTCGTTGCGCTTGACGTATTCGGGGTCCATGCCGAGGTGCAGCATCAGGTCCGAGGCGCTGCCGTTGATCAGCGGGCCGCGCCAGATGTTCGTGCGCAGATCGTCGTTGCTGTCTTCGCCGGCGGTCACCGGGTTGAGGATCAGCTTGACGCCGAGCTGCTGCGCGAGCGCGCTGGCGATGTCGACGTCGATGCCGGTGTAGCGCCCGCCCTCACCCGCGTACGAGTAGGGCGGAAAGTCGCGATAGACGGCGACGGACATCTCGCCCTTCTCGCGGATCTTCTGCAGGCGGTCTTCGTCCTGCGCGCCCGCGGTGAAGCTCACGGCGCTGGTGGCCAACGCGGCCACCAGCGTGATCGATACGGTGAGGAGTCGGCTGTGCTTATTCGTCCACATGCACGGAATCCAGGTAGCTGCGAATGGCCCAGATGGCTGGTTCGCTGAAGGTGCCTTCGAACGGCGGCATGTAGGTTACGCCGTTGCGGACGCTGCCATGGCGGATGCGCTGGCTGAAGATTTCGTCGCCATCGACGCCGGCCGGCAGCATGCGCAGGTCCGGGGCGATGCCGCCCGACACGGCGCCGAGGCCATGGCAGCGCGCGCAATTCTGGTTGTACGCCGAAGAGCCGATCTCGACGGCCTTGGCGACGACCTTCTTGTCCTTGTTTCCGCGATACGGGTTTTCTTCGAGCGGGCCCTGGACCTGTGGCAGGCCGTCGGTGTTCACGGCCTGCGGAACCACGTCGCCGTGCGCGAATGCGAGTCCCGCGGCGCCCAGCGCGGAAGCCGTGAGAAGAACGAGGGCGGATTTGGAGAGCAGCGAGCGCATGGGTTTTTACCTTTGTGTTTGCGAAGACTTAGGACATCGGAACTGAAAGAAAAACGGAGGCCCCTTTGCAGGGACCTCCGTCGTTGAAGCTTTACTTGGCAGCGGTCTGCGACTTGTGCAGCTTGAACACCCAGAGCATGCCGCCCTGGCTGATGCTCTTGACCTTCTTGGCCACTTCACCGCCCCAGAGCGGAACCGCACCGCCCCAGCCGGAAGCCACGGCGACGTACTGCTCGCCGTCTTCTTCCCAGGTGATCGGCTGGCCGACCACGCCCGAGCCGGTCTGGAACTTCCAGACTTCCTTGCCCGTCTTGGCGTCGAAGGCCTTGAGGAAGCCCTCGGGCGTGCCGGTGAACACGAGGTTGCCCGCCGTGGTCATCACGCCGCCCCAGAGCGGAGCCGGGTTCTTGTACTCCCAGACGATCTTGCCGGTGGCCGGATCCATCGCGCGCAGGGCGCCGATGTAGTCCTCGTAGAGCGGCTTGATGGTGAAGCCGGCGCCCAGGTAGGCCGCACCCTTCTTGTAGGTGATCGGCTCGTTCCAGATATCCATGCCCCACTCGTTGGCCGGCACGTAGAACAGGCCCGTGCCCTGGTTGTAGGCCATCGGCATCCAGTTCTTGCCGCCCAGGAAGGACGGAGCGGAGAACACGGTGCCGCCCTTCTCGGCCGAACCCGGGTTGCCCGGACGCGTATCGGCTTCGATCGGACGGCCGGTCTTGAGGTCCACACCCTTGGTCCACGACTGCTTGGTCACGAACGGCGAGGCGCTGATGAGCTTGCCGTTGGTGCGATCGAGCACGTAGAAGAAACCGTTGCGGTCGGCCTTGCCGCCGGCCTTGATGGTCTTGTTGCCGCTCTTCAGATCGAACGGAATGAACTCGTTCACGCCGTCGAAATCCCAGCCGTCATGCGGCGTGGACTGGTAGTGCCAGACGATCTTGCCGGTCTTCGGGCTGATGGCCAGCGTCGACGACGAGTACAGGTTGTCGCCCGGACGCAGGTGCGAGTTCCACGGCGCCGGGTTGCCGGTGCCGCAGAAGATCAGGTCGACGTCGGCGCCGTAGGTGCAGCCGAGCCAGGTCGCCGCGCCGCCGGTCTTCCACTGGTCGCCCTGCCAGCTCGCGTTGAGCTTGCCGGTGATGCCGTTGTCCTTGCCGTTGAGCGTGCCCATGTGGCCCTCGACGGTCGGACGCGACCACACCAGCTTGCCGGTCTTGGCGTCGCGCGCGTCGACGCGGCCGACGATGCCGAACTCGCCGCCCGAATTGCCCGTGACGACCAGGCCGTTGACGATCAGCGGAGCCGCGGTAGCCGAATAGCCGGCCTTGTAGTCGTCGGTCTTTTCGCTCCAGACCACCTTGCCGGTGTCCTGATTCAGCGCGACGAGCTTGGCGTCGAGCGTGGCGAAGATCACCAGATCGTCGTACAGCGCGGCGCCGCGGTTGACCACGTCGCAGCAGGGCATGATGCCGTCGGGCAGGCGGGCCTCGTACTGCCAGAGCTTCTCGCCGGTCTTGGTGTCGAGCGCCCAGATGCGCGAGTAGGAGCCGGTGACGAACATCTTGCCGTTGTAGACCAGCGGCTGGGTTTCCTGGCCGCGCTGCTTCTCGTCGCCAAACGAGAAGCTCCACGCCGGAACCAGGTCGCCGATGTTGTCGCTGGTGATCTTGGTCAGCGGGCTGAAGCGCTGGCCGCTCTGGCCCATGCCGACGGTCAGCACGTCACCGGTGCTGGTGGCGTCACCCGACACCATCGAGTCGGTGACGCCGGCTGCCTGCGCGCTGCCGGCGGCAGCGAGGCCGGCAATGATCAGTGGAAGCAAGGAAGTTGCAGAACGGCGCCAGCGAGCGCCCCCCTTCGAATCGGATTTATCCAAGCGTTCAAACATTGTTTTCTCCGGTTTTATGGTTGCCACGGTGACATCCGGAACCCGATGGCGGGCGCGCGGACGCAGTTTCGATGCCAGCTTTTTGAATCAGGAAAAGCGCTTCGAAATCATCAGGATGCCCAATTTCCAATGTTGTCGGCGTCACACCCTGTCCCATCGGCGATACAGCGATTCGCCCGCGCGGTGACACACTGCGATGAGGCGAAAAAGTAAGGGGCCGGATTGGGTCCGGCCCCCAATGCCCTTCCTCAGGAGAGAAGAGCTACGCCGAGAGTCGTGACGGGATCTGGGAGTGGGTCTGGAAAAGGGTCTTGCCTGTAGCCGCAGGCCGGTCAGAACGACAGGTAGGCGCCCACGTTAAAGTTGCTGCTGGTGTTCTCGGCGCCGTTGTGGGCCTCGGTCTTCACGTCGCTGAACTCGGCGAGCAGCGTCAGGTTCGGCGTCAGGCTGTGATAGACGCCGAGCGTGTACTTGCTGTTCTTCTCGACCAGGTTGGGGGTGGCGGCTTCGTCCGCGGCGCTGGCGAAATCGAGGTTGCTTTCGCCGTAGTTCACGCCGAGCTTGGTGTCGCCGAGCGCGTAGGTGAACTGTGCGATGAAGCCGTCGGAATCACGCTCGTTGCCGGCGCCGTCGTCGGACAGCACGAACAGGCCGGTGGTGCCCACGCCCTTGCCGGTGTACCAGTAGGCCATCAGCTGGGCCGGGCCGAGCGTGTACTTGCCGCCGATGTCGAAGGCCGAGCTCTTGAAGTCGGCCGCATCGGTCACGCCTTCCTGCTTCTGCGACAGGAACGCGGCCGACAGGTACAGATTGCCGGCCTTGTACGCGAGCTTGCCGTGGAAGCCCGGAGCGGCCTTCGGCGTCGCGGCGGGCTGCAGCAGCGGCTCGACCGGATCGAAGATGCCGACCGTGGCCGTCAGGCCGCCGAAGCTCGGCGTGGTGTAGTTCATCTGCGCGAGCGTGTCGGTGTAGATGTAGCCGAAGCCGATCGAACCGAGCGAAGTGTTGGCCGGCGCGCCACCCGAAGCCGCACCGCCGACGCCGACGCCCGGAAGCGTCATGTCGTTGATGATGGCGTCGAAGCCGAACAGGCCGAAGTTGCGGCCCAGCGAGAACGTACCGATGTCGGCGTTGCCGATGGTCATGAACACCTGACGCACGTCCATGCCGGTGGTGCCGAGCGCGGTGTTGGAGCCGCCGGCCTGCAGGTTCGGGCTGCCGCCGTCGTTGGTGCTGATGCCCGGGTACAGGCCGAAGGTCGCGGTGATGTCGTAGCCCTTCTGCGTGGTCGAAGCGCCGAACACGAGAGCGGCGGGCAGCAGGCCGTTGCTGACCGAGGAGCTGTTCTTTTCGGTGTCGCCGCCGGCCGTGCAGGCGCCGCCGACGGTGACGATGGCCGCGGGGCTGCTATCGCACTGCGAGTTGATGTAATGGACGTTGACGTTGCCGTTGACCGTGAAATTCCAGTCACCGGCCTTGATCTCGATCGCATGAGCGGTCTGGCTGGCGGACAGTGCTGCGATCGTGGCGACGGCAGCAGCCGACAACGCACCCATGCTGCGTTCTTTCATCATTGTGAATCTCCCGTATGTATCGTTATGGCATCGCGTCAGGCGACGCCGCCTGCCCGACCGAACTCCAATCGCACCGATCGAGGCGGGCGCGCTAAGGCAACGCCCATGCCACTCACGAAAATCGCGATACGTACTGGGAAAAACTCCCGTTGACGTGCGCCTGGCGACGCGTCTGTACCGTTGTTGAAGCGCTTCTGTACCGTCGATGTCACGCAGTCGTTACGCTTTGAGAACACGCAATCTCGATTACGGTCGTCATCGATTTCCCCCGCTGCCAATTGGGGTTTCGGCTTTATCGAGGCGATGTGTCGAAAATGCGCCACGGCTGTCGCGCGCGGCGTGTCGCTGTCACGCCGATGGCGGCGCAGTTCGCGCAGAAAAGAAAACCCGCCTGGCCGGCGGGCGGCGAGGCGGGTTTCGGCATCGGCGCATGCGCAGCGAGCGCACGATGGACTCGATAGGTCGGCCGGCTCGCTGCCGGCTTTTAGCGCCTGCGCTGCTTACGCCTTCGCGAGGCAGACATCGATGCGGCAGCCGCGCCTGGGCCGGCTGTCGATGCGCAGCGAGGCGCGCATCGCTTCGGCGCGCTCGCGCATGCCGACGAGTCCCAGGCCGCGACGCTGCGAAGCCACGGGCAATCCACGGCCGTTGTCGGCGACGGTGAGCTGCAATCCAGTGTCCTCGCGATGCAGTCGCAGCAGCACCTCGCTCGCATCGGCGTGGCGCGCGACATTGGTCATCGCTTCCTGCGCGACGCGGTACAGATGCAGCGCGGTGTTCGCATCGTCGACGCAAACGCTGTCGTCGACATCGCAGACGAAGCGGACATCGGGCAGGCGCCGCTGCCAGTCGTCGACGAGCTGGCGCAGCGCGAGCGACAGCCCGACGTGATCGAGTCCGCCCGGACGCAACTCGTGCAGCACGCGGCGCAGGCTCACGAGCGCCGCGCGCGCATTGACCGCGGCGGCATCGAGCGAAGCATCGGCGTCGCCATGTCCGCTCTGCATCGCCGAGCGCGCGACCATGATCTCGACTTCGACCGCGGTCAGGCTCTGGCCCATGTCGTCGTGGAGTTCGCGCGCCAGATGCACGCGCTCTTCTTCCTGCGTTTCGAGGCAGCGCTGCAGCAGGCGATGGTTGTCCGCGCAGGTCGCGGCGAGCCGCGTGCGCAGCGCATCGACACCCTCGGCGATGCTTTGCAGATCGCGCGCTCCGGCATTCATCGCGAGCTTGCGTTCGGACTCCGACCAATCGCCGTCGCGCAGGCGGGCAAGCGCTTCGACGATCGCGGACACCGGCTTCAATCCGCGCGAGACGAGCGCGAAGCCGAGAATCTGGATCGCAACGGTGGTGCCGACGAGCATCAGCAACAGGCCGCGCGCATCGCTCCAGGCTTCGGACATTTCGTCGGCCGGATCGGCGACCAGCGTCAAGCTCCAGGCCTGCGCGCCGCTGCCGAAACTCCGCGTCTGCTGCGGGCGCTCGGGCGCGACCCAGTGCTGGAACCAGCTTGGTACGTCGAGCGCACGGTCGCCCGGGCAGGCGAGTTCGATCGGCGTGTCTCCGGTGCTCACGCAGAGATGGCGCGCGGTATCGAGATGGCGTGCCAGATCGCGCAGCATGCGTTCGTCGGCTCCGTCGGCGACCGCGCCGTCGATCGCGCTGATCGCGAAGTCGAGCTCGCTGCCGACTTCGCGCGCGACCGACCGCCGCGACTGCTGGATCACCAACGCCACCGACATCAACAGGCCGAGGATCAGGATTGCCGCGATCGTGAACGAGAGGCGGGTCGCCAGGTCCATGCGGCCCAAGCCCGTCTGCGCGCGGCCGCGTTCCGCGGCCGGTTCGGAGATGGCTTCGGGCAGGGGTTCAGACATGGACCACGCCCGCGCGCACGGCCATGCGGGCGAGATCGGCCGCGCTGCCGGCGCCGAGCTTGATGCGCACCTGCGTGTAGTAATTGGCGATGGTCTTGCCGGAGAGCTGCAGATTACCGGCGATGTCGCGCACCGAATGGCCTTCGGCGATCTGGCGGAACACTTCGAACTCGCGCCGCGAAAGCTGTTCGAGACCGACGGCCGTCGCGTCCTGCTGCGTCACCGACAGTTCGGGCGGCAGATAGCGGCGCCCGGCGGCGACATGGTCGATCGCCACGAGCAGGCGATCGGCCGAGCAGCACTTCGACAGATAGCCGAGGGCCCCGGCCGCGAAGGCGCGCTGAATGAACACCGGCTCCTCGTGCATGCTGAAAACGAGAATGCGGACGTCCGGAGCCCGCATGCGAATGCGGCGCGCGACTTCGAGCCCGCCGACGCCGGGCAGCGAGAGATCGAGTACGACGACGTCGATGCCGCCCTGCAGGATGCGACGGTAAGCGGTCGCTCCGCGATCGGCTTCGGCCACCACCCGAAGGTGCGGCCTCGATTCGATCAGGCGTCGATACCCCGTTCGCACGACGGCGTGATCGTCGACCAGCAGAATGCGTGTCATCGGCTTCTTCCTCTTTCGTTTTAGTAAGAAAGGAAGGAGGCGGGATACGGATGGAAGTATCCCGCCTCAAATACTCAGGCAAGGTGCCCGAGGAGGAGACTGGTGACGGCCCTCCGCCGTCGCAGCCCCCTGGGAGCAACAAGCGGGCCAGCTATCGCGCAAACGCTCAAATGGGCTGAAAACGGGGCGATTCGGGCGTTTTATCGCATTCGATGCGACCACGGATGCTGTTCGTCGTGCCGCTGCACGAGGAGGTTTCGAGCGATTTGTGTCAGAAGTGACACAGATTGAGTCGGCGATGGGTCTTCGACTTTCGGCCAGTTGACGCCACCGGGTGTTCGCCTAAAGTGACACTGTCACGCGACTTCCGCATCGACTGTTGCAGGCGATGTGACGAACGTGAGAGGTCCATCAGAACTCCCTGTTAGAGGACGTCGGCGGGCCGGTTCCATAAAGCAAACATATAAAGAGCTGCGAGATGGCCCGAGGAGGAGAGAATCAAATGGCTGAGTCCACTGCGGTAGCGCACGCCGAAGGCGTGCTCAGAACAGTCCATGGTTTGCCACGCGTCGGTCGCGAGGTGCATCACGAAGCACCGATCACCAATTCGTGGACACGCTGCGTCAACGATCATCGGCTCGATCCTTCCAAGCTTTACGCGCCGACCGTCATCGGCAGCGTCGATCTCAAGGACCGACAGACACAGCACGAAGATCTCGTGCAGATCGCAGCGGCCGAAATGGACTCGCTGTACGACCAGATTTCGGGCTCCGGCTATGCCTTGCTGATGACCGATGCGAGCGGCGTGATCCTGTGCGAGCGCGTCGATCCGACGTTGCGCAAGATGTTCCGTTCCGCCGGCCTGCTGATCGGTGCCGACTGGAGCGAGAACCGCGAAGGCACCAACGGCATCGGCACCTGCATCGCCGAGAATCGGCCGGTCACCGTGCATCGCGCCGATCACTTCCGTGCGCGCCACATCGGGCTCTCGTGCACGGGCGCTCCGATTCGCGATCCGGGCGGTTCGCTCGTCGCCGTGCTCGATGCCTCGAGCGTGTCGTCGCACGACACGCGCGCGAGCCAGATGCACACGATGGCGCTCGTGAACCTGTCCGCCAACCTGATCGAGAAATGCCTGTTCCTGCGGCGTCAGCAGAACCAGACGATCCTGCGCTTCCACAGCCGCCCGGAACTCGTGAACCTGCTGCACGACGGCGCGCTGACGCTGTCCGGCGACGGCGTCGTGATCGCGGCCGACGACACCGCGGTTCGCCTGCTCGGCGCGAGCAATCGCCTCGACCTGGTCGGTCGTCCGCTCTCCGAAATCTTCGACGTGCGCCCCGAAGACCTCATGGGTGGCTCGCGTACGCATCAGGCGATCTGGCCGGTGCGCGACCTGCGCCGTGGCCGCCGCTATTTCGTGAGCC
The DNA here is from genome assembly GCF_058783045.1 of Hydrocarboniphaga sp. FW305-C-57. NCBI lineage: Bacteria > Pseudomonadati > Pseudomonadota > Gammaproteobacteria > Nevskiales > Nevskiaceae > Hydrocarboniphaga > Hydrocarboniphaga sp. FW305-C-57. The sequence continues at coordinate 515,969 of NZ_JBYSYG010000002.1, read as the reverse complement.
TGCACGAGCCGCAGCGCGGCCGCTTCTTCGATTCCAGCGAGGCTTTCGAGCGTAGCTTCGATCGCGGTCTCGAAGGGCTGCGCGAGCCGCAGCGCGAGGTGCCGCGTGACGGCAGCCCAACCAGGCCGCTGCTGCAGTCGGTGCCGCAGGCGCAGAAGAGCGCGCTGACGCTCGACGACATCGCCGGCGAAGATCCGCAGATGCTGCGCAACGTGCGCAGCGCGCGGCGCATCGCCGACTCGATGGTCTCGGTGCTGATCCAGGGCCCGACCGGTTCGGGCAAGGAAGTGTTCGCGCGAGCCCTGCACCTGGCGAGCTCGCGCGCACCGCAGAACTTCGTCGCGGTGAATTGCGCCGCGATTCCCGAAACGCTGATCGAGAGCGAGCTGTTCGGCTACAAGGCCGGTGCGTTCACGGGTGCGCGCAAGGACGGCATGCGCGGCAAGGTCCTGCAGGCCTCCGGCGGCACCTTGTTTCTCGACGAAATCGGCGACATGCCGCTGTTGCTGCAGACGCGCTTGCTGCGGGTGCTCGAAGAGCACGAAGTGGTACCGCTCGGCAGCGAGACGCCGATCAAGGTCGACATTCGCGTGATCTGTGCGAGCCATCGCAACCTGCGCGAGATGATCGCCAAGGGGCAGTTCCGGGAAGACCTGTACTACCGCCTCAATGGCATCACGCTCGAGCTGCCGTCGCTCGCGCAGCGCGCGGATCGCGATCGCCTGATTCGCGAGGTGTTCTCGATCGAAACCGCGGGCGGACGTCCGGCGGCGATGGAGGCCGAGGCCTTCCAGTGCCTGATGAACTACAACTGGCCTGGCAACGTGCGTGAGCTGCGCAACGTGATCCGCACGGCGCTCGCGATCTGCGAGGGCGGGGTGATCACGCGGCTCGATCTGCCACGCGAACTGCGCGAGGCCGAACCCGAGGCCACCGTGGCGCAGACTGTACTCGTCGTGCCGACTGCGATGGCGGCCGGTACCTCGGCACCGGCCGAAACCGCCAGCGGCAATCCGCTCGAAGCCGCCGAGAAGGAAGCGCTGCTTGCCGCGATCGACGCGAACCGCTGGAACATGAGCCTGACCGCGCAACAGCTCGGCATGAGCCGCAACACTTTGTACCGCAAGCTCAAGCGACACCGTATCGCGGTGGGGCCGGCGCGACGCGACCAGGCCTGACCCGCAGCTCGGCAGAAACGCTTCGGGATTGATTCCCGAAGCGTTTTTTCGTGAACGAAAACGCATGACGAGCGCTGCCAGAACCCTGGAATGAAACCTGCTTCCGGCGGGGCGCCATGCCAGCCTTGCCTTGCTCGACTCCGCCGTCCTCTTCCTCGTCCGCCGATCACGGCTTGCTGCGTCTGGCGCAGGGTTACCGGTTGGTTCCGGCCAAGCGCTCGCTGAGCGGTCCCTGCGGCCTGATTCCGGTCAACGAGCTTGGGCTTGCGATCCTGGGCCTGTGCAACGGGACGCTCGATGTGCGCGGCATCGAAGGCAAGCTGCGCGAGCAGCTCGGCAACGATCCGCGCGATCTCGAGGAGTTCGTTCGCGCGCTGAAGCAGCGCGGCTGGATCAGCTGCGATTGAAGGTTTTCGCCGCTGCGGTTGCGCGTCCCTCTCCCGTCGAAGAGGCCAGAGGTAACGACGACAACGCGTCCCGCTAGCGCGTCAGCACGCCCCAAGGCTTCTTGCCAACCGCGATCGTGTCGATCACTTCGAGCTTGCGCGTGTCGATGACCGAAACCGAATCCGAGCGCCCGTTGGCAACGAGCAGCCTGTTGCCGCCGTCGGCGAAGGCCATGTTCCAGGGGCGCTGGCCGACCGTCACGCTGCCGACGACGGTATCGCTCGCGGTATCGATCACCGAGATCGTGCCGGCGCCGCCGTTGGCCGCGTAGACGCGCTTGCCGTCGGCCGAGACGGCGATGCCCGCGGTACGCAGCGCGCTCGTGATGCTGCCGACGATTTCCCACTTGGCGGTGTCGACGACTTCGACCACGCCCTTGCCTTCATTCGCCACGTAGAGCTTCTTGCCATCCGGCGTGAAGCCCATGCCGCGTGCGGCTCCATCGACCTTGATGAGCTTGACCGACTTGCCCTGCGTCAGATCGATCACGTCGATGTCGTGCGTATCCTCGTTGCCTGCGACCAGCCACTTGCCGTCCGGGCTGAACACGCAATGCTCCGGGTTCTCGCCCTGCATGGCGATGCGCTTGTCGAGCTTGAAGCTCGCCGCGTCGAACAGCAGCGCCTCGTTGCTCGCTTCGGCGCAGACCGCGATCCACTTGCCGTCCGGCGAGCGCTCGACGCCTTCGGGGCCTTTGCCCGCGGGCTGCGTGCTGATCTTGCCGCTGGCGAGGTCGATCGCGCTGATCGAATCGCCGTCGGCATCGACGACGAACAAGCGCTTGCCGGCCTTGTCGAGCGCGATGCCCTGGATCTTCTTGCCGAGGCCGCCTTCCGCGGGCAGCGTCTTCACGACCTTGTTGTTCGCAAGGTCGATCACGCTGATGTTGGCGGAACCCTCGTTCGGAACGTAGGCCAGCTCAGGCGAGGCTGCGTAAAGCGGAGCGCTCGACAGGGCCGCTGCGATGAAAGTGGCAGCGAGGGCAGGGCGCATCAGAGGGCTCATCAACATCGGGTTTCTCCGTCTTTATGGCCGCGCGCAGCGAGCAAGGACGGTGCCAGCTTTGTCGCCTCACTACATCGCGAAATTCTTGAATTCTATGCGTCAGAAATGGGGCATAAAAAGGCTGAACGGGCATCACGAGCGGGAGGACTCGCGATACCCGTTCAGCACACACGCGTTTAGAGCGAGTTGGTCTTGCCGAAGTTCAGGCGTATGCCCGCGAAGAACCGACGCGGCGCACCCGGGCCGACGAAGCGGCGTGCGTCCTCGAACTCGTCGCCGAGCACTTCGTCGCCTTCACCATACACGCCGAAGGTCTCGTAGTCTTTGTCGAGCAGGTTCTCGACGCGGGCGAACAAGGTCAGGCGCGGCAGTGGGCGCACTTCGCCGAGCAGGTTCAGCAGCACGAAGCCGTCGAGCTGCTCGCTGTCGACGTTGGCCTCGTCACCGCGATAGCGGCTCTTGCTACGTCCGACCGCCTGCAGTCGCAGGGCGCCGATGTCGCGTTCCCAACCGAGCGTCGCGTTGAACAGGTGCTTCGGAATCAGCGGAATGCGATCGCCCTTGGAGACTTCGCGCGCGGATTCGTCGACTTCGTCTTCATCGTCCTCGTCGCGCAGCGGATGGTTCGGCGTGTTGACGAGAAAGTCTTCACGGAATTCCGCGGTCAGGTAGGTGTAGTTCGCATCGAGCGACCAGTTCTGCAGCGGCTTCCAGTGCAACGCGAACTCGACGCCCTGGCGCAGCGTCTTGCCGACGTTGTCGAAATAGCCTTCGTTGGTCAGGTTGCCGTCGGTGATGAACAGGATGTCGTCGTGGCTCAGCGCATGGAACAGCGACACCGACGAGCGCAGCGTCTGCGTCTGCTGGCGCAGGCCGACCGAGAACGTGCGCGTGACCACCTGATCGAGCGGCGGATCGTCGACGAAGCCGTTCGGCAGCTTGCAGGGATCATCGGGATTCGCGCAGGTGAGTTCCACCGGCGTCGGCGCGCGCGTGGCCTGCGAGGCGCTCGCGAACGCGGTCAGCTGCGGGTTGATGCGCAAGGTCGCACCGAGCATCGGGTTGAAATGGTTGAACTTGTGATCGCCGCTCAGGCTGCCGTCCGGATCCTGGTCGCGCAGCTGGATGTCGGTGTGGTTGTAGCGCCCGCCGATGCTGAGCATCAGCGCATCGCTGGCCTGCCAGGTGTCGAGCGCATAGACCGCGAAGTTGTCGTTGCGCGTCTTCACGTGCACGAGCGATTCTTCGACATAGAGGCCGCTGCCGACGGTGCCGCGCTCGTCGGTCAGCGCGGCGAGTTCGGTGCTCGAGCTGAAGTTCGCGCGGCCGAAATCGAGGGTTCCGCCGAAGGTCAGCTTGTTGCTGTCGCTGAGGCGCCACGAGGCCTGCAAGCCGCCACCGATGCTGCGCTGCTTGGTGTGGCTGCGGTTCTGCGTCGCGCTGTCGTTGTCGTCGCCGGCGACCACCGGATTGTCGTTGGTGTCTTCGACCACTTCTTCGCCGTCGTCTTCGCTTTCGCAGAGATAAGGGGCGCCGGTGCCGTCGACGTTGGCCGGATCTTCGCAGGCTTCGAACTCGGTGCCGTCGCCATTGAAAGCGCGCACCTTGTTGCGGCGCACGTAGAGGTTGCCGCCGATGTCGAGCGCATCGGACAACTTGCGTTGGCCGAACAGGTTCACGAACAGCAGCTTCGGCTTGGTTTCATCCGGATACGTGAACACCGCGTCGCGGCCTTCTTCTTCCATCAGTTCGATCGGCACCGCGCCGTTGCCGCGCAGGCGGTTGTCGGCGTGCGTGACCGTCAGGTCGAGCTGGCCCTTGTCGTCAGGGCGCCAGCTGCCGCGTGCGAACAGCTGCTGCACTTCGGACTTGGAATGGTCGCGCCAGCCGTCTTCGCTGAAGCGTTCGGCGGCGACGTAAAGCGCGGTCTTTTCGCCGGCGACGCCGTAGTCGGCCGTCGTCGAGATGCGATTGTCGGAGCCGCCGTAAACCTCGAGCTCGCCGCCGTCGTAATCGAAGCCGTTCTTGGTGCGGGCGACCAGCGAACCGCCGATCGCGTTCTGGCCGAACAGCGGGTTGGAGTCCGGCACCAGTTCGATGCTCGAAATCGCCTGCTCGGGGATCAGGTCCCAGTTCACCGTGTCGCCGAAGGCTTCGTTGACGCGCACGCCGTCCTGGTAGACCGCCAGGCCCTGCGGCAGGCCGAGCAGCGGCGAGACGCTGTAGCCGCGATAGAACAGGTCGGGCTGGTAGGGGTTGTTGGCGGCATCGCTGATGTGCACGCCGTCCATGCTGCGGGCCAGGAAGTCCGCGAGGTTGATCGCCTGGCTGTCCTCGATCGCCTTGGCGTTGGCGGTCTGCAGGTTGCCCGGGTAGTCGCGCAGGTCGATCGAGGCGGCCGGCAACGGCGTCTGGCCGACGACGATGACTTCGGGCAACTCGGCCGGCGCATCGGCCTCGGCCGCCTGCACGGGCAGCGCACCGATCAGCGCGAAGGCCGGGGCCGAGAGCGCCGAGACGCGGCAGGCGCGCTTGAACGCGTCGGGTCTGAAGCGGGGGCTGGGTCGTTTCGTGTTGTTTCCGCTCATCGGCGGACTCTCCCTATCGATTTGTGATCGGCACGAGTGCCGACGGTGAAACTCTGAGGCCGCGTCATCGCCGGCTGAACGGGAAAAACTCCCGAAATCGGGGAGCGAGGCGGCCGACGAAGGTCGGCTTGCAGTGGGGCCAGCGCCGCTTGTATGCGGCGTCATTCGGTCCGGCGATACGCTCGGGTATGCTCGGCTCTATTAAACGAGTGGTTAGCTCGGTGTCTGCAGGGCGGGTCGGCGGTGAAACCGCGCAGGCCGCCGCTTTTGCCCGAACCACCTTGAACCAGAACGAGGGGAGACCCGATGCGCCTTCAGCCAGCGCCGTCCGCCGATCGCGGGCGACGCGATTTTCTCAAGCTCGGCTTGACCGGCAGCGCCCTGCTCGCCGGCGGCGCGCTCACGGCCGGGCTCGCCGGCTGCAGCCGCTCGACCACGCCGGCTTCGGGCTATCGCTTCCTGCGCGGCGGCGAAGCGGCCCTGTTCGCCGCCATCGCTCCGGCCATCCTCGGCGGCGCGCTGCCGCAGGACGGCCGCACCGAGCATCTGCAAGCCCTGCTGCGGCGCCTCGACCAGACCTGCGCACGCCTGCAATCGCCCGCGCACCGGCAACTGCGCCAGCTGTTCGATCTGCTCGACGCCGGGCTCACGCGCCGGCTCACGACCGGCGTATCGGCGCCGTGGGCGCAGGCCGAGCCTGAGCAGGTGCAGCGCTTCGTCGAGCGCTGGAGAACGTCCAGCATCGGCCTGTTCAACTCGGGCTATCGCGTGCTCGCCAAGCTCGTCACCGCCTCGTGGATGCAGACCGAAGGCGGCCAGCGCGCCTGCGGTTATCCGGGGCCCTGGGCGCCGATGTTCGCGGCCGTGAACGCATAGGACGCGCGATGGCGATCAACGACATTTACGGCGACGGTATCGCGGCGGGCTGGGACGTTCGCGACGCCTCTTCCTTCACGAAGCCGCAGACGTTGGAGGCCGACGTCGTCATCGTCGGCACCGGCGCGGGTGGCGGCACCACGGCCGAGATTCTCGCCAAGGCCGGTTTCAAGGTGCTCATGATCGAGGAAGGGCCGCTGAAGACCTCGGCCGATTTCCGCGACATGGGCGAGGCCCGCGCCTACGCCGACCTCTACCAGGAGGCCAGCGGGCGCGGCACGGCCGATGGCAGCATCACCATCCTGCAAGGGCGCAGCGTCGGCGGCACGACGACGGTGAACTGGACCTCGAGCTTCCGCACGCCCGAAGAGACGCTGCGCCACTGGGCCCGCGAGCACGCGGTCAAGGGCTGGAGCGTCGAAGAATCCAAGCCCTGGTTCGACGATCGAACCGAGCGCCTCGGCATCGCGCCGTGGGCGATGCCGCCGAACGCGAACAACGCCGTGCTCAAGGCCGGCTGCGAGAAGCTCGGCTGGGAATGGCATGTGATTCCGCGCAACGTGCGCGGCTGCTGGAACTCGGGCTATTGCGGCTACGGCTGCCCGGTCAACGCCAAGCAATCGATGCTCGTCAGTACCGTGCCCGGCGCCTTGCAGCACGGCGCGACGCTCGTGCATCACCTGAGCGTGCGCCGGCTCACCTTCTGGGGCGATCGCGTCTCGGGCCTGGAATGCGCAGCCCTGCAGGCCGACGGCATCGCCCCGAGTGGCGTGCGCGTGGACGTCCGCGCCCGGCACGTGGTGCTCGCGGGCGGTGCGATCAACAATCCGGCGCTGCTGCTGCGCTCGGGCGCGGCCGATCCGCACGAGCGCATCGGCAAGCGCACGTTCCTGCATCCGGTCGTTTTCACGATGGCGAAGATGCGCGAACGCGTCGACGGCTGGTACGGCGCTCCGCAGTCGATCGCGAGCGACCAGTTCCAGTGGCAGGGTGATTTCGACGCCGCGCCGGGCTTCAAGATGGAAGTGCCGCCGATCTATCCGGCGCTCGTCGCCTCGCTGTTCGGCCGCGCCGGCGAGCCGCTCGCGGCCGGCATCGCCGACATGCCGAACTTCAGTGCCATGCTCGCGCTGACGCGCGACGGCTTTCACGAGCAAAGCCAGGGCGGGCGCGTGCGCATCGACGAACACGGCGCGCCGATGCTCGATTATCCGCTGACCGACTACCTGTTCCGCGGCTTCCGCAACGCCCTGCTGCGCATGGCCGAAGCGCAATTCGCCGGTGGCGCCGAGCGCGTCTACGCGGGTCATCTCGATGCCGAGTGGGCGACGAGCTGGCTTGCCGCGCGCGAGCAGATCGAAGGCCTGTCGATGCGCGCCTTCAAGCTCGCGCTCGGTTCCGCGCACGTCATGGGCGGCTGCGCGATGGGCGAAGACGCGCGCCACGCCGTCGTGCGCAGCGACGGCAGCCACCACCTGATCGAGAACCTCTCGATCATCGACGGCTCGGTGTTCCCGACGAGTATCGGCGCCAATCCGCAGTTGTCGATCTATGCCTTGGCGGCGCGCAACGCGACGCTGCTGGCGGGCAAGCTCAGGAAGCCGTTCTAGAACCTCGGCCGACCTCGATGGGTATCAAGTAGCGCCGGAATCTATACAGGTCTGGTGAAACGTGTATAGAAAACAGTCAGAATCTATACACGTCACTGACTTCGAGTTCAGAAATGAGTGCTTTCTCACCGCCCAGGCCGCTCGCGCAGGCCGTCAGCCCGGCTCGGTTCGAGACGCCCGCCGTGCTCAAGAAGCTGGTCTCGGCCAACCGCCAGCTGGCTGAGCTCAAGGGCGTGGCGGCTTCGATTCCGAACCAGAGCATTCTGATCAGCACGCTCGGCCTGCAGGAGGCCAAGGAAAGTTCGGCGATCGAGAACATCGTGACGACGCACGACGAGTTGTTCCGCGACGGCGGTGCTGATTCGCCGGACAGCGCAGCGGCCAAGGAGGTGCGGCTTTACGCGCACGCCTTGCAGATCGGTTTTGCAGCGGTCAGTGAAAGTGGTTTGCTGACCGGCAATCACATTCTGGAAATTCAGGCGGCGCTGGAGCAGAGCCGGCCGGGTTATCGCAAGCTTCCGGGCACCACGCTCAAGGACGGCGCGGGCCGCGTCATCTACACACCGCCGTCCCCGGAGTCGCTGCCCGATCTGATGAGCGATCTCGAACGCTTCATCAACGATGCCACGCCGTTCGATGCCGACCCGCTCGTGAAAATGGCGCTGATCCATCATCAATTCGAGAGCATCCATCCTTTCTACGATGGTAATGGACGCACCGGTCGCATCATCAACGTGCTGTATCTCGTCAAGGAAAAGCTGCTCGATATTCCGGTGCTTTATCTGAGCCGGGCGATCGTGCGGACCAAGGCGGATTACTACGGAAAGCTGCAAGCCGTTCGCGAACGTGATGCCTGGGAAGACTGGGTGCTGTACCTGCTCGATGCGGTCGAAAAGACTGCGGCCGAAGGCATTACCACCATTCAGGACATCAAGAGCCTGCTGCTCGATTACAAGCATCGCATTCGCGCGAAGCATCGGTTCTACAGCCGGGATCTGATCAACAACCTGTTCTCTTTTCCGTACACGAAGATCGAATTCATCCAGAACGATCTCAAGGTCTCGCGACTGACGGCGACGCGTTACCTCGATGTGCTGGCCGAAGACGGGCTGCTGATCAAGCGCAAGTTCGGGCGTAGCAACTACTACATCAACGAGCCTCTGTTTCGCATTCTGACCGGAGAGGCGCCGCCGACCGGCGAGTGAGGCATCACCTTGCGCCCGCCGCCCGCTCGACCTCGGCGATATCGATCTTCACCATCTTCATCATCGCGCCAAACGCGCGGGCGGCCCTGGCGGGATCGGGGTCGAGCGCGAGCTGGCCGAGCAGGCGCGGGGCGACCTGCCACGAGACGCCGTAGCGGTCCTTGAGCCAGCCGCATTGCACGGACTGGCCACCACCGCCTTCGCCGAGCGCGTGCCAGTAGTGATCGATCTGCTGCTGCGTGTCGCAGAGAATCTGCAGCGAGATCGCTTCGTTGAATTTGAAGCCCGGCCCGCCGTTGAGCGCGCAGAACAACAGGCCTTCGAGCTCGAATTCGACCGTCATCACCGAGCCGGCCGCGCGTCCGTGTACTTCCTGGCCGACGTTCGGATAGCGCGCGATCCGGTGGATCCTCGAGTTCGGGAAGATGCCGGTGTAGTGCGTGGCCGCCGCTTCGGCTTCGCCGTCGAACCACAGGCAGGGGCTGATGACGGCGCTTTGGATGAGGGACATGCTCGCTCCTCGATCGTGTCGTGGTGGAGGGTCAGGGCGTGCAGGCCGCGGCGCGTTCGAGCAGCAGCTTGCGCTCGCGCTCGTTGCGCGTGAGCGAGGCGGCGCGTTCGAATGCTTCGCGCGCCTCGGAATGCCGTTGCAGCTTGAACAGCAGATCGCCGCGCACGCTTGGCAGCAGGTGGTACTGGCGCAGCACGGGTTCCTGCATGAGCTCGTCGACGATGCGCAAGGCTTCGGCAGGGCCGAAGGCCATGCTCACCGCGACTGCACGATTGAGCTCGACGATCGGCGACGGCGCGATCTGCGCGAGCGCATCGTAGAGCGCGGCGATGCGCGTCCAGTCGGTGTCTGCGGCCGTGCGCGCGCGTGCATGGCATGCGGCGATCGCGGCTTGCAGCGCATAAGGTCCGAGCGCGCCGACGAGCGCTTCGGCGCGCTGCAGCGCCACCAGGCCGCGCCGGATCAGCAACTGATCCCAGAGCGCTCGATTCTGCTCGAGCAGCAGCACCGGCTCGCCATCGGCCTTCACGCGCGCCTTGGCTCGCGAGGCCTGGATCTCCATCAGCGCGACCAGGCCGTGCACCTCGGATTCGCCGGGCATGAGTCCCGCCAGAATGCGGCCGACGCGCAAGGCTTCCTCGCAGAGCGCGGGGCGCATCCAGTCGTCGCCCGCGGTCGCCGAATAGCCTTCGTTGAAGATCAGGTAGAGCACTTCGAGCACCGACGACAGGCGCTCGGGCAGCTCGTTCGCACGCGGCACTTCGAACGGCACTTTGGCATCGCTCAGCGCACGCTTGGCGCGCACGATGCGCTGCGCGATCGTCGGCTCGGACGTCAGGTAGGCGCGCGCGATTTCGTCGGTGGAAAGGCCGCCGAGCAGTTTCAACGTCAGTGCACTGCGCGCATCGGGCGAGAGCACCGGGTGGCAGGCCGTGAAGATCAGGCGCAGCAGGTCGTCGCCGATGTCGTCTTCGAGCGCGGCGGTGTCGTCGGGTGCGGGCATGGCGGATTCGCCCTCCAGTTCGCCTGCGAGCTCATCAAACTTGCGCTCGATCAGCGTGCCGCGGCGCAGCCAGTCGATCGCGCGATGCTTCGCCGTGGCCGTAAGCCAGGCGCCCGCATTGCGCGGAATGCCTTCGCCGGGCCATTGCTCGAGCGCCGCGATCAGCGCGTCCTGCGCGAGTTCTTCGGCGATGCCGACGTCGTGCACGAGCCGTGCGACCGTGGCGATGATGCGCGCCGATTCGATGCGCCAGACCGCATCGATCGTGCGGCGGATGTCGTGCTGGCTGCTCATGGAGGTCGTCGGCGCGACTCAGTTCTGCTCGGTGATCTGCTTGAGATTCTGCAGGCCCTGAGCGAAATCGCCGCCGATCATCTGGTCCATGTCGAAGAACACGCTCATGAGCTTGGAGACGAAGTTGGCCTTGCCTTCCATCGCCCAGGTCACCGTGGTGGTTTCGCCGCTGCTCACGAAATCGAAGATCGCGACGTTCTGGGTCTTCATCGGCTTCTCGAATTCGAGCTGCATGACGATCTTGCGATCGGGCTCGGATTCGCGGATTTGCATGCTGCCTTCGCCGACCTGATTGTTGCCGGCCCAGGCCATCTTCGCGCCGACGCCGCTGGCCGGGCCTTCGTAGCGATGCTGCATGTTCGGGTCCTTGGGCTCGTACGGAGACCACTGCTTCCAGGCCGTCAGATCGTTGACGAGCGGGAATATCGTCGCGGCCGGCGCGCGTATCGACAGCGAGCGTTGTACGCGGAATTCATCTGGACGCGTTGTCGCATAGGCGAGCAGGCCGGCGATGGCGAGCACGACGACGATGAGAATGATCTTGAGCATGACGAATCCTTTGCGTTGTGCGTTCGACAGAAGGGCTTCAGCGTTTCTCGGCCATCTCGAAGTATCCATCCGCCGCAGCTTGCACCTCGGGCGAGAAATCGCCGAACTCGTGCACCTGGCGGACTTCGATCACCTCGTCGTTGCCGCCCGGGCAGCGCGCGGCCCAGGCGATCGCTTCCTCGCGTGACTTGGCCTGGATGAGCCAATAGCCGCCGAGCACTTCCTTGGCCTCGGCGAACGGGCCGTCGACGACGCGCGCACGGCCACCGTCGAAATGCACGCGCGCCCCGCTCGCGGGCGGATGCAGCGAATCGATCGCCAGCAGAACACCCGCACGTTGCAGCGCTTCGTTGTACCGCATCATCGCGGCGACGTGTTCGGGATCGGGCTGTGCGCCGGCCTCGGCGGACTCGTAGCCCTTCGGGATCATCAGCAGCATGTAGCGCATGGTCGTCTCCTGGTCGCGTGATGGCGTGTGTACGAACACGTCGAAGCAGCGCGGCGGAAATCGACAGGATTTTTCGCCCGGAACGCGAAAATGCGTCAAGCGGCTGATGCGGAATGAATTGTTGCCGCGGTTGCTACATGGCGCTCGCGAGCTCGGCCGGCAGATGCGCGGTCTGGTTGTACGAGTGCAGCACGCGCGCGTTCTGCGTCCAGATCAGCTGGGTGAACGAGGCGTTGCCGATCACCGACATCATCGCGCCGAGTTCGGCGCTGGGCCTTTGCATGAGCTCGGCGATCACCACGGCGATGACGCCGGCCGAGGTGACCGCGAGCACCTTGTGGCCGCGGCCCGGCGCGGCGGTCAGCTCGTCGAGCCAGGCCTTGATGCCGGCGCGGAACTCGGCGACCGGCGGAATGCCGTCGACACGCACCGCGTCCGCGGCCCAGAGGCCGATCTGCTCGCCGTAGAGCCGCAGCTTGTCCTTGCGGCTCACGCTCGCGTTCTCGATCAGCGACACGCCGGTGCGCGCGCTCGCGGCTTCGAGCAGCGTGGAGCCTTCACCGAATTCGTCGAGCGCTTGCGTCACCTTCGCTTCGGCAAGGTCGAGCGCCCCGGTGATCGCGAGCGCAGTCTGGCGCTGGCGTTTGCGCGGGCCGCTGTAGATGGCCGTGAAGGTTTCGCCGCGCGCCTTGAAGTAGGCCCCGGTCGCCTGCGCCTGGCGCTCGCCGAGCGCGGACAGCTGGTCGTAGTGGTGCGAATCGAAGGAAGCCTGTCCGTGGCGAACGAGGGTCAGCGTGCTCATGCGGCGCGAGTATTCGGTTGGGAAGGCCAGCAGTTTAGCGATCGATTCGCGGGCGGGCCCAAAAGCGAAAGGGCCGCATCGGCGGCCCTTTCGTTAGCAGCGACGCGGCTCAAACCTTCTCGAAGATCGCCGCGATGCCCTGGCCGCCGCCGATGCACATCGTCGCCAGGCCGTAGCGGCCGCCGATGCGGTGCAGCTCGTGGATGGCCTTGGCGGCGATCATCACGCCGGTCGCGCCGACCGGGTGACCCAGCGAGATGCCCGAGCCGTTCGGGTTGACCTTGGCCGGGTCGAGGTCGAGTTCGCGGCTGACCGCGCAGGCTTGGGCGGCGAAGGCTTCGTTCGACTCGATGACGTCGAAATCGCGCACCGTGAGGCTGGTCTTGGCGAGCGCGTTGCGGGTCGCGGTGACCGGGCCGATGCCCATGATCGACGGATCCACGCCGGAGTGGCCGTAGGCGACCAGGCGCGCGAGCGGCGTCAGGCCCAGCGCCTTGAGCTTCTCGCCCGAGACCAGCACCACCGAGGCGGCGCCGTCGTTGATGCTCGAGGCGTTGCCGGCGGTGACGAGGCCGTCCTTCTTGAACACCGGCTTCATCTGCGCGAGCTGCTCGACGGTCACGTCGCGCACGTTCTCGTCGACTTCGAAATTGACGACGCCCTTGCGCGTCTTGACCGGCACCGGAATCAGCTGCGAGGCGAAGCGGCCCTCGGCGGTGGCGCGGGCGGCACGGCGCTGCGATTCGGCGGCGAGCTGGTCCATGTCCTCGCGGGTGACGCCGTAGCGTGCGGCGACGTTCTCGGCGGTGATGCCCATGTGGATGTTCTGGAACGGGTCATGGAGGATGCCGACCATGTAGTCGAGCATCGCCGCGTCGCCCATGCGCGCGCCCCAGCGGCCGGCCGGCAACAGGTAGGGACCGCGGCTCATCGATTCGGCGCCGGCGCCCACGGCGGCCTCGGCGTCGCCGAGCAGAATCGACTGCGCGGCCGAGACGATGGCCTGCAGGCCCGAGCCGCACAGGCGGTTCACGTTGAAGGCCGGGGTGGTGTTCGGGATGCCCGCTTCGATCGCGGCGACGCGCGACAGGTAGGCGTCGCGCGGCTCGGTCGGGATCACGTTGCCCATGACGACGTGGTCGATCTGCTCGGCCGGAACGCCCGAGCGGGCCAGCGATTCCTTCACCGCGAGCGTCGCGAGCTGGGCCAGCGGAACGTCCTTGAGTCCGCCGCCGAAGCTGCCGACGGGGGTGCGGAGGGCGGAGACGACGAAGACTTCGCGTTGGGCCATGGCGGGTTCCTGATCCGGTTCGGGAGAGTCCGACAGTATTCGGGAGCGCCTTCAAGCGGCGCAATGCCGCTTCCGACCAAGCCGGGTGACGGCTCGCGCAACTCGTAAGCCCGGCCCGCGCTGCAGGCTGACGGACGGTTCTGGTAGTTTCGTTTCTTCGACGTGCGATCAGGAGAACAATGGTGAGCCGAACGGCGACCTCGTGGCGAACGCAGCTCATCGCCTTGTTTGCAATCGCTTTTTGCAGCGCGAGCGTGCAGGCCGCCGAGCCGCCCGACGGCTGGCGCATGGTGCTTTCGTGGTCGCCGCTGTACTGCTCGGCCAACCTGAGCTCCAAGGAGCCGCAGTGCACCGAGGAGCATTACTTCGTCAATCACGGCCTGGTGCCGTTCCGCCGCAGCGGCCCGGCCGAGAAGGACGACAGCTGTGCCGAGTGGGACATGTCGGAAGCCGACAGCGACCGCTGGCTCTGGGTGATTCCGAACAAGGCGCGCGTGCGCGCGCTCTGGCGCAAGCACGGCTCCTGCAGCGGGCTCGACACCACGCAGTATCTCGCCGCGGTCGACCGCGGCAGCCGGCGCATCCAGATTCCGGAGCGCTACGGCAAGGTGACCGAGCGGCTCGACACCACCGCGAGCGCCGTGCGCCAGGCCTTCGTCGAGGCCAACCCGGGGCTCACGGCCGACAGCATCGACCTGATCTGCAAGGGCACGCGGCTGTCGGAGGTGAACATCTGCTTCGATGCCGACTTCGGCTACCGCAGCTGCGAGGCGACCAAGGAATGCGGCGAAAGCCTGCGCCTGGTGCCGATCCGCGCGAGCCGGATCGGGGTCGAGCCTTATCACTGATCGGGCGATTCAGAGCACCCAGTTGACCAGCAGGCCGATGAGCACGGTGTAAAGCAGCAGCTTGCCGGCCTTGTACGCGCGGCGATGGCGATCCTTGAGGCCGCGCATGGTGGCCTTGTAGCGCGTCACCGGACCCCACAGGCGGTTCCCGATGCCGGACCGGCTGCTGTCCAGGTTGTCGATGTAGAACAGGCCGTTGAAGAAGCGGCCGAAGCGGTAGTACAGCTTCTGCACCGAGGCCAGGCGCATCGGCCGGTCGATGTCCGTCATCAGGATGATGCGCGGCGTCTGCGTGTCGTTGTACGCCGCGTGCATGTAGGTCTCGTCGAACAGGATGGCGTCGCCGTCGCGCCAGACGTAGTGCTCGCCATCGACCATCAGGCCACAGCGCTCGGAGTTGGGCGTCGCCAGACCGAGCGAATAGCGCAGGCTCAGCGCGAACGGATCGGCGTGCTGGCCCAGGCGCTTGCCGGGCATCAGCACCGCGAACAGCGCCAGGTTCATGCCCGGCACCTGCTCGATCAGCGCCAGGGTCTTGGGTGCGAGGGTGCGGGCCGACGGAAGCTCGTGGTCGTAGACCTTGAGGTAGAAGCTCTTCCAGCGATCGTTCTTGTAGAAGCTGCTGCCCGGCAGGTCTTCACCGCGATGTGGCCTTGGCCGTAAAGGGCGAGCGCCTCGTCGCGGATCGTCTGCCAGTTGTCCTGCAGCACGCGCAGCTGCGGCAGGCTGGACAGCGGCGGGCGCGCCGACAGGGGAACCCGCGACAGCAGGTAGGCCGGGATGTTGAACGGCACCATGAAGGTGGAAAAATCCGTGAGCTGGCGGCCCCAGTTCAGATGCGCGCGATTGCGCACGCGAACGAAGGCGATGCAGGACACGTAAAGCACGAGGACGACGATCAGCGCGAGCACGGCGATTCCGAGTCAGCGGTACGGCAATGGCGCGCAGCTTAGTTCAATGTCGGGTGACGGATGCGGGCGGCGGCTCCGGCTCCGGGCGCCACCGGTCCGGCCGGGAAAGAGCCGGCAGGTCCGTCGCGCGGCTAGGGCGCCACGCGACGGCCGAGAATGACGAGGTCGCGTTCGATGCCGTCGAGCAGGGCCACGCGTGGCAGATGCGCCCAGCGCGCGAAGCCGTAGCGCTCGAACAGGGCCAGGCTCGGCAGGTTGTGGCCGAAGACGAAGCCGAGCAGCGTGTGCACGCCGATCCGCGGCGCGTGCGCCATCGCCTCGCCGAGCAGATAGCGGCCGATGCCGGCGCGGCGGAAGCACGCGTCGATGTAGAGGCTGACCTCGGCGGTGCCCTTGTACGCCGGCCGTCCGTAGAACGACGAGAAGCTCAGCCAGCCCGCGATCTGCTGGTCGCCCGCGGTGTCGAGCTCGACGACCCACAGCGGGCGGAACTGCGCCGTGTGTTCGGCGAACCACTGCTCGCGGCTGTCGACGCTGATGGGTTCGAGATCGGCTGTGACCATGCGCGAGGCGATCGTGCTGTTGTAGATCTCGACGATGCGTGGAAGGTCGGCGCGCGTGGCGAGTCGATGCGTGAGCGGAGTGGCATTCGGCATGCGGGCAGCATATCCAGCGGCCCGCTGGCGCGGTAGCTTGCCCCGAATCAGCCCGGCGTCAGCCCGTGCGGCGCAGGCTTTCCCATGATCAGGCGAGCTCCGGCCCCAGTGCGATCCCCCAGAACCGACATTCGCGAACTCATCGTCGTGCTCGGCGATCAGCTCGATCCCGATTCACCCGTGTTCGCCGAATTCGATGCGCAACAGGACGCGGTGTGGATGTGCGAAGCCCCGGCCGAAGCGCGCTACGCCTGGTCGCACAAGGCGCGCATCGCCGTGTTCCTGTCGGCGATGCGCCACTACGCGCGCGGGATCGAACAGCGTCGCTGGCGGCTGATCTATCGCGCGACAGCGCAGCACGACCGCGACACGCTCGCCGAGGCGCTCGCCGCCGATCTTGGCGAGCTGCGACCGCAGCGCATTCGTCTGCTCTGGCCCGGCGAGCATCGGCTCGTCGGGGACATCGAAGCCGTCGCGAAGCAGGCACGCATCGAGTTCGTGCTGCTCGAAGACCCGCACTTCCTGTGTTCGCGCCAGGACTTCGCCGACTGGATGCAGGGCAGGCGGCAGCCGCGCATGGAGCACTTCTACCGCTGGATGCGCCAGCGCACGGGCTGGCTCATGCACGACGGCGAACCCGAAGGCGGACGCTGGAATTTCGACGAGGACAACCGCAAGAGCTTCGGCGCGCACGGCCCCGGCAACGTGCCTGGCGCACGACGTTTCGAGCCCGACGCGATCACGCGGCAAGTGCTCGCGCTGGTGGCCGAACGCTATGCCGGTCATCCCGGCGAGCTCGATGGTTTCGACTGGCCAGTGACGCGCGGCGAAGCCTTGCAGGCGCTGGCCGATTTCATCGAGCACCGGCTCGCCGAATTCGGCCGCTGGCAGGACGCGATGTGGATCGATCAGCCGCTGCTGCATCACTCGCGGCTGTCGGTCGCTATGAACCTGAAGCTGCTCGACCCGCGCGAAGTCTGCGCGGCCGCGATCGAGGCGTATCGCCAGAAGCGAGCGCCGCTCGCGTCGGTCGAAGGCTTCGTGCGGCAGATTCTGGGCTGGCGCGAATACGTGCGCGGGCTTTATTGGCAGCGCATGCCCGAGTTCGCCGACGACAACGAGCTCGGCGCCGACCAGCCGCTGCCCTGGCTCTACTGGAACGCGCAGACGCACATGCAGTGCATGGCGCAGACCGTCGGCCAGACCTTGCGGCTCGGCTACGCGCATCACATCCAGCGGCTCATGGTGACTGGCCTGTTCGCGCTGCTGCTCGGCGTGCGTCCGCGCGAGATTCATCTCTGGTATCTGGCCGTCTACGTCGACGCGGTGGAATGGGTCGAGCTGCCGAACACCATCGGCATGAGCCAGTTCGCCGACGGCGGCATCCTCGGCTCCAAGCCCTACGTCGCCTCGGGCCGCTACATCGAGCGCATGAGCAACTACTGCGCGCACTGTCGCTACGATCCGGGCAAGGCCGTCGGCGACGAAGCCTGTCCATTCACGACGCTGTACTGGGATTTCCTCCACCGCCACGAGCGCCGTTTCGACGGACATCCGCGACTGCAGTTCCAGGTCAGGAACCTGCAGCGCAAATCCAGGCAGGAGCGCGAGCAGATCACCGAGCGGGCTAAATGGCTGCGTGCGCGGCTCGCCGAGCAGCGCCCTTGAAAAGCCTTGCGCGCGCTCAATGTAATGCCGAATGCGCCGAAATTCGTTCCTGCTCGTCCCGCTGCTGAGCCTGCTGCTGCACGCCTACATCGGCGTACGCCTGTTGCCCGCGTTGCCGCTGTCGGGCCTGGGCCTGGCATTTTCGAGCGCACTGCTTGTGCTCTCCGCGCTGCTGATGCCGGCGCCGCTGCTGCTGCGGCTCAGCCGCCTGCCGCAGCGCACAGGCGATGCGCTGGCCTGGGCCGGCTATCTCGCGATGGGCGTGTTCTCGAGCCTGTTCGTGCTGACGCTGCTGCGCGATCTCGTGTTGTTGCCGTTCGCGCTCTGGGCTGTCTGGCAGCCGCTCGATCTCGAGCCCTGGAAGCGGGCTTCGGCATTCGCGGTGCTCGCGCTGACGGCGCTCGTGAGCCTGGTCGGCTTCTTCAACGCGCGCCGCACGGCGCGCGTCGTGCAGGTCGACGTGCCGATCGCCGGCCTGCCCGCGGCGCTGTCGGGTTTCCGCATCGCGCAGCTGTCCGACGTGCACGTCGGGCCGACGATCAAGCGCGGTTATCTCGAAGCGATCGTGCGACGCGTCAACACGCTCGATGCGGATCTGATCGCGCTGACCGGCGACATCGTCGACGGCAGCGTCGAGGCTTTGCGCGAGCACGTGCAGCCGCTGTCGGCGCTGCGCTCGCGACACGGCAGTTACTGCGTCACCGGCAACCACGAGTATTACCACGGCGCGCACGGCTGGGTGCGCGAATGGCGCTCGCTCGGGTTGCGCGTGCTGCTCAATGCGAACGAGGTGATCGAGCACGGCGGCGCTCGCCTGCTCGTCGGTGGCGTGACCGATTACAGCGCCGGGCATTTCGACGAGCAGCACCGCAGCGATCCACTCGCTGCGGCGCGCAGTGCGCAGAAAGTCGACGCGCGCCTGCTGCTCGCGCATCAGCCGCGTTCGGCACAGGCCGCCGCCGAAGCCGGTTTCGATCTGCAGATTTCGGGGCACACGCACGGCGGCCAGTTCCTGCCGTGGAATTTCTTCGTGCCCTTGCAGCAGCCCTTCGTCGCGGGTCTCGCCAAGCTCGGCAGGCTCTGGGTCTACACGAGCCGCGGCACCGGCTACTGGGGGCCGCCGCTGCGCTTCGGCGCGCCGTCCGAAATCACCTTGCTAAGGCTGGTCGCCGCGCAATAATGCGAACTCGCCTGCACCTTCACCGCGAGCCATGAGAGCGCACATCCTCCAGCACGTTCCGTTCGAAGGCCCCGGCAGCATCGCCGCCTGGCTGCAGCAGCGCGACGCGCGCGTGAGCACCACGCCGTTCTTCGAATCGTCTGCAGCGCTGCCGAAGCCCGACGAGGTCGATCTGCTCGTGGTCATGGGCGGCCCGATGAGCGTCAACGACGAAGCCACGCTGCCCTGGCTCGTCGACGAAAAGCGCTTCGTGCACGCGATGCTGCAGGCCGGCAAGCCCGTGGTCGGCATCTGCCTCGGCGCCCAGCTGATCGCGAACGCGCTCGGCGCGCGCGTGTATCCGGGCCCCAAGCGCGAGATCGGCTGGTTCGATATCGAGGGCGCGGCCGTGGATGCACAGCGGTTTGCATTGCCGCCGCGCGAGCGCGTGTTCCACTGGCATGGTGAAACCTTCGATCTGCCCGCAGGCGCGACTCGCCTCGCATCGAGCGCGGGCTGCCTCAACCAGGCGTTTCAGTGGGGCGAGCGCGCGATCGGCCTGCAGTTCCATCTCGAATCGACGCCGCAGACCGTGAGCGCCATCGTCGAGCATTGCCGTGACGAACTCGTGCCCGACATCTACGTGCAATCCGCGCCGGTGATTCTGGCCGAACCCGCCGCGAGCTATGCGCGCATCAATGCGCTGATGGGCCGCGTGCTCGATTACGTGACACGCTGACGGTGGTCGGCGCCGTTTTCCTTCATCCATGAACCCAGGACAAGTGCACATGAAAACCTACGCCTACGCCGCTGCCAGCGGCGACCAGCCGCTCGCTCCGTTTTCGTTCGAACGCCGCGCCCCGCGCGACAACGACGTCGCCATCGACATCCTGTTCTGCGGCGTCTGCCACTCCGATCTGCATACGGCGCGCGCCGAGTGGGGCGGCAGCCAGTTTCCGTGCGTGCCGGGGCACGAGATCGTCGGTCGCGTGACCGCGGTCGGCTCCAAGGTCGGCAAGTTCAAGGTCGGCCAGCTGGTCGGCGTCGGCTGCATGGTCGACAGCTGCCTGGTCTGCGAATCCTGCAAGGAAGGCCTCGAGAATTACTGCAACGAAGGCTTCACGGGCACTTACAACGGTCGCGATCGCGAGACTGGCGGCAACACCTACGGCGGCTATTCCGACAAGATCGTCGTGCGTGAAGAGTTCGTGCTGCGCCTGCCCGAAGGGCTTGATCCGGCCGCTGCCGCGCCGCTGCTCTGTGCGGGCATCACCACGTATTCGCCGCTCGCGCACTGGAAGGTCAGGCCCGGCCAGAAAGTCGGCGTGGTGGGCCTCGGCGGTCTCGGCCACATGGCCGTGAAGATCGCCAAGGCGATGGGCGCGGACGTCACCCTGTTCACGACTTCGCCCGGCAAGGAGGCCGATGCACGCCGCCTCGGTGCCGATCGCGTGGTGATCTCCAAGGACGCCAAGCAGATGAAGTCGGTGGCCGGCAGCCTAGACTTTCTGCTCAACACGGTCGCCGCGCCGCTCGATCTCGATCCCTACCTCAACGCGCTCAAGCGCGACGGCGTGCTGACGCTCGTCGGCGCACCGGCCGAGCCGCACAAGATCACCGGCTTCGGCAGCATGATCTTCCGCCGTCGCACGCTCGCGGGCTCGCTGATCGGCGGGATCAAAGAGACGCAGGAGATGCTCGACTTCTGCGCCGAGCACGGCATCGTCTCGGACATCGAAGTCATCGCGATCAAGGACATCAACACGGCCTACGATCGCATGCAGAAGGGCGACGTGAAGTATCGCTTCGTGATCGACATGCAGTCGCTCAAGGATGAAGTCGCGAAGGCGGCCTGATGTAGCTTCGAAAGGCACGGCGGCGCGTGCCTGACGCCGCCGTGCCAGTTGCAGGACACGCGCCTATAATTCGCGCGCTGTCAGGAGGAACGACCTCCCCATTCTGGAAACATGCCCGGGACGGCCCGGCCCCTTTCACTGAAAAAGTAAGGAGGCCGCGCATGGCCTGGGTTCATCTGACCGTCGCCGGTCTGCTCGAAGTGGTCTGGGCTTATTCGATGAAGCAGTCGGAAGGCTTCACGCGCGTGATGCCGACCGTCGTCACCTTCGTCTTCATGGCCGCGAGCTTCGGGCTGCTGTCCATCGCGATGCGCAGCCTGCCGCTCGGCATCGCGTACATGGTCTGGACCGGCATCGGCGCGGTCGGCGCCTTCGTCGTCGGCGTGAGCGTGCTCGGCGAAGCCTTCACGCCGATGCGCGCGCTCGCCGCCGCACTGATCCTCGGTGGCATCCTGCTCATGAAGTTTTCGTCCTCGCATTGACCAGCTCGTCGTGCGTGATCGCGCTTGAGCGCGTGCTCGATCCTGCGCCGAACAGGCGATACAGCGCGGGCAGCACGAGCAAGGTCAGCACCGTCGAGGTGACGATGCCGCCGATCACCACGGTCGCGAGCGGGCGCTGAACTTCGGAGCCGATGCCGGTATTGATCGCCATCGGCACGAAGCCGAGCGCGGCGACGAGCGCGGTCATCAGCACCGGGCGCAGGCGCGTCTGCGCGCCGAGCGCGATCGCATCGTCCTTCGGCATGCCGCCGGCGATCAGATCGCGAATGAAGCTCACCATGACCAGGCCGTTGAGCACCGCGATGCCCGACAGCGCGATGAAGCCGACCGCGGCCGAGATCGACAGCGGAATGCCGCGCAGCAGCAGCGCGAGCACGCCGCCGGTCAGCGCGAGCGGAACGCCGCTGAAGATCAGCAGCGCGTCGCGCAGGCAGCCGAGCGCGAGCCACAGCAGGCCGACGATCAGCAGCAAGGTCACCGGCACCACGATCGCGAGGCGTTGCGAGGCCGATTGCAGCTGCTCGAAAGTGCCGCCGTAGTCGATCCAGTAGCCGGGCGGCAGCGCGGCCTCGCGGCTCACGCGCGCCTGCAGTTCTTCGATGAAGCCGCCGAGGTCGCGATCGCGCACGTTCGCGGTGACCACCACGCGGCGCTTGCCGTTCTCGCGATTGATCTGGTTCGGGCCTTGTGCGAGCTGCACTTGAGCGAGCTCGGACAATGGAACGTAGCCGCCGATCGATGACGAGGCCGGCAGCGCGACTGGCAGTCGATCGAGCGCATCGGGATCGCCGCGCAGCGCATCGGGCAATCGCAAGGCGAGTTCGTAGCGGCGATCGCCGTCGAAGATCGCGCCGACGTCTTCGCCGCCATAGGCCGTCGCGACGAGCGCCTGCACGGCGGCGACGTCGAGGCCGTAGCGCGCGAGCGCTTCGCGGCGCGGCTGCACGCTCAGCACGGGCAGGCCGCTGACTTGTTCGAGCGAGACGTCATCCGCCCCGTCCACGCGGCCGACGATGCCTTTGAGCCGCTCACCGATGTCGGCGAGCGTGTCGAGATCGTCGCCGTAAACCTTGACCGCGACATCGGCGCGCACGCCCGACAGCAGCTCGTTGAAACGCATCTGGATCGGCTGTGTGAATTCGTAGTTGTTGCCCGGGACCTCGCGCACCGCCGCTTCTAGATCGGCGACGACCTGCGCCTTCGGCTTGCGTGGATCGGGCCACAGCTCGCGCTGCTTGAGCATGATGAAGTTGTCGGCCACCGACGGCGGCATCGGGTCGGTGGCGATGTCGGCGGTGCCGATCTTGGCGACGATGCGCTCCACCTCCGGAATCGCGAGCGCCACCTTCTCGAGCTGCTGCTGCATGCCGATCGCCTGCGTCAGGCTCGTGCCCGGAATGCGCAGCGCGTGCATCGCGATGTCGCCCTCGTCGAGGCCGGGCAGAAACTCCGAGCCCATGCGCGAGGCTGCGAACGCGGCAAGCAATACGAGCGCGAGCGCCGCGGTGCCGACGAGATGGCGCGCGCGCAGGCTTGCCGCGAGCAGCGGTGCGTAGACGCGCTGGCTCAGGCGCGCGAACAGTCCTTCGCGATGCGGCCTGGGCGAGCCGATCAGCAGGGCGACCGCTGCGGGCACCGCGGTGATCGACAGCAGCATCGCCGCGATCAGCGCCATCACGACGGTCTGTGCCATCGGATGGAACATCTTTCCCTCGACGCCGCTGAGCGTGAAGATCGGCAGATACACCGCGGTGATGATGAAGACGCCGAACAGCGCGGGCCGGATCACTTCGCGCGTGGCTTCGAAGACGATGCGCAGGCGCAGCGGCAAGGGCATGCGCTCGCCGGTCGCGGCGGCCGACAATCGGCGCAGACAGTTCTCGACGATGATCACCGCACCATCGACGATGAGCCCGAAGTCGAGCGCACCGAGGCTCATGAGATTCGCCGACACGCCGGTGCGCACCATGCCGGTGATCGTCAGCAGCATCGCGAGCGGAATGACGAGCGCGGTCAGCAGCGCGGCGCGCAGATTGCCGAGCAGCAGGAACAGCACGACCACGACCAGCAGCGCGCCTTCGAGCAGGTTCTTCTGCACCGTCGCGAGCGTCTTGTCGACGAGCCGCGTGCGATCGTAGGCCGGCACGATGACGTAGCCGGGCGGCAGGCTCGGGCCGATTTCTTCGATCTTCGCGGCCACCGCCTTGGCGACCGTGCGGCTGTTCTCGCCGACGCGCATGAGCACGGTGCCGAGCACGACCTCGTGGCCATTCTGCGTCGCCGCGCCGCTGCGCAGATCGGAGCCGATCGACACTGTCGCGACGTCGCCGATGCGCACGGGCGCCGAGGCGATGTTGCGGATCACGATGTCGCCGAGCGCCGCGAGCGTCTGCGCTCCGCCATCGATCTGCCCGGGCACGCGCAGCAGCATCTGCTGGCCGTTGCGTTCGATGTAGCCGGCGCCGCGGTTCTCGTTGTTGCGGCGCAGGGCATCGGCCAGATCGTCGAAGGACAGGCCGTAGGCGAGCAGCCGCGCCGGATCGGGCTGCACGAGGTACTGCTTTTCGTAGCCGCCGATCGTGTTGACGTCGGCGACACCGGCAACGCGCAGCAGCTGCGGCCGCACGATCCAGTCCTGCGCGGCGCGCAGATCGATCGCGCTGACCGGCGTGCCGTCGGCGTTCTTCGCGCCGGGCTGGGCATCGACCGTGTACATGTAGATTTCGCCGAGCCCGGTGGCGGCCGGGCCCATCTGCGGTTCGAGTCCGGGTGGCAGGCGGCTCGACACCGATTGCAGTCGCTCGGCGATCTGCTGGCGCGCGAAATACGGATCGGTGCCTTCGTCGAACACCACGGTGACCTGCGACAGCCCGTAGCGCGACAGCGAGCGCGTGTAGTCGAGCCCGGCGAGCCCGGCCATCGCGCGTTCGAGCGGCAAGGTCACACGCTGCTCGGCTTCGAGCGGCGTGTAGCCGGCGGCCTCGGTGTTGATCTGCACCTGGATGTTGGTGATGTCGGGCACCGCGTCGATGGCGAGCGAGCGATAGCTCCAGACGCCGAGCAGCGCGACAGCGAACACGGCGACGAGAACCGGCACGCGGTGCCGGATGGACAGCGAGAGAATGCGATCGAGCATGGCGTCAGTGCTCGTGGCTCGCGCCGGATTTTTCGATGTCGGCCTTGATCAGATAGCTGTTCGCGATCACGTAGCGCTCGCCGGGCACAAGACCGGACAGCACTTCGACCCAGGTTTCATCCTGCCGGCCGAGTTCGAGCATGCGCACTTCGTAGGTGTCGCCGACCTGCGCGAACACCACGGTGGAATCGCGAAAACCCTGCAGGCCGCTGCGCCTGACCGCGAGCGCGACCGGGCTGCTGCCGATCTCCACGCGTCCCTGCACGAACAGGCCCGGGATCCATTTCCGGCCGACGTTGTCGAGCGCGACACGCGCCGTGTAGACACCACTCAGCGAACCGTGGCTCGCGCCTTCGGCCGGTGCGATGCGCACGATCTCGCCGCCACCTTCGAGATCACCATCGACGGTCTTCAGCGTGACTTTCTGCCCGACCTTCACGCGCGGCAGATCGCGCGGGAACAGCGCGAGCTCGGCCCAGAGCCGGCCGTAATCGGCGACCACGAACAAGGGCTGATCGCCCGCGTGCTCGCCAGGGTTGGCATGACGCTCGATCACCACGCCGGAGATCGGTGCGCTCACCGCATAGCGTTGCAGGCTGTCGTTGCTCTCGACGGTGGCGAGCCGCTCGCCCTTGTTCACGCTGTCGCCGATCGACTTCGCGATCTCGCGGATCGGCCCCGGAAAGCGCGCCGACACCGAGCGCACATGCTCGGCATTCGGCACGATGCGCCCGGTCAGCGTGATCGTTTCCGCAATCGATGCGGGGCCCGCGATCTCGCTGGCGACGCCCGAGTCCTGCGCGATCTTCGCTGCGATCGTCGTGCGCCCTTCGAAGCTGTCGAAGCTCCAGCGGTGCGTCCTGCCGCCTTCGCTCGCATCGACTTTCACGCTGAAGGAATGCGGCTCGCGCACTTCGCCCTGGCCTAGTAGATAGTCCTCTCGCGGAGCGAACGCGAAACGATCAACCGTTCCGCCGAGCCGGGTGAGTTCGACGCTCACATTCGCTTGCGCGGGCGGCAGCGCACGCTCGCCCCGATACAGCCAGACATGGAACTCTGGCGGCACGCCTTGTTCGACGATCTTGAGTTCGAGTGCGAAATTGCCGTCGCGCAGCAGGCGGCCCTGATGCGGGCCGCGCTCGAATTCCCCGGCGCCGCGTTCTTCTGCATGTTCGTGTGGTTGTCCGGCCGCACTTTCGGATGCGTGCTCGCCGGGTTTGGAGCAGGCGCTGCTCATGAGCACGATGGCGAGCAGACTGACGAGTGTGCGGCGCAGCGATGCAGCTGTGCCGGTCGGGTGATGGGCCGTCATGGCTGGCTTCCTTCGGTGAGGCGCTCGCCGGTCAGGCGTTCGAGTTCGGCGAGCAGCGAGTGATAGTGGGCGGCGGTGTCGAGCCGTTCGCGCTGCGCGCTCGCGCGCTCCTGCAGTGCGAGCGAAAGCTCCTGATAGCCGTAGCGTCCGCGCTCGAATGCGTACTGCGTTTGCGCGAGCGCTTCGTCGCGCGCGGGCAGCACTTCGGTGTCGAGCAGGCGTAGCGCTTCACGCGCGTGGCCGAGTTCCTGGTAACGGTCGTAGAGCAGCTCTTCGGCGCGCAGCAGCGCCGCGCGATTCTCGGCTTCGCTCTTCGCGAAATGCGCGCTCGCGACCGCAGCTTCGTCGGCAGCTTTGCGGCGCGCGAACAAGGGAACGCTGATGCCGACGACGAGGCCGACGTCGTCGTTGCCCGCGTCGTAGCGGCGCAGCCCGCCCGTGAAGGTCGGCTTCAAGCCGGCCGAGGCGAGTGCAGCCCGGCGTTCGGCCTCGAACACCGCGGCCTCCGCGAGCCGGGCTTGTGCGCCCGGGCTTTGCTTGAGGCGCTCGCGCAGTTCATCGAGCGGGCGTACGGGCGGCAGCTCGAACAGCTGCGCCTGCAGCGCGCCGAAGTCGGGTTCGGGCATGCCGAGGCTTACGGCGAGCGCGACGCGGGCGCTGAGTTCCTCGTGTTCGGCATGCTCGCGCTCGAGCGTGGCCTGTGCGAGCGCCGCACGCGCCCGCGATTGCTCGGCGAGCGGAGCGCGCGCCGCCCGCACGCGCGCCTGCGCGGCTTCGAAGGCTTTCTGCGCGAGCTCGACCTGTTCTTCGGCGAGCAGCCGTCGCTGGTCGTCGGCCGCGGCCTCGATGAAGCGCTGTGCGACTTCGGCGTAGGCGTCGCGACGCTTCTGCGCCTGCGCGGCGCTCAGCGCATCGGACTTGGCGTCGGCCAGCGCGAGACGGCCGGTGCGCTGGTCGCCGATCTCGATCGCCTGAGTGAAGCTCAAGGTCCACTGGGCGCCGTCGAGGCCTTTGCGATTGCCGGTGCCGAGTGCGTCTTCGAGCAGCAGGCCCACTTCGGGTGCCGGCGAACGGCCGGCGAGCGCCTTGCCCGCCACGAGGCCCTCGCGCTCGGCCGCGAAGCCTTGCAGATCGGGATGCGCAAGCGCGGTGCGGCGCAGCGCCTCGCGCAGCGTCAGCGGTTCGGCTGTGGGCGCAGCCGGTGTTTCGACGGCCTGCGCCGTCGAAACGAGCAGCAGCGAAACGGCGACAGCGCCGATCGCCCTGCGAACGAATAAGGGATACACGATGAGTCCTCTTCGGTAACGCGGAACAGCGCCGCGTCCGCAGAGGACCGCAGCGCGCTAGGCGAACGCGAAGGAGGGCGGAGCCTGACCGGGAGGACTGAAGTCGGGCGGTGGCCCGGTGAGATGCACGGAGTCGGGTTCGACGTAGCGCAGCGGCTCGTGATCCGGCTCGGCGAGCAGCAGCGTCGAGACGAGGATCGCGACGAGCGGCGTGAGCTCGGGCGCCGCGCGCAGGCCGCTGCGATCGTCCTGCTCGTCGACCGCGCCATCGGCATGCGCCTGCTCGTGATCGTCGTCGAAAGCCGAGGCGACGTGGCTGTGCGCATTGGCCTCGGCGCGGTGCGAATGCCAGTGCACGTGCAGGCCGAGCCCCTGCAATCCGGCGAGCAGCCAGATCGACAACAGGGTGGTGAGCAGACGTGCGGACATGGGCGCGAGAGTAGCGGATTCCGGCGCGGCGTGTCTGCGTCGCGCGATCAGGTGGCAGAATGCGATGAATCGAGGAGCTTCCGAAAACCACATGAACACACTCGCCAGACAACTGCTCTTCATCGTCATCGCGATCCTCGGTGCGTTCGCGCTCGGCGTGGTCGCACTGCGGCGCGACGAGGCGATCAACGCGCTGTGGATCGTGGTCGCCGCGCTGTCGCTCTACACCATCGCGTACCGCTACTACTCGCTGTTCCTCGCGCGCAAGGTCGCCGGGCTCGACGGCTCGCGCGTGACGCCTGCGGTGGCCAACGACGACGGGCTCGATTACGTGCCCACGCATCGCCACGTGCTGTTCGGCCATCACTTCGCCGCGATCGCGGGCGCGGGGCCGCTGGTCGGGCCGGTGCTCGCGGCGCAGCTCGGCTACTTGCCCGGCGTGCTCTGGCTCATCGTCGGCGTGGTGTTCGCGGGCGCGGTGCAGGATTTCCTCGTGCTGTTCATTTCCACGCGCCGCAACGGCCGCTCGATCGGCGAACTCGTGCGCATGGAAATGGGCGATACCGCCGGCCTCATCACGCTGTTCGGCACCTTCATGATCATGATCATCATCCTGTCGGTGCTCGCGTTGATCGTGGTCAAGGCGCTCGCGCACAGCGCCTGGGGCCTGTTCACGGTGGCCGCGACGATTCCGATCGCCGTGCTCATGGGCCTGTACCTGCGCTATCTGCGGCCGGGCCGCGTCGGCGAGGTTTCGATCGCCGGCTTCGTGCTGCTGATGCTGTCGATCTGGGGCGGCGGCCTGGTTGCGCAATCGCCGGCGCTCGCGCCGCTCTTCACGTTCGAAGCCACGAAGATCGCCTGGATGCTGATCGGCTACGGCTTCGTCGCCGCGGTGCTGCCCGTGTGGCTGCTGCTCGCGCCGCGCGATTATCTGTCGACCTTCCTGAAGATCGGCACGATCGCGGTGCTCGCGATCGCGATCCTGTTCGTCGCCCCGCAGCTCAAGATGCCGGCGCTCACGCAGTTCGTCGATGGCAGCGGGCCGGTCTGGAAGGGCTCGCTGTTTCCGTTTTTGTTCATCACGATCGCCTGCGGCGCGATCTCGGGCTTCCACGCGCTGATCTGCTCGGGCACCACGCCCAAGCTCGTCGCGAGCGAGACCGACATCCGCTACATCGGCTACGGCGCGATGCTGGCTGAATCCTTCGTCGGCATCATGGCGCTGGTCGCCGCCTCGGTGATCGAGCCGGGCGTCTATTTCGCGATGAACAGCCCGGCCGCGGTCGTCGGCAGCGACGTCGCGAGCGTGGCGCAGGCGGTGTCGTCATGGGGCTTCACGATCACGCCCGAGCAGCTCGAAACCACCGCGAAAGACATCGGCGAAACCACCGTGCTCGGCCGCGCGGGCGGTGCGCCGACGCTGGCCGTCGGCATGGCGCAGATTCTTCACAGCTTCGTGCCGGCCTTCAGCAACATGGGCTTCTGGTATCACTTCGCGATTTTGTTCGAAGCGCTGTTCATCCTGACCGCCGTCGATGCGGGCACGCGCGCCGGGCGCTTCATGCTGCAGGACCTGCTCGGCCGCTTCGTGCCGATGTTCCGCGATACGAGCTCGTTGCCGGCGAATCTCGTCGCCACCGCGGGTTGCGTCGCCTGCTGGGGCTGGTTTCTCTACGCGGGCGTGACCGATCCGTTCGGCGGCATCAACACGCTGTGGCCGATGTTCGGCATCTCCAACCAGATGCTCGCCGGCATCGCGCTGATGCTCGCGACCGTCGTGCTGATCCGCATGAAGCGCGAGCGCTATGCCTGGGTTCCGGCGCTGCCGGCCTTGTGGCTGCTCGTCTGCACGGGCAGCGCCGGTCTCATCAAGCTCTTCAGCGGCGATCCGGCGATCGGCTTTCTCGCGCAGGCGCGGCGCTATCAGGCCGCGATCGGCGAAGGCAGCGTGCTCGCGCCAGCGAAGACGGTCGAGCAGATGCAGCAGATCATCTTCAACGGCTACGTCAACGCGGCGCTGACGGCGTTGTTCCTCGCCGTCATGCTTGCGGTGCTCGTCTATAGCCTGCGTGTCGCAAGGCAGGCGCTCAGGCTGCCGCAGCGTAGCGACCACGAGATCCTCCAGCCGGCCCGGGGCGCCTCATGAGCGCGAAGCTCGTCGAGCGATTTCGCCATTGCGCTTCGCTGTTCGGCGAAACGGCGAAGCTCATGGTCGGCATCCCGAATTACGAGCGCTATGTCGCGCATACGCGTGAGCAGCATCCCGAACGCGAGCCGATGAGCTATGCCGAGTTCGTGCGCGAGCGCCAGGAGGCTCGCTACGGTGGCAGTCGTCCGGGACGCTGTTGCTGAGTCAGTTACCGATTCACGACGGAAAATTTTCAAACACCGGAAGCGTTTCGAGGCGGTCATCCCAGCTCGCCCGGCTCGACGTGAAGATATGCGCGTTCGGCCTGAGGTGCAGCGGGCTGTCCAGGCTGCCGGCTGGAACGGCCAGCAAGGCGCCGTCGCCCTGCTGATGCGGAAGAGCCGAGCCGCAGATCGAGCAGAAGGATTTGGCGTGCCGCGTGCCCGGCAGATTGAACGCCGTCAGCCGGTCCCGTCCGGCGATCCACTTCAGGTGGGCATTGGAGGCGAACAGATTCGCGGCGTGGGCCGATCCGGTGTCCTTGCGGCAGTAATCGCAGTGGCACAGAAAGAATTGCTCGAAATCTCCGTCGATCTCGAAGCGAACCTGGCCGCAGAGGCAGGAGCCGGAATGGATTTCGCCCATGGTGATTTTTCCGTTGTGCTTGCCGCTGATTCCCTCGATCCGTCTTCAGCGTGCTGGGTTGTACGCCGATGGTGGCGGAAAACCCACGGCCAGGGAACGGGATCGAAACGAGCCGCGGGGAGCGCCACAGCAAGATTCGGAGTGTGATCCGCAAGCCGCAGGCCTAGCGTACGCGCGACTTTAGCCAGGAAACTCGCATGCGGAACGCTGCTTCACCGCCGTCTCAGAACGTCTTGGACATGGCATCGCGCATCGAGCGCATCGACTGGGCGGCTGTCGAAGACGAGCTCGATCGGCACGGCAACGCGACGGTTGGGGCCCTGCTGCGACAGGCGGAATGCGAGGAGCTCGCGACGCTCTACGAGGACAGCGGCTTCTATCGCAGCCGGGTCGTCATGAGTCGCCATGGCTTCGGACGCGGCGAGTATCGCTACTACGACTATCCGTTGCCGAAGCTGATCGATGATTTACGCAGAACTGCGTATGCGCACCTGGCGCCGATCGCCAATCGCTGGAACGAGCGGCTCGGCGTGGCGGTTCGCTACCCGGACACGCTCGCCGAGTTCACGCGCCGTTGCCATGAAGCCGGCCAGTGCAGGCCGACGCCGCTGATCCTTCGCTACGACGCGGGCGACTACAACTGCCTGCATCAGGATCTGTACGGCGAGCAGGTGTTTCCGCTGCAGCTCGCGGTGCTGCTGTCCGCGCCGGGGCGTGATTTCACCGGCGGCGAGTTCGTGATGACCGAGCAGCAGCCGCGCATGCAATCGCGCTGCGAGGTGGTGCCGCTGGGGCAGGGCGATGCGGTGATCTTCGCGGTCAATGGCCGCCCCGTGCAGGGTTCGCGCGGCCGCTATCAGGTCAGGCTGCGCCACGGCGTGAGCCGGCTGCGATCGGGCCGCCGGCATGCGCTCGGCGTGATCTTCCACGACGCGACCTAGCGTCGCGCCGGCGAGCGCTCAATTGCCGACCGCGTTCTCGACGGCCTTGACGAAGGCGTAGCCGCAGAGCCCGACGACGGTGCAGAAGATCAGCACGGCACCGAGGATGGTGGCCGTGCTCGCGTCCGCGAAGCCGCTGCTGCGCGCGCTGTTGCCGCGAATGCCGACCGCGGCGGCGAGGATGCCGCCGAGCAGCTGGAACGAATTCGGGCGCTTGATGCGCGGCTCAGGGGCGGGTGTGGGGTTCATGGGGGGGATTGTAGCGCTATGGTTCACGCGGCTAGTTCATGCAGGCCCTGCAGTCATGTTCCTGCATGCGCTTGAAGAGTCTGTTCTGGTGTTCGTGGAAGTAAACGCTTTGTCTGGCGGAGTAAGAGGCGCGCATGCGCGTGCGAAGCTCGGCCAGAGAGTCGCATAGCCACTGACACTGCTGTAGCTGCGTCGCCGTGGCTTGTGCCACCGCGAGCTGCTCTGCATGACGTCGCCGGTCCTGCTCGTAGCCTGCCTGGCGGGCCGATTGCACCTCGCGCTGGTAGCGCGCATCGGCCGCGTCGAGCAGCGCCTGGTTCGGGTTGGGGCGATACACGGGAGCTGGTGGCTGGTGCATCGCGGGCGAGGCGCTCTCGTATTCGCGGTGGATCATTGCGGGTCTGGACGTGGGCGCTGCGACGCTCGTGCAGGGCTCGCTTTGTTCGTAGAGCAGCTGGCCGGTCTGGCCGTCGTAGCAGGCGTAGATCGTCCTGAGCGGCTGCGTCGAGTCGGCCGGTTCGCTGATGGTGATGCGCCAGCCGCTTTCGTGCAGGTGCACGACGCCGACGGCGACGAACATGAGCCCGAGCACGATGGCCAGGTATGGCAACAGTTCGCGTGCGCCGGAGCGAGGTGCCGGCAGATGACGCCTGGGTGTGCGGATCGGGTCCACGTCTTTCCCCCGAAAGAGCGAGTGTCGATGAGCAAGGGCCGATGCAGGCCAGCTTATCGAGGCGAATCGCTCGCGCAACGCGATCGAACTCTCAGGTCGGGTGCTGCTGGAACGCAGCGCTCAATCCGCTGCGAGCATCGGCCGCAACGCATCCCAGGCCGCTTGCGTCGAGGCGTGCAGCGGGCAGCAGAACTCCAGCGCCGGCACATGCAGCCGGTCTTCCTGCACGTAGCCGCCGAACAGACGGGTCGGGTCGTCGATGAGCTTGCGGTAGCGGCTGCGGTAGTCGCGAAAGCGGTCCCGGCTGACGATGCAGGCCGCGGTGGCGCGGGCCTGGCGCAGCAGTTCGCCATCGGCCCGGCGGCCCGAGGGCACTTCGGTGACGGCGCGCGGATAGCGGCTCAGCTGCTCGTAGATTCCGGCCTCGTCGCCGAGCCGGTGGCGGGCGCTGGCATCGAAGCACAGCCTTGCCGGATGCCCTAGTTCGAGCAGCCCGGCCATCAGCGACAAGGGGAGCCGCAGCGACGGCGGATTGCCGCGCCAGTAGGCGATGTTGAGCGCGTCGAGCAGGACGCGGCGCGCGAGCTCGGGACTCGCCTCGCCGGCTCCGGAGATCGGCGGGTTCAGGAGGCGGATTCGCCGGCTTTCTGGGGCGCGGCCTTCTTGGGCTGGGTGGAAGCCTTGGTCGCCGGTTTCTGGGCGGGCTTCTTGACCGATTTATTCACCGGCTTCTTGGCGGATTTCTTGACCGCTTTCTTGGCCGGGGCCTGCGCCTTGGTGCTCGCGGCCGCCGGCGCGCTGAGTTCGCTCTTGCCCTTGCCCTGCAGCTCCAGGTGCTTGCGCACGCGGCCGGCGTCGGCGAAGCGCGTCATGGTGCCGAACGAATTCAGGAACACCATCGACACGCGCCGGTTCAGCGTGGTGGCGCGCATCACCAGGCAGCGCCCGGCCTCGTTGGTGAAGCCGGTCTTCTGCAGGCCGATGTCCCAGTCGCGCGAGTTGCGGATCATGCGATTGGAGCTGATGAAGGTGAGCTGCTGCTTGCCGACGCGCACTTCGGTTTCGGGGCGCGTGGTGTAGTCGCGGATCAGGTCCTCGGCATCGGCGGCGCTGACCAGGCGCAGCAGATCACGCGCGGTGGAGACGCTCTTGCTCGACAGCCCGGCCGGATCGGCGAAGTAGGTCGATTGCATGCCGAGCGACTTGGCCTTGGCGTTCATCTGCGCGAGAAAGGCCGGCCGCCCGCCCGGATAGCCGCGGCTCAGCGCATTGGCCGCGCGGTTCTCGGAAGACATCAGGGCCAGCAGCATCATCTGCCCGCGCGTGAGCTTGGTGCCGACCGTGAGCCGCGAATGGGTGTGCTTTTCGCGGTCGACGTCCTCGGAGCCGATCTCGAGCATTTCGTCCATCGGCAGCCGGGCATCGACGACCACGAGCGCGGTCATGAGCTTGGTCAGCGAGGCGATCGGCATGACCACGTCGGCGTTCTTGGCGTACAGCGTTTCGCCGCTGTCCTGATCGACGACGATGGCGGCGTTGGATTTGAGCGACAGGCTCGGCGCGGCGAGCGCCATGGCCGGTGAAACGATCAGCACGACCGCGAGGGCGGCGAGCAGGCGGCGCAGGAAGTTGCCTGTGCCCATGCGTCGTGGCTGCGGCAAGGTCGTCGGGTTCGGCATCACGATCGGTCAAAGGTCCGTTTGCGACAATTGCAAGACTTTAGCAAGCCCTTGATCGGCCTGCCGCTTCAGCGTTCCTGCGGGGCTATCCAGCGGATCGGGTCCGGCGCCTGATGGCGTTCGATCCTCTGCAGCAGGGCTTCGGGCTTGTCGGCGACGATCAGCAGCTCACGGTGCCTGGGCTGGACGAAGGCCTCGCTCACGCAGCGGTCGAGAAAGCCGAGCAGGCCGTCGTAGTAGCCCGCGACGTTGAGCAGGGCCACCGGCTTGCGATGGCTGCCGAGCTGCGCCCAGGTCCAGATCTCGAACAACTCTTCGAAGGTGCCGAGCCCGCCGGGCAGGGCGATGAAACCGTCGGCCAGATCGGCCATGACCGCCTTGCGCTCGTGCATCGAGCCGACCACGCGCAGCTCGGACAGGTGCGGATGGGCCAGCTCGCGATCGACCAGCGCCTGCGGAATGACGCCGATCACTTCGCCGCCGGCTGCGCGGGCGGCATCGGCGATCGCGCCCATGAGTCCCACCGACGCGCCGCCGTAGACCAGGCCGATGCCACGCAGGCCCAGCAGGCCGCCGAGCGCCTGCGCGGCCTTGCGGTATTCGGGATCCCGGCCGGTACTGGAGCCGCAGAAGACAGCGAGACGTTTCATGGCATCGCTCCGGAGAGAGGGGCGCCGCACTATCGGCCGCGTGCCTGCGTGCTGCAAGCGCGGATTCGCAGCGCGAGCGGCTTCGTACGGTTGCAGGTCATCGAACTGCTGTAAAAGATCGCGCGTCCGTTCCCTCGCCGCTTCGACCGCCCCGAATGATCGTCGATTCCCTGCCGCGCCTGCACCGCATGTCCGCGCACGTGTGGAAGCCCTTGACCGTGCTGTTCGTCTGGGACGTAGCAGTCACCGTGACCTACTACACCTTGCCGTTCCATGCGCCGCCGCTGCCGCTGACCTTGTTCGGTTCGGGGCTCGCGCTGTTCCTCGGTTTTCGCGATACCTCGGCCTACCAGCGCTGGTGGGAAGGCCGCGTGCTCTGGGGTTCGATGATCAATGCCTCGCGCAGCCTGTCGCGCGCGGTCGTGAGTTTCCTGCCCGACGAGGATGAGGAAGCGCGCGAGGCCAAGCGAACCATCGTGCGCCGCCAGATCGCCTACGTGCATACGCTCAGGCGCCAGCTGCGCCGCCAGGACGTGGCCGACGATGTGCGCCGCCACGTCGATGAAGCCGAAGCCGTCGAGGTGCTCAAGCGCACCAACGTCGCCAACGGCCTGCTCGAACACAACGGCCGGCAGATCGAAGTGGCGCGCCGCCGCGGCTGGATCGACAGCATCCAGCAGGCCACGATCGAGCGCGTGCTGATCGACATCGCCAATGCCCAGGGCGGCATGGAGCGGCTCAAGAACACGCCGCTGCCGAACCAGTACCGCCTGTTTCCGGCGCTGTTCACGCGCCTGTTCTGCGTGCTGTTGCCGATCGGCCTGGTCGAAAGCCTCGGCTACGCGACGCCGATCGGTTCCACGCTGGCCGGGCTGATGTTCCTGGCGATCCTGCAGATCGGTGACGACCTCGTCGACCCGTTCTCCAACACCGTGCACGATGTGCCGCTCAGCGCCATGTGCCGCACCATCGAAATCGATCTGCTGCAGTCCATCGGCGACGAAGCGCCCGAGCCGCTCAAGCCGGTCAAGGGCGTGCTCTGGTAAGACGCCGCGCCCTGGACCGAGCTAGTCGAGCGACGGCAACCGCTGGCGCATGCCGAGCAGTTCGGCCCAGGGATCGCGCTTGCGCTTCTTGAGCCAGCTCCCGGCGCTGCGCACGTTGAAGTCCTTCGGATCGACCTTGCGGATGTCCTTCCACTCGATCGGCATCGCGATCGTCGCGCCCGGCCGTGCGCGCGGCGAGTAGGGCAGCACGGCCGTCGCGCCCTGGCCGTTGCGCAGGTAGTCGATGAAGATGCGGCCCTTGCGCTTGGCCTTGGACATGTTGGCGACGTAGCGATCGGGCTGCTGCTCGGCCATCGCGCTCGCGATCGCCTGCGCAAAGCCCTTGACCGTGTCCCAACCGGCGCGCGGCTCGAGCGGAACCACCACGTGCAGGCCCTTGCCGCCGGTGGTCTTGACGAAGCTCGTCAGGCCAAGGCGCGCGAGGTTGTCGCGCACTTCGAGCGCCGCGTCGACGACGTCGGAGAACTTCAGCGCCGTGTCCGGATCGAGATCGACCACGATCCAGTCGGGCTTGTCGGGCGCGTTCATCGTCGCGCCCCAGCCGTGGATCTCGATCACGTTGAACTGCACGAGCTCGAGGATGCCGCGGGTGTTCTCGACGTAGATGACTTCGTTGCCGGCGATGCGCGCTTTCTTCACGTCGTCGCCGAGGCCCGGCAGCTTGTGCTTCTGGAAGAAGCATTGCTGCGCATCGCCCTGCGGGCAGCGCACGAGCGCGATCGGGCGCTTGTGCGCGTAGGGCAGCAGCAGCGGAGCGACAAGCTCGTGGTATTCGGCGAGCTCGCGCTTGGTCAGGCCGGAAGCTTCGTCCATCACGCGATCCGCATGCGAGATGCGCACGCCGCCGATCTCGGCGACGTCGCCGCCGCGTGCAGCCGACGGCTTCTTCGGCGAGGCCTTGGCCTTGCCACGTGCGGGCTTGTCGGTTTCGATGTCGGCTCGATTCGCTTGCATGTCCTGATCCTCGATGGCGTCGACGGGCAGCGCCTTTTCGCGCTTGACCTGGCGTGCCGGCTTGTCCTCGCGCAACCCCTGGAACGACGGATGGCGCAGCGCGCCGTCACGCGTGACCTCGGTATATTCGACCTCGCAGACCAGCTGCGGCTTGACCCAGATCGCATCGCGCATGCGCGGCGGATCGTCGACGGCCGGCGTGTCGGTCTCGAGCTTCTGCAGGCGCGAGCCGATGTCCTCGAGCAGCGCCTGATCGAATCCGGTGCCGACCTTGCCGCAATAGCGCAGCGCCTTGCCCTCGCGCACGCCGAGCAGCAGCGAGCGAAAGCCGTTCCGCGCCTGCGATGCGGTGTAGCCGACGATGACGAACTCCTGGCGCTTGTGGCACTTGAGCTTGAGCCAGTCGGCCGAGCGTCCGCTGTGATAGCCGGCGTCGCGACGCTTGGCGATGAGCCCTTCGAGCCCACTCGCGCAGGCCTGCGTTAACGCGGTATTGCCGTCGCCTTCGATGTGATCGCTGTAGACGAGCGGCCACGGCGGCTTCTTGCCGAGCAGGATCTTGAGCCTGAGCTTGCGATCGACGAGCGGCTCGTCGCGCACGTCGACACCGTCGTGATACAGCACGTCGAAGACATAGAAGGCCAGCTGCTTCTGCTGATCGGCGCTGATCTCGCCACCACCACGCGGCAGCACGCGCTGCAGATCCTGGAAGCTCGATCGGCCATCCTCGGTCACGTAGCAGACCTCGCCGTCGAGGACGGCGGAAGCGACGTCGAGCTTGGACAGCGCGGCGGCGATGCCCGGAAACGTGCGCGTCCAGTCGAGCTGGTTGCGTGAGCGCAGCTGCACCTTGCCGCCGTCGAGACTCGCGAGCATGCGATAGCCGTCGTACTTGATCTCGTAAACCCATCGCCCCGTCGAAGGCGGCCGATCGACCAAGGTCGCGAGTTGCGGCTCGATGCTCGACAGTGCCGGTTGCTTCGAGGCCTTGCTGGTTTTCTTCGCCGCCGCCTTGGCAGGAGCCTTGGCTTTTGCCGCCCGGGTCGACTCCGCAGCGGCGGCCGTGCGCCGCCGCTTGCCGCTCAGCGCTTCGCCGACCTGCTTGACCGTGCGGCCGCTGATGACGCTGTTGGGCTCGCGCTGCGTGATCTCGGCGGCCGATCCCGAGCGCACATGCTCGTCGCTGCGCTTGAACAGCAGCCACTGGCTTTTCGGACCCTGCTTGGGCCCGGAGCGCGTGCGCACGAGCGAGAAGCGGCCCTTGAGTTTTTCGCCATCGAGCGAGAACGTCAGATGGCCCTTCTTGAGCGCGGCGCGCGCATCGCCCTCGGGTTTCCAGCGTCCACGATCCCAGACGATCACCGGCCCGCCGCCGTATTCGCCGTGCGGGATGTTGCCTTCGAAGTTGCGGTACGCGATCGGATGATCTTCGGTCTGCACCGCGAGCCGCTTGTCGTCGGGCGACAGGCTCGGGCCCTTCGGCACCGCCCAGCTCAGCAGGACGCCGTCGAGCTCGAGCCGGAAGTCGTAGTGCATGCGCGTGGCGTCGTGCTGCTGCACGACGAACGAATCACCGCGCGAACCGGACGCCGCTTCGCCGCGCGGCTCCGAGGTCACGTCGAAGCGGCGCTTTTCGTTGTAGCGCTTGAGCGCCGTCGGCGTGCGGCGGCGCGGGGTGGCGGTGGCCATCGCAGGCTCCTCGTTCTCGTGCGGGCCCACGACTGTGCCGCCGCCTAGATGAGACGGGCCTTAAACAGGCCCGCTGCCGCTCATGTGCCCGCGTCCACGCGCCAGCGGTAGCGGTCCATCGGCGCATATTCGTCGCTCAGCGATCCATCGCGGTTGAGGATGCGCAGCACCACGTCGCCGAGGCCCGCGCTGAGGCGGTTGGTGGCGTTGTGGAAGGTGTCGCGATTGACGATCTCGACGCGCGCCCGGCGCGCCGGGCGCTTGAGCCGGGCGATCGCCTCTTCGTCCTCGATCATCAGCGTGCCGACCGCCGGATGCGCAGGCGAATTCGTGAACAGCGGAGCGCTCGCGATGCCGGCGCGGGCCAGGCGATCCTTTTCATCTTCGAGCGAGGTTTCGATCTTCTCGAGCTCGGCCTGCAGCTGCTGCTCGCGTTCGGCGTAGCGCGATTGCAGCTCCCGCTCGATGCGCTCGCGCGCCTCTTCGAGCGCCTTGCGCTTGTACTCGGCGGCCTCGAGCCGCAGTGCGTTGAGGGCTTCGTTGATCTTGTGGAAGCTCTTCTTGAGTTCTGGCAACTGCCCCGGCGAAGGCAGCAACTGGGCGCTCGGCGACCGGCTCTCATCCATTGACGCTCCTCCTTGTTCCGTGAATGCGATAGCTGAACTACAGCCTAGCGCGATGCGACAGCTGTCGCAGGCGGATTGGACAGCTGTGAATGCATTGCGACAGCGAAAGGCTTCCGAACCCGCGTGTCGAAAGCCTCTTCACTTCTTAAATTTTTTGTAATGGCCAATGTTTTCAGTGGGATGAGGCCCGGTCAAGAGCCTGGGGCAATTCGTCCGGCCCGATGGCATATCGATTGCCCCTCTGGGCCGCGCGATCACATTCCAACAGTGCGCCCAATCAACATCCAGGAGATGTCATGACTCGATCCATCGTGAATTACCAGAATTACATCGACGGACGCTTCGTCGCCGACGAACACAACGAGTGGGTCGAAGTTGAAAACCCGGCGACGCACGAGATCCTCGCGCGTGTTCCCGAAAGCAGTGCCGCATCGGTCGATGCCGCCGTCGCCGCCGCCAACCGCGCGCAGCCGGCCTGGGAAAAGCTGCCCGCGATCCAGCGCGCGGGCTACCTGCGCAAGATCGCCAACAAGATCCGCGACAACGCCGATCGCCTCGCCGACATCATCGTCCGCGAGCAGGGCAAGGTGCAGGGTCTCGCGAAAGTCGAGGCCCACTTCACGGCCGATTATTTCGACTACATGGCCGAGTGGGCGCGCCGCCTCGAAGGCGAAGTGCTGACCTCCGATCGCGCCGGCGAAAGCATCTTCCTGAACCGCAAGCCGCTCGGCACCGTCGCCGGCATCCTGCCCTGGAACTTCCCGTTCTTCCTGATCGCGCGCAAGGTCGCGCCGGCGCTCGTCACCGGCAACACCATCGTGCTGAAGCCGAGCGAAGAAACCCCGATCAACGCTTTCGAGTTCGCCAAGCTCGTCGCCGAAACCGATCTCCCGGCCGGTGTCATCAACCTCATCGGCGGTCGCGGCGCGGTGGCCGGCAGCAAGCTGTCTTCGCACGCCGGCATCGATCTCGTGACCTTCACGGGCAGCGTCGGCACCGGCATTCGCATCATGCAGGCGGCAGCGCAGAACCTCACGCGCGTGAACCTCGAACTCGGCGGCAAGGCGCCGGCCATCGTGCTCGCCGACGCCGATCTCGACCTCGCCGCCAAGGCGATCTACGACTCGCGCGTGATCAACACCGGCCAGGTCTGCAACTGCGCCGAGCGCGTCTACGTGGAGAAGAAGGTCGAGGCCGAACTGACCGACAAGCTCGCCAAGCTGTTCAAGGCCACGCGCTACGGTGATCCGGGCGCGATCGCCGACCTCGACATGGGCCCGCTGATCAACAAGGCCGCGCGCGACAAGCTCGTCGGCATCGTCGACCGCGCGCGCGAAGCCGGCGCCGAAGTCGTCACCGGCGGCAAGATCGCCTCACTCGACAAGGGCTGGCACTACGAGCCGACGCTGATCATCGGCAACAAGGCCGGCGCCGAAGTGATGACCAAGGAGACCTTCGGTCCGGTGCTGCCGATCCAGAGCGTGGAGAGCCTCGAAGAAGCCGTCGCGCTGAGCAACGATTCCGAGTACGGCCTGACCTCGTCGATCTTCACGCGCGACCTGAACTCGGCCTTCCGCGCGGTGCGTGATCTGAAGTTCGGCGAGACCTACGTGAACCGCGAGAACTTCGAGGCGATGCAGGGCTTCCACGCCGGCCGCAAGAAGTCGGGCATCGGCGGTGCGGACGGCAAGCACGGCCTGTACGAGTTCACCGAGACGCACGTCGTCTACATCAACCACGGCTGAAAAACGGCGAGTCGGCTGCTGCGCTCGGCAGGTCGCGCGAGGGCGGTGCTCGTTCGAACTTGGCAAAGCTTAAGCTTTGCCCGAACACGTTCTCACCCTCACGTGCTACATGCACGCTCCGGTTTCTGTGCTCCGTCCTCCTGCGACCTGCCATCGCTCACAACGCCGATTCGACGGTTTTTGTGCTCTGTTGATTCACTAGTTTCATCGCTTAAAAACAGCTCACGAGGAGCTTCACTCATGAAAACAAAAGCCATGCAGCGGGCTGCGAGCCAGTGGCTCGTCGCAGCCTCCATCGCCAGCCTCAGTATCGTCGCGGCCTGCAGCAAGCCGTCGGCGCCCGAGAACGTGCAGCCCGATCCGACCAAGGCGTCGGCGGCCCCGGCCGGCCTTCCGGCGAACCCGGCCAATGTCGATGGCGCGCGCATCGTCGCCGCCGACAAGGAGCCCGGTAACTGGATGAGCACGGGCCGTACCTACGACGAGCAGCGCTACAGCCCGCTCAAGAAGATCACCGACCAGAACGTCGGCCAGCTCGGCCTGGCCTGGCAGTACAAGCTCGATTACGACCGTGGCGTCGAAGCCACGCCGATCGTCGTCGATGGCGTGATGTACACCACCGGCTCGTTCTCGGTGCTCTACGCGTTCAACGCGGCTACCGGCGAACTGCTCTGGAAGGGCGACCCGAAGGTCGATCGCCTGAAGGCCGGCGAATTCTGCTGCGACGCGGTCAATCGCGGCGCCGCGGTCTGGAAGGGCAAGGTCTACGTCGGCACCAACGACGGCCGCCTGGTTGCCTGGAACGCGAAGGACGGCAGCAAGGCCTGGGACGTCGACACCGTGGTCGACCGTTCGCGCAGCTACGGCATCACCGGCGCGCCGCGCATCATGAATGACAAGGTCATCATCGGTAACGGTGGGGCCGAATTCGGCGTGCGCGGTTACATCACCGCCTACGACGCCGAGACCGGCAAGCAGCTCTGGCGCTTCTATACGGTGCCGGGCGATCCGGCCAAGCCGCAGGAGAGCAAGGCGCTCGAAGCCGCGCTGAAGACCTGGGA
The DNA here is from genome assembly GCF_058783045.1 of Hydrocarboniphaga sp. FW305-C-57. Classification (NCBI taxonomy): domain Bacteria; kingdom Pseudomonadati; phylum Pseudomonadota; class Gammaproteobacteria; order Nevskiales; family Nevskiaceae; genus Hydrocarboniphaga; species Hydrocarboniphaga sp. FW305-C-57. The sequence continues at coordinate 474,288 of NZ_JBYSYG010000002.1, read as the reverse complement.
CGGCACCAACTGGGTCAAGCAGGGCGGTGGCGGCACGGTCTGGGATTCGATGGCCTACGACCCCGACCTGAACCTGCTCTACATCGGCACCGGCAACGCGAGCTACTGGAACTACAAGACGCGCAGCAACGCCAAGGGCGACAACCTGTACCTGTCGTCGATCGTCGCGATCAACCCGGATACCGGTGAATACGTCTGGCACTACCAGACCACGCCGGGCGACGCCTGGGACTTCACCGCCACGCAGCACATGATCCTGGCCGACCTCGACATCAAGGGCGAGAAGCGCAAGGTGCTCATGCAGGCGCCGAAGAACGGTTTCTTCTATGTGATCGACCGCGCCACCGGCAAGCTGATCTCGGCCGAGAAGTACGCGCCGGTCACCTGGGCCGACAAGGTCGATCTCGAAACCGGCCGCCCGGTGTTCAACGATTCCGCCAAGTACTGGGAGAAGAACGGCGAGCCCACGCTCGTGCGTCCGGGCTTCTGGGGCGGCCACGACTGGCAGCCGATGTCGTACAACCCGAACACCGGCCTGGTCTACATCCCCAAGCACACCTTCGCCGTCGAATACCGCGACGTGAAGGATCCGGGCTGGTCGCCGCGCAAGCACTTCTACCAGCTCGGCGTGGCCGCGGCCGAGATGGGCGATTCCGACAAGGACATGAAGTACTGGTCCGACGAGTGGACCGGCTCGCTGCTGGCCTGGGACCCGATCAAGCAGGAAAAGGTTTGGGAAAAGCCCTACGTCACCATCTTCAATGGCGGCACGCTGTCGACCGCCGGCAACCTCGTGTTCGAAGGCTCGGCCGACGGCCGCGTGATCGCCTACCGCGCCACCGACGGTGAAAAGCTTTGGGAATCGCCCGCGCAGTCCGGCGTGATGGCGGCTCCGATCACCTACGAGGTCAACGGCGAGCAGTACGTGACCTTCATGGTGGGCTGGGGCGGCGCGTTCGCCACCTTCGCGGGCCACGCCTCGCTGAAGGCCGGCGTGCGTCCCTGGGCGCAGGTGCTGACGTTCAAGCTCGGCGGCAAGACCGCACTGGCCCCGGCCAACTATCCGGAACTGCTGCCTCCGCAGCCGCCGGAATCCAAGGCCACGGCCGAGCAGGTCGCCCACGGTAAGGACCTCTTCAACGGCCACTGCTCGCAGTGCCACGGCATCAACGCCGTCTCGGGCGGCATCGTGCCCGACCTGCGCCGCCTGAGCGCCGAGAAGCACGCCATGTTCCCGGGCATCGTCGCGGGTGCGTTCGCGGCCAAGGGCATGCCGTCCTTCGCCGGCACCTTCACGCCCGAAGAGGTCGAAGACCTGCACGCCTACCTGATCAAGCGCGCCGTCGACCTCAAGACCGATCTCGCCAAAAACGAGAACGCGAAGTAAGGCATCGCGTAGCGGTACTCAAAAAGCAGTCACTCTCAGGTCTGAGTCCTGTGCCGCGCCTCGAAAGGGGCGCGGCTTTTTTGTTTGCACTCTCGTGACGCGCTGCCTGTTCACGGTGCAAGGCCGCCCCGTAGACTCGGGATGGGGACAAAAATGGGGGCGCCGTGGAAGACATTTCTCCCACCGATCTGAAGTCGATCCTGCATTCCAAGCGAGCACACATCTACTACCTGCAGCACTGCCGAGTGCTCGTGAACGGTGGACGCGTCGAGTACGTAACGGATCAGGGCAAGCAGTCGCTGTACTGGAACATCCCGATTGCCAATACCACGACGGTGCTGCTCGGCACCGGCACGTCCATTACCCAAGCAGCTATGCGCGAGCTGGCCAAGGCGGGTGTGCTAGTCGGTTTCTGTGGTGGCGGTGGCACGCCGCTTTTCAGCGCCATGGAAGTGGACGTGGAAGTCGCTTGGCTGACGCCGCAGAGCGAGTATCGGCCTACGGAGTATCTGCAAGCCTGGGTCCGCTTCTGGTTCGACGATCCCTTGCGCTTGGCCGCGGCAAAGGCTTTTCAGAAACAGCGAATCCGACGCATTCGCGAGCAATGGGGCACACGTATGCTGCGCGAGGCTGGCTTCGACGCCGACATGCAGAGGTTGGGCGATCTGCTCACGCATGCGGACCGCCAGATCGACCTGGCGCCGGACAACACCTTTCTGCTGACCGAAGAGGCCCGTCTCACCAAAGTCTTGTTCAAGCTCGCCGTCGATGCGACCGGCTACGGCGATTTCACACGCGCCAAGAATGGTAGTGGCGGTGATCCGGCCAACCGTTTCCTCGATCATGGCAACTATCTGGCCTATGGCCTCGGAGCTACTGCTGCGTGGGTGCTTGGACTTCCGCATGGCCTAGCTGTCTTGCACGGCAAAACGCGCCGCGGTGGGCTGGTGTTCGATATCGCCGATCTAGTGAAGGATGCCAGCATCCTTCCGCTCGCTTTCGTCTCCGCAAAGCGCGGCGATGACGAGCAGGAATTTCGCAGCCGTTGCATCGAACTGCTGACGCGCAGTGAGTCGCTGGATTTCATGATCGACACGGTGAAAGCCGTCGCGCTAGATACGGCGAGTCAGGTTCAATGAACGTCTTGCTGATCAGCCAATGCGACAAACGTGCGCTGACCGAGACGCGCCGAATCCTCGATCAGTTTGCCGAACGCCGTGGTGACCGCACCTGGCAGACGCCAATTACGCAGGCAGGGCTGGAAACCTTGCGCAAGCTGTTGCGTAAATCTGCACGCAAGAATTCGGCTATCGCCTGTCACTGGATACGCGGCCTCAATCACAGCGAGCTGCTGTGGGTGGTCGGAGATGCCAAGCGCTTCAACGCCATGGGCACCGTCCCCACCAACACGACGATGCGCAACGTCTTGCGGCGAGAGGACGAGAACGACTGGCACACTGGTCAAGACATTCAGTTGCTGGCACAAATGGCCGCCCTGCTGCATGACCTGGGCAAGGCCAGTATCGCCTTCCAGAGGCGGTTGAGAACACGCGCACTGGAAACCAACCTGTATCGGCACGAGTGGGTTTCGCTGCGTTTGTTTCTGGCCTTCGTCGGCAGTGATGACGATGCGTCCTGGCTCAAACGCTTGGTCTCGCCAACCGCCGATGATGACGCAAGTTGGACGGCGGCCGGGCGTTATCTGCGCGATGGTCTGGATGCCAACACTCCGCCGCCGTTCGCCGGGTTGCCCCCACTCGCCGCCGCTATCGCGTGGCTGGTGGTGACGCATCACCGGCTACCGACACTGCCGGTGTATGACGATCATGGAGAGCAGCAGTATCTCGGCAAACCATGTACGAGCTTTAGCCCTGCCCAGTTGCCGAACATTTTGGATCGGGTCACGCACGACTGGAACGAGATCAAGCGGCCCGCTGACAATGCAGCTATAGAAGCTTACTGGTCGTTTACGCAGGCTCTGCCCGTCACCTTTCCCAAGTGGCGCAGCAAGGCTGCACAACTCGCCTCGCGGCTTGAGCGTTTATGCAGCACACCGGGCAAAGGCGAATGGATCGCCAACCCTTATGTGATGCATCTCGCGCGGCTGAGCCTGATGCTGGCGGATCATCACTATTCCAGCTTGCCGCCGAAGTCATCTGACCGCGTCAGCGGTGATCGCAAGGGCTCGCTGTACGCCAACACGCATTCGGACGGCACGCTTAAGCAAGCATTGGATGAGCACTTGCTTGGCGTCACGCAGGGTGCTGGCCGTGTGGTGCGGTCACTGCCCGGCTTCGAACGTCACCTACCACGGCTGGCGCGGCATCGTGGCTTACGAAAACGTAGCGAATCCGCACGCTTCCGCTGGCAGGACATCGCAGCTGATGCCGCAGAAGGCATGCGACGGCAGGCCAGCGACCAAGGCGCCTTCATCGTCAACATGGCGTCCACCGGCTGCGGAAAAACACTGGCGAATGCCCGCATCATGTACGCGCTCGCAGACCCGCAAACCGGCATGCGCTGCAGCTTCGCGCTGGGCCTTCGCACGCTTACCTTGCAGACTGGGCGCGCCTACCGCCAAGATTTGCATTTACGCGAAGACGAACTCGCCATTCGCGTCGGCGGCTCCGCCAGCCGAGCGCTGTTCGATTTCTATACCGAGCAGGCCGAAGCCAGTGGCTCGGCTTCCGCACAGTCGCTGATGGAAGAAGACAGCCACGTCTTCTACGAAGGCAGTTACGAAGAACACGGCCTGCTCGACAAGGCCATGAGTGATTCACAGGTTCGCGCCTTGCTGTCGGCGCCCGTGCTGGTGTGCACAGTCGATCACCTGATGCCCGCGACTGAAAGCCAGCGTGCGGGTAGGCAGATTGCCCCCATGCTGCGCCTGATGAGCAGCGATCTGGTGCTGGACGAACTTGACGATTTCGACATTGCCGATCTGCCTGCACTCACGCGGCTGGTGCACTGGGCGGGGCTGCTCGGCACTCGCGTGCTGATCTCATCCGCGACACTGCCGCCCGCTCTGGTCGAAGGCCTGTTCCAGGCGTATCGCGCTGGACGGATTCACTACGAGCGCAATCGCGGTGCAAACGGCGAACGAGCAGATGCCACACCGGAAATTCCCTGCCTGTGGGTGGACGAGTTCACGGCGCAGGCGCAGCCCTGCAGCGATGCCGCAGGCTTCGCTGAGCAACACGCCCGTTTCATCCAAAAGCGCCTGCAACAACTCGCCGCCGCTGCTCCGCGCCGCTGCGGCGAGCTGCTGCCATTGCCGATCACGGCAAAGCAGAAGGACGACATCCGCCGCGAGTTCGCCGGCCATGTGCGCGCGGCCATCATCCGCGCTCACGATACGCATGCGCAGCCTTGTCCCAAGAGTGGCAAGCGCGTGAGCTTCGGGCTGGTGCGCATGGCCAATATCGGGCCGCTGTTCGATGTGGCGCTGGAACTGTTCCGGCTCGGCGCGCCCGAGGGATACCGCATTCACCTTTGCGTGTATCACTCGCGCTTCCCGCTGTTGCTGCGCTCGGCCATCGAAGACCGGCTCGATACCGCGCTCAATCGCCGCAGGCCTGAAGCGGTTTATGCGCTGCCCGAAATCCGGCAGGCCATCGACGCACATCCCGAGAGCCAGCATCTGTTCGTGGTGCTCGGCTCGCCCGTGACGGAAGTGGGGCGCGATCACGATTACGACTGGGCCGTGGTTGAACCATCCTCCATGCGCTCACTGATCCAGCTTGCCGGTCGCGTTCAGCGCCATCGCAATGAGATATGCACCGCGCCCAACGTGCTGATCTTCGATACCAACCTGCGCCACTTCGAAGGTGGCAAGGGCTTGGATGGACAGCCCGCCGCCGCGTTCGTACAACCCGGCTTCGAGCACGGCCAGGGCAAGGCCGATCACCCGTTTCGCCTCATCAAGCACAAGCTCACCAGCCTGCTGCGGCCGGAGGAGTACAGCGCCATCACTGCTGCGCCACGCATACAGGCCAGACCGACATCCGACTGGAAACCCAAGACCAGCCTTGTCGATCTGGAACATGCGCGGCTGGCGGACTTGATGACCGCGCGCGCTTTGGAAGGCGAGGCGGCGCCTCTAGCGCGTGGCGCCAAGCCGCCCCTGCGTGATCTCAACGCCGCCTCCGCTTGGCAACACCCACAAGCCGCGCTCACCTGGGTGCTGCAGCAGAAGCAAGGCTTCCGCAAACAAACGGCACCCGAGGTGGAACTAGTCTTCTTGCCGGACGAATACGACGAGAAACTGCTGCTGCACCGCATACAGGAGCCTGCACGTCGCGGCACGCCGGATATCTACCTCAGCGCCGAATCCGAACTACATCGACTGGATGACAGCGTCACACAGGGGCCGCGAATCGCGCCCTGGGGTTCCAGCTCGCTACACGGTCTTCTGGCCGAACAGGCAGCGGCTCAGGAGCGGTCGCTGCGCACCTGCGGGGAGAAGTTCACAACGGTCAGCGTGCCGGAGAACACCAACGGGTGGCGGTATCACCCAGGCCTAGGGTTCGCCAAGTCCTCTAAGTAGGCTGCGAGCCATGCACTACCACCGTGTCAGTGCCGGAGCTTTTTTACTCATTTGAGCTGCCTATTCGGCAGTGAACGACCAAGCGGAATCCCAGCATTTTCTGAGCTGCCTATCCGGCAGTGACAAAACGAAACCCAAGCATGGTTTTCGTAATCCAAGCATGGTTGAAAACAAAAATCAAAAGGCATATAAGTCAAATGCCCGAGGCCCTGGTACGGCCTCGGGCGAAGCAATCGCCGGTTTGGCCCCGGCCCACGCACGAGGTAAGTCGCGCAAGGAGGATAGAGATTTGGTTGACCACCGAATAATGGACAGATCGGAATGAGGGTGTAAGCCCTTCTCCAACACAAAACTCCACGGCGAACTGCCGTGGGGATTCTACACACTCGGCCGATGAACGGTCGATCACGAGAATTCCACCATGACTCAAGAGGCTGGACGGTCACCCCGTTCCTACGCCTTTCGGGATGCTATTGCCCGCTTCATCGAAGATCGACGGCTAGCGAAACTGAAAGGCTCTGACACCGAGGCCGACGAACCGGCCTCATCCAAGTACGACTACGACAGCTGGCTGGCCGATGCGGCTCGCCGTGTCGGCCAGATTCAGGCCGTAACCCATGTGCTCAAGGCCACGCATCCGGATGCACGCGGTAGCAGCCTGCATGCCGCGCCGGCAACGCTGCCGAACCATGCCGAGATCGGCACGCATGTGCTCGGTGAGGCTTATGCGGATGACATCGTCGGCAATGCGGCCGCGCTGGATGTGTACAAGTTTCTCAAGCTAGAAGTACACGGGCGACAATTGCTGCTATGGATGCAGGATGAAGACGCGGATCTGCTGGCAGCTCTGAACCCCGATGCGACTGTGGCGCAAAGTTGGGCGCAGGCTTTCAAGAACCTGATCAGGCCAGCCGAAAGCTTGGCCTCGCACGAGAACGCTAAGCAGGTTTACTGGTGCACTGGCCTGACGCCGGCAGACGATGCCAGCTACCACCTGTTGCAACCCATGTTTTCCAGCAGCTTGGCGCACGCCGTCCACGCGGACATCACGGACGCGCGTTTCGGCGAAAACAACACCCAAGCACGACAGGCTCGGCGTGATGGCAAGCCTTACGACGGTGTCTATCGCGACTACCGAGGCTTGGTGGAGCGCAAGCTTGGCGGCACCAAACCGCAGAATATTTCTCAGCTCAACAGCGAGCGTCGGGGTGTGAATTACCTGATGGCCTCGTTGCCGCCGATCTGGTCTAAGCGAAAGCTGAAACCGCCATCGAGTTCCGATGCGGTTTGGTCAGAGTTTCTGCGGCAAGACGAGAGCAAGCGGCAGATCACTGCACTGTGCAAGTTGCTGAAGAGCAATCCCGATCCCACCATGGAAACGCGGCTCGCCCGTGAGCGGATCGAACAGGCGCTGGGTGCAACGCTGGTCGCTTACAGTGCTGCGTTGAGCAGTAGTTTTGAGCCCGGCTGGACACGTGAGCTTCAATACGATCTTCCCCTGTTCGAGAAGCTCTGGCTCGACCCTGAACGCGCCGAGCTACCCGTTCGAGAAGACGACCCCAAACACCAGGAAGACGACGAGGCCTTCAACGCCGCCTTTGCTTGGAACGACTGGCCAGACGAGGTCGCCCACCGCTTCGGAAACCAGGTGAACGCGATCTTGCGCAAGCAAGACTTGCCTGTGGGGGACGCAGAGCATGAGCACTGGGCAAAGCAGGCACTCATTGATGCGCAATGGCCGGTGCCCGTGCAACGGCGAGCGCTGAAGCCGGCGCTGCGGGGTGAGCACCATGGCTGAGTGCCCACACTTCGATCAGTTGCTGGTGATTCCGCATTTGCGCATCCAGAACGCCAACGCGGTGTCGAGCCCCATGACGCATGGATTCCCCTCCATCACGGCTTTTCTGGGTCTGATGTGGGCGCTGGAGCGCAAGACGGTCGCGGCGGCGCTGGATCTGCAGTTCAACGCCGTGGGTGTGGTGTGCCATGACCACCAGGAACAAGTGACGCAGGGCGGATTCGTGAATGCCTTTTGCCTCACGCGCAACCCGGTGGGGCGTGACGGTGGCACCGCGGCCATTGTTGAAGAAGGCCGCATTCACCTTGAAGTGACGCTGATCTTTGCGGTGCAGAGCGCCAGCTTGTTGGCCAGGCCAGATAAGGAAAAGGAAGAAGCCCTCGCTTTGCAAATCGCCGAGATTCTGAAAGGGATGCGGATTGCTGGCGGCAGCGTGGTGCTGTCCAAGGCACCGGCCTATCGGCAGCGGCCTTACTTCGTCGCGCTGACGGGTAGCGAGCATGGACAGCAGATCAACTTCAACCGTGTTCGCATGCGTTGGCTGCCCGGCGCCGCATTGGTGTGTCGCGACGATCTTCTAGAGCAACGGCATCAGGTATTGCTGAAGCAGGACGAGAAAACCTCAAAGCTGGATGCTTGGCTATCGCTTTCACGTATCAACTGGCGTGTGGACGAGAAGGCAGCTGAAACCGCTCGCGATAAAACACCGTGGACCAATGACCGCAAGGGTGGTGGCTGGATCGTACCGATTCCCGTGGGCTATGGCGCGCTGGGTGATGTGCAAGCGCCAGGGTCCGTGAGCAATGCGCGTGATGCGAGTACCCCATTCCGTTTTGTTGAAAGCCTGTACTCGGTGGGCGAATGGATCAGCCCGCATCGCCTGCAATCACCGCAACAACTGCTTTGGTACGCGGACAGCCAGCCGGACAACGGCCTTTATCGCTGCCGAAATGACTACGCCGCAACGTCTCAATACGACTTCGATTGAACCCGGTTCATCACACTTATTTCGATCATCAGGAAAACATCATGGCTACCAACGATATCAAGACCGCCTCAGTGCTCGCCTTCGAACGCAAGCTCGACCCTTCCGATGCACTGTTCTCCGCAGGCTCTTGGGATTCGCGCGCCGACAGCTCGCAGTGGACGCCCGTCCGCATCAAGGAAAAGTCTGTGCGCGGCACGATCTCCAACCGCCTGAAAGCGGGCCAGCTGGACCCAGCCAAGCTCGACGCTGCCATCGAGAATCCCAATCTGCAGACGGTGGACGTGGCGGCACTGCCTGCGAATGCTGACACGTTGAAGGTGAGGTTCACGCTGCGTGTGCTTGGCGGCACCGGCACGCCATCGGCCTGCAACGATGCGGGCTATCGGCAGAAGCTGGTGGACACAGTGCAAGGCTATGTCGGCACCCACGGCTTTTCGGAACTGGCCACGCGTTATGCCAGCAACCTCGCAAACGGTCGCTTCCTGTGGCGGAACCGTATCGGTGCGGAAAGCGTGGAAGTTCATGTGGAGCATCTGTCTGATGGCGCTGCGAAAGCGCGCTGGGTGTTCGATGACGCGCTGTCGCTCTCTACGCTTAATTTTGCTCCGCCTGAAAATAGCAAAGCAGCCACTGCTGTTAACGAACTGGCGGCACTGATCGGCAGCGGCCTGGGTGGTCACACGCATGTGCTGCTGCAGGTCACAGCCTTCGTACGCATCGGCGCAGGACAGGAAGTGTTTCCCTCACAGGAGCTGATCCTGGACCGTACGCGCGGCAACAAGAGCAAGACGCTGTATGGCGTTGATGGCGTGGCAGGCATTCACTCGCAGAAGATCGGCAACGCGCTGCGAACCATCGATACTTGGTATCAGGAGGCTCCGAGCAACGGCCCTATCGCCGTGGAGCCCTATGGCTCGGTGACCACGCAGGGCAAAGCCTACCGCCAGCCGCGCGGCACCAAGGATGATTTCTATACCTTGCTGGATGGTTGGATCATCAAAGACAAAGTGCCGGCATTGGAACAGCAGCACTTTGTGATTGCCACGCTGATTCGCGGCGGCGTGTTCGGTGACGCGGGTTGATGCCATGAGCCACTACCTCGACATTCATCTCCGACCTGACCCGGAATTCCCCACACATCAACTGCTCAGCGCGCTATACGCCAAGCTGCATCGCGCCCTAGTGCGATTGGAGAGCCAGCAGATTGGCGTGAGCTTTCCCGGACATACCGAAAGCCCGCCGAACCTCGGCTCACACCTTAGGTTGCAAGGGCCCTTGGCAGCCTTGGAGTCACTGATGCAAACACAATGGCTCACAGGCATGCGTGACCACATTCACCTGTCGGCAATACAAGGAATTCCTGCCGAAGCAACGCACAGACGTGTTGTCCGTGTGCAGGCCGATAGCAATCCCGATCGGCTGCGTCGGCGAGCCATGCGGCGGCACGGCATCGACATGGAAGCAGCACGGGAACGTATTCCTGATTCTTCTGCCAAGAAACTGCGCCTGCCTTTCATACAAATGGGTAGCCAGAGCACAAAGCAGGCCTCTTTTCCCATCTTCATTCGGCACCTGCCGCTCGAAGCAAAGGCACAGCTCGGCAACTTCAACAGCTACGGCCTGAGCTCAGGCGCAACAATCGCCTGGTTCTGACCCTAATTTGTGGCCGCACGCGCTGGGCTAATGAAATCAGTCACTTGCTCGCGCCGTATTATTAAGGGGGTAAAGCTCAATTTTATAGAAAAATTATAGTTTTCATATAGTTGGTATGAAATTAGGTTAGTTCACTGCCGAGCAGGCAGCTGAGAAAAGCCCCGACGAGTCTCGAGCGCGCATCGCCGGGTTCACTGCCGAGCAGGCAGCTGAGAAATTGCCGGCATCGGTGCCCGTGCCGAGTACGGCGTTCACTGCCGAGCAGGCAGCTGAGAAATGTGGGCGATCGACCGGCCGATCACGAAAACCGTTCACTGCCGAGCAGGCAGCTGAGAAATGGCCGGCGTCGCGGCCGAGCAAGAGGTCGGCGTTCACTGCCGAGCAGGCAGCTGAGAAAACTTCGCGCCAGTTGCACGCTTGCGGCTGCGCGTTCACTGCCGAGCAGGCAGCTGAGAAATTCGATGAACTGTTCGAAAGTTTCGGCCTCGCGTTCACTGCCGAGCAGGCAGCTGAGAAACTTCCCATTTCATCAGCAATTCGCGCGCTTTGTTTTCACTGCCGAGCAGGCAGCTGAGAAAAGTGTCGCGCCGGATGGGCCGTGCTGGACTCCGTTCACTGCCGAGCAGGCAGCTGAGAAATTGCGGTCACCCGCCGCGATCTTGTTGTTGCGGTTCACTGCCGAGCAGGCAGCTGAGAAAAGCAACACCGTCACGGTGACGACCGGCACGGTGTTCACTGCCGAGCAGGCAGCTGAGAAATGAAGAAAACCTTCAATCCGATTTGCAGCGCCGTTCACTGCCGAGCAGGCAGCTGAGAAAGGCAGCGGCGGCCTCGGTGCGAAGCTCATCAAGTTCACTGCCGAGCAGGCAGCTGAGAAATTCGGCAGGCGATACAGCGTCCACTTGTCGCGGTTCACTGCCGAGCAGGCAGCTGAGAAAGGCGCAACGAACGCCACCAGCGCCCCACCGGCGTTCACTGCCGAGCAGGCAGCTGAGAAAGTGAGGGCCGCTCGGCGGCCCGTGAATAAGCCGTTCACTGCCGAGCAGGCAGCTGAGAAAGAGCGGTGCACGATCGCCGCGGCCGACGTCGAGTTCACTGCCGAGCAGGCAGCTGAGAAAGCCACCCGCGAGCCTCACGTTCGCAGGCCATGGTTCACTGCCGAGCAGGCAGCTGAGAAAGCGCAGCGCCGCAACGCTATCCAGCGTCAGAGGTTCACTGCCGAGCAGGCAGCTGAGAAAAGGCGCGAGCGTCGTCGTGCCCTCGATGTAGAGTTCACTGCCGAGCAGGCAGCTGAGAAATGCTTGCTCAGAGCTTGATCGATCAGCCTGTTGTTCACTGCCGAGCAGGCAGCTGAGAAATCAAGGCGCATACCGTCGGGGCCATACTGGCCGTTCACTGCCGAGCAGGCAGCTGAGAAATTAGTGGCAACACGGGCAATGTGCAGTTGTTCGTTCACTGCCGAGCAGGCAGCTGAGAAATGCGCGACCGCCAAGGCCATGCGCTCTTTGCGGTTCACTGCCGAGCAGGCAGCTGAGAAAAACGAGCGCCCGAAGGTGGGCGCTCCTTTTCCGTTCACTGCCGAGCAGGCAGCTGAGAAATTGGCGATCTGGCCATAGGTCAGATCGAGCAGGTTCACTGCCGAGCAGGCAGCTGAGAAAGACTACAAGAGCGCTCAGAGTGCCGTCGTCGAGTTCACTGCCGAGCAGGCAGCTGAGAAATGCACGGCTTCTGCGATCGCGGCCTCGGCCGGGTTCACTGCCGAGCAGGCAGCTGAGAAATGGCACCGTGAAGACGAGAGGCTCGAGCACGAGTTCACTGCCGAGCAGGCAGCTGAGAAAAGCAGGTCGCGGCCCAGCGCGATGAGCTGATCGTTCACTGCCGAGCAGGCAGCTGAGAAACATCCGATGCGATCGGCCCAGGTTTCCAGGCCGTTCACTGCCGAGCAGGCAGCTGAGAAAAGATCGGGCTTAGCCTTCGCCATTGCTCGGGCGTTCACTGCCGAGCAGGCAGCTGAGAAAGAGCGCATGAACACCGGGCCGCAGTCGCGACAGTTCACTGCCGAGCAGGCAGCTGAGAAAGTCCGGAAGCCCGAGCCCACGCGCGGCACCACGTTCACTGCCGAGCAGGCAGCTGAGAAAGTTGCCATCGCCGAGCGCGTGGCAGTCAACGCGTTCACTGCCGAGCAGGCAGCTGAGAAATGGAAGATCACTTCGCCCTCAGTGGTGGTGACGTTCACTGCCGAGCAGGCAGCTGAGAAAGTGAGCACGATTCCCGTCGAGGGATACGCCGCGTTCACTGCCGAGCAGGCAGCTGAGAAATTGCCCTGATCGAGCGCACCCTTTCACCCATAGTTCACTGCCGAGCAGGCAGCTGAGAAAAGTACTACATCGACGTGGCGTCCGGGCTCGGCGTTCACTGCCGAGCAGGCAGCTGAGAAAGATATCCGTTGCCATCGCCGAGCGCGTGGCAGGTTCACTGCCGAGCAGGCAGCTGAGAAATCAGCCAACAACACGATCGCGATCGGGCTGTAGTTCACTGCCGAGCAGGCAGCTGAGAAATGGGTGGTCCACGCCCCGGCCGGAGCCGACCTGTTCACTGCCGAGCAGGCAGCTGAGAAAATTGCCAATCTTGTTGATCTCGACGCCGGCAGGTTCACTGCCGAGCAGGCAGCTGAGAAAAAGCTCACCGCCAACGCGGCCGAGCTGACTCGCGTTCACTGCCGAGCAGGCAGCTGAGAAAATTGGGTGCGGCGAACTCTTTGGCGTGGTTGAGTTCACTGCCGAGCAGGCAGCTGAGAAAAAGCTCACCGCCAACGCGGCCGAGCTGACTCGGTTCACTGCCGAGCAGGCAGCTGAGAAATCACGCTGCTGCCCGCGATCGACGTGTACACCGTTCACTGCCGAGCAGGCAGCTGAGAAAAGCAGCGGCATCAAGAACCACTCCGTCCCCGCGTTCACTGCCGAGCAGGCAGCTGAGAAATACCCCGCTCGCCCGATGTCTGCCGAATCCGGGTTCACTGCCGAGCAGGCAGCTGAGAAATGCAGCCGACAACGTCGACGCCCTCGGTGTAAGTTCACTGCCGAGCAGGCAGCTGAGAAAGACTATGTATGCGACGCAACGATAGACAACTCTGTTCACTGCCGAGCAGGCAGCTGAGAAAGTGACGGTGTCCGGCGGCGAGCCACCGTATGAGTTCACTGCCGAGCAGGCAGCTGAGAAATCCACCTGCTCGATCACCCCGCGCACCAGCAGGTTCACTGCCGAGCAGGCAGCTGAGAAATACGGGGTTGCAAGATGTAGACATCGATGGCGGTTCACTGCCGAGCAGGCAGCTGAGAAATCGGCTGCGATGCCATCGGCAACGCGCTGACGGTTCACTGCCGAGCAGGCAGCTGAGAAATTGAACGCGCTGAACGCGACATCACCGACCGCGTTCACTGCCGAGCAGGCAGCTGAGAAAACCGATTCCCAGTGTCGTCGTGCCGACGGTGCGTTCACTGCCGAGCAGGCAGCTGAGAAACTGAGACGCCAACCACACATCGACCAAGCTGTGTTCACTGCCGAGCAGGCAGCTGAGAAACGGCAGACCGAGAGCAAGATCAACGTCGATATGTTCACTGCCGAGCAGGCAGCTGAGAAATGCAGCGGAATCTGGGTCGCGACGTTCTGGACGTTCACTGCCGAGCAGGCAGCTGAGAAAGAGCGGAATCCCCATCGGCGAAAACCTCGCTCGTTCACTGCCGAGCAGGCAGCTGAGAAAGACGCGTGCGTGATCGCGGCGATGCCGGGCGCGTTCACTGCCGAGCAGGCAGCTGAGAAATGGGCGTGCTCGGCGGCTAAGCCGAGCATCACGTTCACTGCCGAGCAGGCAGCTGAGAAAATTTTCGCCCGGTTCGGCGGGTGTCATAACCAGTTCACTGCCGAGCAGGCAGCTGAGAAATTCTGCGCGGCGAACGTGCGACGGCTTCCCGCGTTCACTGCCGAGCAGGCAGCTGAGAAAAGTTTCGGCGTCGAGCTGTCGTGCGTGCTCGTGTTCACTGCCGAGCAGGCAGCTGAGAAATGATCCGGCGCGATGTCGGCCGCGGTCATGTCGTTCACTGCCGAGCAGGCAGCTGAGAAAATAGCCCAGGCGGAGCTCACGACGGCGAGCAGCGTTCACTGCCGAGCAGGCAGCTGAGAAATGCCAGCTGACGCCGGAGCACGAGATCGCTGTGTTCACTGCCGAGCAGGCAGCTGAGAAAAGACATCAAAGCATCCGCGACGCCTTCGGCCCGTTCACTGCCGAGCAGGCAGCTGAGAAAGTGAACAACTGCACGGTCCCTGCATTTCCGACGTTCACTGCCGAGCAGGCAGCTGAGAAAGCGTGGATCGCGATGAATGCACTCTCGCAGTGGTTCACTGCCGAGCAGGCAGCTGAGAAACTGACCGGCGGCCCGCTGCGCTTCGTCGAGTCGTTCACTGCCGAGCAGGCGGCTGAGAAAAACCCATGGGAGTAACGCCGTCGCGACTGGCAGTTCACTGCCGAGCAGGCAGCTGAGAAATCGCACTGGATCATGGTTTCGATCGAGCGCGTGTTCGCTGCCGAGCAGGCAGCTGAGAAACCAGGGTTCCCGGACATTTCAGATTTCTACGAGTTCACTGCCGAGCAGGCAGCTGAGAAATTGAATGTCGGCTCACTCGCCTGCCTCGGCGAGTTCACTGCCGAGCAGGCAGCTGAGAAATGTTCGCGCTGCGTTGTTGATTGAAACTGTACGTTCACTGCCGAGCAGGCAGCTGAGAAATTGCGGCGAGCGTACTGCGCGATTAACTCGCGGTTCACTGCCGAGCAGGCAGCTGAGAAAGTGGCGCGAGCGATGAGGTGCTCGTGCTGGCTGTTCACTGCCGAGCAGGCAGCTGAGAAATGCGTCACGTAGGCTTCGCGACTCGACCGCACGTTCACTGCCGAGCAGGCAGCTGAGAAAGCCACCGCATCATCCCGCTGCTGCTTCACATCGTTCACTGCCGAGCAGGCAGCTGAGAAAAACGGTTACGGGCTGCGCTAAATGCCCCTCGCATTCACTGCCGAGCAGGCAGCTGAGAAAGCAAAAGACGATGCAGCGCTCGCTGAGCTCGAGTTCACTGCCGAGCAGGCAGCTGAGAAAGCAGCGCCCGAGCGTAACTTCTCGTTCGTTCGGTTCACTGCCGAGCAGGCAGCTGAGAAAACAACACGCTCGTCGAAGGTGGTGATGCCGTTGTTCACTGCCGAGCAGGCAGCTGAGAAAGCATCGGCGCTCGCCAGCAGCAAGGCGGCGAAGTTCACTGCCGAGCAGGCAGCTGAGAAAGCTGTGCAGGCCCAAGCGCGCGGCCTGAACCGAGTTCACTGCCGAGCAGGCAGCTGAGAAATGGTTCGAAGCCCCCCGCGTCACGTTGATGCGGTTCACTGCCGAGCAGGCAGCTGAGAAACAAGCGAGCCCAAAAAGCCCCGTGACTGCAGCGTTCACTGCCGAGCAGGCAGCTGAGAAATTTGCCAGCTCAGCGTACGACTTGCCGCCCGAGTTCACTGCCGAGCAGGCAGCTGAGAAATGACCACTGCGGTCAAGACGGGTAACACCGTGGTTCACTGCCGAGCAGGCAGCTGAGAAATGCTGCACCTGGGCCACCCGCGAGGCCTGCGCGTTCACTGCCGAGCAGGCAGCTGAGAAACAGCTGGCCGTCAACAAAGGCGTGTCCCTGCAAGTTCACTGCCGAGCAGGCAGCTGAGAAATGCTGGCTGTCGACCCAGATCGGATACGTGCAGTTCACTGCCGAGCAGGCAGCTGAGAAAGTCGATGGCACGAGCACGCTGATGGGCAACGTGTTCACTGCCGAGCAGGCAGCTGAGAAACAGGGCAATGTCGTCGTGACCGGCGGCAACGTGTTCACTGCCGAGCAGGCAGCTGAGAAAATCATCAAGCATGAGAACGGCCAGCAGCCCTAGTTCACTGCCGAGCAGGCAGCTGAGAAAGGGCTCGCGAGCGTCGCGCCGCTGTAGGCGTCGTTCACTGCCGAGCAGGCAGCTGAGAAAGAGCGCAACCGGCGATTCTGTCGCGTCGATGCGTTCACTGCCGAGCAGGCAGCTGAGAAATGGACGGAAAAGAGCGCCGCTACGCATACGACGTTCACTGCCGAGCAGGCAGCTGAGAAATGACCTGTATAGGTTTCGGGGGTTTTGTTTGCGTTCACTGCCGGACAAGCAGCTGAGAAAATCGGAAATCGGAAGCATTCCAAAGCGTGACTGTTCACCGCCGGACGGCTGAGAAAAGTTCAGTCCGTAAAATTTCCCGGCTCATCGCTGCTGCCTAACAGGTAGGCTCGGAGCGCATAGGCGGTGGTCAAGTTAGACAGAAGTTGTGGTAACGCTGCATGCCGTGCGTAAAAACGACTGAATGCCTCTTCTGTAACATGGTCTCAACTCTGTGATGTAAGAAGATTTAAGCAAGTTGATGAAGGGTAAAAAGCTGCTTTTGGGGTAAAAGCTGCTTTTTCCGTAGTTGATTAATTGCTCTCCGGCTATACCAATACCTTTCACTCGACGATCGTGGGATTTTAGATGACCGCTCTTTCCATCCTCGAACTCGTGCGCGTGCGCCAGGGATCGGACGCTCGCACGGCGCTCGATCACGCACGTGACCTTGCGGCCCACGCCGAACGCTGGAACTACCAGCGCCTGTGGGTCGCCGAGCACCACAACATGCCCGGCATCGCGAGCGCCGCGACCTCGGTCGTGCTCGCGCACATCGCCGCGGGTTCTTCGAAGATTCGCATCGGCGCCGGCGGCATCATGCTGCCGAACCATTCGCCCTACGTGATCGCCGAGCAGTTCGGCACGCTCGCCACGCTGTTCCCGGGCCGCATCGACCTCGGCCTCGGTCGCGCTCCGGGCACCGATCAGAGCACCCTGCGCGCCCTGCGCCGCTCCCCGGCCTCGGCCGAACACTTTCCGCAGGACGTGCTCGAGCTGCAGGCCTACCTCGCACCGACGAGGCCGGGCCAGAACATCGTCGCGGTTCCGGCCGCCGGCACCGAAGTGCCGCTCTGGATACTCGGATCGAGCACCTTCGGCGCCATGCTCGCGGCCGAACTGGGCCTGCCGTACGCCTTCGCCTCGCACTTCGCGCCCGAGCAGCTGCTGCCGGCGCTCGACATCTATCGCAGCCGCTTCAAGCCTTCCGCGCAGCTCGACAAGCCCTACGCGATGGTCGGCGTCAACGTGATCGCGGCCGACACCGACGAGCACGCCAGGCACCTGGCGACGACGCAGCAGATGTCGTTCACCGACCTGTTCCGCGGCGCCCGCGGCTTGAGCAAGCCGCCGATCGACGACATCGAAACCTACTGGTCGCCGCTGGAGAAGGCCCAGGCCCAGCACATGCTCGCGCGCTCGATCTATGGCTCGGGGCCGACGGTGCGCGATGGTTTGCGCGCGCTGATCGCCGAGACCGGCGCCGACGAGCTCATGATCGTCTCCGACGTCTACGAGCACACCGAGCGGCTGCGCTCGTTCGAACTGATCGCCGACTGCATGTTCTAGCGGGTTTAACGCCAGATGACATTGGGCCTTGAGTGTAATACCGTAATATCACAAGGTATTACATCTGCCTCGGGCGAGAAATCATGGCAACGACGATGACGGTGAAGGGCCAAGTCACCATTCCGAAGAAAGTACGTGATGCGCTGCGTCTGGCGCCTGGAGATTCCGTCGATTTCGATGTGAATCAGGAAGGTCAGGTCGTCGTGCTCAAGGCCGGAGCCGTAGCCAAAGGCAAGCGCGACCGATTTGAAGCCGCTCGCGGCAAGGCGCAGGTGAAGTGGAAGACCGACGAGCTCATGGCGCTACTGCGCGGTACGGACTGAGTCTGTCGTGCTGCTGGTCGACACCAACGTGCTGATCGATGTGCTTGAAGATGATCCCACCTGGGCCGACTGGTCGGTCCGGCAGCTGCGGGCTCAAGCCCAAGTGCACGAGCTGTTGATCAATCCCGTCATCTATTCGGAACTGTCGCTGACCTTCGAATCGGTCGAGTCACTCGACAAGGTCATCGACGATATGGGTTTCTCGTTTCAAGAGTTGCCGCGGACCGCACTTTTCCTGGCTGGGCGAGCCTTCGTGAAGTACCGCCGTGGCGGCAGGCAGCGCGAGAGCGTGCTGGCAGATTTCTTCATCGGCGCGCACGCCGCCGTAGTCGGCTGCGGAATCCTGACACGCGATGCCCGACGCTACAGGAACTACTTTCCCACCGTCTCGCTGGTAACACCGGAGCCGACGGCCCCGGGCTCCCGCAAAAACTAAACGCTCAATGCAAATGCGTCGGCGGCACGATGCCGTAGCGGCGCATGCGGCGGTAGATCGTCGCGCGGCAGAGGTCAAGGTCGCGCGCGACGTAGCTGATGTTCCAGCGATTGCGGCGCAGGGCGTCGAGCAGGCGCTGGCCTTCCTGCGGAAGAATCGGTTCGTTCTTCATCACGGCAGAGGGCGAGGGCGCCGACAGCGTGATCGAGGCACCGGCTGGCGCAACCGGCACGCCGATTTCCTCGGGCAGATGCTCCAGCCGCACACCGCGCTCGTCCGCGATCGACAGCATGAAGCGCAGCACCTGGCGCAGCTGGCGAATGTTGCCGGGCCAGTCGTAGCGCGTGAGGTGATCGAGCACTTCGGCTTCGATCTGCAGCTGCACGTCGAGCGACTCGGCTTCTTCGCGCAACAGGCGTTCGATCAGGTAGGCCTTGTCCTGGCGTTCGCGCAAGGGCGACAGCCGCAGCGTGGCGCCACAGAGGCGGTAGTAAAGGTCTTCGCGGAACGCGCCGCTGTCGACGAGCTGGCGCAGGTCGCGATGCGAAGCCGCGATCACGTGCAGATCGATCGCCACCGGGCGTTCCGCGCCGAGCGGCAGCACTTCGTGTTCGGACAGCACGCGCAGCAAGCGCGTCTGCAACTGCAGCGGCATGTCGCCGATTTCATCGAGGAACAGCGTGCCGCCGCTGCTGCGCGTGATCAGGCCGGTCATGCCGCGGCTGCGCGCGCCCGTGAAGGTGCCGGGCGTGTAGCCGAACAGTTCGCTTTCGATCAGCGATTCCGGAATCGCGGCGCAGTTCACCGCGACGAAAGGCTTGTCGGCGCGCTGGCTGGATTCGTGGATCGCCTTGGCGAGCACTTCCTTGCCGGTTCCGGTTTCGCCCTGGATCAGCAGGTTGACCGGCTTGCTCGCGAGCCGGCGCGACTGGTCGAGCAGCTGACGCATGCGCGCATCGTCGCCCGCAAGGGACTGCAGCGTGTCGCCGTCGTGCTGCGTGATCGTTTGCGTAATGGTGATCGGCGTGCGCGCGGTGCCGATCGTCGACGCCGTGCGCGGAGCGACGATGGCCGCGTGGTAGCGCTCGCCGTTCCAGGTATCGAAGATCGCGAGATCGCTGCCGTGCTGGCCGCGTGCGAACTTCCAGATATCGCCGAGGCGATTGCGGAAGATCGCGGTCAGGCTGTTGCCGACGAGGCCCGCAGTGAGGCCGGCCGATTCGACCAGATGCAGGCGATGACGCGCGCCGGTGTTGGCGCCGACGATGAGGCCGTCGTTGTCGAAGGCGAGCATCAGCTCGGCGTGGACGTCGACCAGTGCAGCGCCCTGGCTCAGTCGCAGGATGTGGCGATCACCGAAGTGCTGCATGAAGCTCGCGTCTTCGATCATGCGGCCGTAGAGCGAGGTCAGGTGGCGCGCCAGATGCTGGCTTTCGCGCGCTTCGGGCGACGTCACGGCGGAGACGTCGAGCACGCCCATGAGTTCGCCGTGCGGATCGAACAGCGGCGTCGCCGTGCACGACAGGCCGAGGTTGCCCGTGTAGTAGTGATCTTCGCGATGGCAGGTCAGCGTGCGGCGCTCGGTCAGGCAGGTGCCGATGCCGTTGGTGCCGGCGACGCTCTCGTTCCAGTTCGCGCCGAGCACGAGGCCCGCGGCGAGCGGCGAATCCGACGACGGATCACCGATCGCATCGACGGTGACGCCGTCCGCATCGGCGAGCAGCAAGGTGTAGTCGAGTTCGGCGACATGGCGATACAGCTGCTCCATGCCGCTGCGCGCGACCTGCAGGTAGGGCTCGCGCTTGGCGCGGCGCTCGCGCAGGCTCACGGGCGATTCGATCTGCGTGCGATGCGTGCTGCGCGGATCGAGTCCGTAGTCGTTGAAGCAGCGAAACCACGAACGGTGGATCAGGGTTTCGGCGCGGCCGTCGACCATGGGCATCGCGCTCGCGGCAACCACGCTCATGACCGTTTCGATGTGACGTAGAGGCGATCTCATCGCTTGATTCTCCATACCGGCGCGGGTCTCGGTATTGCTCGATCGAGGGCGGGACGATGTATCGTCCGATCGACTTGGACCCGCTTGTAATTCCGACAGTTTACCGCGGTGACTTGTTTCTCTCCTTGAGCCGGTCGCGGAACGACTTCGACGCCGGCTTCAGTGGTGCGCGGCTTTGCGTCCATCCGCCCTGCCAGGCCGGCGTCAGGAAGCGCAAACGCGGCGCGAACCAGGCGAACAGCCGATACAAGAAAGCGTGCGAATACAGAACACGCCAGCCTTTCCAGGCCAGCACTTCGGCGAGCAGGCGCACTTCGCCCTGTCCGACCAGTGCCTGGGTCGGCGGCGTCATCGACTGCGAAACCGAATGACGGCCGGCCTCGCGCAGCTTCATGAGCATTTCGGGAATCGGAATGCCGACCGGGCAGACTTCGCCGCAGGCCCCGCAGAGGCTCGACGCCGTCGGTAGATCGCGTGTCGATTTGAGGCCGACCAAATGCGGCGAGATGATCGAGCCGATCGGGCCCGGATACGTGGTGCCGTACGACAGGCCGCCGACGCGCGTGTAGACCGGGCAGTGGTTCATGCAGGCGCCGCAGCGGATGCACTGCAGCGTCGCGCGGAAACGTTCTTCGCGATATGCCTGCGTGCGCCCATTGTCGAGCAGCACCAGATGCATTTCGCGCGGACCGTCGCGCTCGCCGGCGCGGCGCGGACCGGTGATCAGGTTGAAGTAGGTCGTCACCGCCTGGCCGGTCGCCGACTTCGGCAGCAGCGCGTAGAGCGGAATGAGATGCTCGAGTTTCTCGACCACTTTCTCGATTCCGGTGATGGCGATGTGCACGTCCGGGACCGAAGTGCAGAGCCGGCCGTTGCCCTCGTTCTCGACCAGCGCGATGGTGCCGGTTTCCGCGACCATGAAGTTCACGCCCGAGACGCCGATCTTCGACGCGCCGAACTTCTCGCGCAGGGCCTTGCGACCGATGCCGATGAGCTCGTTGACGTCGTCGGTCAATGGAGCGCCGGCGATGTGTTCGTGGAAGATCTCGGCGACGTCCTGCTTGGTCTTGTGGATCGCCGGCATGATGATGTGGCTGGGCCGGTCGCCGTCGAGCTGCAGGATGTACTCGCCCATGTCGGTTTCGAGGCAATCGATGCCGTGGTCCGCCATCACATGGTTGAGCTCGATCTCCTCGCTGACCATCGACTTGCCCTTGACCATCATGCTGGCGTCGTGCGCCTTGGCGATGTCGAGGAAGATGCGGTTGGCGTCCTCGGGTGTCTCGGCCCAATGCACGTGCACGCCGAGTTCGGTGAGCTTGGCTTCGAGCTTCGTGAGCAGGTCGGGCAGGTGATTCAGCGCATGCTGGCGCGTCTGTTCGCCGAGCTTGCGCAGCTGGTCGAAAGCGACGAAGTCAGAGAAATGCACCGCGCGGCGCTCGATGAGGAAATCCATCGCGCCACGAAAGCTGCTGCGCAGGTTCGGATCGTTGACCGACTCGTGGCTGCGCAGCTTGAAGTCTTCGGGTCGATGCGTCTTCTCGTGCGTGTCGGCCGCTGCGGCGCCGACGGTCTTCGGCGTGGCCGGACCGGGGCGTTCGATGACGACGGGAGCGTTCATGCCGAATCTCCGTTGCTGCTGTGCGTGTCCTTGCGTGATGCCAGCACGATCACGAGTTCCTTCGGACCATGCGCGCCGTAGACGAGCATGCGCTGGATGTCCGCGGTCTTCGAAGGCCCGGTGATCATCAGCAGGTTGGTCGGCATGCGCTCGGCCCACTGGTTCTGCATCATCGCCTCGTGCAGCGTCTCGACGATCTGGTCTTCGAACAGCAGCGCGATGTGCACGGGTGGGATCAACGACAGCGTGCGCGGCTCGGCCGGTGTCGGCCACAGCAGCAGGCTGCCGGTTTCGGCGACGCCGCCGAGGGTCGTGCTGATGCCGGCGTCGACGTGATCGAACAGGTCGGACTTGATCTCGGCGAGATCGCGCTCGTACCAGTACAGCTTATCGGGCGGCAGCAGGGCGCTGAGCGTCCAGCCGATGGTGGTGTTGCGGCCGACGAGCAGCTTGCCGAGCCGCTTCTGCTCGATCACCTGCACGAGCTTGCTTGGCCAGTCGCTTTCGCTCGCTTCGACGATCTCCGCGCGCCAGGACGTGGCGTTGCGGATGAAGCGCTCGCGGCGCGATTCCTCGGCTCCGTCAATCAACTTCGGCTGCGGACGATCGCGGTAGTACGAGGCGATGTCCGGCGCGCCGACGATCTTGCCGGCCGGCGCGGAGCGCAGGCGCGACAGGATGTTTTCGCGCGCCTTGCTGCTGTTCGACGCGCTCATGCGCCACCGCCGGCGCAATCCATGCGCGAGCGGATGAAGCTGGCGATGTGTTCACCGCGCAGCTTGTCCTGGTTCTGCTTTTCGAGCGTGAGATTGAGGTTGAGCAGGCAACCGCAGTCGGCGCTCACGAAGCCGTCGCAGCGCGTGCGGCGGATCGATTCGAGCTTGTCTGCAGCCATCGCGGCGGAAATTTCGGGATGCTTGACCGAGAAAGTGCCGCCGAAACCGCAGCATTCGCTCTCGTGATCGTGCACCACGAGTTCGACGCCCGGCAGCCTGGCGAGCGCTGCGCGGCCGATGTCGAGCGTGCCCATCTCGCGGCGCGCGCTGCACGAGGTGTGCAGCGCGACCGTCGTCTTCTTTTCGGCGGCCACCGGCGGCAGATTCAGGCCCAGCGTATTGACGACGTAATCGGTGAATTCGACGGTGCGTTCGGCGATCGATTCGGCCTTGGCGGAGAGCTTGGCGTCGTTCGCGAACAGTTTGGGCCAGTGATGCTTGAGCATGCCGCCGCAGGAGCCGGACGGCACCACGATCGGCCAGGGCTGCGGAAACAGGTCGAGCTGCGCGGCCGCGACCTTGCGCGCTTCTTCGGGAAAACCGGTGGTGTAGCCGGGCTGGCCGCAGCAGGTCTGGCGCTCGGGAAAATGCACGTCGACGCCGAGGCGTTCGAGCACTTCGACCGCGTCGACGCCGGCTTGCGGCGCGAACAGGTCGATCACACAGGTCGCGAACAGATAGACCTGCTGGCGAGGCGCATCGGAGGCGCGCACGGGCAACGGAACTGCTTGGGAACTCACCGCTTTTCTCCTGTCAGCACGACCGTGCCTTGCGTCGCGCACGATGGGTTTTATTGCGAGGCAGTCTGGTCGTCGAATACCCGACTGTGATATTGGTCTGACCAATAAGCGGCGTTCGCCGCATGACAGGATTTCGACGGGTTCCCGATGAATGCCACACCCGAACGCCGCAGCGAACAGGTCGCGCAACAGCTCGAACGCGCCATTCTCGAGCGCCGCTTCGAGGGCCGCTTGCCGCCCGAACGCGAACTCGCCGAGCGCTTCGGACTGTCGCGGGCGAGCGTGCGCGAGGGCATCGGCCTGCTCGTCGCACGCGGCCTGCTCACGCGCCGGCAGGGCGACGGCACCTACATCAACGATCGCGCCGACCAGCGCATGGCCGAGATCTGGTCGGACCTCGCGCAGCGCGATCCGCGCCTGCAGGAGAACATCACCGAGTTCCGCACCATGCTCGAATGCAGTACGGCCGAGCTCGCGGCCCAGCGCTATGACGCGCGCGATCGTGAGCGCTTGGTTCGCGCGGAAGCGGCGGTCGATGCCGCGTACTCGACGTCGGATCGACGCTCGCAAATCGCCAGCGACGTGGCGTTTCACATGGCCATCGCCGATGCGACCCACAACACCGTGTATTCGTCGCTGATGGCCTCGCTGCTCAAGCTGCTGCACGAGCACGTGCAGCTCAGCATCGCCGGGCTGGCGCCGAACTCGCAGACCGCGGGCGCGCTGCGCCAGCAGCATCGCGCGCTGCTCGATGCGATCCTGTCGCGCGATGCGGCGCAGGCGCGCGAGGTCGCGGCCGGGCACATGGCGTTCGTGCGCACGCGGCTCAACGATCTGCGTCAGCCATAGCGGCCCTCGCATCGCCGCAGGGCCGATCGTGAGGGAAACCCTTCAGTCGGCGGCAACCGTAAAACGCTATAAATGCGCCATAAAAAAGCGAGGAGGCGTGCGACGATGAAGCCCCGACTTCAGCTGCACATACCGGAGCCGAGCTGCAGGCCGGGCGACCCGGTCGACTTCAGCAGCATCCGGATTCCACCGGCCGGTAGCGTCACCCGGCCTTCCGTCGATGCGCCGGCGTCGGAGCTGCGCGATTACGCCTATTCGCTGATCCGCGTGCTCGACGACGAGCACCAGGCGGTCGGGGACTGGAACCCGAGACTCCCGCCCGATCGACTGCGTTCGGGCCTGCGCCACATGCTGCTCACGCGCGTCTATGACGAGCGCATGGTTCGTCAGCAGCGCATCGGCAAGACCAGCTTCTACATCAAGAGCACCGGCGAGGAAGCCGTCGCGGTCGCGCAGTCGTATGCGCTCGCGCCGGACGACATGCTGTTCCCGAGCTATCGCCAGCAGGGCCTGCTGATCGCGCGCGACTGGTCGCTCGTCGACATGATGTGCCAGATCTTCAGCAACACGAAGGACCGCATCAAGGGCCGCCAGCTGCCGGTGATGTATTCCGTGCCCGAGGTGGGTTTCTTCTCGATCTCGGGCAATCTCGGTACGCAGTTCCCGCAGGCCGTCGGCTGGGCGATGGCCTCGGCGTATTCGGGCGATCACCGCATCGCCGCGGGCTGGGTCGGTGATGGCACCACGGCCGAGGCGGACTTCCACTACGCGCTGACCTTCGCCGCGGTGTATCGCGCGCCGGTGATCCTCAACGTCGTCAACAACCAATGGGCGATCTCGACGTTCCAGGGTATGGCGGGCGGCGAGCAGACCACGTTCGCCGCGCGTGCGGTCGGCTATGGTCTGCCGGCCATTCGCGTGGACGGCAACGATTTCCTCGCGGTCTACGCGGCGACGCAATGGGCCGCCGAACGCGCGCGCCACAATCATGGTGCGACCGTGATCGAGCTCTATACCTATCGCGCGGCCCCGCATTCGACGAGCGACGATCCGTCCGCCTATCGACCCGAGAACGAATGGAAGCTCTGGCCGCTCGGCGATCCGATCGAGCGACTCAAGCAGCACCTGATCCAGCTCGGCGAATGGAGCGAGGAGCAGCACGCCGACTTGACCAAGCAGCTCGAAGATCAGGTCAAGCAGGCGCTCAAAGAAGCCGAAAGCCACGGCACCTTGAGCACGCCGCCCGATTCTCCCGAAACGATGTTCGAGGACGTGTTCAAGGAAATGCCGCCGCACCTGCAACGGCAGCTCGAAGAATTCCGTTCGCTAGAGCGCGAGGACTGAATCATGAGCCGCATGAACATGATCCAGGCGATCAACTCGGCGCTCGATACGATGATGGGCCGCGACGAGAAGGTGGTGATCTTCGGCGAAGACGTCGGCTATTTCGGTGGCGTGTTCCGCTGCACCTCGGGCCTGCAGAAGAAATACGGCAAGCGTCGCTGCTTCGACGCGCCGATCGCCGAAGGCGGCATTCTCGGAACCGCGGTCGGCATGGGCGTCTACGGCCTGCGGCCGGTCGTCGAGATTCAATTTGCGGATTACATCTACCCGGCGTTCGACCAGCTCGTCTCCGAGGCCGCGCGTCTGCGTTATCGCTCGGCGGGCGGCTTCACGGCGCCGCTGACCGTGCGCACGCCCTGTGGCGGCGGCATCTTCGGCGGGCAGACGCACAGCCAGTCGCCCGAGGCGATCTTCACGCACGTCTGCGGGCTCAAGACGGTGATGCCGAGCAATCCCTACGACGCCAAGGGCCTGCTGATCGCCGCGATCGAGGACGATGATCCGGTGGTGTTCTTCGAACCCAAGCGCATCTACAACGGGCCTTTCGACGGCCATCACGACAAGCCGCTGACGCCGTGGAGCAAGCACGAACTCGGCGAGGTGCCTGACGATTACTACCGTATCGAACTCGGCAAGGCCAAGACCGTGCGCGCGGGCGATGCGCTGACCGTGCTGGCCTACGGCACGATGGTCCACGTCGCGCTCGCCGCCGTCGAGGAGAGTGGAATCGATGTGGAGGTGATCGATCTGCGCAGCCTGCTGCCGCTCGATCTCGATGCGATCGTCGCGTCCGTGAGCAAGACCGGCCGCTGCGTCGTCGTGCACGAAGCCACGCGTACCTGCGGCTTCGGCGCGGAGCTCGTTTCGCTGATCCAGGAGAACTGCTTCTATTACCTCAAGTCGCCGATCGCGCGCGTCACCGGTTGGGACACGCCGTACCCGCATGCCTTCGAGTGGGATTACTTCCCGGGACCCAAGCGCGTCGCCAAGGCGCTGCGCAAGGCGATGGAGGACTGATGGCCACGTTCCAGTTCAAGCTGCCCGATATCGGCGAGGGCATCGCCGAATCCGAAGTCGCGGCCTGGCATGTCGCCGAGGGTGATCAGATCGAAGAGGACCAGCGACTCGTCGACATGCTGACCGACAAGGCCGCGGTGGAGATTCCTTCGCCGGTCGCGGGCAAAGTCGTGAAGCTGCATGCGGCGGTCGGAGACAAGGTGGCGGTCGGTGGCTTGCTCGTGACGATCGAGATGAGCGCGCATCGCATCGACACCGATACGGCTTCTCTCCCCTCTCCCTCAGTGAGAGGGGCCGGGGGTGAGGAATCTCCAGCGCCGCGCTCGACTGCGAGTCCCTCACCCGGCGCTGCGCGCCACCCTTTCCCGGAGGGAGAGGGCAAGGCTTCGCGCCCGCAGGGAGAGCGCAAAGCGCCCGCGACTGACGGCGGCTACTACGAAGCGCGCCCGGCCGCCGCGCCTTCGGTCCGCCTGCGCGCCCGCGAAATGGGTCTCGATCTGCATCGCATCCGTGGCAGCGGGCCCTCGGGACGCATCCTGCTCGAAGATCTGCAGGCTCAGGCTTCCGCGCCAGTCGCGAAGTCCACTGCACGCACGACCGACGAGCCCGATCGCATCGAGCAGATCAAGGTCATCGGCCTGCGTCGCAAGATCGCCGAGGCGATGGAGCGCTCGTCTCGGCGCATTCCGCATTTCGCCTACGTCGAGGAAGTGGACGTCACAGAGCTCGAAGCGCTGCGCCAGCATCTGAACGAACAGCACGGCAAGACGCGCGGCAAGCTCACGCTGCTGCCGTTCTTGATGCGCGCGCTCGCGCGGACGTTGCCCGAATTTCCGCAGATCAACGCGACCTACGACGACGAAGCCGGCATCGTCTCGCGCCATTCGGCCGTGCACGTCGGCATCGCCACGCAGACGCCGAACGGGCTCGTCGTGCCGGTCGTGCATGCAGCTCAGCGTCACGACCTGTGGCAGGCCGCGAAGGAAGTCGCGCGCGTGTCCGAAGCGGCGCGCAGCGGCAAGGCCACGCGGCAGGAACTGTCGGGCTCGACGATCACGATCACGAGCCTCGGTAAGCTCGGCGGCATCGTCACGACGCCGGTCATCAATGCGCCCGAAGTCGCCATCGTCGGCGTCAATGCGATGGTCGAACGGCCCGTCGTGCGCAACGGCCAGATCGTCGTGCGCTCGATGATGAACCTGTCGTCCTCGTTCGATCACCGCATCGTCGACGGCTTCGATGCGGCTTCGTTCATCCAGCGCATCAAGGCGCTGCTCGAACATCCGGCGACGCTGTTCATCGACTGAAGCGCGCGGCGCAAGAGCCGAGCTTGACGTGAAATCCAGTTTGGTGGAAATTGATTCCACCATGAAGGACGAATCCGCCGCCGCGAGCGACATCAACTCGCGCATCGCCACCCGCGTGCGCGCCCTGCGAGCCCAGCGCGGGCTCACGCTCGAGGCGCTCGCGACGCGCAGCGAGGTGAGTCGCTCGATGCTGTCGCTTGTCGAGCGCGGCGAAAGCAGCCCGACGGCCGTGGTGCTCGAGAAGATCGCGGCCGGCCTCGGCGTCATGCTCGCCGCCTTGTTCGACGACGATCCGGCCACCGAAGCGAGCCCGGTGTCGAAAGCGGCCGAGCGCCGCCGCTGGCGCGATCCGCAATCGGGCTACCTGCGCTGCAACATCTCGCCGCCTGGATATCCGTCGCCGATTCGCATCGTGGACGTGAAGTTTCCGGCCGGCGCGAGCGTGGCCTACGAAACCGCGCACGATGGCGTGCACCAGCAGATCTGGGTGCAGCAGGGGCGCATCGAGGTCACGCTCGGGACGCGCACGCACACGCTCGAAGAAGGCGACTGCCTCGCGATGGCGCTCGACGAGCCCGTGCGATTCCACAACCGCACGCGCAAGCCGGCGCACTACATCGTCGTGATCGCGGGCGAACTGCCGTTCAATGCGAGGAAATGAGATGAGCGCGATCCGCATCCGCAGCCTGTCGCGCATCGGCGAGCAGGAACTGCGCGGCCTGTGCGAGGTGCTCGTCGACTGCGTCGAAGGTGGCGCCTCGGTGAGTTTCATGTGGCCGATGACGCAGGCCAAGGCGCGGGCGTTCTGGAGCGGCACGGCGCAGGCCCTGGAACGCGGCGAGCGGCTCGTCTTCGTCGCAGAGGATGCGAGCGGCGACATCGTCGGAACCGCGCAGATCGTGCTCGGCCTGCCCGAGAACCAGCCGCATCGGGCCGATCTCGCGAAGATGCTCGTGCATCGCAAGGCGCGTCGTCAGGGCGTCGGCGAGGCGCTGCTGATCGCGGCCGAGCAGGGCGCGCTCGCGGCCGGCAAGCGCCTGCTCGTGCTCGACACCGCGAGCGACGCCGCCGAGCGCCTGTACGTGCGCCAGGGCTGGCAGCGTTGCGGGCGCATTCCGGATTTCGCGCTGCTGCCCGACGGCGCTTACTGCGACACCGTTGTCTACTACAAGAATCTTGCCGTCAGCTGCGCCGCATAGGCCTGCGTCTCGAGACGGAAAAATTCGGTGATGCCGTTCCATGGAAGAGAGCAGCGGCAGATTGTGGCCTGCCGTCGCCCGCTTGCGATGCTGCGATCACAGCGTGCTCATGCCGCCGTCGGCGATGATCTCGGCGCCGACGATGAAGCCCGATTCGGGCGAGGCCAGATGGAGCACCGTCGCGGCGATCTCCTCTACCTTGCCGAAGCGGCCTAGCGGAATCTGGCTCTGGACCTGCGCGTTGCCCTCGCTGCCAAATTGCGCATGTAGCGGAGTCCAGACCGGGCCGGGGCTGACGACGTTGACCCGAATGCCGCGCGGAAGCAGTTCGGCCGACAGCGTCTTGGCGAGCGAGATCAGCGCTGCCTTGCTCGCCGCGTAGACCGACGAGCCGGGCATGCCAATGTGCGCGTTGATCGAACCGTTGAGCACGATGGACGCACCCGAGTTCAGCAGCGGAGCAAGGGCCTGTATCTGGAAGAAGGCGCCCTTGACGTTGGCATCGAAGCTCGTGTCCCACTGAGCCTCTGTGATGTCGGCGAGCGCGCCGAACTTGGCCGCTCCGGCGTTGATGAACACCGCATCGAGCATGATGCCGCGGCGCGTGAGCTGTTCGGCGAGCACTCGTGCATCGGCGATGCGTCCGCTGTCGTTCTGCAGGCCGATCGCGCGTTCGCCGAGCTGCTTCTGCACGCGGTCGAGCGTGCCGGCGTCACGGCCCGTGAAGACGACGCGAGCACCCGCATCGATGAATGCCTGCGCGCTGCCGAGACCGATGCCGCTGGTGCCGCCGGTGACGAGAACCGATTTGTTGTCGAAACGTGCCATGGTGATGCTCCTGGGAAAATGGCCGGTCGGCGATGACCGTGAGGCCATCTTGGCGATCCCGTGGGCGTCTGCCGTATTACAATTTCGACGAAAACGTGCGAAGGAGTCGAACATGTTGTCGGCCGATGAACTGGCCCTGCTCGAAGCGATTCGCGAAACCGGCAGCCTGTCGCGCGCAGCCGCACGGCTGGCCAAGGCTCCCTCGACGATTTCGCACGCCGCCCGTCAGCTCGAAGCGCGCTTCGATGCGCTGCTATTCGATCGCCGCCGCTATCGCCTGCAACTCACGCCGGCGGGTCAGTTGCTGGCGATCGAAGCGGCGCGCCTGCAGCAGGATGTTTCTCGCCTTACGCGTCGCGTGAAGCAGGTCGCTGGTGGTTGGGAAGACCGGCTTTGGATCGTCAGCGACGAGATCGTCGAATTCGATCTGCTGCTGCCGTCGATCCGCCGTTTCGACGCGCTGAATTCGGGCGTCACGCTGCGGCTCACGCACGAAGTGCTTGGCGGTACTTGGGAGGCCCTGCGCGATGGGCGTGCCGATCTGGTCATCGGAGCGACCAACGAGCCGCCGGTGATTCCGACGCTGCGCTGGTTCGAACTCGGCGTCATGGATTGGGTGTTCGCGGTTTCGCCGCGGCATGCACTCGCCAGCGCCAGGGAGCCGCTCGAACGCGAAGCGATCGCAGTGCATCGCTCGGTGGTGGTTGCCGACTCTTCGCGGCACACCGACGGGCGCCGCTATGGGGTGCTCGGTGGCCAGGCCACGCTTGCGGTACCGGGCATGCGCGAGAAAATCCTGGCCCAGCGCGATGGATTGGGCGTGGGCTGGCTGCCACGGGCGCGCGTCGCCTCGCTGCTGAAGCGTGGCGAGCTGATCGAGAAAGCCGTCGCCGATCCGCGTGAGCCGAACGTGCTCTACGTCGCTTGGCGCGGAGACCACCAGGGCCGAGCACTCGACTGGTGGCTCGATCAGCTCAAGCAGAAGCGGTTGGCGAACCTGCTCGTGCGGGGCATCGACCGTTTCGTATAGAGAGAGTGAGTATGGCGATTCGAATCGTGAGATTGGGTAGCGAGAGGACGGCAGGCGAAGGCCTGCGCATCGGCACCGTCCGGCGTCCACCGCGCGGCGTGCCGAAATCCGAGTTCGCGTCGCAGAACTGGTACGACGTCTGGTATCCGAATCTCGCGCCGAGCGCGGAGCTCATGCAGGCCGGACGCGCCGCGAATACGCAGGCCGAGTGGGATCGCTTCGCCAAGGCCTATCGCGCCGAAATGGCGACGCCCGACAACAGCCGCTCGCTCGATCTGCTCGCGGCCTTGTCGCATGGCGCGGATTTCTCGGTGGGCTGCTATTGCGAGGACGAGTCGCGCTGTCACCGTTCGCTATTGCGGGACTTGCTGAGCGCTCGCGGTGCCGACCTCGTCTGAGGCCTTTGCTACCGTGCCATCAGCGCCGCAGGCTCCACTCGAAGCGAACCGCCAGCGGGTCGTGATCGGAAAGCGGCTCGCCGTCTTCGCGCGTGAATCGCTCGCGCTCGAAGTGATGGCTGCTGGTCCGCAGTTCGACGTCTTCGCTGCTGCGGTAGCTGAAGCGGTCGTGCACCGAGTAGCCCGCTTGCGCCAAAGCCTCTTCGCCGCAAGCGGTGGCGACGCAGGCGTCGGTGAGGCCGGTGCGCTGCAGGAAACGCGTCCAGATGTCGCCGTCCAGCGCCTGCCGACGCGCGTCGCGCGTGCCGTCGTAGCGCAGGTTGGTATCGCCGCCGACGATCAGCGCATGTCCCGCCGAGCGGCTCAGGATGAAATCGGCCAGTTGCTCGAAGTTGTCGGCTCGGGCGGCGGCATCACGATCATGCCCACCGGCGTCGGCGTGCAGGTTGTAGACGTCGATGGCGACGCCCGGTGCCGGCTCGAAGCGGGCGAACATGAAGCCCTTCTGTGCCGCGCAGTCGGTGGCGCCGTCGTCGATGAGTCCTTGCGGGCCGGTCAGGCCCAGCGCGGTGGCGATCTCCTGCAGGCCTGGCAGGCCCAGCAGTTCGGTCAGCGGCACCGTCAGCAGCGAGCCGTGGCAGGCATTCCAGAGCACGCGCTCGATGGCAGCGTAGGGCAGGCGAGACAGCCAGTTCAGGCCGTCGGCGAATATCGTCGGGCCCAGCACGCCATCGATGCCGCGCCGCAGCTCGGTGCCGAAGGGATGCGGTTCGGGTTCGGTGCGGTAGGCATGGTCGGCATCGGCGACGATCAGGTGGTGATAGCCGAGCACCGGTGGCAGCGCATCGACGGGCAGGCCCATCGCCTGCAGCTGCCGCACGCTGTCTCCCCAGCTCTCCTGCACGAGCACCAGATCGTAGGCATTGAGCAGCGGACTGATCAGCGGCGAATTGGTTTGCGGCTCCGAGCCCGAGATCAGCTCCGGCAAGCCGGCCACGTTGTAGCTCAGCGCGGTGAAGCTGCCGCTGCGCGCGGATGTCGTCGTCGAGCCGTCATCATCGGCATGGCAGCCCGACAGCGTCGCAATGCAGGCAAGCGCTACTGCCGTCGCTGCGCGGGCTGATCCTTTCATGGGCCCTTTCGTGACTTCCTTCATGGCGTATCCCTGTCGCGGCACACCGCGCTGCCGATGGTGGTGTTGCTGCGATTAAGGCGCGCGCCGGCGGGGCGCACAAGCCGATAGGGCGGATTTACCGCTGCGTGGCTGCGGAGCCTTGGCCGGCTCAGCGCAGCGTGACCAGCCCTTCGGCGGCCGCGGCGACCAGCCGATCACCGGCGCGGGGCTGCACTTCCCAGCCGCCCGTGAAGAGGCCGAACGACGGCAGCAC
This sequence comes from Hydrocarboniphaga sp. FW305-C-57, assembly GCF_058783045.1. Lineage (NCBI taxonomy): Bacteria > Pseudomonadati > Pseudomonadota > Gammaproteobacteria > Nevskiales > Nevskiaceae > Hydrocarboniphaga > Hydrocarboniphaga sp. FW305-C-57. The sequence goes on along the minus strand of NZ_JBYSYG010000002.1, from coordinate 441,112 downwards.
GGTCAGTGATTCGCGCAGCCAGAACACCGGCAGGCGCAGGCGCTCGCGGCGCGTCTGCAGCTTGATCACCGGATGCACGTGACCACCGAGCGCATGGCCGAGCGAGGAAGGTGTGGCCTCGTGCATGAGCGCGAACGGTGCCTCGACCTGCGGCGCGCCGAGCCAGTTCAGTCGCCACTGGTGTGGAACACCGCTGCGCTCGTCGTGATTGCCTTGCACCACGTCGAGACGCAGCGCGGCGTGCTGCCGACGAAACGCCTCGAACTGCGCATGCCAATGCTCGCTTTCATCGAGCCGCGCATGAAACAGATCGCCGAGCACGAGCAGGCGCCGGGCCGCATGCCGCTCGATCAGCGCCGACAGTCGCTGCAAGTCATGCAAGGTCGAGCCCGTGGGCACCGCGATGCCCGATCGGCGGAACACGCTGCCCTTGCCGAGATGCACGTCGGCGACGATTACGGTTTTTTCACGCGGCCAGTACACGGCGCGCTCGCTGTCGAGCAGCACGTCTTCGCCCGCGATGCGCCAGTTCAGTGTCTTCATGCACGCACTTTGCGGCGTTTCGGTGGCGCGGATTCGTGCGCTGCGGTTTCGATCTGTTCGAGCATGCGCGCGATGCGCTGCTGCAGCGCTTCGCTCGAAATCTGGTGGCTGTTGAGCCGGTCGGCCCACAACGGAAACCCGAGCGGGGTGAAGCGCTCGACGTCGACGATGTCGAACTCCGAATCGCGCAGGCGAGCGAGCGTTTCGGCGAGCCGGCGGTAGTCGAGCTGCTGTTCGAGCGCCTCGGCGAGCGCCTGTCGCGTGAGCAGGTTGCCCTCGTCGTAGCGCTGCAGCACGTCGTAGATGAGCCCGCTCGACACCTGCACCTGCTTCACGCTCTTGCCGGCGCCCGGATAGCCTTCGAACACCAGGCCGGCGATGCGCGCGATCTCGCGAAAGCGCCGGCGCGCCATCTCCGAAGCATTGAGGCTCGCGGGCAGCTCGCGATCGAGATCGTCCGGCGACAGCAGCGCATGCAGGCCGCCGGCATCGAGATCCGGCAGCTCGCGCGACACCAGTTCGAAGCCGTAGTCGTTGACCGAGAAGCTGCAGGTGAGCGGCGCGCGCCGTGAGAGCCGCCAGGCGAGCAGCGCCGAAAGCCCTTCGTGCACATGGCGTCCGGCCATTGGGTAGACAAACCAGTGCTGGCCTTCGCGTGAGCACGCGCGTTCGATCAGCAGGCGCTCCGGCGCGGGCAGGCGCGACCAGCGCTGCTGCACGCCGAGCAGCGGCGCGAGCGCCTGCAGCTCCGCTGTGGGCGGCTGCTCGCCGAGCGCTCCGGCGAGCACTTCGGTCAGCGTCTCGGCGAGCTCGGACGACAGCGGCATGCGGCCACCCATCCAGCGCGGGATCATCTGCGTGCCGGCCTCGGCGCGCACGTACGCCGTCATGTCGCGCACGCGGATCAGGCTCAGCCGACGCCCCGCGAACGTGAAGCCGTCGCCGGGCTTGAGCCTCGCGACGAAGCTCTCTTCGACGCTGCCGAGCGAGGGCCCGCGCAGATAGCGCACGCGCACCATGTTGTCGGAGACGATGGTGCCGACCGCGAGCCGATGGCGTTTGGCGAGCGTGGCGTCGTCGACGTGCAGCAGGCCGTCGCGCTCGACCACCTTGCGATATTGCGGATACGCCGCGAGCGCCGGGCCGCCGCGCATGACGAAGTCGAGCACCCAGCGCCATTCGGCATCGGACAGCTGCTCGTAGGCGTGCGTGCCCGCGATCTGCGTGCGGATTTCGTCGGCGCTCACGCGAGCCGTGAGCGCGAGCGTGACGACGTGCTGGGCGAGCACGTCGAGGCTGTTGCGCAGCGGCCGCCGCGCTTCGATGTGTCCGCGCTGCGCGGCCAGGCGCGCGGCCGCGAATTCGGCGAGTTCGAGCGCCTGCGTCGGCACGCAGACGATACGGCTCGCCGCGCCGGGCTGGTGTCCGCTGCGGCCCGCGCGCTGCAGCAGCCGCGCCACGCCCTTGGGACCGCCGACCTGCAGCACCTGTTCGACCGGCCCGAAGTCGACGCCCAGATCGAGGCTCGATGTGGCGACCACCGCACGCAGGCTGCCCTCGCGCAGGCCCTGCTCGACTTCGCGGCGCAGCGCGGTGTCGAGCGAGCCGTGATGCAGGGCCATCGGCCAATCGGGACGCGCTTCTTGCAGCGCTGTGAACCAGCGTTCGGCCTGCGAGCGCGTGTTGGTGAACACCAGCGAAGTGCCCGCGCGCTCGAGTTCGGCGACCACCTGCGGCAGCTGCGGCAAACCGAGGTGCCCGGCCCAGGCCATGCGCTCGACTTTCGGCGGAATCACCGTGTCGATGCGCACGGTCTTGCGTTGCTCGCCCGCGATCAGTCGCGCCGTGCCTTGCGGGCCGACGAGCACGCGCGCCGCCTCGTCGAGATTGCCGAGCGTCGCCGACAGCCCCCAGACGCGCAGCGTCGGCGCGAGCGCGCGCAGCCGCGACAGGCACAGCTCGGTCTGCACGCCGCGCTTGGTTCCGAGCAGCTCGTGCCATTCGTCGACGACCACTGTGGTCAGCCCGGCGAACTGCGGAATCAGGTCGGCGTACGAGAGCAGCAGCGACAGCGATTCGGGCGTGATCACGAGCGCCTGCGGCAGCCGCTTGCGCTGGCGCGCGCGTGCCGCGCTGCCGGTGTCGCCGGTGCGCAGTTCCACGCTCCAGCCGCTACCGAGTTCCTGCGCCGTGCGCTGCAGGCCCGCCGTGGTGTCCGCGGCCAGCGCGCGCATCGGCGTGATCCAGAGCAGGCGCAGAGGCTCGTGCCCGCCCTCGGCCTGCAGCAGCGCGCCGATCCAGGCGGCCAGCGTCTTGCCGCTGCCGGTCGACGAATGGATCAGCCCCGATGCGCCGCCCGCGATCGCGGCCCAGGCCGAGCGCTGGAAATCGGCGATACGCCAGCCACGGCTGCTGAACCAGGACTCGACGGCGGCCAGATCGATCATGCGCGAGAGCCTAAGGCGATCCAACCGACGGCATAATGAAGGCCCTTCGCAGACCCCTTCCTCATGGCCATCGCTCAGGCGAGCAAGCCGCACGCAGAGATGGCGCGCCAGATCCAGGCCTACGACTGGAGCCGCAGCGGTCTCGGTCCGATGGACGGCTGGCCCACCTCGATGCGCACCGTGGTCGAACTGAGCCTGCGCTCGCCGGCCGCGATGATGACCTGGTGGGGCCCCGAGGCGATCATGATGTACAACGACGCCTACATCCCGATCGCGGGTGCCCGGCACGGGCGGCTGCTCGGCGTTTCGGTGTTCGAGGGCTGGCCCGAAGTGGCCGAGCTCAATCGCGGGATTCTCGCCAACGTGCAGGCCGGGAAAGCCCACTCGCTGCGCAACGAGCATCTGGTGCTCTATCGCAACGGCGTCGCCGAGGACGTCTGGCTCAACGTCGACTACAGCCCGGTCGAGGACGAGCGCGGCGGTGTGATCGGCGTGCTCTGCATCGTCACCGAAACCTCGGCCTCGCAGCTCGCCGAGCGCCGGCTCGCGGCGAGCGAGGCGCGGCTGCGCAACATGCTCGACGAGCAGCGCCGCACGAGCGAGCAGCTCATCGAGGCGCAGCGCCAGCAGGCCGCGATTCTCGACGGCATCGGCGACATCTTCTACGCGCTCGACCAGGATTTGCGCTTCACGTTCTTCAACACCGCGGCCGAGCGCTTCACACGGCGCTCGCGCAGCGAAGTGCTTGGCCGCAAGCTCACCGAGGCGATGCCCGAGACCGCTGGCAGCATGATCGAATCGCTGTTCAAGCGCGTGCTGCAGACGCGGCGCCCCAAGCGGCTCGAAATGGGCTCGCTGACGCGCCCCGGACGCTGGCTCGATCTGCGCGTGTTCCCGACCGAGGAAGGCATCGGCGTCGCCGTGATCGATCTGACCGATCAGCGCGCGGCCGAAATGGCCCTGCGTGAATCCGAATCGCGCTTCCGGCTCGTGGTCGAAACGCTGCCGCAACTCGTCTGGACCTGCCTGCCCGACGGCCGCTGCGACTATCTGAGCCGGCAGTGGCTCGAATACACCGGCGTGCCGGTCGAGGAGCAGCTCGGCACGCGCTGGATCGAGCTCGTGCATCCGGACGATCGCGAGCAGGCCGCGAGGCATCGCGCCGGGGCACTCGCCGGAGAGCACGACTACGACATCGACTACCGCATCCGCCGCTACGACGGCGAATACCGCTGGTTCAAGACGCGCGGCCTGCCGGTGCTCGGCAGCGACGGCCGCGTCGCGCACTGGTTCGGTACCTCGACCGACATCCAGGACATCGTCGCCGCGCGCGAGCTGCAGGCGAGCCTGCAGCAGCAGCTCGAAGCGCAAGTGGCGCTGCGCACGCGCGAACGCGATCGCCTGTGGAACGTGACGCAGGATCTGGCCCTGGTCGCCGACAACCAGGGCCGCTTCCTGGAGGTCAACCCGGCCTGGAAGCAGGTGCTCGGCTACGACGACGAGGAATTGCTCGGCAAGACCTCGGAGTGGCTCGAGCACCCGGACGATCGCGAGAAAACCCAGCATGCGCGCGTGGAAACCGGCGGCGGGCGGGCACTGTCTCTGCTCGAGATCCGCTTCAGGAGCAAGGACGGCCAGTACCGCTGGCTCGCGTGGTCGGCCGTGCTCGACGGCGACCAGATCTACGCCACCGCGCGCGACATCACCTCGCAGAAGCTTGCCGAAACCCGGCTGCTCGATGCGCAGGCGCAGCTGCGCCAGGCGCAGAAGATGGAAGCCATCGGCCTGCTCACGGGTGGCATCGCGCACGACTTCAACAACCTGCTCGCGAGCATCCTCGCTTCGCTGCAGCTGGCCGAACGCGCGCGCGCGGACGAGGTTCGCCGCTATCTCGAAACCGCGATGAACTCGGTGCATCGCGCGGCCTCGCTGACGCAGCGCCTGCTCGCGTTCGGCCGTCGTCAGGCGCTCGACATCAGTGCGATCGATGTCAACGCGCTGGTCCGCTCGATGCAGGAGCTGATCGAGCGCACGCTCGGTTCGTCGATCGCCGTGAGCACCGAGCTGGCGAGCGACAGCGGCCGCGCGCTCGCCGATCACAACCAGCTCGAGAGCGCGCTGCTCAATCTCGTCATCAACGCGCGCGACGCGATGCCCGAAGGCGGGCGGCTGCGCATTCGCACGCAGCGCCTGGTCGCCGATGCGGACTATTGCGCGCGCAACGCCGGGCTCGCGCCCGGCGAGTACCTGGCGCTGAGCGTGCAGGACAGCGGCAGCGGCGTCGCGGCCGACATCGTCGACAAGATCTTCGATCCGTTCTTCACCACCAAGCCGCTCGGGCAGGGCACCGGGCTCGGGCTTTCGATGATCTACGGCTTCGTCAAGCAGCTCGGCGGCCATGTGCAGATCGACACCGAAGTCGGTCGCGGCACCACGGTCTGCCTGCTGTTGCCGGGTACCCAGTCGCCTGCGGTGCAGCGGCTGGAGCCGCTCGGTTCGCTGGCGGCGCATGCGCAGCAGGCCGAGGCCGCCGAAACCATCCTGCTGGTCGAGGACAATCCCGATCTGCGCGATCTGGCGGCGAAGATTCTTGGCGAACTCGGCTATCGCGTGCTGGAGGCCGAAGACGGCGAGGACGCGCTGCAGATGCTTGATCGCGAGACGGTCGACCTGCTCGCCACCGACGTCGGCCTGCCGGGCTTGAACGGCCGCCAGATCGCCGAAATCGCGCGGCAGAAGCAGCCCGCGCTGAAGGTGCTGTTCATCACCGGCTACGCGGAGAGCGCGGCGCGCGAAGCAGGGTTTTCGGAAGCTGGCATGGCGATGATCAGCAAGCCCTTCAGCATCGACGGGCTGGCCGCGAAAGTGCGGCAGGTGCTGTCGGCGTAAGGCGCTTTTTAGTCCGCGAGCGCGCGGAACGTCACCACGAGCACGTCGCGATACGCCGGCTGCGCCGGATCGATCGGCTGCACCGGCGTCACGCCGTGGAAGACGCGGTGATCGTCGATCAAGGTCGCGTCGAACGGATGCGTGAGCGTGAAGCTGCCGAGATCGCGATCGTCGGGAGAGTGGATCGTGGTCGTGCCGCTGGCGATGTTGATGCGCCGGACCAGCAGCACGAGCACGTAGTCGACGCCGTCGCGATGCTTGCCTTCGGGCGTCGGCTTGCCGCTCTCGCCCGGAATCGCCTCGATGCGGAACTGATGCAGCTCGACGTGCCAGCGCCTGGCCTGCGGTGCGAGCGTGCCGAACAGAGCGTGGCAGCAGCGCAGCACGGCCTGCAGGCTGGAGCCTTGCGCGATCGCATCCGGCACCGGCTCGAACCAGCGCGCCACGCCGCCGTTGAGACGGTTGTATTCGAGCCCCTGGTAGTGCGGCTGGTGCGGCTGCCGGTGGAGGCCGTCGGCATCGGCCGCGAACACCGCGTAGCGGCGCCGGCGGTAGCGCCCGCCGTCGGCCATGAAGGTATCGACCGGCATGTCGTCCCAGCTCGCCGTGAACGCGGCCCAGTCGCTCAGCGAACCACTGGCCTCGAGCAGGCGACGCATGTCGGCGGCCCCGACGAACACGTGGCCATCGACCGCCAGCGCCCGTTCGATCGCCTCGGCGGCGGTCGCTGGGACGGACGGAACGGGTGCCTGGCTCATGGATTTTTAGTGGCGGCGCGTGGCGGCGGGCGGTTGGGGCGCAGGATCATCCGCCCGAGCATCAGTCGCGTCAACGGCCCAGTCCGCTACGCAGACATGAACAGCCCGCCGTTGACCGGCAGGTTCGCGCCGGTGATGTAACCCGCCTCCTCGTCGGCCAGAAAGCGCACCGCGCGCGCGATCTCGGCCGGCTCGGCCATGCGGCCCATCGGCACCTGGGCGAGCACGGCGGCGAGCGCCTCGGGCTTGATCGCGGCGGTCATCGGCGTGCGCACGTAGCCCGGCGAGACGGTGTTGACGGTCACTCCGAAGCGCGCGCCTTCCTGCGCAAGCGCCATCGAAAAGCCGTGCATGCCGGCCTTGGCGGCCGAGTAGTTGGCCTGGCCGAACTGGCCTTTCTGGCCGTTGACCGAGGCGATGTTGACGATGCGTCCGTACTGCTGCGCGCACATCGCTTCGAACACCGCCTTGCAGCAATGGAACACGCTGTCGAGATTGCTCGCCAGCACCGCGCGCCATTGTTCGAGCGACATCTTGGCGAAGCGCGCATCGCGCGTGATGCCGGCCGCGTTGACGAGCACGTCGACGCGGCCGAGCCGGGCGATCGCGGCTTGCATCGCGGCCTGTGCCGAGGCCGCGTCGGCGAGATCGCCGAGCTCGACGTCGATGCGATCGGCGAACCCGCCGAGCGCCTCGCGCCAGGCCGGCAGCCGCTCGCCGTCGGACGGATGGCCGATGGCGATCACACGCAGTCCCGCCGCTGCGAGCTGCCGGCAGATTTCGCTGCCGATGGCCCCGGTGCCGCCGGTGACGATGGCCTTGCGCGGATGGGAGCTGTTCATCGGGTTCTCTGGTTCCAGGTGGCGTGACGGGGTGGATTCCCGGGCGCGGCGGCGCGCCGCTTTGCGGCGCATTGTGCGCGAATCGCCGGCGTCGCCAGCGACTGCGAGGCGGGGCGTCGAGGCCGGATGCGCTAGCCTGCCGCTCCAAACCGGGGCGATGCCCCTCTCATGTGGAGTTTCTGATGGCAACGGTTCACTTCATCGGCGGCGAAAAGGGCGGAGTCGGCAAGTCGCTGCTCGCGCGCCTGCTGGCGCAGTACCTGATCGATCGCGAGCAGGCTTTCCTGGGCTTCGATTCCGACCGCTCGCACGGCGCGCTGCTGCGCTTCTACGCCGGCTACGCCTCGCCGGTGGCGATCGACCGCTTCGAGAGCCTCGACGCGGTGCTCGAGGCCGCCGCCGAGCAGCCCGACCGCCGCATCCTGGTTGATCTTGCGGCGCAGACGCACGAGCCGCTGGTGCGCTGGCTCGACGAATCCGGCGTGATCGAGCTCAGCGGCGAGCTCGGGCTGTCGATCCGCTATTGGCACGTGATGGACGCGGGCCGCGATTCGGTGGACCTGCTTGCGCGCTGGCTCGATCGCTTCGGCGGCCAGCTGCCGCTGGTGATCGTGCTCAATGCGGCGCGTGGCGACGACTTCGCGATCTTCGAGCGATCGGGCCTGCGCGAGCGCGCCACCGCGCTCGGCGCGACAATCATCACCATCCCGCGCCTGCACGAAGCGGCGATGACCAAGATCGATGCGCGCAGCCTCAGCTTCTGGGCCGCGGCCAACAGCGAAGACAAGAGCTACACCGGCCTGGGCCTGCTCGAACGCCAGCGCATCAAGGTCTGGCTGCGCAAGTGCTACGAGGCGCTCGACGACGCGAAGGTCTGAGCTCACTCGCCTCGAGACTCGAGATTCGGGACGCTCGCTGCAGCCGTTCAGCGGATGATCGCGTGGCATCCCAACAATGGAAGCCGGTTCGTCCATCCAGCGAGAAACGCCCGTGCCGAATTCACTGCGCCTGCTGTCATGTGCTGCCGTCGCGCTGCTGGTGTCATGCCAGCAGCAAAGCGCGCCCGATGCGCCCGCCTCCGCGCCCGAGCGCGCCGAGCCGACGCCGGCTGGCGAAAGCCCTCCGGCCGGTACGGCGTCCGCCGCGTCCTCCGACGCGTTCGCGGAGACGGCTCCGATCGGCTTCGAAGGCTTCGGCCCCGCGCATTTCGGCGACAACGAGGAATCGATCCGCCAGTCCTGGGGCCGGCCGCTGAAGATCACCGGTACCGATCAGGACAGCTGCCGCCTGCTGATTCCGGAGCCCAGGCTCGGTGACACGTATCGCATCGTCTTCATGCTCGAGGACGGAAAGTTCGTGCGCTACGTGGTCGACGTCGATCAGTACAGCGCGCCGGGCGGACTCAAGGTCGGCGCGAGCGCGGACGAAGTGCTCAAGACCTACGCCGGACACGTCGAGGCGATGCCGCACAAGTACGTCGAAGGTGCGCAGTATCTGGTCGTCACGCCGCCGCAGGGCGGCGACAAGCGCCTGCTGTTCGAGACCGATGCGAAAGGCAAGGTCATCGCCTGGCGCATCGGTGTGATGCCGCAGGTGATGTACGTCGAAGGCTGCTCTTAAGACGCGAACGAAGAAGCGGCTGCATCCAGCCTTCGCGGGCCGGATGCAGCCGCTTTTTTGTGTAGCCGTGACGGCTTGAGGCTTACTTCAGCTCGACCGCGTCGATCTGGAAGATCGAGGTCGTGCCGCTGACTTCGTTGCCGACCGCGAGCAGCGGCTTACCGTTCGGGCTGTGCTCGGCCGCGATGAAGTGCAGGCCTTCGGGACCGATGTCGCCCGCGCTCGAATCGTCGATTTCCTTGGTGAAGTCACGCGTGTTGAGGTACTGCACGAAGCGTGCGTTCTGCGGGTTGCTGACGTCGTAGACCATGATGCCGCCGATGCGCTCGAGGCCGATGAACGCGAACGTGTGGCCGCCGATCTTGCCGAGCGCGACGCCTTCGGGTTCCGGACCCTTGTTGTCGCTGCGGTCGTCGAAGTTGTTGTTGTCGTTGCTCGCGTTGAAGAAGCTCGGATTGCGCTGCGCGGTGATGCGCTCGAATTCCGATCCGCTGTCGTACACCTGCGCGCCGTCCGAATTCCAGATGCTGAACGAGCGGCCGCCGAGCACGAGCAGCTCCTGCAGTTCGCCGGCCGCGTTGGTCTTGGCGCCGTACGGCGTGATCGTCAGGCGACCGAGATTGGTGTTCTGCTTGAGCGTGGCCGCGTCCGGGAAGACCGCCGGATCGAGCACCACCGACGAGGAGCCGACGCGCTTGGTTTCTTCGCCCGGAATGAAGTCGTTGCGATCATCGCCTTCGTTGGCGGTGACGTAGTAGGTCTTGCCGTTGAAGTCGTAGGCGGCGATCGCGTCGGGCTGATAAAGGCCCTTGACCGGCCAGTTGCGGATGTTGATGCGGCCGTCGCGATCGCTCGCGTCGAGCTCGTTGCCGATGATCGAGTGATCCTTGAGGCCGAACGGACGGATGTCGACGAGCGCCGGGTTGGCGATGTCGCTGATGTTGATCACCGCGGCCGCATTGGCTTCCTGCAGCGTGGCCCAGGCGGTCTTGCCGTCCGGCGAAATGGCGATGTACTCGGGCTCCAGATCCTGCGCGACGCTCGCGCCCGGACCGTAGATGCGCACGCCCTTGGCGCGCAGTTCGTCGGCCTTGTCGTCGTAGGCCTCGAAGCCGACCGTCTTCACGGTGGCCGCGGCGACGCCGGCGCTCAGGTCGATCACGCTGATCGAGCCGACCGGGTCGACGGTGTAGCCCTCGCTCGGCTCGCCTTCGTTGGCGACCAGCACGGCCTTGCCGTCCGGCGTGAACGCGAGCATGTCGGGCAGCGCGCCCACCGCGACTTCGCCGAGCTTTTCGAGCGAGCTCGAGCTGTAGAACTCGACCTTGCCGTTGTCGGTCTTGGTGTCGGCCTCGATCGCCACTGCGACGATGCCGCCCGAGACCGCGACGCTGTTCGCGCTGCCGCCCTCGGACTTGATGGTGTTGAGCTTGGCCGGAGCGCTCGGGTTGGCCGCATCGAGCACGTCGATGCTGACTTCGGCCGCGTTGACCACGAACAGGCGCTTGGTGGCCGGATCGTAGCTGACGATTTCGGCGGCGCTTTCTTCGGCCAGGCCCGATGAATAGCGGCCGAGCAGGCTCAGCTCGATCAGCACGGCGCTGGTTCCGTCGGTGCCGTTGCTGCCATTGCTGCCGTTGCTACCGTTCTGGCCCGCGGGGCCCTGCGGGCCGGTCGCGCCGTCGGAGCCATCGTCGCCCGAGCAGGCGGAAAGGCCGGCGGCGAGCAACATCGCGGCCAGCGAAAGAGCGTACTTCTTCATCAAAAAATCCCCCGTTCTGGAATTTCAGTCGCGCATCGAAGAACCGCGAACGGTAGGCTGGCTTTGCGACAGCCCGGTGACGCCGGAATGACGATTCGATTGCGCCCAGCGCATCGCGAGGCCGGTTTCTGGTGCGCCAATGCGCGCCTGGGCGCCTCGTCAGCTGTGCTTCATGCAGGCGCGCGGATGATTTTCGGGCTTGGCGGTGGGGGCGCTATGCCGTTTCATCCTGACTTTCCTAGGCTCATTACGGAGTTCATCTCATGAAAAAGCAGCTCTCGCTCGCGCTGTTCGCGTCCGCGCTCGGTCTGGCCTCGCTGCCGGCCGTCGCCGATTGCGTATCCTCGGCCCAGGCCGTCGAATCCGATATCTCCAAGCTCTCGAACCAGGCAAAGAAGGAAAAGGCGCAGCGCTCGATCTCGCTGGCCGTCGAAAGCGCGCAGAACGGCGACGAAGCCGCGTGCGAAAAGCACTTCAAGGAAGCCAAGCGCATCGCCGGCATTCGCGGCGAGACCGTTTCGAGCCGCTGAGCGTCGTCGCTAAAGGAGACGCTTGATGGAGCCTGCGAACAGCTCCATCAGGCGATCGAACCAGCCGCGCCGTTTCCACTGCGCGAGCTGGATTTCGCCGGCATGCCGCAAGTCGTGCTCGAACACGCGCTCGAGTTCCCGCGCAAAGCCTGCATCGACGATGAAGGCGTTCGCCTCGTCGTTGTGGAACAGGCTGCGGTAGTCGAGGTTCGCGGAGCCCACCGTGGCCCAGACACCGTCGACGACGGCGGTCTTGGCATGCAGCATGGCCTGCTGGTATTCCCAGATGCGCACGCCGGACCTGAGCAGGCGCGCATAGCGGCGCCGGCCCGCGTAGCGCACGAGCGGCACGTCGCTGATGCTCGGTAGCAGCAGGCGCACGTCGACTCCGCGCCGCGCCGCCGCGGCGAGCGCGCGGATCAACCTGCCGTTCGGCGCGAAATAGGCCTGCGTGATCCAGATGCGCTCGCGCGCGAGCCGGATCGCCGACAGGTACGCGTGATAGATGCGCGGTTCGACGCGGTACTTCGGTCGCAGCTGCATGAGGTGCGCGGGCGGCGCATCGGTGATCAGGTGATCGACGAAATCCTCGCCCTGGTCGGTGATCGCGCAGACGCGCGCCGCGGCTTCGGCGACCGGTTCGCTGCGATAGCAGCCGTCCTCGTCGCGCAGCGCGCCGAGGCGTGCCCAGTACATCAGGAACATCTGCTGGAACTCGGCGACCGCCGGGCCTTCGAGCATGACCTGCGTATCGCGCCAGCCGCGCTCGCTGCCGACGGCGGGCGTCGGATCGTCGGGAGAGCGCCGGTATTCGTCGGTGATGTTGACGCCGCCCGTGAACGCCATGCGGCCGTCGACGATCAGCGTCTTGCGATGCGAGCGCCGGGTCATGCGCCAGACGCGCGGATTCTTGAACGGATTGATGCTGTTGAACTCGCGCAGCTCGACGCCGGCCTCGCGCAGCGCCTCGCGGTACTCGTCGCCTGCGCCCGAGGCGCCGAGCCCGTCGAGCATCAGCCGCACCTTCACGCCGGCTCGAGCACGCTGCTGCAGCACTTCGGCGTAGCGCGTGCCGAGCTCGTCGTCGGTCAGCAGGTAGGTTTCCAGATGCACGTGATGCTGCGCCTGCGCGATCGCGCGCAGCTGCGCCTCGTGGGCCTGCGGGCCGTCGAGCAGCAGCGTGAGCCGGTTGCCACCCTTGATCTCGCGCCCGGCGATCTTGCGCAGCGAAGTCGCGAACCAGTCGGCGCGTTCGAATGCGGCGGAGGCGACCGGAGCGTTCACGCCTGGCGTCGCGGCTAATTCGCCGAGCCCGGCTTGATCGGCGCCGGCACCTGGTCGGCCGGCATCATGCGCGTCTTCTGGGCGATCAGTTCGCGTATCTTCGGCACCGCCGCGAGCGCTGCGCGCTCGCCTTCGAGGATGGCTTTCTGCTTGGTCTCGAAATTGGTCGTCGCCAGGCCTTTGACGTTCGGAGCGATGATCACGTCCGCGGTCGGCAGCTCGTTGGCCTTGAGCGCGTTGCCCATGATGTCGAAGGCCTTGAGCACCGAAGCCAATGAGCTGTTGCTCGGCACTTCGGCGACAGGCTGGCTGATGTCGACCGCGATGACGATTTCCGCGCCCATGCGCTTGGCGTAGTTGACCGGAACCGGGCTCACGGTGCCGCCGTCGACGTATTCCTCGCCGTTGATGACGGGCGAGACGAAGATGCCCGGAATCGCCGACGAGGCGCGCACGGCCTGGCCGACGTCCCCGCGCGTGAACAGCACGCCTTCGCCGGTGCGCAGCTTGGCCGCCACTGCGGCGAACGGCTTGTCGAGCGATTCGATCGGCCGGTTGCCGACCTTGTCGTTGATGAACTTCTGCAGCGCCTCGCCGCGCAGCAGTCCGCGGCCGAACAGCTGCCAGTCCGCGAACGCGGCGCGGTCGAGGTCGAAGGTCATTTCCTGCAGCTCGAAACCGCCGTGGCCGGCCGCGTAGAGCGCGCCGACCACGCTGCCGGCACTGGTGCCGACGATGAGGTCCGGCACGATGCCCTGCGATTCGAGCATCTTGAGCACGCCGACGTGCGCGAAGCCGCGCGCGGCGCCGCCGCCGAGCGCGATGCCGACCCTCGGCTTGACCGCAACCATCGGCGGTGGCGGCGCGACCGGCTCGGGTTTGCCGGCGCAGGCGCTCACGAGCACGGCGAGCAGGGTGGCGAAGCAGCGATGACGGAGGCTCGCGAGCGGCGGCATGATCGGACGAAAGGTCAGCTGGAGCCCGATTCTAAGTCCGAGCCGGGTGCCGAGGCTGAATTTGGCAACGGCGCAACAATCGGATGGTTCGATCGGGCGGCGCACGCGAAGATGCAGCGCATCAGGAGAACGACATGACCCCGACCACATCGACGACTTCCGCCGCGGCCGACCTCGACCGCATCAGCGCGCTGTGCCGCTACATCGAGACGCATCTCGACGAATCGCTCACCCTCGATCATCTCGCGAGCCAGGCCGGCCTGAGCCGCTTTCACCTGCAGCGCCGCTTCAAGGCCGTCACCGGCGTGAGCCCGAGGCAGTACATCGAGGCCCTGCGCCTGCGCCGCTTCAAGAGCGGGCTGCGCGACGAGGCCGCGGTGACCGACGCGATCTACGACGCCGGCTTCGGCTCGGCGAGCCGTCTCTACGAGCGCACGGCCGCGCACCTGGGCATGACGCCGGGCCAGTACCGCGCGGGCGGCAAGGGCGTGAGCCTGTCGTATGCGGTCGAGCAGACCGAACTCGGGCCGCTGCTGATGGCCGCGAGCGATCGCGGGCTCTGCTTCGTGCAGTTCGGCGACAGCCAGGCCAGCCTGCTCGAACAGCTCGCGAGCGAGTTTCCGCAGGCCTCGATCACCTCGATGCCGGCTTCGTCGGCCGCGCAATTCGCGGCCTGGATGCAGGCGCTGTCGGCGCATCTGCAAGGCCGTGCGCCGGCCGTCGGGCTGCCGCTCGACCTGCGTGGAACCGCGTTCCAGCATCGCGTCTGGACCTATCTGCTGAGCATTCCGGCCGGCGAGCTGCGCTCGTACACCGAAGTCGCCGAAGGCATCGGCAGCCCGCGCGCGGTGCGCGCGGTGGCGAGCGCCTGCGCGTCGAATCGCATCGGCGTGATCGTGCCGTGTCATCGCGTGATTCGCGGCGACGGCAGTCTCGGCGGCTACCGCTGGGGCCTCGACCGCAAGCGCGCGCTGATCGACGCCGAGCGGCGCATGCCGCCGTCCAGGACCTGAAAAGGGCTAGCTTCTGAAAATGAAGTACACCGCGCCGACCATGCACAGCGCGGCCCACAGGAAGTCGAGCTTGATCGGCTGCTTCATGTAGAGCACCACGAACGGCACGAACACCGCGAGCGTGATGACCTCCTGCAGGATCTTGAGCTGAGGCAGCGACAGCGCCGACGAGCCGATGCGATTGGCCGGTACCTGCAGCAGGTATTCGAACAGCGCGATGCCCCAGGAGATCAGCGCCGCGATGATCCAGGGTTTGTCCTTGAGCCCCTTGAGATGGCCGTACCAGGCCATCGTCATGAACACGTTCGACAGTACCAGCAGGCCTGCGGTCTGGCCCAGCACGCTCCAGTTCATCATCGGTCTCCCAAACCCATCCATGAAATCCGCCAACAAAAAGCCCCGCCGTAGCGGGGCTCTTGAATGAGGCGTTCGATCAGTCGTCGTTCGAGGCGAAGCCCAGGATGTGCAGCAGGCTCGTGAACAGGTTGTAGATCGACACGTAGAGCGTGACCGTGGCGAGCACGTAGTTGGTCTCGCCGCCGTTCACGATCTCACCGGTCTGATACAGGATCATGCCGCACATGAGCAGCGCGAACATCGCCGACACCGCGAGTGCGAGCGGCTGCAGCTGCACGCCGAACAGCGAGGCGATCAGCACGCCGATGCTCAGCGCGAAGGCCAGCAGGATGCCGCCGACCAGAAAGCCGCGCATGAACGAGAAGTCCTTCTTGCTCTTGACCGCATAGGCGGACAGGCCAAGGAAGATGGTGCCGGTGAGGCCCAGCGCCATCACCACCACCTGCGTGCCATTGGCGAGGTGATTGATGTAGGCATTGAGAATCGGGCCGAGGCCGAAGCCGAGTAGGCCGGTCACCGCGAACACCACGTAGATGCCGGACTCGGAATTGGCGGTGCGCGGAACCACGAACCACAGCAGGCCCATCGCCGCGAACGAGCAGATCAGGCTCAGGCCGTACGGAGCGCCGACGGCCATCGAAACGCCCGCCATCGCCGCGCTGAACAGCAGCGTCATCGACAGCAGCAGATAGGTATTGCGCAGCACCTTGTGCGCAGGCGAGACGGCGCCGGTCGTGCCGAAGCGGCCGTTGGCGACGGTGGCGCCGCGATATTGAGGTTGCAGGTCCTTCATGAGGCTCTCCTGAGAGGGGGTGACCCGAGGTCATCGATCCGAGTCTAGCAAACGAATGCCCGGCGAGCCGGGCATTCGGTGCTTCGTTGAGACCCCGCGACGAGCGCGAGGTTCCGCTGACGCGGACCTCGGCCGCCCGCCATCAGAACGGAACCAGCGAGCGCTTGAGCGTGTAGTGCAGGTAGCCGACGTTGGCTCCCGCGCGCAGGCCGACGCCGGTGCGGATGGGGGCCAGCGTGATGTCGCCGCTGCGCTGGTAGTTCACGCCGAGGCCGCCGACCACGTAGATGCTGCCGTCGACACCCGGAAAGCGCTGCAGCATCTGGTCGGTGTTGCGCAGGTTGTAGACCAGCGTGAACGACTTCGACGCGTTGCCGCCGAAATCCCAGCCCACCGAAGGCCCCTGCCAGAAGATCGGCAGGCCGGCATTGCCTTCGCTGCCCTTGTAATAGAGCGTGCCCTTGCCGTAGCGCAGGCCGGCGATGAAGGCGCCGCCGCCTTCCTCGCCGAGGATGTAGGCGTTCGGCTGGCCCTGCTCGGCGAACACCTTCTCGATCGCCTTGGCGAGCCCTTCGGTGGTGGCGCCGAAGAAGTCCTTGCCCTTGGCGAGGATTTCGTCCGAGGAGTAGGTCTCCTGGCTGACGGGTTTTGCTGCGCCCTTTTCGCCGGCAGGCGGTTCGTCCTCGGCGAGGGCGCCGACGGACGCGGTGATCGACAACATCGACAGCACCGCGGCGAACGCGGTCGTCACGACTTTATGCATGGTCCCACTCCAGGGCTCGAAAGTGCGCCCAGTCTTGAGGCGCGTGATTAGCCGAAGCTGAACCTTCGCCCAATCCAGCCGGTGCTGCTACATTTCGAGACTTCCATCGATTGGCGCAACGAGAAGGGGAGGCCGGCTTGGAGCAGCCCAGCGTGCAGAACGAGCCCAACGAACGGGTCGATACGGTCGATCGCTACATTGCACGGCTCTATCGCTCGGTGCTCGCGGTTTCTCCGAGCGAATACCGCAGCTGGGCGCTGACCCGACTCGCGCAGGTGATTCCGCACGATGCCGCGATCTGGGCCAGCGGCAGCATCGAGAGCTTTCGCTTCCACACGGTGACGATGGTCGGCCTGCCGGCAGATTTCCCTTCCAGGCTCGAGGCCACGCACCACATCAATCCGCTGTTCCAGCGCATCATCGCCGATCTCGACCAGCCGACCGACATGGAGAGCGTGCTCGACGACGAGGCCTTCCATCGCAGCGAACTCTATCGACAGGCGTTCAAGCCGGTTGGCATCGAGCGCATTCTGAGCACCGCGCACATGGACGAGCGCAGCGGGCTTTACTCGCTCGTCACGCTGTATCGCAAGAATCCGCAGGCGCGATTCAGCGCGGCCGAAAAGGACGCGCAGCGGCGCATCAACTTTCACCTGTTCAACGCGCACTCGCATGCCTTCTTCGTGAACCAGCTGCAGGGCAGCGATCGGCCGCCCGGCAGCGGAGCGGCGGTGGTCGATGCCACCGGCGTGTTTCACGAGGTGCAGCCGCGGCTGCTCGATGCGCTCGACAAGCATTTCCCGCGGCGCGCCAAGCCGCAGCAGCTGCCGTTTCCGCTGCCCAAGTCCGGCAGCACGGTGATGGTCGACGGGCTCGCGGTGAAGTGCCAGCCGCTTGGCGACCTGTTCCTGCTGCACATCTGGGAAGCCGGTCCGCTCGATCGGCTCACCGCGCGGGAGCGCGAGATCGTGCATGCGGTTGCGCAGGGGCTGTCGTTCAAGCAGGCGGCGCGCAAGATCGGCGTCGCGCCGTCGACGGTCGCCAATCATCTCTATCGCGTATATCGCAAGCTCGGCGTTTCGAGCCGAACCGAACTCGCCGGACTGGTCTACCCGGCCGGCGACTAGACTCGCGGCTCAGGCGCGGTGGTAAGGGTGGCCGGCGAGCAGCGTCGTCGCCCGGTACAGCTGCTCGGCGAGCAGCACGCGCACGAGCGCATGCGGCAGCGTGAGTTTCGATAGCGCCCATTTCTGCTGCGCTTTCTGGATCACCTCGGGCGCATGGCCGTCGGGACCGCCGACGAGCAGGCAGACTTCGCGCGCATCGGCCTGCCAGCGCCTGAGCTGCTCGGCGAGGTCGAGGCTGCTCCAGTGCTCGCCGCGCTCGTCGAGCGCGACGATGCGCGAGCCTTCCGGAATCGCCTTGAGCACGCGCTCGCCCTCATGCTGCTTGGCACGCGCGATGTCGGTGTTCTTGCCGCGCGGTGCGAGCGGCAGTTCGACGAGCTCCAGCCGGAACTCGCGCGGCAGGCGTTTGACGTAATCCGCCCAGGCCGTGTCGACCCAGTCCGGCATGCGCCCGCCGACGCTGACGAGGCGCACTTTCACCGACGAGACCTCGCGTCAGCCGTTGGCCTGGCGCTGCATGGGCGGCGCCATGTCCCAGAGCTTTTCGAGCTGGTAGAACGCCCGCGTCTGCGCCTGCATGACGTGCACCACCACCTCGCCGAGATCGACGAGCGCCCATTCGCCTTCTTCGAGGCCTTCCACACCCATCGATTTGAGGCCGGATTCGCGGGCTTTGTCGATCACGTTGCGTGCGAGCGCGGCGACATGCCGGCTCGAGGTGCCCGTGCAGATCATCATGGTGTCGGTGATGGTGGTGATTCCGCGCACGTCGAGGACGCGCAAGTCGATGGCCTTGAGGTCTTCGAGAGCGTGGCGGGCGATGTCAGTCATAGGCTGGGTCTTCATCATGTGAGAGAAGGCTGATGTCCTCGGGTGTGAACGACGAAATCACGGCCTCGGGAACGAGGCCGCGGACGGACCGCCCCGCCTTCAGGAGACGGCGGATGCGGGTTGAAGAAATCGCCAGCGGCGGAATGTGCGTGGACATCCACAGACCGTGGGGACGCGCGTGCAGATCGGAAGCCTCGTGCACGCGCCGGCCGCGCAGATGGGCGACCAGTTCGGGAGCTGGAGCCGGCGGCTCGAATGGCCGCTCGACGAACACCAGGTGCGCCAGATCGGTGATCTCGCGCCAGCGATGCCAGGTGTGGAACTGGTTCGCCGCATCGTCGCCGAGCAGCAGCACGAGCGGACGATCGGGATGCTCTAGCCGCAGGCTCGCGAGCGTGTCGTAGGTGTACGAGCGGCCCTGGCGGCGCAGTTCGCGGTCGTCGGCGATCAGTCCGCCCTCGCTGCCGATGGCCAGGCGCACCCAGTCGAAACGGCGTTGGGGCGACACCTGCGGGGCATCGCGATGCGGCGGGCTCGAGCTCGGGATCAGATGCACCGTGGCGAGCGCGAGGCGTTCGCGCAATTCCAGCGCGAGTCGCAGATGCCCGTTGTGGATGGGCGTGAAGGTGCCGCCGAAGATGCCGAGCGGAGCGTTCAGCGCCGCCACCCGCTGCCGCCGCGCAACCGACTCATGCGCCCCGGCTCATCAAAGGACGATCCTCAACGAACATTCCCGTCGCCGAGCACGACCCACTTCTGCGAGGTGAGTCCTTCGAGCCCGACCGGACCACGCGCATGGAACTTGTCGGTGCTGATGCCGATCTCGGCGCCGAGGCCGTACTCGTAGCCGTCGGCAAAGCGCGTCGAGGCATTGACCATCACCGAGCTGCTGTCCACTTCGCGCAGGAAGCGGCGCGCCTTGGTGTAGTTCTCGGTGACGATCGCGTCGGTGTGCGCCGAGCTGTAGAGCGCGATGTGATCGAGCGCGTCGTCGAAGCCGTCGACCACGCGGATCGCGAGGATCGGCGCCAGGTATTCCTCGCGCCAGTCGTCCTCGGTGGCCGGCTTGGCGTCAGACAGGATGCGGCGCGTGCGCTCGCAGCCGCGCAGCTCGACGCCGGCTTCGCGATAGATCGGCGCGATGCGGTCGAGCGCCTGCTGCGCGATCGACACGTCGACGAGCAGCGTCTCCATCGTGTTGCAGGTGCCGTAGCGCTGGGTCTTGGCGTTGACCGCGATCGCGGTGGCCTTGTCGAGATCGGCTTCGGCGTCGATGTAGACGTGACAGACGCCGTCGAGATGCTTGATGACCGGCACGCGCGCGCCGTTCGAGACCGCCGCGACCAGGCCCTTGCCGCCGCGCGGAATCACCACGTCGACGAACTCCGGCATCGCCACGAGTTCGCCTACCGTGCGACGGTCGGTGATGTCGAGAATCTGCACCGCGTCCTCGGGCAGGCCGGCGTCGCGCAGCGCGCGCGCGATGCAGCGCGCGATCGCCTGGTTGCTCTGCATGGCTTCGGAGCCGCCGCGCAGGATCGCGGCGTTGCCGGACTTCAGGCACAGGCTGGCGGCGTCCGCGGTCACGTTCGGACGCGATTCGTAGATGATGCCGACGACGCCGAGCGGAACGCGCATGCGGCCGACCTGGATGCCGGACGGGCGCAGCTTCATGTCGGTCATCTCGCCGACCGGGTCGGGCAGCGCGGCGACCTGGCGCACACCGTCGGCCATCGCTTCGATGCGGGCCTCGTTGAGTTCGAGGCGATCAAGCAGCGCGGCGTCGAGCTTGTTGGCCCGGCCCAGGCGCATGTCCTCGGCGTTGGCGGCGAGAATCGCGCGCTTCTCGTCGATCAGGATCTGCGCCAGCGAGAACAGGCAGCCGTTCTTGGCGCCGGTGTCGGCACGCGCGACGAGGCGGGCGGCGGCGCGTGCGCGCTGGCCCTTCTCGCGCATGTAGGCGGCGACATCGATCTGCTTGCTGCTGGCGGATTTCACCGCGGTGACGTTCATGCTCGGCTGCCTAGAGTCCCTAACTTCAATTGGGGTGCGGCCCCGGTGGCCGTCAGGACCAATGTTAGCAACTCTTCCCAGGCCTGTTCCTTGCCGCCGGTGGACTTGGCGAGCTGGTCGATGACCGCCGCCTTGCGCATCCAGCCGTAGACCTGCGGCAGCCGCGTCCGCCGCAGCGCCTTCTGATACGGCCCCTGGCGCGGACGCGCGATGCGGGCGGCATCGACCGCGCGCTGCACGTCGCCTTCTTTGGCCAGCATGGCCTGGGCCTCGGCCCACTGGCGCAGGCACCAGTTCACCGCGCCGAGCAGCTCGAGCACCTCGACGCCTTCCTCGCGCAGCCGCGCGAGGCTGCGCGTGGTGCCCGGGCCGTCACCCGAGAGCATGCGTTCGGTCAGGTCGAAGGCGTCGAAGCGGGCGCTGTCCGCGACCGCCTCGCGCACCTGTTCGGCACCGATCGCCGAGCCCGGAAACAGCAGCGCGAGCTTGGAGACGTCCTGGGCCGCGGCGAGCGCGTTGCCCTCGGTGCGCTCGGCGAGCAGGCGCAGGGCGTCCGGATCGGGCGCCAGGCCCGCGGCGCGCAGGCGGCCGGCGAGCCAGTCTTCGAACTGGTCGGCGATCGGCCAGGCATAGACGCTCGCGCCGGCCGATTCGATCGCGGTGTACCAGGCGGCATTGCGCTGGCGCGTGTCGAGCGCACCGCAGGTGACGATGATCAGCAGATCCTGCGCCGGATGCTCGGCCACCTGCTGCAGCACCGCGCTGCCCTCGGTACCCGGCGAGCCCGAGTTCATGCGCACCTCGATGATGCGCTGGCTCGCGAACAGCGACAGGCTGTTGCAGGCCTCGGTCAGCTGATGCCACTCGAAGCCCTTTTCGACGTCGAGGATCTCGCGTTCGGAAAAGCCGCGCTTGCGGGCGGCGGTGCGGATGGCGTCGAGCGATTCCTGGATCAGCAGTGGCTCGTCGCCGGCGACGACGTAGATCGGCAGCAGCTGGCGCGACAGGTGCGCGGCGAGATCGGCGGGCTTGAGCTTCATGGGCGCATTGTCCCATCGGCTCCGGCGAAAAAGAACCGAAGGTTTACGGTGACGCCTCGATGCAGAAAAACCGCCGCGCGTTACGGGTGGTGATCGCTGCGAGCTCGACGCGCTCCTGCCCGCGCGCGCTCGCGAGCGCGTCGAGCACGTAGGGCAGGTAGCAGGGCTCGTTGCGCCGGTACACGGATTTCTGCGCGGACTTGGGCGCCGTGCGCGGCAGCAGGTAGGGCGCGTCGGTTTCGATCAGCAGCCGATCGTCCGGGATCAGCTTCACGGCCTCGATCAGATGCCGCCCGCGGCGCTCGTCGCAGATCCAGCCGGTGATGCCGACGTGGCAGTCGATGGCCAGGTAATCGGCCAGCGCTTCGGCGGTGTCGGTGAAGCAGTGCACGACCACGTCGCCGAGCCGGCTGCGGTATTCGCGCAGCAGGGCAAAAAAATCCGCATGCGCGTCGCGCTGGTGCAGAAACACCGGCAGGCCGAGTTCCACCGCGATCTCGAGCTGCGCGGCGAAGGCGCGGCGCTGGTCTTCGCGCGGCGAAAAGTCGCGAAAGTAATCGAGCCCGCATTCGCCGAGCGAGACTACGCCGGGCTGGGCCGCGAGCTCGCGGAAGCGCTGGCCCATCGCGGGCGTCCAGTCGCTCGCGTGATGCGGATGCAGGCCGGCGGTGGCGTAGAGCCGGCCCGGATGGCGGGCCGCGAGCGCGGCGGCCTGCTCGGCGCTCTCGGCCGAGCTGCCGGTGACGACGAGCGTCGACACGCCGGCCGCGGCCGCGCGCTCGAGCACGGCGTCGAAATCGGCCGCAAAGCTCTCGTGCGCCAGGTTGGCGCCGATGTCGATCAGTTCGGGCGTCACGGGCTCTCTACGGGGCGGGGCACTGCTGGCGCAGCAGCACGCGCTGTTCGGGCTGGGCCCTGGCGTCGATCGGGCGAACGATGCGGATCAGCTTGAACTCGGCGAGCCGTTCGGCATCGCCGGCCGGGCGGCCCTCGTTCCACTCGTCGCAGAGGCGGCCGGCCCAGACCGGCAGCAGGCTGCGGTGGCGCGGTTCGGCGAGCCGGTCCTCGTAATAGCGCCAGCGAATGTCGTCGTCGGCCGGATCGGGATCGAGCACGTCGGTCTCGGTGCCGTTGCCGAGCACGCCCGGGGCGAGCCAGTGCGCGTCCTCGCGCAGCGCCGCCGGGGCGAACCAGTCCCAGCGCTGGTCGAGGCGCAGCAGCTGCAGCGGCGGGCTCAGCAGCTGCCGCAGGCCGTTGTTCGGGCCCGCGAGTCCGAGCAGGTTGCCGCCGAGCACGAGCACCGTGGCGACGGCGATCCAGCGGCCGCTGCGCACGGCTCCGGCCGGCGAGGACCAGCGGTTGCGCCCGATCCGGCCCCAGCGCTGGTGATGCGGGGCCAGCTGCATGTAGAGCCGGTCGGCCTGGGCGCTCAAGGCCGGGCGCGCGAGCCAGCGGCCGATCCAGCCGAGCAGCGGCGAGCGGCGGATCAGCAGCAGCAGGGCTTCGCCGCGCAGGTGGGCGCTGTCGTCGCGGTCGAACACGACCCAGGAATCGTTGGCGCGGGCCAGCGTGTCGGCCCGGCGGTTGCCGCGCGCGGGCTGCAGGTCGGCATCGACGAGCAACAGGCCGATCAGCAGCCGGCAGGCGGTGCGGCAATGGGCGCAGCCGTCGTCGTAGAACACGCGCAGAGGCGTGGGCGAGCGCAGCTGGCGACGGCGTTCGAGCGCCTCCCAGAAGCCGCTGCCGATCAGGGCCGACAGCCCGACCAGCAGCAGCCAGCTCAGCAGCCCGAGCGCGGTCGACGTGAGCATCAGCAGCACCAGCACGGCGAGCTGCGGCAGCACGAGTAGGCGCACGATGCCGCGCAGGTCGAAGCGCTGCGCGATCACCGGCAGGGGCAGCAGCAACAGCAGCGGGCCGAGCCATTGCAGCCACTGGCTCCAGGCGCTCAGCGCGGCGAGCAGCTGCGGATGCGTCGCCAGCCATGGTGCGAGGCCGCGTTCGAGGCTGGCCAGCGCGAACACGCGCTGCCAGCCGGCCCAGTCACCGCCACCGCCGCGGTGCAGGGCGTCGAAGAAGAACGGCGACAGCACCTGCAGCGTCAGCGCGATGGCGGCCGCCGATTGCAGGCGCGCGGGCAGCGGCGGGGCCTCGCTGAGCGTGGCGTCGATGCTCCAGCGTCCGGCCAGCGGCAGGAACAGGCTCCAGAACAGCAGGGCGCACAGCAGGACGTCGCCGGGCCCGATCACGAGCGGGTTGCGGTTGCACAGCGATACCGCGAGCACCCAGGCGACCAGCGTCGCCAGCCGTGTGCGCAGGCCGGCCGCGATCGCCAGGCCGGCGAGCGCCTGGACCCCGATCAGCAGGGTCTGGAAGGCAGTGCTGTGGTTGACGAGGTGCAGCGACCAGCGCCAGCTGCCGAGTTCACCAGCCAGCGCCGAAGGCGGCAGCAGGCCGTCGAGACCGTAGAAGGCGCCGATGTCGCCGAAGCGTCCGCAGGCGTCGAAGAACACCAGCAGACCGAGCCCGAAGCGGAACACGGCGAGCGAGCGCAGATCGACTGCCGGCAGCGTGCGAGCGGCCGGCCAGATGCGCCCGAAAAAGTCACGGAAGAAGGGAGTCATGCGAGGCGGCAGCTTACACAAACTGGGCCGCGAGCTGGGCTGCCGCATTCAGCTGCCGACGAGGCGATTCCGTACACTGGCGCGATGACCCGCTCCACCGACGATCTGCCCGCCCCGGGCGCTTCCCACGACCTGCTGCTGCCCGGCGCCGCCGGCGACGTCGAGGTGATCCTCGCCGCCCCCCGGTCCGCGGTCCGCGGCTACGCCGTCATCTGCCATCCGCATCCGCTGTTCGGCGGGGCGATGAGCAACAAGGTCACGTACACGCTGGCCTCGATCGCGCTCAAGGCCGGCTTCTACGCGCTGCGTTTCAACTTCCGCGGCGTCGGCAAGAGCGCCGGCACGCACGACGAGGGCGTCGGCGAAACCGAAGACACCCTGCTGATGGTCGACTGGCTGCGCCAGCGCATGCCGGCCGCTTCGCCGTTGCTGCTGGCCGGTTTTTCGTTTGGCGGCTATGTGAGCGTGCGTGCCGCCGAGCGGGCGCGGCCGAGCCTGCAGATCAGCGTCGCCCCGCCGTTCGGCGGACGCTTCGCTTATGCCGAGCGGCCGCAGCGGCCGGATTGTCCCTGGCTCGTCATTCACAGCCGCGACGATGACGTCGTCGCCTATGACGAAACCGCCGCCGCGCTCGATGCCTACGATCCGCCGCCCGAGCTCGTCACCGTCGATGGCGCCGGGCATTTCTTCAACGGGCGGCTCGGCGACCTGCAGTCTGCGGCCGGCGCCTTCATCGAGCGTCATCTCGACCAGCCCTGAGCTATTCTCAAACCCACAACGCGTCGCCCACGCGGTCATCAGCCGGAGCACACCATAATGAAAAAGGAACTCGCTGCAGCCTGCTGCCTGTTGTTCGCCCAATCGGCCTTCGCCGACGACTTCGACATCGTCAACCCGGATCGGGGTGCCTTCAAGAAGGTCTCCGAAGACCTCGTCCACGCCTATAGCTACAAGGCGCTCGCCCCGGCCGAGGCCACCGGCCTGACCGGCTTCGGCATCGGCGCTTTCGGCAGTTACATGTCGGTCGACAAGGACGCCTGGGAAACCCTGACCGGCGAAGACATCTCCGGTATCGGCATGGCCGGCATCGTCGCCCACAAAGGCCTGCCGTTCGGTGTCGACCTGGGTGCCTACTACGGCTACGTGCCAGGCGCCGAGGCCGACGTGTTCGGCGCCGAAGTGCGCTACGCGATCCTCGAAGGCGGCGTCGCCACACCGGCGCTCGCGGTGCGCGGCTCGTACAGCAACGTCGGCGGCGTCGATGACGTCGGCGTCGACAGCTACGGCCTCGACGTCACCGCCTCCAAGGGCTTCGCCTTCCTGACGCCGTACGCGGGCGTCGGCTACGTCTGGGGCAAGGTCAAGACCAAGGGCAGCGTCAGCGCGACGCTCGACGACGAAAAGGTCGACGACGCCCGCTTGTTCGTGGGCCTGCGCATCTCGATGCTGCTGTTCGAGCTGACGCCCGAATACGAGCGCATCGGCTCCGACGACGTGTTCAACCTGCGCGCGGGCTTTTCGTTCTAGAGCGGTTTCACGGGGCCGGTTTCATGTGGCAGAAGCTGTTGCGTCATTTCGAAAGCCCGCCGGTCGATCCGGCGGCTCGTCAGCGGCTCGCCGTGGCCGTGCTGTTGCTCGAATGCGCGCGCGCGGATTTCGACCAGAGCGCCGACGAGATCGCGCAGGTCCGAAGCTCGCTGCAGCGCTACTTCGGACTCGATGCCGGCGGACTCGAAGCCCTGCTCGCCGAAGCCGGCGAGCAGGCGCGCAAGGCCGTTTCGCTGCACGAGTTCGTCGGCAGCCTCAACGCCTCGCTGCAGCCCGCCGACAAGCTGCAGATCATGAGCATGCTCTGGCAGGTCGCCTACGCCGACGGCAAGCTCGATGCGCACGAGGAGCATCTGCTGCGCAAGTTCGCCGACCTGCTTTACGTGCCGCACAAGGATTTCATCGCCACCAAGCTCGAGGCCGCAGCGCAGGCACGCCCGCAAAGCGGCTCACATGGCTGAGCCTGCGGCGTCCGGTCGCAAGGAATCGGCCGGCTCGCGCTGGCTGCTGAATCTATCGCTGATCAACAAGGCCAGGCTCGGGCTGAGCCTGATCATGCTGGCCTTCCTGGTCGCCTGCCTGGCTTTCGTCTGGATGCAGCGCCGCGAGCAGGAGGCGCGCGACTGGACCGTCCACACCCACGAAGTGCTGCTCGTCACCGGGCAGATCGACTCGGGCCTCATGCGCATGCGCCACGCGCTGCGCGACGGCCTGCTGACGAGCAACACGGCCCGGCTGCAGGATTTCGCCGACGAGCAGCGCAAGTTCGACGAGGCGCTGCAGGCGATCAACGTGCTCACGCACGACAACCCGGGACAGCAGGCGCGCCTCGCGCGCGTGAACCAGGAGCTTTCGCTCTGGACGTCGGTGTTCATCGATCCCGCGCTGGAGCTGCTGCGCCGCCTCAGGCCCGGCGAGCAATTGCGCGAGCGCAAGGACGTGCTCGACCTGCTGTCGATCGGCTCGAATCACATCGCCGCCCTGCAGCAGCTGCTGTCCGAAATCGAGCAGGACGAGCGCGTGCTGCTCGAGCAGCGCATGCGCACGCTCAAGCGCAACAACTCGCTCGGCAAGGTCACGATGGGGGGGGTGTTTCTCGTCGGCCTGCTCGCCACCTGGTGGGCGCTGACGATGGTGCGCCGCAGCGTCGCCGAGCCGCTCGGGCGCCTGACCGGGCTGCTCGATCCGATCGCCGCGGGCGACTACAAGGACCGCATTCCGTATCAGTGGCGCGGCGACGAAGTGGGCCTGTTCGCCCAGTCCCTGAACAAGCTCAACCAGCTCGTACGTCAGCGCCGCGACGAAGACTGGGTCAAGACGCATCTGGCGCGCCTGATCGGCGACCTGCAGCTGGCCGACCGGCACGAGAGCTTCGGCGATCGCCTGCTGCGCCTGTTCTGCGAATGGAGCGGCGCGGGCTATGCGGTGGCCTATCGCTGGAACGAGGACACGCATCGGCTCGAAGCCTGCGCGGGCTACGGCGTCGCCGCCTCGGCCTGGAAGCACACGAGCTTCGAGTCGGGAGAGGGCCCGGTCGGCCAGTGCATGCGCGAGCAGAAGATCATCCTGCTGTCGCCGGTGCCGGCTGCGCATTTCGAAATCGTCTCGGGCCTCGGCGCCGGCCTGCCCGATTCGCTGCTGTTCGCGCCGCTGGTTTCGCGCGGCGAAGTGGTCGGCGTGATCGAGCTCGCGAGCCTCGGCGGCTTCGCGCCGCTCGTGCAGCAGTTGCTGACGGAAGCGCTGAGCCCGGCCGCGCTGGCCTGGCAGACGCTCGGCCGCAGCCTCAGGACGCGGGAGTTGCTCGACGTCACCCAGGCGCAGGCCGAGGAGCTGCAGGCCTCGGAAGAAGCGCTGCGCATCCAGCAGGAAGAGCTGCAGAGCACCAACGAGGCCTTGCGCACGCGCAGCACCCAACTCGAAGAGCAGGGCCAGCGCCTGCAGGCGTCCGAGGAAGAACTGCGTGCCCAGGCCGAGGAACTGCGCATCGCCAACGAGGCCCTGCGCGAACGCTCCGAATCGCTGACCCAGCGCCAGGCCGAACTCGAATCGGCGCGCACCGAACTCGAAAAGCGCGCCGATGAACTCGAGCGCGCGAGCCGCTACAAGAGCGAGTTTCTCGCCAACATGTCGCACGAGCTGCGCACGCCGCTCAACAGCATGCTGATCCTCTCCAAGAGCCTCGCCGACAACGACGACGGCAACCTGCTGCCCGAGCAGATCGAGAGCGCGAGCATCGTCCACGACTCGGGCCGCAACCTGCTGCAGCTCATCAACGACATTCTCGACCTGTCGAAGGTCGAGGCCGGGCGCATGCAGGTGATTCCCGAGGACGTGGTGCTGGCCGATTTCGCGGCGATGGAAGAGCGCAACTTCGCGCCGGTGGCACGCACGCGCAACCTGGCGCTGAAGATCGAACTCGACCCGGCGCTGCCGCCGACGATCCGCACCGACGGCACGCGCCTGGGCCAGATCATCACCAACCTGCTGTCGAACGCGTTCAAGTTCACGTCCGAAGGCAGCGTGACGCTGCGTATCGAGCCGGCGCCGGTCGAGCGCCTGAACCTGTCGGGCCTCAAGCCCGGGCACGCGGTGCTGTTCTCGGTGATCGATACCGGCATCGGCATTCCGCAGGACAAGATCGAGCAGGTGTTCCGTCCGTTCGAGCAGGCCGATTCGAGCACCAGCCGGCGCTACGGCGGCACCGGCCTGGGCCTGTCGATCGTGCGCGGCATGGCCGGCCTGCTCGGCGGCGACGTGTTCGCCGAAAGCGAGCTCGGCAAGGGCTCGACCTTCATGCTCGCGCTGCCCGACGTGCTCGAGATGGCCGGCGGCGACGTCCCGCTGCACGCGCCCGCCGCGCCGAAGGCCACGATGCCTGGCGCCGCGAGCGCCACAGCGGTCGTGGCGCCGGCTGCGCAGGCTCCGGCTCCATCGACGCCGGGCGCGCAGGCAGCGCGGCAGAGCGACAAGCCGCCGGTGCTGCTCGTGGTCGAGGATGACGCCGCGTTCTCGAGCATCCTGACTGCGCTGGCCGGCCGCAAGCAGCTGCCGGTCGAAGTCGCGGCCACCGGTGCCGAGGCCCTGCGCATCGCCGCCGAGCGTCCGCTGCTCGGCGTGCTGCTCGACCTCGGGCTGCCCGACATGAGCGGCTGGAGCGTACTCGAACAGCTCAAGCGGCAGCCCGCCACCGCGAACGTGCCCGTGCACATCATCTCAGCGGCCGACGAGGCCGAGCGCGTGAGCAGTTCGGGCGCGGTGGGTTTCCTGACCAAGCCGGTGACGCGCGAGGCGGTGCTCGACGCGATGCAGCGGCTCATCGATTTCGGTTCGGCGCTGCTGCGCGGCGCGCGCCAGGTGCTGCTCGTCGACGACGATGCCGGCGCGCGCAAGGCCGTGCGCAAGCTGCTCGAGCACGAGCCGGCCGAAATCTTCGAGGCCGCGAGCGGGGCGGAGGCCGAAGCCGCGCTGCGCGAGCGCCACTACGACTGCATGATCCTCGACCTCGGGCTGCCGGACATTTCGGGCTTCGACCTGCTCGACAAGCTGTCCGCGCAAGGTCCGTTGCCGCCCGTGGTGATCTACTCGGGCCGCGATCTCGACGACGAGGAGAACCTGCGCCTGCGCCAGTACACCGAGAGCATCGTGATCAAGGGCGCGCGTTCGCCCGAGCGCCTGCTCGACGAGGTCTCGCTGTTCCTGCACGCGCTCGGCCGCCGCGACGCGGCCACCGCCGCGAGCGTCGCCGACGTGCAGAAGGACGTCGCCGGCAAGAAGGTGCTGATCGTCGACGACGACATGCGCAACATCTTCGCGCTGAGCAAGGCGCTGCGCACGCGCAAGCTCGACGTGACGATGGCGCAGGACGGCTACAAGGCGCTCGCCCAGCTCGATGCGAATCCGGACGTCGATCTCGTGCTGATGGACATCATGATGCCCGGCATGGACGGTTACGAGACCATCCGCAGGATTCGCGAGCAACCGCGCTTCGCCAGGCTGCCGATCATCGCGGTGACCGCCAAGGCGATGACCGGCGACCGCGAAAAATGCATCGAGGCCGGAGCCAGCGATTACTGTTCCAAGCCGATCGATGTCGAGAAGCTGATGTCCCAGATCCGGGTCTGGATCTGAAGAGGGCGAACTGAATGGACGCTCGAGACCTGCAGGACATCGAGATCGAACTGTTCACGCAGGCGCTCAAGCTGCGCTACGGCTACGACTTCACGGGTTACGCGCAGGCCTCGTTCCATCGCCGCGTGCGCGCGCTGTACGCGACCAGCGGCCTGCCGACGATCAGCGCGCTGACCGCTCGCCTGCTGCATGACGAGCGCTACCTGCCCGAAGTCATCGCCAAGCTGTCGGTGCCGGTTTCCGAGATGTTCCGCAGCCCGAAGTCGTTCGAGCTGCTGCGCCGCGAGGTGATGCCGGTGCTCGCGAGCTATCCGCAGATCAGCATCTGGCAGGCCGGCTGCGCGCACGGCGAAGAAGCCTATTCGCTCGCGATCCTGCTCAAGGAATGCGGGCTCTACAACCGCTCGCGCATCTACGCGACCGACATCAGCGAAGACGCGCTCGCCAAGGCGCGCGAGGGCATCTATCCGCTGCGCGAGGCGCGGCTGTACTCGGACAACTACATCAAGTCCGGCGGCACCGGCTCGCTGTCGGACTGGTACACGGCCATGTACAACCACATCAAGCTCGACGAATCGCTCGCCGAGCGCATCACCTTCGTCAACCACAATCTGGTCGTCGACGGCGTGTTCGGCGAGATGCACCTGATCCTCTGCCGCAACGTGCTGATCTATTTCGGCGAAGAACTTCAGCAGCGCGTGATCGGGCTGTTCCGCGACAGCCTCGTGCGCGGCGGCTTCCTCGCACTGGGCGATCGCGAGCGGCCGGTCGGCGGCAAGTTCTTCGAAGACTTCAAGCCCGTCGCGCCGGGCCAGCCGGTGTATCGCAGCGTGATGGCGCGCAAGCCATGAACGCGCCGGCGAATGCGCGCTGGAGCGATCGCTACGCGGCGGTGGTCGTCGCGGTGTCGACCGGTGGCATCCAGGCGCTGCGCTGCCTGCTGTCGGCGCTGCCCGATGATTTCCCGCTGCCGGTCATGATCGTGCTGCACACGGCCACGAGCGACGGCTACGGCCTTTGCGAAGTGCTGCAGACACATTCGCGGCTGCCGGTCACGATCGCCGAAATGGGCGACACGCCCGGCCCCGGCGTCTATCTGGCCCCGCCGGGCTATCACCTGCTGATCGAGCGCGATCACCGCTTCAGCCTGTCGATCGACGACAAGGTCTGCTTCGTGCGGCCTTCGGCCGACGTGCTGTTCGAAACCGCCGCCGATGCCTGGACCGACCGGCTGATCGGCATCGTGCTGACCGGCGCCAACGACGACGGCGCGCGCGGCCTGCGCCAGCTGCGGCTGCGCGGCGGCTACGCGATCGTGCAGGCGCTCGACGACGCCGAAATGCCCTCGATGCCCGAGGCCGCGCTGCGCCTCGCCGGCGCTGATGAACTTGTCCCACTGGCGGCCATCGCGCCGCGGCTGGTCGAATTGGCCAGCTCAACCTGAACCCCGACATGCCCGACCTTCCGACTTCCTCCACCAGCCCCAGCGAGGACGCTGCGCAGGAGACCCCGCTGCCGAAGATCCTCGTCGTCGACGACACGCCGGCCAACCTCGTCGCGATGCGCCGGCTGCTGGCCAAATCGGGCGCCGAGATCGTCGAAGCCCAATCGGGCAACGAGGCGCTCGCCGCCTGCCTCGATCACGAATTCGCGCTGATCCTGCTCGACGTGCAGATGCCTGACATCGACGGCTTCGAAGTCGCCAGCCTGCTCGCCGAGGAGGCCAGCACCGCGGAGACGCCGGTGATCTTCGTCACCGCCGCGTTCGCCGACGACATGAACCGCCTGCGCGGCTACAGCTTCGGCGCGGTCGATTACATCGCCAAGCCGATCAACGACGTCATCCTGCAGAGCAAGGTGCGCGTGTTTCTCGACCTGTATCGGGGCAAGCGGCAGCTGCGGAAACTGGTGACCGAGCTCGATGCGCGCAACCAGCTGCTCGAAGCCGAGATCATCGAGCGCAAGCGCGCCGAGGAGATGGTGCTGTACCGGGCGACGCACGACGCGCTGACCGACCTGCCGAACCGCGCGCTGTTCATGGACAGGATGGACCACGCGCTCACGCGCGCCGATCGCAGCCGCCAGCTCGTCGGCCTGCTCTACATCGATATCGACGGCTTCAAGCCGGTCAACGATCGCTACGGCCATCCGGCCGGCGACCAGCTGCTGCAGCAGATCGCCGGCCGCATGCGCCAGGTGATCCGCCGCAGCGATACCGTCGCCCGGCTCGGTGGCGACGAGTTCGCAGTGATCGTCGAAGACGTCAGCGCAGCCGGACAAGTACTCGAACTCGCCAACCTCATCTGCGATGCGCTCAAGCAGCCCTATGAACTCGAAGTCGGTGGCGGCGAGCAGCAGATCGTGTCGATCGGCGCGAGCCTGGGCGTCGCCCTGTTTCCCGAGCATTGCCGTGGCGTGCCGGATCGCCGCGAGGCGCTGATCCGCGCCGCCGACACGGCGATGTACACGGCCAAGAAGTCGGGCAAGAACCGCGTGGTGCTGGCGGGCTGATCGCGCCGCGGCGAGCGGCTCAGGGCGCCAGATAGTTCTTGAGCCAGGCCCGGGCGAGCGACCAATCACGCTGCACCGAACGCTCGGACAGGCCGAGCGCCTCGGCCGTCTCGGGCTCGCTGTAGCCCGCGAAGAAACGGCATTCGACCACGCGCACGAGTCGCGGATTGAGCTGGGCGAGCGCGTTCAGGGCTTCGTCGACCGCCAGCACTTGCTGCTCGTCCTCGACCACCAGGTCGTCGATCTCGTCGATCGAGACGTGATCGGCTCCGGCGCCGCGCTTCTGCGCGAGCTGGGTGCGTACGCGGTCGACCAGGATGCCGCGCATCGCGAGCGCCGAGACCGACAGGAAGTGCGCGCGCGAGCCGATGCCGTCGCGGTCGCGCAGCCGCAGGTAGGCCTCGTGCACGAGCGCGGTGGTCATCAGCGTGTCGCCGCCGCAGACGCGTAGCCGTTCGCGGCGGGCGATGCGGCGCAGCTCGTCGTAGACCAGCGGCAGCAGCGACTGGGCGTCCGGGGCTCGATCGGGCTCGCGGTCGTCGCTGGCTGACATGGCGCTGGGGGCATGCAATTCTGGAGTGGGGAGAGCGTAACGCTTACGGCAATCGGTGGGGAGATCGATTGGTGGAGCCGCCGTCGGGGACAGCACAGCAGCGCTGGCAGCGCATCGAAGCCCTGTTCGATGAGGCGCGCGGCTGGCCGTTGCCCGAGCGAGAGCGCCGGCTGATCGAGCGCTGCGGCGACGAGGCCGGGCTGCTCGCCGAATTGCGCGCCCTGCTTGCGGCGGCCGCCGACAGCGGCGAATTCCTCGGCGAAGCGGTCCGGTTTTCGTGCGGGATCGAGGACACGCTGGCGCCCGGAACCCGCCTGGGCGCCTGGATCGTCGGCGAGCCGATCGGCCGTGGCGGCATGGGCCAGGTCTACGCCGCGACGCGCTCCGATGCGGATCTGCGCCAGGAGGCGGCGATCAAGCTGCTCAAGCGCGGGCTCGACACCGACGCGGTGCTGCGCCGCTTCCTGCGCGAACGCAGCATCCTCGCGCGGCTTTCGCATCCGCACATTGCCCACCTGCTCGACGCCGGCGCGACGCCGGACGGCCGCCCGTACTTGGTCATGGAGCGCGTGCGCGGCGAGCCGCTCGATGTCTGGTGCCGGCGGCACCAGTGCACGCCGCAGCGGATCGCGCAGCTGCTGCGCCAGGTTTGCGAGGCCGTGCACGAGGCGCATCGCAGTCTCGTCGTGCATCGCGACCTCAAGCCTTCGAACGTGCTCGTCGGCGAATCCGGCGAGGTCAAGCTGCTCGATTTCGGCATCGCCAAGCTGCTCGACGACACCCAACCCGAAGCGACGCGCCTGTCCGGTGAAGCGCTGCCGATGACCCCGGCCTTCGCCGCGCCCGAGCAGCTGCGCGGCGAAGGCGTGACGACCGCCACCGACGTTTACGCGCTCGGCGTGATGCTCTACCTGCTGCTGTGCGACCGGCTGCCGTTCGAGCGTCGCGATGGCCGGCCGGCACTGGCCACCGAAACCGCGGCGCCGCCGAGCGAGGTGCTGCGCCGCGTCGCGGGCCAGGCCGGGCAGCGCCGGCTCGCCCGGCGCATCGCCGGCGATCTCGATCGCATCGTCGCCAAGGCCCTGCAGTTCGAGCCGCAGCGGCGCTACGACTCGGCCAAAGCCTTGTCGGACGACCTTGGCCGTTGGCTCGCGCACGAGCCGGTGCTCGCCGTGCCGGACCGTTTCGCGTATCGCGCGGCTAAGTTCGTGCGGCGCCACCGGCTCGGCGCGGCGGCGGCGGGTGCGGTGGCGCTGTCGCTGGTCGTCGGCGTTGTCGGCATGCTGTGGCAGGCGAACCAGACCCGGCTCGAACGCGACCGGGCCGAACGGCGCGGAGCCGAACTCGCCGAGGTGGTCGCGTTCCAGGCGCGCATGCTGCAGCGCGTCGACCTGCGGCGCTTCAGCGAAGACCTGCATCGCCGCGCCCGTGCGCGCCTGGCCGAACGCTTGGCGGCCGACGAGCGCGAAACGCGGCTGGCCGCGTTCGATCGCGACGCCGCCCTGTCGTCCCCGGTCGACGGCGCGCGCGAAGCGTTTTCGGCCTTCCTGCTCGAACCCGCGGTCGCCAGCATCGACGAGCGCATCGCACGCCAGCCGGCGGTCGAAGCGGCCCTGCGCGCGAGCGCGGGCAACGCCTGGAGACAGCTCGGCCTGCCGCAGCTCGCGCGTCCGCAGCTCGAACGTGCGCTCGTGCTGCGCAGCGCCGAGTTCGGAGATGACAGCGACGAGGCGCTTGCGGCGGGAGCGGACCTGTTCGACGCCCTGACCGCGCAGCCCGACTGGCCCGCGGCGCGCTCGCTTGCGCAACAGCGGCTGGCCGCGACCGAACGGCGGTATGGCAAGGATGCGCCCGAGGTCTGGCTGCGCCGCCGCGAACTCGCGAGCGTCGATCTGTTCGAAGGCCGTTACGCCGAGGCCCAGGCCGCGCTCGCCGACATCGTGCCGCGCATCGAATCGGCCTACGGAGCGAACGACGAGCGCAGCATCGTTGCCGCGAGCAACCTGGCGGCCAGCCTCGTCGCGCTCGAACGCCACGCCGAGGCCGAGGCCAGACTGCGTGCGCTGCTCGCCATCGAGTCGCCGGCGATGACGCCGCTGATGCGTATCCGCAACGCCAACAACCTTGCGATGGCGCTGCGTGCCCAGTCGAAAGCGGCTGAGGCGCGCGCGCTGCTCGAACCGCTGCTGCAGTCCTCGATCGAAGAGCTCGGTCGCGAGCATCGCGTCACCCTGCGCGTCGCCGGCACGCTGGCCTCCACCTTTGCCGATCTCGGCGAAGCGCGGCTGGCCGCCGATTCCGATCGCTTCGTCTACGAGACGCTGCGCGCGAGCCTGGGGCCGGATCATCCGGAAACGCTGTCGGCCGCCAACAACTACGCGACCTCGCTCATGAGCGTCGATCCGCAGGCGACCCTGGTCCTGCGCCGCGAGATCATGCAGCGACGCGAAGCGGTGCTCGGAGCCGACCACCCGGACGCCGCATTCACCGCCTACACCTACGCCTGGAGCCTGCGTGAGCTCGGTCGTGCCCGCGAGGCGCTACCGATCATCGACGCCGCCGTCGAGCGCCTGAGCCGCCGGCTCGGCCCGCGCCACGCGCAGACGCTCGAAGCGCGCTGGGAGCAGGCGCTCGACTGGTTCGACGCGGGGCGCCAGCGCGAGGCGGTCGATCGCATCGAGGCGGTACTGGCCGATGCGAGCGCGGCCAATGGCGCGGATCACGACGTGACGAAGCAGATCGCCGCCGACCTCGAGCGCCTGAGGGCGGCAGCCGGCCGCTGAAAAGTTTTTTCGCGCCGATGGCGGGATTCGCCGCGCGATTCCGGTTCACGGATGAGGGCCCCAGAAAAGGCCTACCGGGAGCTTGGGCATGCGAGCAGCTAAATGGGTGATCGCCGGCAGTGTCGTGCTGGTGGCGGGGGGAGGGCATTCGGTGCAGGCCGCGACGCTGGCGACGAGCAGCGGCGCGGGCAGCAGCGGCCTGGTTCGCGTCTACGACGACATCGATCCGCTGCATCGGGCAGACGAGTTCTTCGCTTTCGACACAGCGAGCACCGTCGGGGCGCGCCTCGCGCTCGGCGATGTCGACGGCGACGGCGTGCCCGACACCATCGTCGCGGCCGGCCCCGGAGCGGGCCCGCGCGTGCGCGTGTTCGACGGCAAGGACAGCAGCCGCGTGATCGCCGATTTCTTCGCGGTCGATGCCAGCTTTACGGGCGGGCTCAACATCGCCTCGGGCGACTTCAACGACGATGGCCGCGACGACATCGTCGTCAACGCCGGAGCGCGCGTGCGCGTCTTCAGCGGCGCCGACACGAGCCAGGTGCTGCTCGATTTCCTGCCGATCGGCGGGCAGGCGCCCGACGGCGGGCTGCATGTGGCGGCCGGCGAATTCACTGGCGATCGCATCGACGACGTCGTCGTCGCGCTCGCGAGCCAGATTCCGCGCGTCTCGATCCACGATGGCCTCACCGGGATGCAGACCGACGTGCTGTTCCCGCTCGGCCAGCAGGGCGCAGGAGCGACCGTGGCCGTCGCCGATTTCAACGGCGACGGTGACGACGACATCGCGGTGGCGACCGGCGAAGGCAGCGCGCCGCGCGTGGTCGGCATCGACATCGCCAATGGACAGGCCCAGCTGTTCGATTTCGCGCCCTACGACGGCAATTTCACCGGCGGCGTGCGCCTGGCCGCAGCCGATCTCGACGACGATGGCCGCGCCGAGGTGGTGACCGGCACCGGCGGCGGCTCGATCGCGCGCGTGCGTGTGTTCAGCGGCGCCGATGTCGCCGACGTGCTCGCCGATTTCCTCGCCTACGACGGCAACGGCTACACCGGCGGCGCTTATGTCGCGGCTTCGCCGCTGTCGCTGCCGGCGGCGCGGACCGGCGAGCTGCGTTTCTCGGCGGCGACGTACTCGCAAGCCGAATCCGGCCCGCAGGCGACGATCACGGTGCTGCGCGAAAACGGCAGCAGCGGTGCGGCTTCGGTGCGCTACGCGACGCAGGCCGGCACTGCGACGGTGAACGAGGACTTCGTCCCAGTGAGCGGCCAGCTCGACTGGCTCGACGGCGACGCCGCGCCGAAGACCTTCAACGTTCCGCTCGTCGACGACGATGCCGACGAGCCCGACGAAACCGTGCTGCTCACGCTGTCCGCAGCGAGCGGCGCGACGCTCGTCGCCCCGACGAGCGCCACGCTGACGATCGTCGACAACGACGAGGCCGAACGCACCCGGCTGTCGTTCAGCGCCACGGGCTACACCATCGACGAGCTCAGCGGCCTCGTCACCATCACGGTGCGCCGCGAAGGCCCGAGCACGGGCGCGGT
This sequence comes from Hydrocarboniphaga sp. FW305-C-57, assembly GCF_058783045.1. Lineage (NCBI taxonomy): Bacteria > Pseudomonadati > Pseudomonadota > Gammaproteobacteria > Nevskiales > Nevskiaceae > Hydrocarboniphaga > Hydrocarboniphaga sp. FW305-C-57. Next base: position 403,849 of record NZ_JBYSYG010000002.1, on the reverse strand, counting down.
CAGCGTCAATTACGCCACCTACGATGGCGACGCGGTCGCCGGCGAAGACTACGTCGCGACGGCTGGCACGCTGAGCTGGGCGGCTGGTGACGGCGCCGACAAGAGCTTCACGATCAGCATCGTCAACGACGCGCTCGACGAGATCGACGAGCGCTTCGGCATCCGGCTGTCGTCCGCGCAGGGCGCCGATCTGGGCCAGATCAGCACGGCGGCGGTCATCATCGTCGACAACGGCGTCGGTTCGCAGGTGGCGTTCGACACCGCGAGCATCAGCGTCGACGAGACCGCGGGCGCCGTGCTGGTCAAGGTGCGCAGGCTCAACGATGCCCGTGCCCCCGCGACGGCGCGCGTGCGTGCCGTCGCGGGCAGCGCCACGCCCGGGGCGGACTACACGAGTGTCGAAACCGTGCTGAGCTGGGCTGCGGGCGATGCCGAAACCAAGTCCTTCAGCGTGCCGATCCTCGACGATGCCGTGTACGAGACCGCGGAGAGCTTCACGGTCGTGCTCGAAGCGCTCAGCGGCGTCACGCTCGCCTCGCCATCGACGACCACGCTGACGATCAATGCCGATCAGGTGTCGACGATCACGTTCACGGCCGCCGAATTCCGCGTGGCCGAAGCCGACGGCACGGTCAACGTGCGGCTGCGTCGCAGCGGCAGCACGCGCACTCGCGTGCAGGTGGACTATCACAGCATCAGCGGCTCGGCCGATGCGGCGGAGCCGGGCCTCGACTACACGGCGGTGAGCGGCACGCTGGTCTGGGAGCCCGGTGAAACCGACAAGACCATCGCGATCGCGATCCTCGACGACGACAGCTTCGAAGCGAACGAAATGTTCAGCGTGCTGCTCGAAAACGCGAGCGCCGGCGCGACGGTTCCTTCGCAGACGCGCGGCCGGGTCGTGATCGTCGACGACGATACGACACCGCTCGGCGAGCTGCGTTACGGCGGTGCGCTCGATGCGCTGCTGCTGTTGCCGCTGGTCTGCATCGCCTTGTGGCGCCGTCGGCGCGCTGTCGCGGGCCTCGGCCTGATGCTCGCAGCCTCGATCGCCTCGGCCTCGCCGTACTACGCGGGCGCGCGTGTCGGCAGCATTGATTCGGTGCTCGATAGCCGCGGGCTCAACGAGCACTTGCAGCAGGCCGGCTATACGGCGACGGCCGATCTCGACGATCGCGACGTCAACTGGGGTTTCTATGGTGGCTGGAGATTCAGCGATCACGCGGCGATCGAACTCGGCTATCTCGACCTCGGCGATTTCGAAGCCGAGCTCAGCGGCGATCTGTCGGACGGCCAGGGCATCGTCGATGCGGCCGCGAGAGCTTCCGCAGGCAGCGGCCAGGCGCTGACGCTGTCGCTACGCCTCGACCTGCCGCTGTTCTCGATCGTCTCGTTGCGGCCGGCCTTCGGTCTCATGGGCTGGCAGACCGAGACGCGGCTGAACACCGCGCAGGGAAGCTATGAGGCCGATGCCGACGGCTTCGGCGCGCTGGTCGGCGCCGCGCTCGATTTTCGCCTGTTCGCCGGGCTCGTCGCAGGCATCGGCGTCGATGTGCTGCGGCCCGGAAACGAGGGCGCACATCGTGAGTGGTACGCGCATCTCGAATGGCGTTTCGGCGACTGAGCCGGCCGCCGCGACGAGCCGCTACTCGCTGCCACTACGACTGCGCCGCTGATATACCGCGGCGGTCGTGAACAAGGCTCCATAGGCGAACAGGATCGCGCCGGCGGCGATGAAGCCGTGCAGCGATTCTTCGCTCTGATCGATCAGCAGCAACAGCAGCAGCACCGAGCACAGGTGGGCGACGAAGCCCCACAGCGAGGAACGTCCGAGTGCTTCGACCAGCGAGAGCTTGCGCAGCGGCGCGAGGTATTGGCCAAGGCCGACGAACACGCAGAGCAGGGCGCCCAGGTTCAGCAGGCGGATCGGCGACAGCGTCCACTTGTCGATCCAGAAGAAGTGCCGCGACAGGTCGGCGAAGCCTTCGGGCCCGCTCGTGTGCCGCCAGACGAACAGCGCGAGCGACAGCAGCACGCCGGCGATCAGCAGTCCGTTGCCGGCCCGCAAGGCTGAGCGCAGCCGATCCAGGCCGACGTCGCCGAACCAGAGCCCGAGCATCCACAGCAGCTGCCAGGCGAACAGATCGAAGGCGCCGATCGCCGTGAGCGGAATGTCCCAGCCGAAATGCAGCTGGATCGACCGCGATACCGCCTGGAAAACCCAGGGCCGCAGCCCGAATTGCGCCAGGGCCCAGAGCGCGCCGCTCGCACCGAGTACCCAGCGCCAGCCGATGCGTCCGGCGAGCAGCAGCATCGGCGCGGTGATGAGCAGGAACAGCACGTACATCGGCAGGATGTCGAGCAGCGGCGGCTGGTAGACGAGCACGAGCGCGCTCAGCGAGGCCAGCGCCGGATCGCGGAAATAGAAATCGAGCAGGTTCATCACCGCGGGCCGCTGATAACGGCTCGCGAACCAGGCGATCACGGTGAAGGCGAGCACGATCAGCGCGACGTGGCACAGGTAGACGCGCCATGCGCGCTGGAACACCCAGCGCGTCGCGGCCGCCGCGCCGCGCTGCCGGTAGCGGCGCATGAAGATGCTCGAAGCCAGGAACGCGGAGACGAAGACGAAGCCTTCGGCCGCCGAGATGAAGCCGAGCGGCTGGCCGAGCCCGCCGGCCCAGCCGATCGGCAGATGCGACATCGTCATGAGCAGCAGCAGGCTGCCCCGCAACAGATCGACACCGGACAAGCGTTCGAGCGTGCTCATCGCGGTGCCGCGTTCAGTTCGCCGCGTCGCGGCCCTCGGCCGCGAGCTGACGCTGCTGGATCACGTCGAGCATCAAGGAAACGAGCTGGCCGAACGCGAGCCCGACGATGGCCGCGCCGACGCTCAGCAGCCACAGCAGCGCGCCGACGCCGCTGCCCGCCGCCGAGGCGAGCGTGACTTCGTGCGCGACCGGATAGAACAGCAGTGCGAACACCCAGAAGCCGATCAGCGCATACAGCGCGGGCAGCATCGAACGCCGCAACTGCTGCCGCCAGCGCGCCGAAGCATGGGCCTTGCGCGGGCGCCCGCTGGCTGGCGTGCGGTTGAGCAGGCAGTGGTAGATGCGAAACGCCAGATGCGTGAGATACAGGCACTCGATGAACAGCCCGAGCGTGCCGACGATCGGCACCAGCCGCTCGGGTGTTCCGCTCGGCGCGACGAACAGCACGAACACGCTGAAGACGAGCAGCACGGGCAGCACGATGGACACGGGCGGCAGGCGATCGCTGGCCGCACCCAGCCTGCCCGCGATGCGTGAATCCCAACTCGGCTGCGACATGAAAAGGCCCGTGGCATCAGGCCCGAGAGACGAAGGCCCACGGCGCCATGCTAGGCAGCCGGCCGCCTTTTCATAATTCGTGACGTCCCGTAAGGGGTGGCAACGCTAGTAGTCTGCGCTCGCACGCGCGCAGCGGATGCGGCGGTGACGCTATTGCTGCCCTTCGTCGAACACCACGCGAATCAGGTCGGCGAGCGTGCGCGTCTGCAGTTTTTCCATCAGCCGTGCCTTGTACACCTCGACCGTGCGCGGGCTGATGTCGAGCTTCACGGCCACGTCGCGATTCTGCAGGCCTTCGGCGAGCAGGCGCAGCACCTCGCTTTCGCGCGGCGTCAGCCGGCTCAGGCGGCTCTGCTTCTGGCTCTGGCGACTGCGATCGGCGGCCAGGCTTGCCTGCTGCGCGAGCGCCTTGTTGACGGCCTCGATGAGCATGTCGTGGTCGACCGGCTTCTCGATGAAATCCGAAGCGCCGGCCTTGAGGCACTGGCGCACGGTGGCGACATCGCCGTGCGCGGTCAGGAAGATCACCGGCAGCTCCGGACGGCTGCGCAGCAGCTGCTGATGCACTTCGATTCCCGACAGCCCCGGCATGCGCAGGTCGAGCAGCACGCAACCCACGGGCTCGTCGGGCATCGCCGACAGGAAGTCTTCGCCGCAGGCGAACAGCTGGGTCTGGAAGCCCTTGAGGCTCAGGTACAGCGCGGTGGAATCGCGCACCGAGGCATCGTCGTCGACGATGAAGACGGTGCCGGTCAGCGTGGCGGCGTGATGGCCCGCGAGAGGCGTTGCGGTGGCGATTCGTGACATGTTCAAAGCCCTTGCAGCAGCAGTTCGAAGCGACTTCCGCCGCGCGCGGAAGGAAGGTAGTGCAGCTCGCCGCTGTTGGCTTCGGCGAGCGTGCGGCTGATCGCCAGGCCCAGTCCGAGCCCGGTCGGCTTGCTCGTCGTGAACGGCTGGAACAGGCGCGGCATCAAGTCCGACGGAATGCCCGGACCATCATCGTCGATGCTGATCAGGATGCGGCGCGGGGCCTTGGACACGTCGTCTGCGACAAGGTTCGACACGGTGATGATCACTTGCCCGCGGCTGCGGCCGGCCTGTTCGTAGGCGTCGAGCGCATTGGTGAGCAGGTTGTTGAGGACCAGTTCCAGTTGTACCGCATCCGCCCGCACGCGGAAAAGCTCGCTCTCGGCGCGCAGGTCGACGCCGACGCCGATGCGCGCGGCCCGCGCCGCGAGCCGGCGCTCGACACGGCCGATCAGCGCAGCGAGATCCACGGGCTCGCGAACGATGGTGCCGTGCTGGAAGAAATCGCGCAGGCGGCGCACCACGCCGGCCGCCCGCCGGACCTCCTGGTCGGCTTTGTCGAGCGTATCGGCGAGGCGCTCGCGATCGAGTTCGGGCTGCTCGATCAGCAGCCGGCAGGCGGACAGGTAGTTGGTCGAGGCGGTGATCGGCTGATTGAGCTCGTGCGTGAGCGTGGACGACAGCTCGCCGGCCGCAGCCATCTGCAGGGTCCGCGAGAGCAGCGCGGTCTTTTCGTGCACGGCGGCGTCCGCGCGCGCACGCTGCGAGGCCAGCGCACCCATCGTCAGCCCGGTCACGCAGAGGCTCAGCATCAGGAACTGGTAGCGGATGAACGAGACCGCGAACAGCTCGGTGGCCGGCACCACCGCGATCAAGCCGAGCTGGGTCGCCGCGAGCGAAATCACGGCTCCGAGCAGGCCATGCCGCGCGACGATCCAGAGCATCGGCAGGAACAGCACGTAGAAGAACTGGAACTGTTCGAGATTCGGCTCGCGGAACACGAACCAGAGCGCCAGGCCCAGGCTCGCGCCCTGGGCGAGCAGTTCGAGCAGCTCGCGGCCGTCGGGGCGGCTCGGGCGCCAGCCGCGCAGCGTCAGCAGCAGCGGCGTGACGACCAGGATGCCGTTGGCCTCGCCGATCCAGAAGCGCACGAAGTGGGCCGAGAAGTCAGGCCAGTGCAGCGCCCCGCCGAGCGTGAAGATGGCGACGTAGCCGGCCGCGACCGCGAGCGTGGAAACCAGCGTGCAGCCCAGAAACCAGCCGAAATCGGCCAGCGATTCGATGCGCGAGCCCTGCGAGAGCTTGCGTTGCAGCACCAAGGTGCTGAGCGAGTAGACCAGCGTGATCCAGCAGGCCGCGAACAGCAGCGGCACCGGCGTCGGCAGGCCGCGCGTGAAGAACTCCGACACGATGCAGGCCACCGGCACCGTCGGCCAGTAGCGGATGCCGAAGCCCAGCAGCAGGAACATCGTGAGTCCCGAGGGCGGATTCCACGGCGAGATGCCGAGCGGAAGCACCGGCACGATGTAGCTGATGCGATCCAGCGCGGCGTGGCCGACCACGTAGGCCAGCACCACGATCCACGGTTGCCACAGCCCGCGTCGATCCTGCAGTTTGAAGTCCTCGCCAGGCCGATCGCGCGGCGAGGCGGGATCGGATCACGTCAGTAGCGCTGTTCCTGATGCCAGCGCCAGGCCGTGGCGATGATACGGTGCAGCTCGGGAATTTTGGGCGTCCAGCCGAGAACGCGGCGCGCCTTGCTGGCGCCCGCGACGAGCACCGGCGGGTCGCCTGCGCGGCGATCGGCGAGCTCCATCGGAATCGTCCTGCCGACCACCGCTTCGGCCGCGCGCAGCACCTCGATCACCGAAAAGCCCTGGCCGTTGCCGAGGTTGTAGAGCTGGAAATCGGGCTGGTCGGCGCGGTTGAGCGCGTCGTAGGCGAGCAGATGCGCGTCGGCCAGATCGTTGACGTGGATGTAGTCGCGCACGCAGTAGCCGTCGCGCGTGTCGTGATCCTTGCCGAACACGGTGACCTTGTCGGTGCGCCCGACCGCGGCGCGCAGCACGTTCGGAATCAGGTGCGTCTCGGGCTCGTGCGCCTCGCCGATGGTGCCCGACGGATCGGCGCCCGAGGCGTTGAAGTAGCGCAGCACCGCGGCGCGCAGGCCGTAGGCGCGGCAGTAATCGCTGATCATGCTTTCGCAGAACAGCTTGCTCCAGCCGTAGGTGTTGATCGGCGCGGTCGGATGGGTTTCGTCGATGCGCCGCTGCTGCGGAAAGCCGTAGACCGCCGCGGTCGAAGAAAACACCAGCCGGTCGAGCCTGTGGCGGCGCATGCCGTCGAGCAGCGTCATGACGCCGCAGGTGTTGTTGGCGTGATACAGCGCCGGGTCGACCATCGATTCGGCGACCAGCGAGCGCGCCGCGAAATGCAGCACGAGCTCGGGACGATAGCCTGCGAGCACCGGGTCGATGTCGGCGGCCCGCTGCAGATCGCCTTCGTAGATCCTCACGCCCTCCACGGCCTCGCGATGTCCGGTCGAGAAGTTGTCGAACACCGCGACCTCGTGTCCGGCGCGCTGCAGGGTCTTCACCATGTGGCTGCCGATGTAGCCGGCACCACCGATCACCAATGCCTTCATGCCCTTTTCGTCCTTGAAAAGAAGGAGTTCCGCCCGCAGGCACCGCCATCCATGGCAGGGACAAATACCTGCGCCCGGCGCGCCAGCGCCGGACGTCGTCCAAAGCTTTGTAAACTAGGCTTTCCGTTTAGTTAGCCAGCAGGAGCTGAGCCGTGCCTGACCGTACGGGCCGCCCCTCGATCGCGCTTTCGTCCGATGACTTCGATGACCTCCGATTCCGCCGCCTCCGAACTCCGCGCCCTGCTCGGCTCACGCTACGTCGACGCCAGCGACCGCCTCGAACGCTACGAAGTGCTCGAGCGCGGTCCGCGTGGCCGTACGGGCCTGGTGCTGCTGCCGCAGACCGAGGCCGAAGTCGGCGAGATCCTGGCGATCTGCAACCGCCATGCGATGCCGCTCGTGATCAGCAGCGGACGCACCGGCCTGGTCGAAGCGCAGCGCCCGCTCGGCGAAGCGGTGCTGAGCCTCGAAAAGCTCAATCGGCCGATCGCCTTCACGCTCGCCGACGGCCGCAGCTACACCTGGTCCGAGAACATCGTCGTCAGTGCGGCCGGCGATGCGCTGCTGGCCTGGTGGGAATCGCTCAAGCGGCCCGATCCGCGCGGCGCGCGCATCACCGTGCAGGGCGGCGTCGCCGTCGATGCGGTGAACGACTGGCTGCGTCCGCTGGGCCTGATGTTCCCGATGGAAATGGGCTCTAGCTCGTCGGCCAGCGTCGGCGCCTGCGCGGCGAACGCCTCGGCCGGCTCGAACGCGGTCTGCTACGGCACTGGCGCACACATGACCGAAGCGGCCTGGGGCTACTGGGGCAACGGCGAGCCCGCCGGCCCGTGCGGCGCCAGCCCGTGGCAGCCCTCGCCCGATCGCTTCGCGATCAACTCGCTGCACATCGAACCGGGCTGGGGTCTGCTCGGCTCGCAGGGCGCCTTCGGGCTCATCACGCGCCTGACGCTGCGCACGTATGCGATTCCGGCGCAGCGCGAGGCCGCGTTGATCCCGGTCGCCGACATGAAGCAGTCGATGCGCGTGCTCAAGGCCGCGCGCAAGCGCTTCGGCGAGCGTGTCGAGGAGTTCGAATTCATCTCGTCATCGGCGATGGACCTCGTGCGCGAGCTGCAGGGCGATGCCTTCCGCCTGCCGTTCCCGCAAGCCGTCGACAGCCCGCTGTATCTGCTGCTGCAGGTGAAGTCCGACGACGCCGACGAAGACCTCGCATCCTCGCTCTACGACTTCCTGGCCGGTGATCTCGACCTGCCCGACGAGCACATCGGCTACGCGCCGCTGCCCGCGCTCAAGAAGATCCGCCACTCGATCACCGAGGCGAGCAACGCGCGCATGCGCGCGCTCGGCGGCGGTCGCCTGAGCTTCGATACCGCGACGCCGCTGGTCGGCTTCGGCGAATACCTCGACGGCCTGCGCGCCGCGCTGGCCGAGCGCGCGGTCGGCACCGAGCTGATCGCCTTCGGCCATGCCGGCGTCGGCGGTGCGCACCTGCACGTGATCGGCACGAAGGAGCATCCGATCGCCCCGCGTTCGGCCGAGCTGACCGACCTGGTCATCGACGTCACGCTGCAGCATGGCGGCTCGTTCTCGGCCGAGCACGGCATCGGCTCGAAGTGGGCCGACGAATACCTGCGGCATTCGCCGCGCGAAGAACTCGACACCGTGCGCAGGCTCAAGCGCGAGCACGATCCGCTCAACATCCTCAATCCGCGCAGCTTCGGCTTCGATCGATTACTGGCTTCGTGAACCGCGTTCCCGTGGTGCGGCATGCGCTGAGCGCTCGATGAGCGCCTTCCTGCTTCTGCTGATCTGCCCGCTGCTCGGCTGGGTTTCCGCGCGCCTCAAGTGGATGCCTGACAACGCGGTGCCGGTCATCAACGCCTGGCTGCTGCGCATCGCGCTGCCCGCGGTGGTGCTCGAACAAATCCCGAAGCTGCATTTCGACGGCCGCATGCTGCTGCCCGCGCTGGGCCCCGTCGTGCTGATGTTCTCGACGATGGCGGTCATGGCGGTGCTCGCGCGTCGCCTGAACTGGGATCGCGGCACCCAGGGCGCGATGACCCTGTGCTGGGGGCTCGGCAACACCTCGTTCGTCGGCTTTCCGCTGCTGATCGCGCTGATCGGCCCGCAGGCGCTTGGCCCGGCCGTCATCGCGGATCAGGCCGGCTTCTATTGCACGACCTTGATCGGCCTGCCGCTCGCGGCGTATTTCGCGGGGCAGAAATCCAGGCCGCTCGATCTGCTGATCAGCGTGCTGCGCTTCGTGCCCGTGCAAGCGCTGTTCATCGCGCTCGCGATGAAGCTCGTCGGACTGCAATGGAACGAGGCGCTCGAAGGCGTGCTCAAGCGCCTGTCCGACACGCTGTCGCCGCTTGCGCTGTTCTCGGTCGGCTTGCAGCTGCAGCTCGGCGCGATACGCCGCTACCTGCCGCTGATCGGCATCGGCGTGGCCTGGAAGCTCTTGCTCGTCCCGGGCCTGATGTGGGTCGGCGCGCTCGTCATGGGCGTGCACGGGCTGCCGATCACGGTCGGCATCCTGCAGGTGGCGATGGCGCCGATGATCACCGCAGGCATCTTCGCCAGGCAGTACGGGCTCAATCCCGAGGCGACCACGGCGATGATCAGCATCGGCATCGCGGTGTCGTTCCTGACCGTGCCGATGTGGTACCTGCTCATCGGCGTGTAGGAGCGAATCAGGAGCCGGTGCCCTTCCAGACGACGGTGCCGGCGCTCGCGCGCACTTCGATGTCGTCGCGGCGCAGCGCCCGCTGCGGGTCCGCGAGTACGGCGGCGGAATTGCTGGCGTGATCGATGTGATGCCGCGGCCACAAGCCCACCCAGCCGTTGCGCCCCGAATGCTTGGCCGCGTAGAGCGCGTGATCGGCGAAGCTCAGCGCGTTCTTCCAGCCGGGCTTGTTCGCCGCGTCGCTCGCGAAGAACGGGCACGGGGCGAAGCCGACCGAGACCGTGATCGGATCATCGTCCGACAGGCGCTCGATGCTGCTGCGCAGGCGTTCGGACAGCGCCGCCGCGCCGGCGAAATCGAGGCCGTGCGCAAGCACCAGGAACTCCTCGCCGCCCCAGCGCGCCAGCACGTCGCCGCTGCGCTGAACCTTGCGCAGTCCTTCGGCCACGGTCTTGAGGGCGAGATCGCCGCCGTCGTGCCCGAGCCTGTCGTTGATGGACTTGAAGTGGTCGATGTCGATCAGCAGCACCACGCTGCGCGTCGCCTTGTCGGGCGCAGCCGTGGCCACGGCTTCGTCGAGCAGCCGGGTCGCGGCGCGCCGGTTCGGCAGGTCGGTCAGCACGTCGTGCGTGCTGAGCCGGTGCAGCTTGCGGTTCACGCGGCGCTGATACAGCGTCACCGCGAATGCGATGAACGCGGCCATGGCCAACGTGATGAGCTCCCAGCGGCGCACCAGCTGATCGCGCTCGGCAGTCAGCGCATTGACCTTGCTTTCGTGGCGCAGGCGTTCGATCTCGCGCGTGTCGGCCTCGCTCTGCAGTCGCGCCTGCAGCTGCGCGAGCCGCTGCACGTTGTAGCTGCGCAGCGGCGCGATTTCGAGCGCGTGGCGCTGCTCGCTCGTGCGCAGCGCGGCCACCGCCTGGCCCGCGGCGGCCTGTGCTTCGGCGAGCGCGCCGAGCGCAGTCAGTCGCTCCTGATGCAGGGCCGCGGATTCGGCGAGCTCGACGGCGCGTTTCGCCTTGGCGAGCGCCTGCGGCAGTTCGCCGGCGCCGCGCAGCAGTGCCGACAGCCGCGACAGGCTCATCGATTCGCCGCCCGGATCGGGCAGCGCACGCTGGGCTTCGATGGTGGTTTCGAGCAGGCGTCGGGCCTCGCGATCCTGGTGCCGGTGCTGCAGCAGCATCGCGCGCTCGGCGGCGAGCCGGTACTCGAACATGCGCGAGCCTTCGGCCTTGGCGAGGACTTCGGCGCGGTCGATCGCCCCGGCGGCCTCGTCGTAGCGTTCGAGCCGCACGAGGTTGTAGGCGAAGTTGTAGGCCAGCAGGACGCCGGTCGATTGGCTCGTCGCCAGCGCGAGCGCGGCGCGTAGCTGGCGATCGGCGGCCTCGGGATCGCCGAGATACTCGGAGTGGATCATCGCCAGGTTGGTCAGCATGACCTGCTGGGCTTCCTTGCCGTCCTCGTCGCCCTGGGCGGCCTCGTAGGCGCGCTCGTAGAGCGTCTCGGCCATCGCGATGTCGCCGATGTTGTGAAACACCGCGCCGGCATTGGACAAGGCGCGCAGCTGGAAGGCCGGCGAGAACTCGTTGTGGTCGACGATGTCGACGACGCGCTGCGCGGTTTCGCGCGCGCGTTGGGCATTGCCCGCGAGGCTCAGCGCCATGCCCTGGCAGCTCAGCGTCTTGATCCGGGTTTCGACCGAAAGCTCGGGCTTCGCGAGGATGGTGTCGGCGAGCGCGGCGGCGGCGGCGGGGTCGTCTCGGCGCAGCTTGAAGCAGCGGATCGCCTCGTCTTCGGGCGTCGGCGCGGAGGCTTCGGTCGGCGCCGCCGCTGATGCCTCAGTCGGGTTTTCGGCCGCGGCTTCGATGCTCAGGGCGAGCCATGACAGTGCTGCCAGTCGCCATCCGCTTCGCATGCGTGTCACCGCTAGTGGAAGGCGCGAGCGGGCTTGAAGTGGCGCATCGCGTTCCTCGCGTGAAGTTTCAGTGTCCCGAGTCGAAAAGTCCGCAAGCGAATCGGATCGCCTCCGATGCGGGACGCCAGCTGAGGTCCATCAGCTTTTGCGAGCCGACGATAGCGCGTGTGAACAGGCTTTCGGGCCAGCGGCCCGACGAACGCGGCCTAATCCTCGATAACCTCGGCGTGCAGGTCGTGCTCGTTCGACTCGATCACCCTGGCCTTGACGATCTGGCCGGGCTTGAGCGGGATTTCGCAGGACAGATACACCTTGCCGTCGATCTCGGGCGCTTCGCCGTAGCTGCGGCCGACCAGCACGCCGTCCTCGTCGGTGCCGTCGACCATGATGTCGAGCAGCTTGCCGACGCGCTTCTTGAGCCGCGCCTTGCTGATCCTGGCCTGCGCCTTCATGAAGCGGGCGAGGCGATCGGCCTTGACCTCGTCCGGAACCGGATCGGCGAGTTCGTTGGCGGTGGCGCCTTCGACCGGCGAATACTCGAAGCAGCCGACGCGGTCGAGCTGAGCCACTTTGAGCCAGTCGAGCAGCTCCTGGAATTCTTCCTCGGTCTCGCCTGGAAAGCCGACGATGAAGGTGCTGCGGAGCACAAGCTCCGGGCAGATCTTGCGCCAGGCCTTGATGCGCTCGAGCGTGTTCTCGGCGAAGGCCGGGCGCTTCATGCGCTTGAGCACGCTCGGCGAGCCGTGCTGGAACGGAATGTCGAGGTAGGGCAGCAGCTTGCCCTCGGCCATCAGCGGAATGATCTCGTCGACGTGCGGGTACGGATAGACGTAGTGCAGGCGCACCCAGATGCCGAGTTCGGCCAGGCCACGGCAGAGATCGAGCATCGACGTGCGGTACTCGGTACCGCGCCAGCTGCCGCCGCGGTACTTGAGGTCCGCGCCATAGGCCGAAGTGTCCTGGCTGATGACGAGCAGCTCCTTGACGCCGGCCTTGGCGAGCTTTTCGGCCTCGGTCAGCACCTCGGTGACGATTCGCGAGTCGAGCTTGCCGCGCATCGACGGAATGATGCAGAAGCTGCACTTGTGGTTGCAGCCTTCGGAAATCTTCAGGTACGCGTAGTGCTTGGGCGTGAGCTTGACGCCGACGTCGTCGGCCTTCGGCTTGCGCCTGGCCGGAATCAGGTCGACGAACGGGTCGTGCTGGTGCGGCACCGCGGTATGCACCGCGTCCATCACCGCGGTGAAATTCTGCGGCCCGCTGATCGACAGCAGCTCCGGAAACTTCTCGCGCAGCATGTCGCTCTTGGCACCGAGGCAGCCGGTGACGATCACCTTGCCGTTCTCGTTCATCGCCTCGCCGATCGCATCGAGTGATTCGGCCACCGCGCTGTCGATGAAGCCGCAGGTGTTGACGATGACGACGTCGGCGGCGTCGTAGGTCGGCGCGGTCTGGTAACCCTCGGCGCGCAGCTGCGTGAGGATGCGTTCGGAGTCGACGAGCGCCTTCGGGCAGCCCAGCGAAACGAAGCCGACCTTCGGGGCGGCGGACTTGCTGCGGGTACGACGAGGGGTGGCGACGGAGGACATCTGGGCGCGCTGCCGAAAAAACGAGGCGCGCATTGTACGGGCCTGCCGCGTGGGAATGCGAAGCAAGCGCCGCGCGGTCGCTGTCCGCCGTCGGGCAAGCGCCCGGGCCCTGGCTCAATGGGCCCGCTTTCCCGCCCCAGCCTCACCTGAACGAGGCGATCTTCGCCTCACGCCCGCGCGGCGTTGGCGGCGATCAGCTCGGACCAGCGCGGGGCCAGGCTCGGGGCCAGGTCGTGCCCCATGCCGGCGATCAGTTCGAGCCTCGCGCTGCGGATCAGCTGGGCGCTGCGGCGGCCGCAGGCCGGGCGCAGCAGCGGATCGGCCAGGCCGTGGACGATCTGCGTCGGCGCGACGATCTGCGGCAGCAGGTCTTCGAAGCTGCCGGTGGCGAGCACCGCGTGGGTCTGGCGCAGGGTCGCGCGTGGACGGAACGCGCGGTCGTAGGCACGGCCGGCGAGCTGCATGCGGTATTCGGTCGGCGTCGGAAAACCCGGGCTGCCGACCCGCCGCAGCATCGCGGTCGAGCGGCGGATCACCGCCTCGCGCGTGCGCGGACGCGGCCCGAGCCCGCTCATGCCGAACAGCACGTCGAGCCGGGCCGCCGGCAGCTTGGGATCGTTGGTGCTCGACATGATCGAGGTCAGGCTGCGCACGCGCCTGCCGAAGCGCGCGGCCGCGATCTGCGAAATCATGCCGCCCATCGACACGCCGACGAAATGCGCGCTGTCGATGCCGAGCGCATCGAGCACCCCGAGGCTGTCGGCCGCCATGTCGTGCAGCGTGTAGTTCGAGGCACAGGCCTTGCCGAAACGGCTGCGCAGCCAGTCGCGCGGCAGGTTGATGTCGACGCCCGCATCGGCATCGGACGACAGCCCGGAATCGCGATTATCGAAGCGGATCACGCGAAAGCCGCGGCCCACGAGATCGGCGCACAGCGCCTCCGGCCAGTGGATCAGCTGGCCGCCGAGCCCCATGACCAGCAGCAGCGGCTCGCCATTGGCGGGTCCGGCTTCTTCCCAGTGGAGTTGTTGCAGCCCATTGACGCAGGCGCTGCCGGCGGACCAGCACAGATTCATGACGGCTTGATGTCGGTTCGGTGAAATTTGAGTGACGGCCGGACCATAACAACAAATTTTGAATTTAGTCACCGCAAGTGGACCGCGGGCGACGGACGGTGGTTTCCGCGCGGTCTGCGCGTGCAGGTGCTTGGACAAGCACGGAAAAGTTAAGTCGATGTTCAGTGCCCAAACGCCCATCATGGCGCCCGAAGCCGCCGATGAGCAGCGCTCTTGCGGCTTTTATGACGATGCGCCCGAATTGGATGTGGATTGGACGGAGTTCAGGGATGAATGCAGATTTTTCGAAAGGCTTCCTCACGGATGAGGACATGGCGCAGGTGCGCGACATCATGGGCCTGCACGGCATCGAGGGCTTCGACGCCACGGTGCGTTTCTGGGGTCGCGGCAAGGCCGTGCAGGTCAGCGGCGACCTCGGCGAAAAGCAGCTGCAGTGCCTGCTCGAGATCGTGCGGGCCCTGAGCGCGCCGTTGACGTCTGCGCCCGCGGCCGAGGCCGTCATCGAATCGACGGCGGCGACGCTGCCGGCTACCGAGTTCGCACGCGCGGCCTGAGCCGGGCCGGGCTTTCAGGCAAGCTGGCGCGCCGGCAGCGTCGCCGGCTCCGAATCAGGCTCCGCATGGACTGGCATCGCAAGCTGCTGCAAAGCCCCGCCGAGATCGGCGAGCTGCTCGCCCGCACGCGGCGCATCGCCGTGCTCGGCATCAAGACCGAGGCGCAGGCCAACCAGCCTGCGTTCTACGTGCCGGCCTATATGGCCGACGCGGGTTTCGAGGTGGTGCCGGTGCCGGTCTACTACCCCGAGGTCACGCAGATCCTCGGCCAGCCGGTCTACCGCAAGCTCAGCGATGTGCCCGGAACCCTCGACATGGTCGACGTGTTCCGGCGTCCGGGCGATCTGCCCGCGCATCTCGACGAGCTGCTCGCCGCCCGGCCGCGCTCGGTCTGGCTGCAGCTCGGCATTCGCAACGATGCCTTCGCCGAGGCGCTCGCCAAGGCCGGCATCGAGGTCGTGCAGGACAAATGCCTGATGGTCGAGCACCGCAATCGCGGCACGCCGCCGGCCGCCGCGAGCGCCTGAAGAAACGGCCGCCTGCGGTAGCGTCGTAACGGCAGCGAAGGCGGAAACCAAAACAGGCGAAGCGCTCGCGCGCTTCGCCTGTTCTTTCTGCGGTCTTTCTTTGGTGCCGGAATCAGTTCAGCGCGCTCGCCGGCACCACCGGCAGCACCACGCTCGACGGGTGCTCGGCATCGCTGTAGATCGTCAGCACGCCGGCCAGCGATTGCAGCAGCGTCGGCACCGGTGGAACGCCTTGCGGCAGGTTGCTGGCCCCGACCGCCACGCGCAGGCGATGGCCCTTGGCGATCATCGCGCTGGTCGGGAAGATTTCGACCGGCACCAGCACGACGTTGCCGCTGCCGACTTCCTGCACGCTCGCCTGCGTATACGGATGCCAGGGCTGGATCATCTGGCCGTCGAGCTTGCGCGAGCGGCTGTCGTCGACCGCGCGCAGCGAGGCGGTCTGCAGGCCATTGGTGAGCGACTTGGCGACGCCGTTCTCGTCGACATCGTCGACGCGCACCGACAGGCCGGCGTCGAGCGCGGTGGTCGACATCCAGATGTCGGCCTGGATCGGGCCGTTGATGTAGTAGTCCTCGGCCATGACCGGCGTCTCGTACTTGATCGCCCAGCGCTCGGCCGAATTGCTGTTCTCGAAGCAGGGCAGCGGAATCAGGCCGAGCAGGCCGGCGGTCCACTGCGAGGTGCTGATCGAGCACAGGCCCTGGATCGGCAGCTGGGCGACCTGGTTCGATCCTTCGCCGGCGGCCGGCGCGGAGGTGTCGAGCGACTTGTCACCGCGCAGGTAGAGCCGCTGAGCCGAGGCGTCCGGATGCGGCCAGTCGCTCGCGGTCACGTAGTGTCCGTAGCCGAGCACGTACTGGGTGACGTTGGGAATCGTGTCGGCGCCGACGTCGAGGCCTTTGACGTACTGGTCGAACCAGCGCAGCACGATCTGGTTCATCGGCGGCACGCCGTCGACCGGCAGTCCGTTTCCGGTCGCGGCCTCGATGTGCGTCCATGGACCGATCAGCAGCTTGGCCGGAACCCGCGTCTTGAGGCGCTCATAGGTCATCAGCTCGCTGCGCTGGAAGATGTCGTGCAGCCCGCCGACGACGAAGGTCGGCACCTGGATCTGCGCCGTGGTTTCGAGCGGCGAGCGAGTGTTCCAGAACGCGCTGTCGTAGGCCGTCTCGGGCTCGCCGAGCAGGGCGCGCAGAATCGTCGGCACCTGGAAGTTGGCGACCGCGCTGAGCACGTGTTCGAGCAGGGCCGGGATGCCGACGGCCGGGTCGGTCAGCACGGTCGGGTTGGTGATGCCGAGTACCGAGACCAGACCGAGCCAGATCGGGATGAAGGTCGGGTTGACCTGCCCGCCCGTGAAGACGATGTCGCGGTAGCCGTCGCCGATCGGCACGATCGGGAACGCGGCCTTGACCGAGGGATGCTGCTGTGCCGCGGTCAGCACCGTGGTGATGCCGAGATACGACACACCGAACAGGCCGATGCTGCCGTTGCAGAACGGCTGCCGGCTCACCCAGTCGACGGTCTCGGCGTAATCGGCCTGCTCGTCCTCGCCGAAGGCTTCCCAGGAGCCCTGCGATTGCCCGGTGCCGCGCACGTCGACGACGACGTTGGCGTAGCCGCGCTGCACCAGGTACGGGTCCGCGCCGCCGATCGCGGAGACGGTTTGGCCGGCCACGCCGTTGTAGCTGGTCTGCACGAGGATGGTCGGCAGCGGCGTGGTCACCGCCTTGCCTGCGGCGTCGGCCGGCAGGGTCACGTAGACGGCCAGCTGCTTGCCGTCGCGCATGCTGATGAACTGGGTCGGCAGCTGGACGGTGCCGGGATAGGTGGCCGGTGGATCGTAGGTCGTCCACTCGCCGCCTTCGTTGCTCGTGACGATGCGGCCTTCCTGGGCCGGGGTGGCGCGGGTGCCGAGCGTGGTCCACGGCGAGGACTTGGTTTGCGGCGCTCCGTTGCCGCCGCCCTCGTCTCCCCCGTTGCTGCTGCAGGCGCTCGCAAGCACGAGCAGGCAGACGGCCGCCGCCGTCAGCGGCCTATTTTTCAGGTCAAGCTTCATCGGGTTCTCCTCCCTGATGCAAATTCTTTCCGGGGTGCCGGAGGCAATGCCGATGCCCTGTCGATGCTCGGCATTCGAAGTGTCGCGAATGATGACTGAACCATCAGCTGCGTCCCTATGGGCGCAGCGCCAACGGCCACCGTAAAACCAGTCATCGCCGTTGATTGCCGATGATCCGGACGCAGGCCTCTGGCTATGATGGCCGGAGGGGCAGGGACCCAGCGTGGACTGCCGACAAGGAGAGCAAGGTGGCCATGGCGCAGCGCACGATCCGGATCGCACCAGACCCGCAGGACGACGGGCCCGGACTCGCCGGAACCACGGTGGTCGCAGTCCCCACGCCGCGCGACAGGCTGCGGCCATGAGCACGACGCAAAGCCCTGCCTCCTGGCCCGACCGGCGCGCGCTCGATCTGCTCGGCATCGAGCGGCCGATCATCCAGGCGCCGATGGCCGGCAGCGGGACGCCGGAGCTCGCGATCGCCGTCTGCGAAGCGGGCGGCCTCGGTTCGCTCGCCTGCGCCCAATACAGCGTCGAGCAGGCGCGCGAGGCCGTGCAGGCGATACGCGCGGCGACGGACAAGCCGTTCAACCTCAATTTCTTCTGCCATCGCACGCCGGACTTCGATGCGCAGCAGCACGCGGCCTGGGTCGCGCAACTCGCACCCTACTACCGCGAACTCGGGCTCGATGTCTCGACGATCAAGCCGGCCGCGGGCCGCGCGCCGTTCGATGCGGCGTATTGCGAACTCGTCGAAAGCCTGCGTCCGCCCATCGTGAGCTTTCACTTCGGCTTGCCGGAGGCCGCGCTGCTCGCACGCGTGAAAGCGAGCGGTGCACGCGTGCTGTCGTCCGCGACCACGGTGGCCGAAGCGCGCTGGCTCGCCGCGCAAGGCTGCGACGCGATCATCGCCATGGGCAGCGAGGCCGGCGGTCATCGCGGCAGCTTCCTGAGCGAGGACATGGGCACGCAAGTCGGCACGTTCGCGCTGGTGCCGCAGATCGCCGACGCGGTCGAGGTGCCGGTGATCGCGGCGGGCGGCATCGCCGATGGACGCGGCGTTGCGGCTGCGTTCCTGCTCGGCGCGAGTGCGGTGCAGATCGGTACCGCGTATCTGTTCAGTCCCGAAGTGAAGCTGCCGCCGCTGCACCGCGCGGCGCTCGAAAACGTGAGCGACGACGGCACCGCGCTGACGAACCTGTTCACCGGCCGGCCCGCGCGCGGCGTGATGAACCGTCTCATGCGCGAGCGCGGACCGCTGTCGAAACACGCGCCGACGTTTCCGCTCGCCGGAGCGGCGCTCGCGCCGCTGCGCGCCGAAGCCGAGCGCAAGGGTCACGATGACTTCACCAACCTGTGGTCGGGCCAGGCTGCGCCGATCGCGCGCAGGCGTGCACAAGCCGCTGGCGCACTTACGCGATGTCTGGCCGAAGAGGCCTTGAAGCTGCTTTGTCAGGGAACGCGTGTCGGTGGCTTGAAGCGGGGGTGACGGGTTGCGAGCAGCCGTCTGTATTTTCGCAGCGCCCTGCAGGGCTTTTCGTCACCTCGCCGGAATCAGCCCGCCTTGCCGGGCCCCGGCGTGTTGCGCAGCTGCCGTTCCCACGGCTAGGCGATGCCGCCAAGGTGCGGGTGCTCACCCGAAGTGCTGATCGACTGTCTCGAACCGGAGCAGCTGGCGGACTAGCCGGTGATGAATCCGCGCGAATGAAGAATGTTCGAATGCCGTTGCCAAAATTCTGTCAGAGGCGCGGCTTCTTCGAAGCGCTCCGGGCAGGTACGGTGCTCGCTTCTTCGGCGAACTGCCGGACCGTGCCGATCAGGATGCGCCGGCAGTTGCGCACCACGTGCGTCGCCGGCCGCGTGTAGCCCGACAGCGCCCAGGCGCTCGCGGCGAAAGTCATCGCGCCGATCAGGGCAAGCCCGAGCACGCGACGATCCTCGGGATGCTTCTCGAACTCGGGCACATGCAGCTTCACCGCATCGAGCAATTGCTCGGCGAACTCCGACGTCGTCTTCAGGTACAGCGCGGTGATGGCGGAACTGACGCCGAGCACTTCGGCGAACAGGATGCGCGCCGCGCGCGGATCGCGAACGGTGTCGAGAAAGGCGGACAGGGCGGCGTCGAGCTGTGCTTCGAGCGAGCTCGGCGCCTTGACGATGGCGTCGTCGATCGCTGCATGCAGGCGCTCGCCGATCTCGCTGTACACCGCTTGCAGCAAAGCCTCGGTGGTATCGAAGGATTCGTAGAAATAGCGATCGGTGAGCCCGGCTTCGGCGCAGACCGCGCGCACGGTGGCGGCGCGATAGCCTTGCGTGCCGATGATGCTCAATCCTGCTTCGATGAAGGCGCGCCGACGTTCGCTGACGCGAGCATCGTGGGTCTGTCCGGCGTAGACGCGGCGGGCCTTGCGGGTGGGCATGGCTTATTTGACGACATGTGTCGTCAAACGTAAAGTGAATTCAACTGTCGTCAGATGAGATTCCTTCCGTGAAAGACTTCAAGGGCAAGGTCGCCGCGATCACCGGTGCGGCCTCCGGCATGGGGCGCTCGCTCGCCGTCGAACTCGCGCGTCGCGGCTGCCATCTGGCGCTGTCGGACATCAACACGGCCGAGCTCGAGAAAACCGCGCAGCTCGCGTCGCAGCACGGCGTGAAGGTGACGAGCGCCAGGCTCGACGTCGCCGATCGCGATGCGGTGTTCGCCTGGGCCGCGCAGGCGCAGGCCGATCACGGCAAGGTCAACCTGATCTTCAACAACGCCGGCGTGAT
Organism: Hydrocarboniphaga sp. FW305-C-57; assembly: GCF_058783045.1. Classification (NCBI taxonomy): domain Bacteria; kingdom Pseudomonadati; phylum Pseudomonadota; class Gammaproteobacteria; order Nevskiales; family Nevskiaceae; genus Hydrocarboniphaga; species Hydrocarboniphaga sp. FW305-C-57. The sequence goes on along the minus strand of NZ_JBYSYG010000002.1, from coordinate 383,888 downwards.
GCTCGCGGTGCCGGCCGAGAGCGCCAGGATCGGCGATTTCGAATGGGTCATGGGCATCAACTTCTGGGGCGTCGTGCACGGCACGCAGGCCTTCCTGCCACTGCTGCGCGCCTCCGGCGACGGCCACGTGATCAACACCTCGTCGCTGTTCGGCCTCATGTCGATGCCGACACAAGGCACCTACAACGCGAGCAAGTTCGCGGTGCGCGGATTCACCGAGGCGCTGCGCATGGAACTCGAAATCGAAGGCGCGCCGGTCTCCGCGACCTGCATTCACCCGGGCGGCATCGCCACCAACATCGCGCTCGCCGGGCGCGTCGACGAGAGCGTCCGCCAGGTCACCGGCGTCGATGCGGAGCGGCTCAAGAAGCGCGCGCATCGGGTGATCCAGACCACCACGGCGGACGATGCGGCGCTGCAGATCCTGCGCGGCGTGGAACGCAATGCGCGTCGCGTGCTCGTCGGGCCCGATGCGCGCTGGTACGACCGGCTCGTGCGGCTGTTCGGTGCGGGCTACCAGTCCATCGTCGTCCGGCAGGGGCGCAAGCAGCTGCAGTTCGCGCTGAGCCGCGATGCGGCTGCGGGGAAATCCCATGGCGCCTGATTCACGCGCGGCTGCGAGCGCGGTCGCCGAATTCGACGTGCTCATCATCGGCGCCGGCCTGTCGGGCATCGATGCGGCGTATCGCCTGCAGACCGAGTGTCCGGCGCTGAGCTTCACGATCCTCGAAGCGCGACAGACGCTCGGCGGAACCTGGGATTTCTTCCGCTATCCGGGCATCCGCTCGGATTCGGACATGAGCACGCTAGGCTTTCCGTTCGAGCCCTGGGACAGCGATGTCGCGATCGCCGACGGCCCGGACATCCTGCGCTACATCCAGAACACGGCGCGTAAATACGGCATCGACCGGCGCATCCAGTACGGCCATCGCGTGATCGCGGCGGACTGGTCGTCGGAGTCCGCGCGCTGGCTCGTGACGGTCGAAACGGGCGGTGGGACGAAGCAGTTCCGCTGCCGTTTCCTGTATGCCTGCGCGGGCTATTACGACTATGCGCGCGGCTACATGCCCGAATATCCGAGCATCGAGCGCTATCAGGGGAAAGTGATCCATCCGCAGCAGTGGCCGGAGGATCTCGAGGTCGCCGGCAAGCGCATCGTCGTGATCGGCAGCGGCGCGACCGCGATCACGCTGGTGCCGGCGCTCGCCGCGCAAGGCGCGCAGGTGACGATGCTGCAGCGCACGCCGACTTACGTGATCAACCTGCCGAGGCGCGACAAGATGGCCGCCTGGCTGCGCAAGCGCCTGCCCGATGCGGCCGCGGGCTCGATCACGCGCTGGAAGAACATCGCGATTACGCTGTTCTTCTACAACTACGCACGCAAGAAACCGCAGCAGACGCGCGAGAAGATCCTGCATCTGGCGAAGCGGCAGATCGGCGCAGGCTTCGACGTCGACAAGCACTTCGGCCCGAGCTACAAGCCCTGGGACCAGCGGCTCTGCATCGTGCCGAACGGCGATCTGTTCAAGACCATCCGAGCGGGCAAGGCGGCGGTCGTCACCGATCGCATCGAGACGTTTACCGAAACCGGCATCCGCACGCAGTCCGGCGAGGAGCTGCCGGCCGACATCGTGGTGTCGGCCACGGGCCTGGTGATCCAGCTGCTCGGCGGTGCGCGCGTGACGGTCGATGGCGAACGCGTCGATACCTCGAAGAAGATGGTCTACAAGGGCATGATGTTCGACGGCGTTCCGAACCTCGCGTTCGCGTTCGGTTACACGAACGCCTCGTGGACGCTCAAGTGCGACCTGTCCGCGCAGTACGTCTGCCGTCTGCTCAACGACATGCAGCGCCGCGGCCGCGACATTTGCGTGACGCGCCGCGAAGCCGACGCGCAGGCCGAGGCGATGGTCGATCTCGAATCGGGCTACATCCAACGCGCCAAGTCGGTGATGCCGCAGCAGGGCGCCGCTGCGCCGTGGCGCGTGCATCAGAACTATCTGCTCGATCTCGCGGCGACGCGCTTTTCGGGCCTCGACGACGGTGCGATGCACTTCGAGAAAGCGCAGGCGAAGACGCGGAGCGCCGCATGAGCGGCGCGGCGCTGGACTGGAAGCCCGGGCGCGCCTCGACCAACGGCGTCGAGCTCGCCTACGAGGAAGCCGGCCCGAGCAATGGCGCCTGCGTACTGCTGATTCCGGGGCTTTCGTGGCAGCTGATCCACTGGCCCGACGACTATTGCCGTCGGCTCGTCGAGCGCGGCCTGCGCGTGATTCGCATCGACAACCGCGACGCCGGCCTGTCGACGATCCTCAAGGGCCGCACGCGCATCAACCTCATCAAGGCCACCATCCGCAGCAAGCTGCGGCTGAGCGTGCAAGCCGATTACACGTTGCACGACATGGCAGCCGACGTGATCGGCCTGCTCGATGCGCTTGCGATCAAGCGCGTGCATCTGGTCGGCATGTCGATGGGCGGCATGATCGCGCAGGTGGTCGCGGGCACTGCACCCGAGCGCGTCGCGAGTCTGACCTCGATCATGTCGACGACGAATCATCCGTGGCTGCCCGGCGCCGCAGCGGCGGTGCAGAAGCGCCTGCTCAGCCGCTCGCCCGACAACCAGCGCGAAACCATCGTTGCACGCGACATGGCGATGCAGGCGATGATCGGCAGCCCGCGCTATCCGGCATCCGAGCAGGAGCGGCGCGCGCTCGCCGAGCGGGCGTTCGACCGCGCGCATCGTCCGGGCGGCGTGCTGCGGCAGATGAATGCGATCATCGCGACCGGCAGCTTCGAGCGCACGCTCAAGAACATCAGCGCGCCGACGCAGATCATTCACGGCCGAGACGATCTGCTCGTGCGTCCGGCCGGCGGCAGGCGCAGCGCCAAGCGCATTCGCGGCGCCAAGCTCGCGATCATCGACGGCATGGGCCATGATCTGCCGCAAGCCCTGCTGCCGCAGATCGCGCAGCTCACGCTGGACAACATCGCGAGTGCCTGAGCCATGAGCCGTGAACGCTATGCGCACTTCCAGGTCATCACCACGCGCTGGAAGGACAACGACGTCTACGGCCACGTGAACAACGTCGAGTACTACAGCTACTTCGACACCGTCATCAACACGTTTCTGATCCGCCAGGGCGGACTCGACATCCATCGCGGAGCGAGCATCGGCCTGTGCGTCGAATCGCATTGCCGCTTCGAAGCGCCGATCGAATTTCCCGATGCGGTGCACGCGGGCTTGCGCGTGTCGAAGCTCGGCAATTCGAGCGTGCGCTACGAGATCGGCCTGTTTCGCGAGAACGAAGATGCGCCGGCCGCCGAAGGCTGGTTCGTGCACGTGTTCGTCGAGCGGCAGAGCCGTCGTCCGGCGGCCTTGCCGGAATCGCTGCGCGCCGCCTTGAACACGTTGTTGCGCGAATAGGAGAGTCCATGAAAGTCCGCGCCGCCGTTTTGCGTCAGATGGGTTTGCCGGCTCCGTATGCGCAGTCCAGGCCGCTCGTGATCGAGACCATCGAGCTTGCGGCGCCGGGTGCCGGCGAGTTGCGCGTGAAAGTGCTCGCGGCGGGTTTGTGCCACTCCGATCTGTCGGTCATCGACGGCTCGCGTCCGCGCGTGATGCCGATGGTCATGGGCCACGAAGCGGCCGGCGAAATCGTCGAAGTCGGCTCCGGCGTGCAGGACTTCGCGGTCGGCGATCGCGTGGTGTTCTCGTTCGTGCCGGGCTGTGGCCATTGCCTGCCGTGCGCGGGCGGCCGTCCGGCGCTCTGCGAGCCCGGAGCGAAGGCGAACACGAGCGGCACACTGCTCTCGGGCGAACGCCGCTGGCGGCAGCAGGGCGACGATCTGCATCACCATCTCGGCGTCTCGGCCTTCGCCGAATACACGGTGGTGTCGGCGCGTTCGGCGGTGAAGATCGATCGCGAGGTTCCGCCGCAGATCGCCGCGCTGTTCGGCTGCGCGGTGATGACCGGCGTCGGCGCGGTGGTGAACACCGCGCGCGTCGCCCCGGGCGAGAGCGTTGCCGTGCTCGGGCTCGGCGGTGTCGGGCTCGCGGCGCTGATCGGTGCGCGCGCCGCGGGTGCCTATCCGCTCGTCGCGGTCGACGTCCTGCCGCAGAAGCTCGCGCTCGCGGCCGAACTCGGTGCCACGCACTGCGTACTCGCCGAGCCGGGCGCCGACGTCGTCGCTCAGGTTCGTGAAGTTACCGATGGCGGCGCGCTCTACGCGATCGAAACCGTCGGCAGCGAAGCGGTGCTCGCGCAGGCCTATGCCGCGACGCGTCGCGGCGGCACGACGGTGACGGTCGGCTTGCCGCATCCGTCCAGACAGTTTTCGATTTCGGCCGTGAGCCTGGTGGCCGAGGAGCGCACGGTGAAAGGCTCGTACATGGGCTCCTGCGTGCCGGCGCGCGACATTCCGCGCTTCGTCGGGCTTTATCGCGCCGGCCGCCTGCCGGTGGACCGGCTGCTCACGCACGAGATCGCGCTCGATGACCTCAACGAGGCTTTCGACCGCCTCGCGAGCGGCGCGGCGGTGCGGCAGGTCATTCGCTTCGGGTGATCGGTTTGCGGCGGCCCGATCCGAGGCCGGCCCCAGATCGGCTCGACCGGGCATTCCGATTCGGCTTGCCGTAGTCGGGCAGCCGCAGCACCGCGCCGTTCGATGCGCCCCTCCGAGCAGGCTGCGACCGGTGAACTCCTCGCCGGCTCGGGCCTGATGCCGTCGGTTTACCCGTCGGGCGCCGCCGCACTACCCATTTAGCCTGCGCGTTCCTACTCGGTTGGGCGGTGACGGCACCGGGCGGTGTCCCTAAGCTTCAAAAAAAGCGTTACGACTCAAAACAATGGAGGAGTTCCATGTTCGACGCACCGCCTGAAGCACCCAGCAAGACCTACGATGCCGTCATCGTCGGTGCCGGTATTTCCGGCCTGTACCAGCTCTATCGCCTGCGTGAGCAGGGTCTGCGAGTCCGCCTGTTCGAGGCCGGCAATAGTGTCGGGGGCACCTGGTACTGGAATCGCTATCCCGGAGCCCGGGTCGATTCGCAGTCCTACATCTATCAGTACTGGTTCTCCGACGAACTGCTGCAGGAATGGACCTGGTCGGAACGTTTCCCGGCTCAGGCGGAAGTGGAGCGCTACCTCAATCACGTGGCCGACCGCTTCAAGCTGCGTGACGACATTCAGTTCAACACGCGCATCCGTTCCGCCCACTACGACGAGAAGAGCGGGCGCTGGACCGTCACCTCCGAAGCCGGCGAATCGTTCGACTCGCAGTTCGTGGTGATGTGCGTGGGTGGCCTGTCCGCGCCGATCGTGCCGCCGTTTCGCGGGCACGAGAACTTCAAGGGCCAGATCTTCCACACCGGCCGCTGGCCCAAGGAAGGCGTGGACTTCGCCGGCAAGCGCGTGGGTGTGATCGGCACCGGCGCCACCGGCATCCAGGTGATCCAGACCATCGCGCCGACCGTTGGGCACCTCACCGTATTTCAGCGCACGGCGAATTATGCGATCCCGATGCGCAATCCGAAGTACGGCGCCGAAGATCATTCCGATTTCCGTCAGCGCTATCCGGCGCTCAAGGCGCGCGTCCACTCCACCTTCGCGGGCTTCGACTACGATTTCCACGGAAAGCCTTACCGCGAGATGGCGCCCGAAGAGCGCAACAAGATACTCGAGGAACTGTGGGCCGACGGCTCGCTGTCGATGTGGATCGGCGGCTTCAGCGAAGTCTTCACCGACGCCGAGGTCAACGAGGAAATCTCGAAGTTCGTCCGCGCGAAGATCCGCGCGCGAATCAACGACCCCGCGGTGGCCGACAAGCTCGTTCCGACCGATCACGGCTTCGGTACCCGTCGCGTACCGCTGGAGACGCGCTACTTCGAGGCCTACAACCGCGACAACGTCGAACTCGTCGACGTGAAAGCGGAGCGCATCGAAGAGATCACCGCCAATGGCTTGCGCACCTCGGCGCGGGAATACCCGCTCGACGTCCTGATCTTCGCAACCGGTTTCGATGCCGGCACCGGTGCGCTCACGTCCATCGATGTGCGGGGTCGTGGCGGCAAGTCGCTCAAGGAGAGCTGGTCCAAGCAGGTTCACACGACGATGGGCTTGCAGATCAACGGCTATCCGAACCTGTTCACCACGATGGCGCCGCTGGCGCCCGCCGCGGCCTTCTGCAACGTGCCGACCTGTCTTCAGCAGCAGGTGGACTGGATCAACGATTGCATCCGCTACGCGCGCGCCAAGGGCGCCAGCACCGTGGAGCCCACTGCCGAGATGGAAACACGCTGGCTCGCGCATCACAACGAGGTCGCCAACATGACCCTCGTTCCCAAGACGCCCAGCTGGTACACCGGAGCCAATGTCGACGGCAAGCCTCCGATGTTGCTGTCCTACATCGGCGGCGTGGGCGCGTATCGCCAGCAGTGCGAAGAGGTGAAGGCGAGCGGATACAGCGGCTTCGTCATCGAGTAGTCGCTCAGTCCATGGATGGCAGCGCCATCCATATCCCTGCTCCCGTATGACGCGCCATCCCGATGCCGACGAGGATCGAGGCGCGTGATCCGGGGGCGTGGAGAGCTCGCGCGAATGCGCGCGCTCTCGCTCGACTGTCACGACCAGCTTGTAGCGAGATGGTCTGCCTCTTGATCTGGCTGATGCCCGAAGTAGCGGGGAGCTCGGCTCGGCATGGCGGAAAAGGCCTGCCGAACTGCTCTTCCGCTTCGATCCAATCTGAGAATCACGATGAATGCACAGATGATGCAGATGCCCTTGCTGGTGTCGTCGGTCATGACGCACGCAGCGCGCTATCACGGCGACACCGAAATCGTGTCGCAGACCGTCGAGGGCGAGGTCCATCGCTATACCTATGCCGAAGCGAGCCGGCGGACGCAGGCTCTGGCCAACGTACTCGCGCGTCTCGACATAGGCCCCGGCGATCGGGTCGGAACGCTGGCGTGGAATGGCTTTCGCCACCTCGAGCTCTATTACGCCGTGTCCGGTATCGGCGCAGTGGTTCACACGCTCAATCCGCGCCTGTTCTCGGAGCAGATCGCGTGGATCATCAACCACGCCACGGACACGGTCGTCTTCTTCGATCTGAGCTTCCTGTCGCTGGTCGAAGCGGTTGCGCCGCAATGCCCGTCGGTCAGGCACTGGATCGTGATGACGGACAAGGCGCACATGCCCGCGGATTCGAGCGGCAAGTTTCTCTGCTATGAAGACCTGATTTCCGCCGAGCCTCAGCACTACGACTGGCCGGATCTGTCCGAGACCACGGCCTCCGGCTTGTGCTACACCTCCGGGACCACGGGCAACCCCAAGGGCGTGTTGTATTCGCATCGCTCCACGGTGCTGCACGCGCTGGCCTGCATCCAGCCCGACGTCATGAACCTCTCGGCGCGGGATGTCGTGCTTCCCGCGGTGCCGATGTTCCATGTCAATGCCTGGGGTCTGCCGTACTCCGCTCTGATGGTCGGCGCCAAGTTGGTCCTGCCCGGGCCGAACCTCGACGGCGCGAGCCTGCACAGGCTCTGCGACGATGAAGGCGTCACGCTCAGTGCCGGCGTGCCGACCGTGTGGCTGGGCTTCCGGCAGCATCTCCAGAAAACCCAAAGCAAGCCGTCCACGCTGAAGCGCGTGCTGGTCGGCGGCTCCGCATGCCCGCCCTCGCTGATGCAAGCCTTCGACGACGAATACGGAGTCAGCATCCTGCATCTGTGGGGAATGACGGAGCTTTCTCCAGTGGGCACCGTCAACACGCTGAAGCTCAAGCATCAGGAGTTGCCGGACACGCAGCGGCACGATCTGCTCACCAAGCAAGGACGTCCTCCGTTCGGCATCGAACTGAAGATCGTCAACGACGCCGGAGAGTCCCTGCCCACCGATGGCCAGGCGGCGGGCGATTTGCTCGTGCGTGGCCATTGGGTGCTCGATCGATACTACGAGAGCGATCACTCACCGTTGCGCGATGGATGGTTTCCCACCGGCGATGTCGCGAACATCGACGCCGACGGGTACCTGCTCATCACCGATCGCTCCAAGGACATCATCAAGTCGGGCGGAGAGTGGATCAGTTCGATCGAGCTCGAGAACATCGCGATGTCCCATCCTGCCATCGCCGAAGCCGCCGCCATCGGCGTGCGGCATCCGAAATGGGACGAGCGTCCGCTGATCGTCGCAGTCAGGAAGCCCGGGGCCGAGACGACGCGTGAGGACATCCTGTCCCACTACGCGGGCAAGATCGCCAAGTGGAGCGTTCCCGATGATGTGGTCTTCGTCGACGAGCTTCCGCACACGGCTACCGGCAAGCTCAGCAAGCTTCTGTTGCGTCAGAAGCTCAGCGATTACCGCTTGCCCGATTCCCGATAGATCGCTCGATTCAGACGTCCGATAAAGCCGCGATCTCGAACAAGCGGCATTCAAGAAACCAGCGGAGGAGAGCAGACATGAGCCTGAAGCAGGCACTCGATTCCATGTTGTCCGAGGCGGTCGACCGGAAACTCATTCCGGGTGTCGTCGCAGTGGCGACCGACCGCGACAGCGTGATCTACCAAGCGGCGTTCGGCGTCCGCGCGCTCGGTCACCGCGGCGAGATGTCGATCGATACGGTGGGACTGCTCGCTTCGATGACCAAGGCCATCACCGCCACCGCGGCGATGCAACTCGTGGAGCGCGGCCTGATCGGACTCGATGATCCGATCTCGCAGAAGCTTCCGGCTCTGGCATCGGTGCAGGTCCTGGCCGGCTTCGGCAGTGACGGCAAGGCGATTCTGCGTGCACCCAGAAGGCAGCTCACGCTGCGTCATCTGCTCACGCATACCTCCGGTTTCGGCTACGACTTTCTGAGCGCGGACATCCAGCGATTCGAAGCGGAGCGCGGTTTGCCGACCGTGCTGAGCGGTGATCCGGCCGCCTTGCAGATTCCTTTGCTGTTCGACCCCGGTGATCGCTGGGAATACGGCATCGGCATCGACTGGGTCGGGCGCGTCGTCGAGCGCTTGAGCGGGCAGACGCTCTCGGACTACTTGAGCGAACACGTTCTGGGCCCGCTCGGCATGAGCGACACGACTTTCCATCTGCGGCCCGATATGCGCGATCGTCTGGCCAAGATTCACGCTCGGCAAGCCGATGGCTCACTCGTTCCGACCGACATCGAGTTGGCCGCCAGGCCCGACTTCGACATGGGCGGCGCCGGTCTTTACGGCACGCTCGTCGACTACATGAAGTTCGTTCGCATGGTGCTCAACGGCGGCGCCGCGGAACGAGGTCGCGTGCTGCAAGCCGCCACGATTCTGCAGATGCAGCGCAACCAGATCGGCGAGATCAATGTGCCCGGCATCTTCAGTGCCGATCCGAGCCTCACCAATGATCTGCCGCTGCCCGCCGACAATCCGCACAAATGGGGACTGGCCTGGCTCATCAACACCAAGCCACTCGATACCGGCCGGCCCGCTGGGAGCCAGATGTGGGCAGGCATCACCAACTGCTACTACTGGATCGATCAGGCGAATGGTGTCGGCGGCGCTTTGATGACGCAGATCCTGCCGTTCGCCGATCCTGTGGCGCTTCCGCTGTTCATGCAGCTCGAAGCCGAGCTCTACAGAAGCCTGCGCTGAGCGCTTCCAGAAAAAAACGAACGAGGAGACTTATGAAAGCATTTGCGTTTCTCGGAGTGGGGAAGGTGGGTGTCATCGAGAAAGCGATCCCCGTCGCCGGTCTGAATGACGCGGTCATCCGTACCACCGCATCCCTGATCTGCACCTCGGACGTCCACACCGTCGCCGGCACCCTGCCGCTACCGGAAGGGCGGGTTCTGGGGCATGAAAGCGTCGGTGTCGTTCATGCGATCGGTGAAGGCGTCACGCGCTTCCGTGTCGGAGATCGCGTGGCGGTCAACGCGGCGACACCCTGCGGTCACTGCAATCCGTGCCAGCGCGGCTTCGCCGCGCAATGCGGGGGAATGCTCGGCGCGTACAAGTTCACCGCGCAGAAGGACGGCAACCTGGCGGAGTATTTCCACGTCAACGACGCGGACTACAACCTCGCCGCGATTCCGGCCGCGATGACGGACGAACAGGCGCTCTACGCGACCGACATGCTCTCGACCGGATTCGTCGGAGCCGAGTATGCCGACATTCCAATCGGCGGCTCGGTGGTGATCTTCGCGCAGGGCCCGGTCGGCCTTTCCGCCACCATCGGCGCCAAGCTTCGCGGCGCCGGTCTGATCATCGCCGTCGAATCGAAGCCGGATCGTGCTGCGCTCGCGAGAACCTATGGCGCGGATGTCGTCATCAATCCGCGGACGGAAGACGTGGTCGCCAGAGTGATGGAGCTGACGGGCGATGGAGCCGATGCCGCGATCGAGGCTCTGGGTAGCCAGGAGACGTTCAGCAACTGCATCAAGGTCATCAGGCCGGGAGGCGTGGTGTCGAACATCGGCTACCACGGCGACGGATATTCGACGCTCGAAATTCCGCTCGCCGAATTCGGCCTCGGAATGGGCGACAAGACGATCCGCACGGCGCTGTGCCAGGGAGGACGTGAGCGAATGGATCGCCTGTTCCGCCTGATTCAATCCAAGCGCTTCGATCCGACCTTGATGACGACTCATCGCTTCTCGTTCGACCAGGTCGAGCAGGCCTTCGAGATGATGCGTCAAAAGCAGGACAACATCATCAAGCCGCTCATCACGTTCTAAGCAGCGTCGCCTCGGCTTCAATACATCCGCCTGCGTCTGCAAACGACGCGGGCGGATGAGTTTCCACTCGATCAGCAGTACCTGATGCGCATCGGCTGAAGCACGAAAGCGCACGCACTCACGGACGGAAATCGAGTTCGATGCTGCCGCTCGCCGGCGCATCGGGCGCGAGTGGCAGCAGTTGCGACTTCCACACCGCTCGCTCGATCGAATCGCCGAGTCCTGACTCTTCCACACCCCTGCTGCACCGTGACCTCGCCGATCCTGCCGCCAGGCCGGTAATCGATGCGCAGGCGACAGCTGAAACTCGCCGCCGTGCGCGGTGGGGCAAGCCCGTTCGCGGGCAGACGACCGAGCAGTGCGTTCTCGCTCGTTTCGGCTTCGACAGCCTGCTGCTCTTTTGAAATCGGTGACGCAGCTGGTGGCACCGGTAACGGATTGCCTGGTGCTATTTGCATGGGCACGGCTGGCTGTGTTTTCGGCAGTTTCGGTTTGCCATGACGCGATGCACGAACATCGCCGGCTGCCGCGACAGACGGGCTTCCGAGAACGGCATCGCGTGAATGCCTGGGCGATTCCATGCCGTCTCCGGCATCTGCGGCCGCGCGATCGAAGCGTATCGAGTGCATCGCATGGCTCGCCGGAAAAAAGCGAAAAAAAAGCCGGCAAGCTGGAGGAGCCGTGCCGGCGAAAGACTACTACTACGGGATAGAGTTACAAGCGAACATCCAGTCTCATCAGAACTGATAGCCCAGCCGGATGCCGAGTTCGTCGGCGTAGTCGATTGTCGAGATGATGTTGTCGTTGTCGTTACCGCCCAGGCCGCCGTTCAGATACGTGTAGTACACCTCGGCCGACAGCGGGCCGCTCGGCTTCCAGCGCAGGCCCAGCTGCGCCAGCAGGCCGCCGCGCGTGTCGTACAGCACCGCCGCGTCGACGCGGTACACCAGGTTCGGGAACGGCTGCTGGAACGCGAACACCAGGCCATCCCAGCCGTTCCACTTGCCGTTGATGCCACCCGCCGTGTTGCGCGAATCGCCGTTCATGCCGTCGAGCAGGCGGCCGTACAGGTCGCTCTCGGTCCGGTGCTCCCACTGGAACACCAGGTAGGTCGCCGGGAAGCTCTGCGAGAAGCGGTGGTACTTCTCCATCACCAAGGCCGTCACCCACTCCTCGCGCTCGTCGTAGCCGGCGCCCAGCGACGGCGCCGTGAACGTGCGGTCCGGCGTGTACATCGCTTCGAAGTTGATGATCAGCTGATCGAGCAGCGTGCCCGGATCGGCTTCGATCACGTAGCTGGTGCCGAAGCCGATGTTGTTCTCGCGCTTGTACTGCCGCTCGATGTGGCCGCGCAGGCCGCCCGAGAGCTGGAAGAACAGGTCGAGTTCGCGCATCGCCGCTTCGTTGGAGTCGACCGGGTTGGCCAGCAGCAAGGCCGTCGCCGGGAAATCGTTGATCGAGGCGTTCAGGCCTTCGACGGCCGACAGCCGCGCCATGCCGGCATAGGTGAACCATTCGGTCGCCGACACCACGCCGGTCGGATCGACTTCGAACGGCGTGCGCGCGAGGATCGCGCCGGTGGCCGGAATGCCGCCGCCGATCGGGTCGAGCACCAGGCCCAGCAGATCGGCAACCGTGTCGGTCAGGCCCGGAATGACGTTCGGCAGTGCACCGGGCAGGCCGCGGTTGACGCCCGATTCGGTCCAGCGGAACACGCCGTCGGGGTTCAGGCGATTGGCGTAGACGAACTGCAGGCCCACGTTGGCGACGCTGCCGCGCAGGCGCAGGCCGTAGTTGAGCTTGTCGTCGACCTGGTTGTAGCGGTCGTGGATCGTGAACTGCGAGGCGATCACGTTGTACGGCGTGTTCGGGTTCGAGTAGATCGTCGGCTGGAACATCTGCACGTAGCTGTCCGCTTCCCACTCGTTGTTGATCTGGTACGAGGCGCGGATGGCCGGCGACGACACGCGTTCGTCGGCGTATTCCTCGGGCGTGTAGTCGAGGAACAGGTGGCGGCGCAGATCGAGGCCATTGGGCACGTCGAGCACGCGGAAGAACAGCGCCTGGCCCCAGGCGATCTGCTGGTTGCCGGCGCGGATCAGCAGCGGGCCGTTCTGGTAGTCGAGCGTGAAGTTCGGCAGGTCGACCATGTAGTGGCGGCCGCAGACTTCGAGCCGGTTCTGGCATCCCCCCTTGCGGTAGTTGTCGTACTCGAAGTAGTTCGGCTTGCCGTACAGGTAGCCGTCGGCGTTGCTGCCGACCTTGTCCGGGTTGAAATTGTCGTACTCGCCGAGTTCGTAGATGCCGCGCACGAGCATGCGCGCGGACCAGTTCTCGCTCAGCGTGGCCTGGAAGTCCAGGTGCGTGCGGAACTGCTGCAGGTTGAAGGTATTGTCGGCCTTCTGGCCGGTGCGCGTCGCCACGTCGGGCGTCAGGCAGAGCTCGCTCGGCGGCACGCCGCCGCAGCGTTCCGTCGGCACGCCGTTGAACAGGTTGCCGCGCTGGTTGTACGGGTTTTCTTCACCGGTCATGCGGATCGCCGTTTCGATGCGCGAGAAGCCGCTGAACGAGAAGCCCACGCCGCTGAACCAGCCGCCGCCTTCGATCTCGGGCGACGGCGAATCGTTGCCTGCATCGAAACCACCCTCGACGCTCGCGCTATCGGCTGCGGTCGGCATCTCTTCGACGGCCTGCGAATAAGCCGGTGCCGCCACTCCCAGAAGAGCTGCGATCCCCAGGCCACTCAAGCTTCTGTACACGCTTCTTTTGAGCTCTTTCCCAATCATTTCGACTCCCTCCAATCGTCTTTTTTATGAACTGCTCGAAACTGATCTGGCTTCCGACTCAGCTGTCGATCCTCACGATGCGTCCGGTGTGCCCGACCAGCACGAGCCCGCCGCTCGCCGGCGCGGCGAGCGCCGAATACCAGGCGGTGGCGAAATCACCGTCGGTGCGCCGCTTCCAGGTGTTGCCGCCATCGCGGCTTTCGAGCGTCTCGCGCATGCCCGCGACGATCACGTGGCCGTCCGGTGCCGACCACACGCCGAGCAGCACCGCTTCGGAACCCGTCGGCAGGTCGCGCCAGGTGTTGCCGCCATCCGACGAGGTCATCACCAGGCCGTTCTGTCCGACCGCGTAGCCGGTGCCATCGGGCCGCATCGCGATGTCGAAGATCGAGGCTTCGCCGCGATGCACCGCGACCCAGGTCTGGCCGCGATCCGCCGAGCGCAGGATCAGACCGTATTCGCCCGCGATGGTGATGACGCCGCCGTCGCTGACCGCGACGTCGTAGAGATGCGGGTCGACCGGATCTTCGAGATAGCGCGTCCAGTCGACCACGATCGGCTGCCAGCTCTGGCCGCCGTTGTCCGAAATCAGGATCGCGCCGAACGAGCCGACGCTGGCCGCTAGGCCCGCTTCGTTGACGCTGACCGCGAGCAGCCGCTGCTGGCTGCCGCTGTCGACCTTGCTCCAGGCCGCGCCGCCTTCGCTGCGCAGGATCAGGCCCTGCTGGCCCACCGCGAGGCGATGCGCGCCGTGCTGGCCGACGCCGAGCAGCGACAGCGGCGTGATGCCCTTGGCCGTCGCTTTCCAGCTCTTGCCGCCGTCGGTGGATTCGAGCAGTTCGCCCATCGCGCCGACCGCGACGCCGCGATCGCCATCGAAGGCGACGCTGAACAGCGCTTGATGCGCCGTGCCCTGCAGCACGACGGGGTTGTTCGTTTGGGGTGCCGATGGATTCGCAAAAGCCGCTGCGGACAACAGTCCGGCGATGCCCAGCGTGATGCAGGCGGCACGCAGGCCGCGTTCGATGACGCTCACGAGTTCTCTCTCCTGCACTGCATTTCGTCTCCCTCTCCCGCCGGGAGAGGGCCGGGTGAGGGACTCGCCGCGATAGCAAGCTTCGCTATGCCGGCGAGTCCCTCATCCGCCCTACGGGCACCTTCTCCCGCAGGGAGAAGGCACAAGCCACGTCAATGCTTACGCGCCGAGTCGGCCGATGGCCTGCGGCGTCAGGTACTTGTTGTAGACGTCGACGCCGGCTTCGCTGTACGTCGACTTGTAGCCGCCGGTGACTTCCTTGGCCTGCACGAAGCGCGACAGGCGATTCGCCTGAATGTCGTGCGAGATCACGCCGACCCACGACCATTCCGGCTTGCCGCTGGCATCCTTGATCGTCAGCTTGTCGTTGCTGTATTGCGCGAATTGAGGCTCGAACGACTTCCAGATTTCACCACGGCGATCGTAGGTCACGTACGCGACGAACATGCCGTTGCGCACGTCGATCCAGGTGCGCTTCTTGCCCACCGGCGCACGCGGGAAGCCGGTCGGCTCGGCTTCGACGATGACGCACTCGGGGATCAGTTCCATATAGGTTTCGTGGAAGGTCTTGCCCTTCGGGCCGCCGTGAACGGAACGTTCGTAGTTGGCGTTGCTTCCTCCGGTGAAATTCTTGTTGCCGATCGCCCCGAGCATCGGGCCGCGACCGATGATCTTGTAGTTGCCCCAGGTCTGCATCGGGTCGCCTGCCGACCAGGCGTCCGACAGGAACAGCGTGATGCCCGGCACCAGCGGTTCGAAACGCTGGTTGGTCGGGAACTGCCGCACGCGCTTGAACGCCGGCAGGTAACCGATCAGATCGGGGAATTTCCTTTGATCGTAGTACCAGGTATTGAGGAAGGAGCTGCCCTTGGTATCGTTCGGTGCGGTGAAGAATACCGACTGCAGGCGCAGCAGATCGCTGCGGTTGTTCCAGACCTTGCCGTCGGAACGAGAAGTGCAGTTGAGTTCGCACCAGACAAAATCGTACTGATAGGAGATTTCGCCAGAGGGATCGATGTCCCAATCGCGGATCGCATATTGCGAATAGTCGTGACGGCCCCAGCTCAAGGTGAGGTTGGCCGTGGCCTCATTGGCATCCTTGGCATCGGGGAATGGGCTGCCACCGACCCAGGGCTTGCCTGCCTCGTCATAAACGTTGCCATCCGCCCCAAACTTCGCCTTGCCCTTGTTCTTGAGCGTGGACTCGAGATAAGCGGCCGGATACAGCCTGGTCACGTCCTTGGTGGACTCGACGATGTTGATGCGGCGGCCCATCGTCTTCACTTGCTTGTAGGCGACCGGATCGAGCAGGTCTTTCACCACATCGACGTTGTCGGCCGTGATCACATCACCCGGCTTGATCTTGCCCTTGGTGTACATCTCGATCGAAAGGAGTTCGTCCGGATACGCTTTGGAGACGTCGGCCGAATTCGCGATCTGCGGCCACAGCGGTGCGAGTACGCCCGCGGTTGCCGCACCGGCCAGGGTTTTTCCCATGAACATTCTGCGGCTGTAATCGAAATCGAACTTGCGGATATGCATTGCTTGTCTCCTCACTCAATCGTCACGTGATGTGATGTGTTGTTTCGTCTTGCTATTGGCGATGCCGTCTCGCCAAAGCGGAACGCCGCTTCGTCTCAAACGGCTGCGCCTGTAAGACCTTCTTCGCGCGCCGCGGTGTACTGCGACAGATCGACGCCTTCGCCGACCAGCAGGTCTTCGCGCTGCAGGAAGCGCGGGTTGATCAGCCAGACCAGCAGCGGCAGCACCACCAGTGCCAGCACCATGTTGATCAGCATGATCAGCACCAGCAGCAGGCCCATGTCGGCGAGGAATTTGAGGTCCGACAGGAAGTACCACGGCATGATCCCGAGCAGCATGATGCTCGCCGTGAACATGATCGCCTTGCCCGTCGTGCACAGCGACGCGGTGTTCGCTTGGCCGATGTCGCCGTCCTGCGCGTGGTATTCCTCGCAAATTCTCGACAGCAGGTAGATGCCGTAGTCGATGCCGACACCGACGCCGATCGACGCCACCATCAGCGAGTTGATATCGAGACCGATGCCCATCAGGTGCATCGAGGACAGCAGCACGAAGTTCGACAGGTTCACCGGCACCAGCAGGATCAGGCCCGCGACCACCGATTTGTAGGCGTAGCTGCAGCCCAGCAGGATCACCAGGTTCAGCAGGCCGATGATGACCCAGTGGTAGCGCTCGACCACGTCGTTCATCGCCTGCTGCAAGGCGATCGTGCCGGTGCCCAGGCGGACCCGGAAGGCGTCGTGGTCGACGCCGACCTGCTCGACCGCGCTCTTGGCGGCGGCGAGCGCCGAGTCGACCGTCTCCTGCTTGTTGTCCTTGTACCAGAGCGACACCGTGCCGTTCTGGATGTCGAAGTTGATGACGTGCGAGAACGCCTTCGGGCTCGAGCCGAGCATCACCGCGATCGAGGCCGCTCCGACCATTTCGTTGGTCGGGTCGAGCGGCAGCCATTTCGGGTTGCCGCCCGAGAACAGGCGGTTGCCTTCCATCAGGTAATCCGCGAACGACAGCGTCGCGCGCGGCGGCTCGCCGCCGTTTTCCATGATGTTCTGCAGCTGCAGCATCGTCATGATCGTCTCGGCCTGGCGGCCGACGCGATCGGGGTTTCGCTGGTCCTTGGCTTCGAGCACGATCTCGAGCGTGTTCACGCCCGGGAAATTGCCGTTGATCTGGCGCACCGCTTCGTTGAATTCCGAATCGTCCCAGAGCAGGTTGCTGCCCTCCACCGGGTTGCCGATCTTGATCTGCAGGCCCGTGATGATCGCCGCCGCCCCGCAGACCGCGACGATCACGGCCGTGACCTTGCCGCGCTTGCCGTAGGTGACGCTGGCGATCGATTCGAGCAGCTTCTTGAAGCCGCGGTTGAACGGCGTCTGTGCCGCTTCGGCACCCACCAGCTTCTCGACGTTCTTCGGCGCCGGCAGCGCGGCCAGCAGCAGCGAGATCAGCACCACGCCGGTCGGGATCAGCCAGATCGCCCAGAAGCCGCAGAACAGCGCGAAGCGCTCCATCGCCGGAATCGGCGCCAGCGCGATCAGGAAGATGCCGACGATGTCCGTGAAGATGCCGAGCACCGACGGCGCCATCATCACGCCCATGGTGATCTCGGCCGCCTTCTGCTTGTCGCGCACGTGCGCGTAGATTTCGTAATAGCGCTCGGTGAACTGCACGCAGTGGGAAAAGCTGCGCGCGATCAGCAGCAGCGGCACGATCATCAGCAGCGGTTCGATCGGCGATTTGAGCCAGCCGACGAATCCGAAACCCCACACCGCCGCCACCAGGCTCGTCACGATCGGCGTCACCACGCCGACGACGTTGCGCATGTACAGGGTCAATGCGACGACCAGCAGGGTCAGCGTCACCGCGAAGATGCCGATCATCTGGCTTTCGTATTCGTAGACCCAGCCCGTCAGCGCCGGCTGGCCCGCCAGGTAGATGTCGTGGTCGGCGTCGCGGTTCTGGTTGACCAGGTTCTGCACGTACTGGAACGCTTCGCCGTAATCGAGCCGCGATTCGATGAAGGTGGCGTTGATCAGCGTGCTGCTCTGGTCCTGCGAGACCAGGAAGGTGCGCGCGTTCGGCGATTTGTCGAGGTTGTTGCGGAACGCATCGATCTCGTCCTGCGTCTTGGGCACCGAATCACCCATCAGCGGCCGCATGTCGATGCCGTACGGCGTGGCTTCGGCGTAGCGCGCCTTCTCGGTCGCGATCGACAGGATCTGGTCGTGGTCGACCCCCGGCGCCAGGTCGATGTCGCGCGTCATCTGCCAGACCTTGTTCAGGGTCTCGGCATTGAAGATGTCCCCGTCCTTGCGCTTGACCATCAGGGTCACGGTCAGCGGATTGCCGAAGTTCGGGTGATCCTTGAACACCTGCACGAACGGATCGTCCTTCGGCAGCAGGTCCGAGAAGATCGTCTTGAGCTCGACATTCCTCAATCCCACCGCGAAGAACGCAGTGATCACAATGAACACCGCCCAGCTGATCTTCTGGTGACCGATGATCCACATCGCGAGTCTTTGACGCAGGGAGTACATTCGAGATCCTTGTGGCAGACGCTCAGCAGGCGCCTTTTCTGAAAAGACAGATAAGACCAGCGCTAAGTAGCGACGGAGTACAGGACGGGCCTGGACTTCAGCGGCTGGATTTTCCCGATGCGATCGGGAGCAGTTCGTCCGCAGCGGTCGAGGCTTGTGTCTTGCCGTCAGCGATGAAGGTTCGAGGCGTTCGTCAGCAGGCTCTCACCGAGGGGTTGCTGCGAACCGTCGAGCTAGCGGGACCTACGAACCGCTTGCATGTGTGCCCGCTGTCATGGCGCATATCGGGGACATGCTCACGTCTGATGTCATCACTCTTCTCCTGTCCGTCGTCGCGACCGCATTCGGCGAAGCTGGTGCCGAATGGATTTTTATAGTCGGCAAATGGGCTCGGCGACTCCGGGCCGAATACGGGGTAGGTCGAGGCGATTCTGGTCTCGCTCCGCTACCCGTTTTTCAGCCTGGATACCGCCGCAGCGCTTCGCTCTTGAACTGTGGGAGCAGTCTGGAGGTGTGGGACGGAGGAGTCACCGCCCGACCGGGTAGCGACAAGGGGTGAAACGGGTAGTGGACTCGCGCGTCGACAGAGCACCCCGAAAATCCCTGTATCGTTTGCTGCGCATGCGCAACGCCCGGCCGGGAATCCCTACAGAGGAGGCTGGCGGGCCGGCTCGAACTACCGGTGACGAGCTGAACGAGGATTGCCCGAGGAAGAGAGATTCAAATGGCCGATTCAACAGCGATAGTGCACGCCGAAGACGTGTTCAGAACGGTTCATGGCTTGCCGGGTATCGATCGACCGCTGCGGTATGAGGCGCCGATCGCCCAATCGTGGACGCGCTGCGTCAACGATCATCGGCTCGATCCTTCCAGGCTCCATGCCCCGACCGTCATCGGCGACGCCGATCTCAAGGACCGGCAGGCGCAGCATGAGGACCTGATGCAGATTGCCTTGGCCGAGATGGATGCGCTGTACGACCAGATTTCGGGCTCCGGCTACGCATTGCTGATGACCGACGCGAGCGGCGTGATCCTGTGCGAGCGCGTCGATCCGACGTTGCGCAAGATGTTCCGCTCCGCAGGCATCCTGATCGGTGCTGACTGGAGCGAGAACCGCGAAGGCACCAACGGCGTCGGCACCTGCATCGCCGAGAATCGGCCGGTCACCGTGCATCGCGCCGATCACTTCCGCGCGCGCCACATCGGGCTCTCGTGCACGGGCGCTCCGATTCGCGATCCGGGCGGTTCGCTCGTCGCCGTGCTCGATGCCTCGAGCGTGTCGTCGCACGACACGCGCGCGAGCCAGATGCACACGATGGCGCTCGTGAACCTGTCCGCCAACCTGATCGAGAAATGCCTGTTCCTGCGGCGTCAGCAGAATCAGACGATCCTGCGCTTCCACAGCCGCCCGGAACTCGTGAACCTGCTGCACGACGGCGCGCTGACGCTGTCCGGCGACGGCGTCGTGATCGCGGCCGACGACACCGCGGTTCGCCTGCTCGGCGCGAGCAATCGCCTCGACCTGGTGGGCCGTCCGCTATCCGAAATCTTCGACGTGCGCCCCGAAGACCTCATGGGTGGCTCGCGTACGCATCAGGCGATCTGGCCGGTGCGCGACCTGCGCCGTGGCCGCCGCTATTTCGTGAGCCTGCACGAGCCGCAGCGCGGCCGCTTCTTCGATTCCAGCGAGGCTTTCGAGCGTAGCTTCGATCGCGGTCTCGAAGGGCTGCGCGAGCCGCAGCGCGAGGTGCCGCGTGACGGCAGCCCAACCAGGCCGCTGCTGCAGTCGGTGCCGCAGGCGCAGAAGAGCACGCTGACGCTCGACGACATCGCCGGCGAAGATCCGCAGATGCTGCGCAATGTGCGCAGTGCGCGGCGCATCGCCGACTCGATGGTCTCGGTGCTGATCCAGGGCCCGACGGGCTCGGGCAAGGAAGTGTTCGCTCGCGCCCTGCACCTGGCGAGCTCGCGCGCGCCGCAGAACTTCGTCGCGGTGAACTGCGCCGCGATTCCCGAAACGCTGATCGAAAGCGAGCTGTTCGGCTACAAGGCCGGCGCGTTCACGGGCGCGCGCAAGGACGGCATGCGCGGCAAGGTCCTGCAGGCCTCCGGCGGCACCTTGTTCCTCGACGAAATCGGCGACATGCCGCTGCTGCTGCAGACGCGCCTGTTGCGGGTGCTCGAAGAGCACGAAGTGGTACCGCTCGGCAGCGAGACGCCGATCAAGGTCGACATTCGCGTGATCTGCGCGAGCCATCGCAACCTGCGCGAGATGATCGCCAAGGGGCAGTTCCGGGAAGATCTGTACTACCGCCTCAACGGCATCACGCTCGAGCTGCCGTCGCTCGCGCAGCGCGCGGATCGCGATCGCCTGATTCGCGAGGTGTTCTCGATCGAAACCGCGGGCGGACGTCCGGCGGCGATGGAGGCCGAGGCCTTCCAGTGCCTGATGAACTACAACTGGCCCGGCAACGTGCGCGAGCTGCGCAACGTGATCCGCACGGCGCTCGCGATCTGCGAGGGCGGAGTGATCACGCGGCTCGATCTGCCACGCGAGCTGCGCGAGGCCGCCAGGCCCGCGGCTTCGGGCGAGGCGGTTGTCACCATTGTGACGCCAGGCGATGCCGCTGCTGTCAATCCGCTCGAAGTCGCAGAGAGGGAGGCGTTACTGGCCGTGATCGATGCGAACCGCTGGAACATGAGGCTGACTGCGCAGCAGCTCGGCATGAGTCGAAACACCTTGTACCGCAGGTTGAAGCGGCTCCGCATCGGAGTCGGTATTGAGCGGATCGATCAGAGCTGAACCCAGGGCGCGCGGTATACTCGGCTCGGTTTTCAAAATCATAAAAACGACAAGCCCTCGAGCCCGGAAGCGATGATCGACACGATCGACGCGGAGGGGTTCGCCGCGTCGATTTCTCGTCCAGGACGAGATGAGGCTCGGACGGTATCTAGTGTCATCGCTAGAGTGCAGGAGAGAGAAGATGCCTACCCGCAGCTTCAAAATGACGAAAGCGCGCCAGATCATGAGCAAGTTCAAGCCTCCGGCGGGCTCAGGAAGCTTGCTGCCGCGTCGGCGCTTGCTGGACAAGATCAACGAGGGTTTGAACCGGCGGCTGGTTCTGATCCATGGCCCAGCGGGCTTTGGGAAGACGACATTGGCCGTCCAGTGGCGTCAAGTCCTCATCGAGCGCGGAGCGCGGGTCGCATGGCTGAGCCTCGACACCGAGGATGACGAGCTCGAGCGCTTCTTATGCTACATGGTGGAAGCCATTCGTTATGTAGAGCCTTCTATCGGCATCGATGCGATCTCCTTGCTGGAGGGCAAGTCCGAGCAGGCCACCTCGTTCGTTCTGACCGATCTGGTCAACGAACTCGAAGTGTTCGAAGGCGAAATTTTCCTGGTGCTGGACGATTGGCATCTGATCCGTAACGAAGCGATACAGAAGAGCCTGGTGTTTCTGATCGAGCACGCCCCCTCGAATCTGCATCTGATCATCACGAGTCGCACACAGCCGCCACTGCCTCTCGGCACCTTGCGCGTACAGAGCCAGCTGACCGAAATCGATAGCGTAGACCTGCGCTTCGATGTCGACGAGTCATCCATCTTTCTTCGCGATCTCAATCAGCTGGATGTCGACAGCGATGACGTGCAGCTCCTGTGGCGGACGACGGAAGGTTGGATCGCGGCGCTGCAGCTTGCGTCGATTTCGTTGCGATCGAGCAGTGACACGGAGGCTTTGATTCACTCGTTTTCCGGAAAGCACCAAGCCATCGGCAAATACCTCGTCGAGAACGTGCTCAACAACCTGCCGGCGGCGACGCTCGACTTCCTGATGAAGACGTCCATTCTGGAGAGCCTGTCCGGGGACCTGTGCGCCGCCGTGACCGGACGTGCCGACAGCCAGGCCTTGCTGGAGCAGCTGCAGGAAGAGGACATGTTCGTACGGGCGCGGGACGAGGAGATGCAGTGGTTTCGCTATCACCATCTGTTCGCCGACTTCCTGCGTCGCCGCTTGGAGCGCGATCACCCCGAGAAGGTGGCATCTTTGCATCGCGCCGCTTCCGCATGGTTTGCCGCACAGCTCGAAACCGAGGAAGCCGTGCGTCACGCGTTGGCGGCGGGCGACATCGATCGGGCGATCGAGCTCGTGGAGCGCGACGCCATGTGGCTGGTCCACCACAGCCTGATGGCCACCCTGCTCAGGCTGATCAACCGCCTGCCTCGCGACCGGATCGCGAACCGATGCGAACTTCAATTCGCGATCGCCTGGGCGAACTGTCTGACACATCATTCGTCGGAGGCGCAGAAAGCGCTCGAACATATCGAGCGTAGCCTCGGTGGACCCACGCTCCCGAATGAAGACAGCATTCGCGCCGAGGCGCAGGTCGTGCAGAGCTGCATCGACATCTTTGCCGACCGCTTGACCGGCGTCGAGGCCTTGCTGCGACCGCTCATCGTGGACGTTGAGGCCAATGGGCCGTGGGTCACCGGAGTCGGGGCCAACGTCCTGACTTACGTGCTGATCCAGACCTTCCGGTTCGAAGAGGCGCTGAGCTTGCAGAGATGGGCGAGTTCGCTCCATGAGCGCAACCCGGGCCCGTTCTCGGGTGTTTACGGACATTGCTTCACGGGCATGGCCGAATTCGCGCTCGGACAGCTCACGCAGGCCGAGGAAAGCTTTTCCGAGGCGCTCAGGCTTGCGCGCAACGTCGCGGGTCGCCACTCGCATGCAGCTCAATTGGCCGGAGCGCTTCTTGGGCAGCTGCTGTACGAACGGAACGCGCTCGGCGATGCGGAGCTCCTGCTCGAAGACAGCAGGACGCTCGGCGTTGAAGGCGGAGTGGGCGACTTCTCCATTGCCACCTACATCTACAGCTGCCGGCTCGAAGTGTTGAACGAGCGATACGGAGATGCCCATGCCATTCTCGACGAGGGGGCCCAAGTCGCGCGTAAGCAGAGCATCGAAAGATTGGCTCATGCCGTGGAGTCGGAGCGCATCAGGCTTTACCTGCTGCAAGGTGATTTGCGGGCTGCCGATCAGCTGCTGATCTACCTCGATGAGATCCGGCCGGCCCCGGCGACCGAAGAACCCGGAATCGCGCACCAGTTGCATGAGATCCGGCAGCGCTCCCGAGCCCGTGTACTGAGCGCCAAGGGCGAATACCCGGCTGCAGTGCAGATTCTGAACCTGCTCATCGCGGACGCTCAAAAGCGAGGCAGGCGCCTGGCCGAGATGCAATCGCGGGCGCAGCTGGCTTGCGTGCTCGAGATCGCGGGGAATCGCGCGGAGGCCGAGACGGCGCTGATTCCTGCCGTGATCTACGGCGCCTCCGACGGCATGTTTCGCACGTTCCTCGATGAAGGGCCGCGCCTGATCTCGGTGTTGGAACGCCTCAGGGATCGCTGCCGGCACGGCCAGGTCCCTGCCGAAATGCCGCCTACCTCTTCCTACACGCTGGCGACGATCATCGCCGCGGGCCGCCAGGAGCGGCGCGCACCCGCTCAGCGTTCATCCCAGTCGGTGGCGGCGGCGCCGACGATCGAGCCACTGAAAGCGCGAGAGCTCGACATTCTGAAGATGCTGAGCCAGGGCAGATCCAACAAGGAAATTTCGCGCGACCTCGGCGTTGGAATCGACACCGTGAAGTGGTACCTGAAGGGAATCTACGCAAAGCTCGGCGTGGCTCGCAGGGTCCAGGCCACCACGGCGGCGAGACGGCTTGGCCTGCTGTCCTGAGCGGGCTGTCGGCGATCGCCGCAGGATCGCGATACTGGCGTCCTGTATCTGAGGACACGCCTGTGTCGGTCTGTTCGCCGTCTGCTTGCAAACCCGCGAGTGCGACGAGGCAACCGTAACTCAGGATTTGATAACTGACTGTTGAGAGCCGAAGGTGAATGAGAAGGCATCGCCGATCGCATCGCTCGGGACGGGCGCGCGCGCCTGAACTGCGCGACGCATGCCCTGGCTCGGCAGGCACATGCCATGGGCCTTCCGATCGGTCCGCACTGCGCGCGTTCGAGCGTTCGCCGCCGGATGCATGCAACCATCCGATTTTCTACCGCGAGCCGAAAGCAGGCGGTGATTCTGCATGTCCTCCGTGGCGCGATGCGGACGTCAGTCAGTGCTTCAGAGGGGCAAGTCTTGATTCCGAATCTACAAGTGCTGTGAAGTCGTGCGCAACCGCGAGCTGGCGCAGGCCGCCCAAGACACAGCCACCGAAACCGGCCCGGAGCATCGGCCCGTGTCCGCTGGCCAGCGCGTGAGCGGCATCTACCGGCGCTCCATGATGCTCGCAAGCGGGCGCTACGCGATGCTCGATGACGGTATTGGGTTTGGCCCAGTACTGCGGATGCCGGTAATCGAGCAACGGCTGGGGCAGCCACTTCACGCTATCGTGCGCAGCAGCGGTGTCTTCTGGGAGCTTGGCAGACGTCGCGGGCCATCGGTTTGATCGCCGACATTTCTTTGGATCGTTGCATGTGCGGTGGCATGTCGCGCCCTTTGCATGCTCGTGCTACGAGGCCGGCTTCAGCCTCCCCATAAGTAGATTCAGAACACGACCGGCTTGCTCTCTCTCGAACGAAGTGGTCGCTGGGTACACGGCTCCAGCGAAGCACAGCGCCACGTCTTCGGACTTGATGTCGGTACGCAGGCTGCTACCAATTCAATCGCTCGGCAAGATGCGCGTCATCAGGCGACGCATCTCACTGGCAGCTTACAACTGCGTCTTCAGGCGATTGAAATTATTCTGAAGATAAGCGGCCAATTTCTTTTTGCCGCCCGCATCCCTCCATTCATCCAGAGAAATTCTCAACACGCCTATCGCGGTCGTCGCAATAAGGCGGTTGCGGCCTTTTTGAGAAGCTTCTTCTGGCCAAACTTCATCCATCGCGCTGCAAAGGACGCCTTCAAGCTCGAGGAAGAGCAGTTTTTTACGTTCTCGCAAAGAGTCGGTGGATCGAAGCAATGCATCAAATGCAATCGACTTTGGTGCTTCGTGGCGCGAAGCGAGCCTTATCAGGCAGCTCTCGATTGCAACCATCGGTTTCTGCGCTGCCGATTCCTTGAGCACTGTGTCGCGAAGCGATGCCGAAAAACCACTGCCGGGGTGAGCGAGCAGCACATCTTCTTTAGATCTGAAGTAGTAAAAAAACGTTCTTCTTGAAATTCCAGATCCTTCAGCGATCTCGTCAATCGTGGTCGCCTCGAAGCCCCGTTCCAGGAACATGGCTAGCCCTACTTCAGCGATGCGTTCGTAGGTCTCTCGCTTCTTCTGCTCTCTCAGCCCAGCGATCTTCTCTTCTTCACTCATTTGTAACAGTTCTCCAGCAGCCGCTTGCAAATTACACTTGGTGCAATAATATACTGCACCAAGTGTAATTTTACGGGAGAACTAGCTATGGCGCACGCGAAGATTTGGTTCATCACCGGTGCTTCGAGAGGCTTTGGCAGAACTTGGGCAGAAGCCGCTCTGGCGCGGGGCGACAAGGTGGCTGCCACTGCCCGTGACACAGCCTCGTTGGAGGGGTTGGCAGCCGTATACGGAGACGCGGTGCTCACATTGAGGCTGGATGTGACTGATCGGGCACAAGTGTTTGAGGCGGTCGAGAAGGCGCATGCCAGGTTCGGTCGCATTGATGTCGTGCTGTGCAATGCTGGCTATGCGTACATGAGTGCTATCGAGGAGATAGATCCAGAAGAAGCTCAGAAAAACATTGACACGAATATTTTTGGAACACTGTCTGTTATTCAGGCCGTCTTGCCGATTCTACGAGCACAGAAGTCCGGCCACATCTTGACCATGTCGAGTATCGGAGGCTTGGCGAGCTTTCCCACCGGTGGAATCTACCTGGCCACGAAGTTTGCGGTGGAAGCGATAACCGAGGCTCTGGGTAAAGAAACAGGTGCGTTTGGAATTAAGGTTACTGCTATTGAGCCAGGAAGCTACTCGACCGGCTTCGGTGCTTCCACCATCCACGCTCCCAAGTCCCCACATTACGATCGTCTCCGAACCAACGCGCGTGCATCTTTCAGGCCGGAGATGACCGGAGTGCCTGAGGCCACCTCTGCAGCGATCCTAAAGCTGGTGGATTCGCCAAGTCCTCCGAGTAGGTTGCTGCTCGGGAATTGGTTGTTGCCAATGCTAAGGGAGACCTACCGAGGCAGAATTGAAGAGTGGGAAAGTTGGGCAAGCGTGTCCAATGATGCGCAGGGAACGCCGGAGTCCAAAAAATGACAATCACATCCTCAAAAGTCTGGTGGCAGACTCTGAAGTTCGAAACGCCGGCCAAGCGATATCGACAATCTGTTGCATTGATCGGTTGAATTCGCAGCTGTAGCTCTGCGTAGCCAACCAACCACTAGCGGCGGGTTGAGGCGCCATCAGTGGCTCTATCGTCGATCCCGATGTTTCGCCCATTCAAGCGGTAAACCAGTCTCGCTCGCGTAATGCCCAAAATACGAGCGGCAGCAGACAGGTTTCCACCCGCACGCTCAACCGCACTTTTCAATAGTGCGGATTCCAAGCTGGCCTCTATCTCATCAAGCGATGTGCCGGCCTCGATTGCATCGCTCATCATGAGCTTGCCAATCTGACCAGCAAGCGTCTGGATGCTGCTATCAGCAGCGACATCAGGGTCATTGTCCGAATAAGTGCAGGCGGACACTCGTCCGTCGCCGCGCACACTGAATGTTTGGGTGTTGAGCGTCTCTCCGCCGGTGAACAGATGTCCGAGATCAATCGCCCCACCGGCCGGCGCGAGAATTACGCCGCGCTCGATCATGTTTTCGAGCTCGCGGATGTTGCCTGGAAGGTCGTAGGTCAAGATGGCGTCGATGGCGCGCGCAGTGAATCCAGTGACTGATCGCCCATGCATCGCGCAGAACTTGCGCAGAAAGTGATTCATGAGGATCGGAACATCTTCGCGGCGCTCGCGTAGCGGCGGCACTTTGATCGGGAAGACGTTCAGGCGGTAATACAAATCCTCACGAAAGCGACCTGCTCGCACCTCTTGTTTCAGATCCAGATTGGTCGCTGCGATCAGGCGTACATCGACGCGTCGAGTATGAGTATCGCCGACACGCTCGATCTCACCTTGCTGCAGGGCTCGCAACAGTTTCCCTTGGGATGTCAGATTCAGAATCCCGATTTCATCGAGAAACAGAGTACCTTCGTGTGCGCGTTCGAAACGACCCGCACGCGATGAGCTTGCTCCGGTGTAAGCGCCCTTCTCAACGCCGAAAAGTTCCGACTCGACCAGCTGATCGGGAATCGCAGCGCAGTTGACTGCAACGAATGCTTTGTCGGCTCTCGGGCTGATGCGATGAAGCGTGCGAGCGAACACCTCTTTTCCAACGCCGCTTTCGCCGAGAAACAGTACCGTCGCACGCGTATCCGCGACGCGCTTGACCATGTGGCAAACCGAATTGAATCCAGTGGATGCGCCGACGATGTCGCCGTCCGCGAACATCTCCGCATTGGGCGAGCCGATTTCAGGCGCGAGGCTGCCACGCGCCGCAGCCGAAAGGCCACGGCTGAAAGCTTCAGCTTGCAGATGACGATGATCGTCTTCAGCATCATCCCAGTCTTCCACCGGCATGCCGACGATCCGACAGTAGTCCTTTCCCTGAGCGCGGCACTCCACTTCACGGAAAAGAATGGGACGCCCCATGAACACGCTGGTGAACCCCGACGCATAACCGATCTGCATCCAGCACGCCACCTCGGCACCGATCCCATAGATGCGTACATGCTCTTCGTCTTCAGATGAGCCACGCCAGATGTACTCGCCGCGATACTTCCCTCGCTCGACATCGATTTCGAGCGAAACCGGTTCTACTAGCACGATGCCTTCGAGTGCATGCAGTTGTGGTCCGACCGAGAAGATGTCTTCGAGTGAGGCGTTCGGACGCAGCTTGCGCGCCAGTTGCGCATCGTGGGCGCCGGAGTTGTAGCCCATGCGCGTCAACAGGCCACGCGCACGATCCAACCCGACTCCCTCGATCAACCCGTGTCGCAATACACCCATGGCTGATGTGTGGATCAGAGACATCCGTTGATCGTCGAGCCAGATGCGACCGTCGCTGGGGGCGAAATGCAGTCGCTCCATCAGGTCTGCGATATCTGGGAACCGCAGCGGGTCGACACTGGCGCTCGAGGGCTTCCAGTCGCCGCTGGCAGCCGGGGTCACGGACGATGCCGTCATGTTTTGTCCTCCTCTACCGCATGGTGCCGGTCCGTACGCGACGGCCGATCTCTTTAGTGTGGCCGACCTAACGCATGGTGTGTGCCAGCGCGATAGGGGGCTTATCGCCCCTATTGACGGCGGTAAAGCACCAAGAGCCAAGCCAGCCCGCGATCAGCTTGATAATTTTATGCACCGCAAGGCATTCGTGTCAGTTTATTGAATAAATTTATTGAAGTCGCTGTTCGGGCCGGACACTCGGAAGCTCAGACGGCTATTCGCTAAAAATATTCAATCGGCCCATTGGAGCCGCTCTTCGTTTCCGCATTTTCTTTAAGCCGGAAGCGACGCGAGCCTGGGGTTCACTCGTGCGATGTAGCCGTTATCGACAAAGAACTTGATATCGATTCGCGACTTAGCCGATTGCTGCACTGCGATCCGATGCGCTTGGCATAAGCGCTGCTATTGCACCCCGAAAACGACGGGGACTTCACTCTCCGTTGCAAAGAAAACGACGAATCAGCTGCTCTGATTCAAGCGATCAACGGAGGAGACCCGTGGCGAATACATCGGAAACAACGACGCCTGCGTTCGACGTGACGAAGAACTACGTGCGCTTTCGCGAGCTACGCGAAGACGGATACGTCGATTTCGACTTCTCCATCGGCGATCCGCAATTGAGCGTCGAACTGACGATGAAGCTCGCCGACTATCAATCCTTCTGCAACTCGGTGGGCGCGACCTATCTCACGCGCGCAGAAGCGTTGGCAATCGAGTTCGACAAATGCAAATGGCGATACGGCCTTCCAGGGCAGTACGAATAGCGATCTGAGGAGATCTGAGCGTTATGCAAGTAGACATCAAGACATCATCGGTTACGCAGCTGCGAAACACGTTCTCGAACGTTGCGCGCCGCTTCGGTGGAGACAAGCCGGCGTCGCGGTATCAGGAAGCCAGCTTCGATCTGCAGCCGACGACAAACTTCCATTATCGGCCCCTGTGGGACCGTGATCGCGAGATCTACGATCAATCTCGCACGGCCATCGTGATGCGTGACTGGTACGCGCTTCGGGACCCGAGGCAGTACTACTACGGCACGTATACGATTGCGCGATCGCGGCAGCAGGAGGCGATGGAAAAGAACATCGACTTCGTCCAGAAGCGCGGCCTGCTGCAGCAGCTTCCGAGCGAAGCGCGCGAAGCGATCGTGATGGCGTTGCTGCCGGCGCGTCATGTCGAGTGGGGAGCGAACACAAACAATTGCTACGTGACCGCCTACGGTTGGGGCTCGGTTCTCACTCAGGCGACGATGTTCCATGCGATGGATCGCCTCGGATTGGCACAGCACGTCAGTCGCCTCGGGCTATTGCTGGACGGCAACTCAGGTGACGCTCTGCAGCGCGCGAAGGCGCTTTGGATGGGGCATGCGGCTTGGCAGGGGCTACGCCGGCTGGTCGAGCGCTCGATGGTGACGAAGGATTGGGTCGAGTTGTTCGTCGCACAGAACCTCGTCATCGACGGACTGATCTATCCGTTGATGTACCAGCGATACGAGCAACACGTCGAGGCTCTTTCAGGCCCGGCACTCGGGCTGATGTGCGAGTTCATGAGCAACTGGTACGACGAAACCTCCCGCTGGGTGGATGCAGTGGTGAAGACCATCGTCGGCGAATCTCCGGCCAATGCCGAACTCGTGAGCCAGTGGGTTTCGAGCTGGATGTCCGCCACGCAGGAGGCTCTGCTGCCCTATGCAGCCGAGGTTTTTGGCGATGACGCCGATGGTGCACTTTCAGCCGTCGCCGGCGGACTGAATGCACGGCTTGCGAAGCTCGGCGTGGTGCTGTCATGAGCATGGTTTTCATCGCGTTTCAAACCAACGATGACACTCGGCCGATCATCGAAGCGATCGCCGAGGATAACCCCGCCGCATCGATCGAGCACTACCCCGCGATGGTGAAGATCAATGCGCCGAATCGGCTAGTGGTGAAGCGCGAGTCGATCGAGAACCTCATCGGCCGCGAGTTCGATCTGCGCGAGATGCAGATCAATCTGATCTCGCTGTCGGGAAACATCGATGAGTCGGACGACGAGTTCGTCTTGCACTGGAACAGCTAAGGGAATCGAGGAGAAAAACATGGCCGACGGTGATCGCAAGGCGACCAAGAAACTCAGTCTCAAAGAGAACTATGCGCTGTTGACGCGCGGGCTCGGTTGGGAGATGAGCTACGAAGGAATGGACGAGGCATTTCCGCTCGACAAGTTCGAGGGCATCAAGATTCATGACTGGGATAAGTGGGAGGACCCCTTCAGGCTGACGATGGACGCCTACTGGAAGTACCAGGGCGAAAAGGAGCGCAAGCTCTATGCAATCGTCGATGCCTTCCAGCAGAACAACGGGCAGTTCAACGTCACCGACGCGCGTTACATCAACACGCTGAAGCTCTTCCTGACTGGCGTAAGCCCGCTCGAGTACGCGGCGCATCGCGGTTTCGCAATGGCTGGCCGCAACTTCCGCGGCAGCAGTGCGCGCATCGCCTGCCAGATGCAGGCGATCGATGAACTACGTCATGCGCAAACGCAAGCGCATACGATCAGCCACTACAACAAGTTTTTCAACGGCCTGCACGACTACGCGCACATGCACGACCGTGTCTGGTATCTGTCTGTGCCGAAGTCGTACTTCGAAGACGCGATGACGGCGGGACCGTTCGAGTTCATCACCGCGATCTCATTCTCATTCGAGTACGTGCTGACCAATCTGCTGTTCATGCCGTTCATGAGCGGCGCAGCGTTCAACGGCGACATGGCGACGGTCACCTTTGGCTTTTCCGCGCAGTCCGACGAATCGCGTCACATGACGCTCGGGCTCGAAGTGGTCAAGTTCATTTTGGAGCAGGATCCCGGCAACATTCCGATCGTCCAGCGCTGGCTCGACAAATGGTTCTGGCGCGGCTACCGGCTGCTGACGCTGGTGTCGATGATGATGGACTACATGCTGCCCAAGCGCGTGATGAGCTGGGCCGAGGCTTGGGAGGTTTACTTCGAGCAGAACGGCGGTGCGCTGTTCAAGGACTTGGAGCGCTACGGTATTCGCATGCCGAAGTATCACGAAGTCGCGCGCAAGGAAAAGCACCGTCTTTCGCACGAAGCCTGGAGCATTTTCTACAACTACACTCACGCCGCCGCGTTCCATACCTGGATACCAGAAGAGGCCGAGATGAAGTGGTTGTCGGAAAAGTATCCCGACACTTTCGACCGTCTCTATCGCCCGCGCTTCGAGCATTGGCGTGAGCAGCAGCAGCAGGGCAAGCGCTTCTACAACAACACGCTGCCGATGCTGTGCCAGGTCTGCCAGATTCCGATGGGATTCACCGAGCCGGACGACCCGACCCAGATCTGCTATCGCGAAACCGACTATCGCGATAACAAGTTCCACTTCTGCTCCGATGGCTGCAAGGACATCTTCTGCGACGAGCCGGAGAAGTACGTGCAGGCCTGGCTACCGGTGCACCAGATCTACCAGGGCAACTGCTTCCGTCCTGAAGCTGATCCAACGGCACCTGGCTTCGACCCGATGCTCGAGGTTCTGCAGTACTACGGTTTCCATGTCGGCGAAGACGGCGGCGAATACCTTGATTCTCAGGATTGCCAGAACTGGACTCGCTGGACCGGCAAGCCCGCGGCGTCCGCCTGAATTGCGAGTTTGAGGAGAGCAAACTGATGAGCGTCATTTCTTTGGAGCCGGGCTACACCGGTGAGATTCGTGACCGCGTCGAGAACTTCCGCGGTCAGCAGTTGCTGTACATCGGCTGGGATCGGCACTTGATGTTCTGTTCACCGCACTGCATTCCGGTGCCGCCGGACATGCCGTTCTCTGCCCTGGTCGAGCAGGTGATTCCCGGCATGTACGCCCAGCATCCGGATGCGGAACGCATCGATTGGACGAAGGTGGAATGGTTGCGCTCCGGGCAACCGTTTACACCGGATGCTGGGCTCAGCGTGAGTGAAAACGGCTTGGGACACAAAGCAATTCTGCGCTTCCGCACGCCCGGCCTCGACGGCATCGCCAGCAGCTGCAACTGATCGCCATGAGCTATCGGATCACCATTGAACCACTCGGCCAGACCGTCGAAGCGGAGGATGGGCAGACCGTACTGGACGCCTGCCTTCGGGCCGGAGTTTGGCTCCCGCATGCGTGCGGACACGGACTGTGCGCCACCTGCAAGGTCCAGGTCGTAGATGGCGACTACGAGCTCGGTAACGCATCGCCGTTCGCCTTGATGGATTTCGAGCGCGAAGAACGCAAGGCTCTGGCTTGTTGTGCGACCCCGCAGTCCGATCTCGTCATCGAAGCCGAAATCGACGAGGACCCCGATGCGCGTCATGTGCCGATGCGCGATTTCAACGGCCGTGTCGCCGAACTCGTGGACTTGTCGCCGACTATCAAAGGCATTCGCATCGAGCTCCAAGGCGGCGGGATTGATTTCCAGGCTGGCCAGTACGTGCAGGTGCGCATTCCCGGTGAATCGCAGCCGCGCGCATTTTCGCTGGCGAGTCCGCCGTCGGATCGCAATCTCATCGAACTCAATGTGCGTCGGGTTCCCAACGGAAAGGGAACGACCTACCTGCACGAGCAACTCAAGGTGGGCGACGGCATTCGCTTCTCAGGCCCGCTAGGACGATTCTTCGTTCGTGCATCCGATCCCCAACCGCTGATCTTCATGGCTGGTGGCTCGGGATTGTCGAGTCCGCGGTCGATGATTCTCGACCTGCTCACGAGCGGTGAAACGCGAAACATCACGCTCGTATACGGAGCGCGCAACCGTGCCGAGCTGTACTACGACGCGGAGTTTCGCGAGCTCGCCGGAGCCTATCCGAATTTCCACTACGTGCCGGCACTCAGCGAGCCCACCGAAGCCTGCGCATGGGATGGAGCGAAAGGCTTCGTCCACAATGTGGCGACGGCGCATTTCGACAGCGATTTTCGCGGCCATCGCGCCTACTTGTGCGGACCGCCGGTGATGATCGAAGCCTGCATCAGAAGCTTGATGCAGGGGCGGCTGTTTGAGCGCGACATCTTCACCGAGAAGTTTCTGACCAGTGCAGACGGCGACTCCGCGCGCAGCCCGCTGTTCAAGTCGATCTGAGGGGCGAACGTCCGTGCTCTCCCCGATACGCGACTCAACGCACCACGCTGGCGCCACGGCGCGGCCGCCGCTTCTTCGCGGTTGCCGAAAAGACTTCCGCCGGCGCATGACGTACCGCTTCGAGGGTCAGGCGGATGTGCTCGCCGAGCAAGCGGCAGGCGCGCTTGCTGTCCCGCGCCAGCGTGGCTTCGACGATGGCGGCATGTTCGTCGTGGACGTTGCGGGGGATTGTCGGATGCTCGAGAACGAATCGGCGATAGCGCTCGGATTGCTGATAGAGGATGCCAAGGAAGTACTGGATCCAGGCCGAAGGGCAGGCCGCGAGCAGGGCGCGATGGTAGGCCTTGTTTCGAGCCTCCCACTCGTCAAACGCAGTCGCCGCCGGCTTCTTCCGATCAAGCTTCTGTTCGGCGAGGCTGAGTCGATGGTAAGCGCTCATGACTTCGCCTTCCCAGGCATCGTCGCCATGCTGGATAGACAGCCTCAACGCCTCGCATTCCAACAGGATACGTGTACGGGTGATGTCTTCGAAATCGGCGATCGACAGCGGAGCGACGGTGAAGCCGCGCTGGCCTTCCGAAACGACCAGCGTCTCCGACGCGAGCCGCGACAGCGCTTCGCGCAGCGTGCCCGCACCGACTTCGTAGTGATCCTTGAGGTGCTCGACACGCAGCTTCTCTCCGGGCGCGAGCACGCCGGTGATGATGTCGTGGCGGACCTGGTGATAGGCGGATTCGATCAGCGTCCGCGGAGCTTCCGGTGCGGCGTCGAGAGCGGGCGGCGGCAAAGGCTGGCTGGGCATGGTGGCTTCCGCGTCTGCGGATTAATCCCGGGATAACGGATCTCGATTCTAAAGCAAGCGGATTGTTGTGATTCAACAAAATCTCGAGAAAATGTATTGACATCGATATTAGCGAGCAATATCGTTTAAGCAGAGGAGAGAGGCCGTGGTTGCAAACCCGCCGAACGAAGCCGCAGTCCAGCACCGCATCCGGATCGAGAACAGCGGCGAGGCTTTTGGCTGCTGCAGCGAAACCAACGTGCTGACCAGCATGGAGGTGCTGGGACGCAAGGGCATTCCCGTCGGCTGCAGGGGCGGCGGTTGTGGCATCTGCAAGGTGCGCATCGTCGAAGGGCCCTACCGCACCGCAAAGATGAGCCGCTCGTGCGTCAGCGAGCAGGAACAAAGCGAGGGCTATGCGCTGGCCTGCCGCCTTTTCGCCGATGGCGATTTGCAGCTGCGGGTCGTTGGAAAAATGGCGCGTGCCTTCGAGGGCAGCGACTCGACATTCAGATTCTCCGCGCATCGATTTCAACGCGCGGAGGGCAATAACCAGGAGGAGTAGAGAGATGGCACTGACAGGTGTTTTGCGCCCCGGGCACGTCGCACTGCGGGTTCTCGAAATGGATGCGGCGCTCAAGCACTACACACAGGTGATGGGCTTGATCGAAACCGCTCGCGATGAGCGTGGCCGCGTGTTCCTCAAGGCCTGGGACGAACACGATCATCACAGTGTCGTGCTGCGTGAGGCGGATGAAGCCGGCATGGATTACATGGGCTGGCGTGTCGATTCCGTGGCGACGCTGAAGAAGCTCGCCGCGGACGTCGAAGCATCAGGGCTTGCGAGCAATCTCTCGTGGGTTCCCGCCGGCGAGCATCCGGAGACGGGCGAGCGCTTCCGCTTCACCGTGCCGGCCGGACACGTGATGGAGCTTTATGCCGAAAAAGGAAAAGTCGGCAACGGCATGCCGACGACCAATCCTGAGATTTATCCGGACAATCTTCGCGGTATGGCGCCTTCGCGCTTCGATCACTGCCTGCTCTACGGCGACGATCTCGACGGCACCATGAAGCTGTTCATCGATGTGCTCGGATTCACGCTCACCGAACAAGTGGTCGCAGGTCCGGAGAAACTGGTCATCAGCGCGTTCATGACCTGCTCGAACAAGCCGCACGACGTTGCCTTCATTCGTCAGCCGGTGAAGGGCAAGTTTCACCACGCCTCGTTTCTGCTCGACAACTGGGGCGAGGTGCTCAAAGCGGCCGACCTCATCAGCCGTCATCGCGTTTCGCTCGACATCGGGCCGACACGCCACGGCATTACGCGTGGCGAGACGATCTACTTCTTCGATCCGTCCGGCAACCGCAACGAAGTGTTCTCCGGCGGCTACATCTCGTATCCGGATCGCCCGGTGCTGACCTGGACCGACGATGAGCTTGGGCGCGCGATCTTCTATCACGACCGCAAGCTCAACGAAGCCTTCCTCTCGGTGGTGACCTGATGCAACTCAGCGTGCGCCAGGACATCGTGCATTGGGAAGCGGCACAAGCCGCCGTCACCGCCGCGGTGCGCAAGGCCGAGGAGCTCGGCATTCGCATCAACGCTGCGGTGACCGACAGCGGCGGTCAGCTGGCTGCATTCCTGCGCATGCCTGGCGCCTATCTGCACTCGATCGATATCGCGATCGACAAGGCCTACACGGCCGCCGGATTCGGCTTGCCGACATCGGCATGGACTGCAGCACTACAAACGCATTCACCCGCCGTGCGTGAAGGCCTGCCGCTACGCCCACGCATGGTCACGTTCGGTGGTGGGCTGCCGCTACACGCAGATGGTCGCGTGATCGGCGGAATCGGCGTCTCCGGAGGCTCGGAAGACGAAGACGAAATTTGTGCACGCGCCGGGCTACACGCCATCGGCGCCGAGAACTGAAGGAAGCAACATGGGAAACAATTTGAGTACGGCCTCTACGCCCGGCGTCGCGACGCTCGCTCGCGAGTTTCGGCATTTCATCAACGGGGCCTACGTCGGCTCGGCCAGCGGTAAGACCTTCGAGAATCGCAATCCGATCGATGGCAGCCTCATCGGCACGGTTTGCGAAGGAGGTCGCACGGAAGTCGATGCCGCTGTAGCGGCCGCGCGTGCGGCGCTATCCGGGCCTTGGGGCAGCATGCCGGTCACGCAGCGCGTCGAACTGCTGTACGCGGTCGCCGACGAGATCAATCGTCGCTTCGACGATTTTCTCGCAGCCGAAGTCGCCGACACCGGCAAGCCGGTGAGCCTTGCGTCGCACATCGACATCCCACGCGGTGCAGCCAACTTCAAGATCTTCGCGGACGTCATCAAGAACGTGCCGACCGAGACTTTCCAGATGGCGACGCCGGATGGCGGCACCGCACTCAACTACTCGGTGCGTGTTCCGCGTGGCGTCGTCGCGGTGGTGTGTCCCTGGAATCTTCCGCTGCTGTTGATGACCTGGAAGGTCGGCCCCGCGCTGGCCTGCGGCAATACGGTCATCGTCAAGCCTTCAGAGGAAACACCCGCGACCGCGACGTTGCTCGGCGAAGTGATGAACAAGGTCGGCATTCCGGCCGGTGTCTATAACGTCGTGCATGGCTTGGGCCCGAACTCGGCGGGCGAATTCCTGACTTCGCATGCCGACGTCAACGCGATCACTTTCACCGGTGAAACCCGCACCGGTACCGCGATCATGAAAGCCGCTGCCAACGGCGTGCGGCCGGTGTCGTTCGAACTCGGCGGAAAGAACGCCGGCCTGGTGTTCGCCGACGCCGACTTCGATGCGGCAGTCGACGGCATCGCTCGCGCTGCGTTCGTGAACTGCGGCCAGGTCTGCCTCGGCACTGAACGCGTCTACGTCGAGCGCCCGATCTTTGACAAGTTCGTCGCCGCACTAAGGCTCAAGGCCGAAGCAATGCGTCCTGGACATCCGGAGGACGAAGCTACTGGCATCGGGCCTTTGGTCAGCGAAGAGCACCGGCGCAAGGTGCTGTCGTACTACGCGAAGGCGAAAGAAGAAGGTGCCACCGTCGTCACCGGCGGCGGCGTTCCCGAAATGCCTGGCGCACTCGCGAACGGCTCGTGGATTCAGCCGACGATCTGGACCGGCTTACCGGAAAGCTCGGCGGTGATTCGCGAAGAAATCTTCGGCCCCTGCTGCCATGTCGCACCGTTCGATACCGAAGCGGAGGCCGTGCGTCTGGCCAACGACACGCCCTACGGTCTTTGTACCACGGTATGGACCAGCAATCTGTCGCGCGCCCATCGCGTCGCAACGCGCATCGAAGTGGGCCTGTGCTGGATCAACAGCTGGTTCCTGCGCGATCTGCGTACGCCCTTCGGTGGCTCGAAGCAATCCGGTATCGGACGTGAAGGCGGTGTGCATTCGCTCGAGTTCTACACCGAGTTGCGCAATGTCTGTGTGAAGTACTGAACATGGGCACGATCGCGCAAGGCAATCCCGAGATCGGCAAGCGCATTCGCGCTGCCGGTATCGAAACCAACTATCACGATGTGGGCTCCGGCCGTCCACTGGTGCTGCTGCACGGATCGGGCCCCGGTGTCAGCGCCTGGGCGAATTGGCGATTGGTGATGCCTGCCCTGGCCGAGCAGGCGCGTGTGATCGCACCCGACATGGTGGGCTTCGGTTTTACCGAGCGTCCGGCCGGATATCGCTATGGCATCGACGGCTGGGTGGAGCATGCGCTCGGGCTGCTTGATGCGCTCGACCTGCCGCAAGTTGATTTGGTCGGCAACTCCTTCGGTGGCGGCTTGGCGCTCGCACTCGCGATCCGTCATCCGCAGCGCGTGCGCCGCCTCGTGCTCATGGGCAGCGTCGGCGTGCCGTTCGAAATAACGCCCGGGCTCGACGCAGTATGGGGCTACGAGCCATCGTTCGAATCGATGCGCTCGTTGATGGATCTGTTTGCCTACGATCGCTCGCTCGTCAGCGACGAGCTCGCACGCCTGCGTTACGAAGCCAGCATTCGTCCGGGCTTCCACGAATCGTTCGCCGCGATGTTTCCGGCTCCTCGGCAGCGCTGGGTCGATTCGCTGACGAGCAAGGAAGCCGACATTCGCGCCCTGTCTCACGAAACCCTGGTCATTCATGGCCGGGAAGACCGTGTGATCCCGCTTGCGAACGCGATGACGCTTTCTCAGCTGATCCCCAACGCACAGCTGCACGTCTTCGGCCATTGCGGCCATTGGACTCAAATCGAACACGCAACGCGCTTCGCGCGTCTCGTCCACGACTTCATCACCGAATAGACCATGGACACCGAAACCATCGAACGCTACGGCGACGAGCTGCATCAGGCCTTCGTCAATCGCCGTGCCATCGCCCCGCTCACCGAACGCGAGCCCGGGCTCAGCATCGACGATGCTTACCGTATCCAGCTGAGCATGATCGATCACCGTGTTTCGCGCGGCGAGCAGGTGATCGGCAAGAAGATCGGCGTCACCAGCAAAGCCGTGCAGCAGATGCTCAACGTTTATCAGCCGGACTTCGGCCAGCTGCTGTCTGGCATGGCCTACAACGACGGCGAAGCGATCGTCGCCTCGACGATGATCGCGCCGCGTGCCGAAGCCGAAGTGGCCTTCGTGCTCAAGCGCGATCTGATCGGCCCTGGTGTCACCGCGGCGGATGTGCTGCGCGCCACCGAAGGCGTCATTCCGTGCTTCGAGATCGTCGACTCGCGTATCCGTGACTGGAAGATCCGCATTCAGGACACCGTCGCCGACAATGCGTCCTGCGGCGTCTTCGTGCTCGGCGATCGGCTGCGCGATCCGCGCAAGGTCGATCTCGCACTCGCCGGCATGGTCGTCGAAAAGAACGGCGATCTGCTGTCGACCTCCGCCGGCGCTTCGGTGCGCGGTTCACCCGTATATGCGGTCGCATGGCTCGCCAACACGCTCGGACGCTTCGGCATTCCGCTGAAAGCCGGTGAAGTGATTTTGTCCGGCTCGCAATCTCCGCTATTCCCCGTCGCCGCCGGCGAGGCATTCCATTGCAGCGTCGGCGGTCTCGGCAGCTGCTCCGTCCGTTTCATCTGAGCCTTCGCACATGACTCTCGATCAAGACACGATCCGCGCTCTGGCCGAGCATCTCGAAAACGCCGAATTGCAGGCGCGCGCCGTTACCAAAATCACCGATGCGCATCCCACGATGGATTGGGACGATGCGTACGCGATCCAAGCCGAAATTCGCCGGCGCAAGGAAAGTCGCGGACATCGCGTCGCGGGCCTCAAGGCCGGCCTGACTTCGCGCGCAAAGATGAAGCAGATGGGCGTCGAGACGCCGGTGTTCGGCCTGCTTTTCGACTATATGAGCGTGCCGGACGGCGGTGAAATCGCCGTCAGCGAACTGATCCATCCGAAGGTCGAGGCCGAGATCGCCTTCGTACTCAAGCGTTCGCTGCGCGGACCCGGCTGCCACATCGGCGCGGTGCTGGCGGCGACCGAGTTCGTGGTGCCGGCCGTGGAGATCATCGACTCGCGCTACGAGAACTTTCGCTTCGACCTGACCAGCGTCATCGCGGACAACACCTCCTCGTCGCGATTCGTCGTCGGAGGCCGCGCGCGTGACGCAGCCGATCTCGATCTGCGCACGCTTGGGATCGTGCTCGAGAAGAACGGCCAGCCGGTGGCGATGGCGGCCGGCGCGGCGGTTCTCAATCACCCGGCCGCAGCGGTCGCGATGCTTGCGAATTCGCTGGCGGAACGCGATCAGGAGATTCCGGCGGGCGCTTTCGTCATGAGCGGTGGCGCCACCGAAGCGATCCCCGTCGAAGCGGGTGACGTGATCAATGTCCGCTTCCAGTCGCTTGGCAGCGTGTCGATGAACTTCGTCTGAGACGGCGCATCGCCCTCAGCAAAATCCGAATGACAAAGCAGAGAAACCTTATGTCGAAATCCACAGGCATTCCGGTGGCCATCATTGGCTCCGGCAACATCGGTACCGACCTGATGATCAAGGTGCTGCGTCAAAGCAAGCACCTGACGATGGGCGCGATGGTCGGTATCGATCCGAGCTCCGACGGCCTGGCACGTGCGCAGCGTCTCGGTGTTCCGACCACGCACGAAGGCATCGACGGCCTCACCAGGCTTCCGAACTTCAAGGATATTCGCATCGCCTTCGATGCGACGAGTGCCGGCGCCCACGCGAAGCACAACGAAGTGCTGAAGCAGCATGGCATCAAGGTCATCGACCTCACGCCGGCCGCCATTGGTCCTTTCACCATTCCGGTCGTCAATCTCGAAGCCAATCTCGGCGAACCGAACATCAACATGGTGACCTGCGGCGGGCAGGCGACGATTCCGGTCGTCGCCGCAGTTTCGCGCGTGGTGCCGGTGCACTACGCCGAAATCGTCGCATCGATCAGCAGCCGCTCGGCCGGTCCGGGTACGCGAGCCAACATCGACGAGTTCACCGAAACCACCAGCAAGGCGATCGAAGTCATCGGCGGTGCCAAGGTCGGCAAAGCGATCATCGTGCTGAATCCGGCCGAGCCGCCGCTACTGATGCGCGATACCGTCTACACCTTCAGCGACGAAGCCGATCAGCAGCAGATCGAACGCTCGATCAAGGAAATGATCGCATCGGTGAATCGCTATGTGCCGGGCTATCGGCTCAAGCAAGATGTGCAGTTCGATGTGATTCCGGCGGATCGTCCGGTCAACGTTCCCGGCCTCGGCTGGCGCTCGGGCCTCAAAACGACGGTATTTATCGAAGTGGAAGGCGCCGCCCATTACCTGCCCGCGTACGCCGGCAACCTCGACATCATGACCAGCGCCGCTCTCGCCTGCGCCGAGCGCATCGCCGAAACGCGATTGCTCGATCGCGCCGCTTGAACGCCGGAGAATCGATATGACGTTCAAACCTGGAAAAAAGCTCTATATCTCGGATGTCACGCTGCGCGATGGTAGTCATGCGGTGCGCCATCAGTATTCGATAAAGAACGTGCAGGATATTGCGCGCGCGCTCGACAAGGCACGAGTGGATTCGATC
This sequence comes from Hydrocarboniphaga sp. FW305-C-57, assembly GCF_058783045.1. Lineage (NCBI taxonomy): Bacteria > Pseudomonadati > Pseudomonadota > Gammaproteobacteria > Nevskiales > Nevskiaceae > Hydrocarboniphaga > Hydrocarboniphaga sp. FW305-C-57. The sequence goes on along the minus strand of NZ_JBYSYG010000002.1, from coordinate 342,135 downwards.
GAAGTTGCGCATGGCGACGGTATTTGCGGATCGAGTTTCAACTATGGCTTCGGCGCACACAGCGATCTGGAATGGATCGAAGCCGTCGCGGCAGTTGTGCAACACGCCAGGATCGCGACGCTGCTGCTGCCGGGCATCGGCACGATTCATGATCTCAAAGCCGCCTACGATGCGGGCGCACGCGTGGTGCGCGTGGCGACGCATTGCACAGAGGCGGATATTTCCCGGCAGCACATCGAATACGCCCGTCATCTCGACATGGATACGGTCGGTTTTCTGATGATGAGCCATCTCACCACTCCGCAGGCACTCGCACGGCAAGCGAAGCTGATGGAGAGCTATGGGGCGACGACGATCTACGTCGTCGATTCCGGCGGCGCGCTCGGCATGCAGGATGTGCGCGATCGTTTCCGCGCGCTCAAGGATGTGCTCGCCCCGAGCACACAGACGGGCATTCACGCGCATCACAACCTGAGCCTCGGTGTCGCCAACTCGATCGTCGCGGTCGAAGAAGGGTGCGATCGCATCGACGCCAGCCTGGCGGGCATGGGCGCCGGTGCCGGAAACGCGCCGCTCGAAGTGTTCATCGCGGCGGCGGAGCGACTCGGCTGGGAACACGGCACCGATCTCTACACGCTCATGGACGCGGCCGACGACATCGTGCGTCCCTTGCAGGATCGTCCGGTTCGCGTCGATCGCGAAACGCTCGCACTGGGTTATGCCGGCGTGTATTCGAGCTTCCTGCGCCACGCCGAAATCGCCGCCGCGAAGTACGGACTCAGGACCGTCGACATCCTCGTCGAACTCGGCCGCCGCCGCATGGTAGGCGGGCAGGAAGACATGATCGTGGACGTCGCGCTCGATTTGCTTCGGGACGCCGGAGCCGGCACAGCGACACAGAAAAGCAGCGCTGTCGCCTAGACCCTAAGAGCCCGAAAGAAAAACAAGAATCGGGAGGAGAATTCGAAATGAAGTACGGAATCACCGGCGGCGCGCTCACGGCATGCCTGCTCATCGCGGCATGCACGCAGGCACCAGATCTGCGGGCCGTGGAAGCTCAGCGTCAGCAGCCGATCCAGCGCTACGACAATTTCCTTGCTGTCGCCAGCAATACGAAGACGCTGGCGAGCGCAGGCGGAGCCGGCGTGCTTGTCACCTCGAACGACGGCGGTGCGAAATGGCTGCGCCAGAAGCTGCCATCCGCAGCATCGATCGTGGCGATGGCGAGCTGTCCCGATGGTACGTTCGCGGCGCTCGATTTCTATCGCAAAGTCTGGCTCGGCAACGCAGACGGCTCCGAGTGGAGCGCCAAGCCGCTGGAAGGTGACTTCAGCCCGATCGCGATTGACTGCGATGCGCAGAATCGCCTTTGGGTTGCGGGAACATTTAGTACGGTGCTTTCGAGCGCCGATCACGGCGCAAGCTGGACTTCGCAAGCGCTAGGCGAAGACGCGATCCTCACTGCGATCCGCTTCGTCGATGAGCAACACGGCTTCATCGCCGGTGAGTTCGGCACCTTGCTGGTGACCGAAGACGGCGGTGCAAGCTGGACTCGGCGCGAGGGCTTGCCGGCCGAGTTCTATCCATATTCGATGGTCTTTGCTGATCTCACGCACGGATGGGTGAGCGGGTTGGCGGGATCGATCCTGCAGACCACCGATGGCGGACAAACCTGGGCTCAGCAAGAAAACCCGGCAGCCGCGCCGCTCTACGCGCTGTTCATGGCAGGCACCGAAGTGCTTGGAGTCGGCGATGGCGGTTTGGTGATGAGCTTGCAGCCGACCGGCTGGCAGGTGCTCAGCGACACACCGAAAGTGCCGTCCTTCCTGGCGGCCGGCGCTGCGCTCCAGCCGAGGACCGTGTTGGTGGCTGGCGCGGCCGGCGCGCTGAAAGTCGTCGAGCTTCCGGAGCGTGTCGCCGTCGCTGCGAGCGCCTCGTCGCTGTCCGCGCGTTGATGGAGACCCAGCACATGAACTTGCGCCAGCGCATCACCGGATCCTTGCAGCGTGGAGAAGGCTGGATCTTCGCCAATCCCGCCATCGTGCTGCTCGGCATCTTCGCTTTCACTTTGCTGTTCGCGTCTCATCTTCCGAAGTTGCGCATCTACACCGACTTCGAAGACCTGTTGCCGCAACGGCATCCGTACATCCAGACCTACAACCGCATCAAGGAGAACTTCGGCGGCGCCAACCAGATCGTCATGGTGATCGAGGCTCCGCAGGGCGATACGATCTTCAACGACAAGACGCTGGCGCGGGTTTACGAAGCTACGCAGGGGGTCGATAGCCTGCCGAGCATCAACCATAACTTGGTGTCTAGCCTCACGCATCGGACGGTTCGAAAGGTTTACCTGACGCCCGAAGGCAGCTTCGCGTCCCAGCCTTACTACGATGCACAGAAGCCCGAGCACACGGCAGAAGAGCTTGCGCAGTTGAAGAAGGACGTGATGTCCAATCCGCGTGTCTATGGCCTGCTGGTATCGCCGGACTTGCGTGCTGCCTTGATTCGCGGCCAGCTCAACGAAGGCGGCATCGACTATGCGGCGACGTTCGCAGCCTTGCAGAAGGTTCGCGAGGCGGTCGAGAAAGATGGGCATCGCGTCTACATGACCGGCAATCCGGTGCTGACGGGTTGGGTTTACACCTACCTGCATCAGATCGTCACCATCCTGGCATGGACACTGGCCCTGCTCGCCGGCCTGCTGATCGTGTACTTCCGCCGCCTGTACGGCATCGCCCTGCCTTTGCTCGGCATCGCGCTGTCGTCGATCTGGGGCTTGGGATTCATGGCTTGGCTGGGCTTCAACCTCGAGCCGTTGTCGATGCCGATTCCGTTCCTGATCGCGGCACGTGCAACCTCGCACGGGGTGCAGCTGGTCGCACGCTACTACGAAGAGCTGGCCGTCACCCACAACGGACGCCGGGCTGCACGTAACGCGCTCGATGCACTGTTTCGCCCGGGTTCTCTCGCGATCGTGGTCGACGCGGTCGGTATCGCCGCGATGATTCTTGGCGCCGCTCCCTTCAACTGGAAGCTCGGCATTTCGGCGGGTTTCTGGGCTTTTTCGGTGATCTTCACCGTGCACTTCATGATTCCGTTGGCGCTGACGCTGCTTCCGCAGCCCAAGACCATGGAAAACAAGAACCAGAGCATGCGCCAGGTGCTGGCGGGCTTGATGGCGCGTACCGGTGGAACCCCGCGTGGGGCCGCGACGATACTCGCCATCACCGCCGCCTTGATGGCACTGAGTGTGCCACTTGCACTGCATGTGCCGATCGGAGAGTCCGAACCCGGGTCGCCGATTCTCCATCGCGATCACGATTACAACACCTCGACCTCCGCGATCAACCAGCTGTTCCCGGGCTCCGACGAGCTTCACATCGTCGCTCGCACGGCTGACAAGGGTGGCATCAAGCGGCCCGAAGTGCTGCAGGCGATCGAAACCTTCGAACAGCACATGTTGCAGGACCCTTCGCTCGGTGGCGTCAAGGCGCTGCCTGCGGTCGTACGCATGGTCAATCGGCTGACGCACAACGACGACCCGCGCTGGATGCAGCTGCCGGAGACGCAAGCCGAAGTCGGCGGACTGATGTTTGCCTATCTCGCATCGAGTCCCATCCCCGGCGCGCTGAACGAGTTCGTCAATCCCGACGAAGATGAAGCGGACATGGTGTTCTTCTACAAGGACCACAGCACCGACACCATCAATCGCGCGCTAAAGCTCGCCAACGAGGCCGCTGTCGTCTCATCGGCTGGGGTTGATGGTCTGAGCTTCGAACCCGGCGGGGGAATCGTCGGTGTCACCGCCGCAGCCAACGAAGCCCTGCACACAGATCATTTGATCCTCGTTCCACTCGTGATGATCCTCGCCTTCCTGCTGGTGATGGGCTACTACCAATCGCTGCACGCCGGATGGCTGATGGTGCTGCCGATGCTGTTCGCAACCGCCATGACCTACGCATACATGAGCTGGAAGAACATTGGCGTCAGCGTCAACACCGTGCCCGTCATCATGGTCGGCGTCGGTGTCGGCATCGACTACGCCGTCTATTTCATGGATCGCATCCGTGAGGAGATGGCATTGCTCGGCGACATCAAGCGGGCCGCCATCAATGCCGTCAGCACTACCGGCTACGCAGTGACTTTCACGGCTTGCACGCTGACCGCTGGCGTGGTGCTTTGGGTCTTCCTTTCGGATCTTCGCTTCCAGTCGGATGCGGCGCTCCTGCTGTCGTTCATGCTCATCGTCAACGCCATCGCCGCGATTCTCATCGTCCCCGCGTGGTGTGTCGTGTTCAGGCCTCGTTTCGTCATCGAGGGAGCGACGGAAGCTCACGCATCAACTGGCTCACCAGCCGGAATCGTCTCGCACTGAATCAATAGAAAGGTCCGCCCGGGCCAGTACACAGAGGAGAGAAAACATGATCAGGCTGCAAGGCCGGGAGAAGTGCGCCCGAAATTCGGGAATTACATTCATCGCCGCGATGCTGGCGGTGATATCGGCAGGGGCCGCGCAAGCGCAATCCAGCGGATGGAACGCCGACGTCTATTACGAAAACGACACTCGCTATCGCTTCGAAGACGCCACCGGCGATACCGTCGGGCTATCCAAGTTCCGCAATACGCTGCAGGGAGAGTTCGATCGGAATTTCAGCGGGTGGTCGCTGCACAGCGTGCTCCGTGGCACCTGGGATGGCGTCTATGAGTTCAACGATGACCAGTACGGCGATGCAGCCGGCGGCGGCATCCTGCTGCAGACCACGACGCCTGGTGGTTATGTCGATGTCGCTCACGGAGGTGGGCTTAATCGTGAAGCAGTCTCCGGCCTCGGGCTGACCAGCAACACCTTCGGATTCAACTCGACCGATCCGAGCGCGCCTCGCTACAACCCGAATGCCGGCCTGCGTGTTCTCGGTGACCGCTGGCACGGACTCAACGGCGGTGTCGCGTTCGGCGTTCCGGTGCGCCCTTGCGATCAAGACAAACGCGGCTGCGCGGATTTCGGCGGTTACGGCGATCTCAAGGGTTCGGAACTCGCTTCACCCGAGTTCAACAGCCGCCTCGATTTTCTCCGTGAGCTTTACGTCACCAACAGCCTGCCACTGGCCGGTGACGATCAGCTGTTCCTGAAGATCGGTCGCCAGCAAGTAGTTTGGGGGCGGACCGATCTGTTCCGCGTGCTCGATGTCATCAATCCGGTCGACTACTCGCGCAACAACATCTACGACGAACTCGAAGACATCCGCATTCCGATGTGGATCGTGCAGGCCGAGTGGCGCATGGGCGCAACCACGCACTTGCAAGATGCGAACCTGCAGCTGATCTGGAACGTCGATCGCTTCCGCGCGAACAATCTCGGCCAATGCGGAACCGCCAACGTCATCCTCGATGCGGGTTGCTTCTTCCGCGGCATGAAGAACCTCTGGGACAACGGTGGCACTGTCGCCAACTTCGCGAATGTGGCGGACGGCACTTATCTCGCGACCGATTTTGGTCCCGGACAAATCGGTATTCGCGACGTCGATCTGCCGGCGTGGAAGCTGTCGAACACGCAGGTCGGTGTGAAGTTCGAGGGCATCACCGCCGGAGGCTTGAACTTCTCGTTGAATGCCTTGCACTACCGCTCGCAGCTTCCGTCGTTGCGTGGGGGCAAAGCTGCGCAGAACGCCTTCACGGGCCAGATGTGCGATGACGGGACCGGACACTGTCCGTATCTGATTGCTTTCGACATGGTGTACCCGGAAGTCAATTTGATCGGCGGATCGGCGGACTTTCAGGTCGAGTCGATGAAGGCAGCGGTTCGCTTCGAGGCGGCGCTCACCGATGGCGAAGAGTTTGCGAACACGTCGAAGCCGGAGCTGTACTCGGAAAACCCGGTGTTCCGCTCCGTGATCGGCGTCGATCGTCCGACGTTCATTCCCTTCATCAATCCGAACCGCACCACGCTGATCTCGGGACAGCTTTTCTACCAGCACATTTTCGATCATGACCTGAGCCGCGGCCCGCTGGGATCGGTCGGCATGCCGGATTGGAAAGACAACGTCACCGCGACCTTGCTGATCAAGGCCTTCCTCGCGAGCGATCGCGTGAGTCCGCAGTTGATCACCGCTTACGACTTCCGCGCGCAGGCGCTGGTCACCGCGCCTTCGATCGAATGGATCATCAGCGATCGCCTCAAGCTTTCGGTCGGCGGAAACATCAAGGTCGCCGCCGGCACCAGCGATTGGGAGTTCGACGATTGCCGAAGCTGCAATCCCTGGGCGCCGTACACCGCAGGTACTTATCCGGGCGATCCGACGGTCGCCTATTCGCGCGGTCTCAGCGGCATCGAACCGCTGGGCCGCTTCCGAGCAGGCCCCATCGGCGCTGCGTGGAAAGAAGACGAAGCCTTCATGACCTTGCGTTACTCGTTCTAGTGCGACATCCGGAGATCAATATCATGAGATTCAAAATTGGATTCGCGCTGGCGCTGCTCGCCAGCGCCGGAAGCGCCCATGCCGCGACGGAAGCGGATGCACAGCTCAGCCTGAATCCCTATCAGAGTGGCTTTCCTTCGTTCGCTGGTCTGTCGGTCGGCACCGTCATCAACAAGGATAACGTCGAGCAGTTCAAGGATGCGCTCGATGCCGGCATGTACCTGGTCATCAAGAACGGCTGGTACGAGATCAAAGTTGGAGCGACGACGGACTTCAAGCTCAACTCGCACTATGTCGATGCGACCTTGAAAAACATCAATACGGCGAAGCTCGGCGACAAACCTGGCCAGATCGAAGGCTTCGTCGCTGGACGTCCCTTCCTCGAAGAGATGAGCACCAGTGATCCGCGCGCAGGCGAAAAGATCGCCTGGAACTTCAAGTACGGAATCAACTGGGGCGACGGCGCGGCGATCTCTCCGTTCTACTGGAAGTACCGCAACATGCAGTCGGGGCAAGTCGAGCGCACGATCAAGTTCAACTTCCACTTCCTGAACTTCAAACATCGTGTGCAGGACCAGCCGCTACCGGAAATCACGCCAAATCCCTCGAACCTGTTTCGTGGCATCTACGTGAAAGTGCTGGAGCCGCAAGACCTCAAGGACACGCAGCTGCTGATCCAGCGCTACGAAGACGATTTGAAGTTCGATGATGCTTATCTGTATCTCGGTTTTCAGCGTCGAGTGCGTCGTCTCGCCACGGGCCAGACGACGGACGCGTTTCTCGGCTCTGATCTCATGATTGAGGACTTCGAAGGCTATAACGGTCGTGTGTCGGACATGAAATGGACGTACAAGGGCACGCGCAACATCCTGATGCCCTACTACAACCACAACGAACAGAAGCTCAGCAGCGAGTTCAAGGATGCCGATGGCTACCAATACGTCGCCTTCGGTGGGCAAGGTGCGTGTTTCCCTGAAATCACATGGCAGCTGCGCAAGGTCTATGTCGTTGAAGCCGAACCCGTCAATCCGAGCCATCCCGTCAGCAAGCGCGTGTTTCATATCGACGCGCAGGTCTACAACATCAACCGCACGCTGATCTACGACCGCAAGGGCGAACTGTGGAAGAGCTGGACCATCGGCAAGTCGCATCCCGATGCGCACCTGGCGATCAACAAGGGCTCCGGCATCGCGATCGACGATTCGTTTTCGATGGTCGACTTGCAGTCGAAACACTGCACGACCGGACAGTTCAAGGGGCAAGTCGATCCCAAGTTGAACCCGGCCAGCCTGTTCCAGGTTCAGAACTTGCGCGGCGGCAATTGATGCATCACGAGTGGTGGCGGGTGACGCCACCACTCCCACCCTGGAGATTCACATGCCTTTAGCCCAGATTTTTCTGCTCGAAGGACGTACCGAGGAGCAGAAGCGAGCCGTCATCGAGAAGGTCACTCAGGCACTCTGCGAAGCCGTCGATGCGCGTCCGGAAACTGTTCGCGTCCTGATTCAGGATATGCCGAAAAGCAATTGGGGTATCGGCGGAAAAAGCGCTAAAGATCTCGGCAGGTGACTGCGCTTTATCAAGAAGTTGAATCGGATATTCGATTCCTTGGCCCCAACTGAGCACCGAAAGTTTGGCTGGATTCTAGTGCTATGCCGGTCCTCCTCCCTGCTGCCCCTCCTCGGGCAGCGGGGCTTTTTATGCTCGGCTGATATCCGCGTCGGGCTGGAACCCGACATTCCCCTATGAGGCGTCGGCGATCGCGCATTTATTGGGGCTCAGCTGGCTTGATTTCAAACTGGACTGATGTTCGCGGTTAGGAGGGTGGCCTAATGAAGGCGCAAAGCGGCTCAAGCCTATTCGGATCAGATCTAATTTCGAACGGTTCAGTTCTTAATCAAGGAGTTCGACTTTTAATTTCGATCTGACAAGTGCGCTTTCTTCGCCGAAAAACTCAGCAAAAACTCCATTTGATCGGCGAGGATGCGGCGGTTCGACAGGATCAGGTATTCGGCCAGATTCGGCGTGTACGGCACCGCGAGCAGCTTCATCCCGGCTTCCTCGGGCGTGCGATCGGCTTTCTTGTGATTGCAGCGCGCACAGGCGGTGACGCAGTTCTCCCATATCGTGCCGCCACCGCGCGAGGCCGGAACGACGTGATCGCGGGTGAGGGCCGAGTGCGCGAACTGCAGGCCGCAGTAGAGGCACAGGTTGCGATCGCGCTGGAACAGCGTGCGGTTGGTCAGCAGGGGCGCGCCGGCGGCGAATCTGCGGGCACGATCGGCCACCGCGATGATCGAGCCGATCTCCACGCTCGAGCGTTCGCCGGTCCGGGCGTTGTAGCCGCCGCTGACGCGAAAGCGCTCGTCGCCGGCTTCCCAGCAGACCCGCCGACGCGCATACAGCGTCACCGCCGACTGCCAGCGGATCCAGCCCACCGGTAAACCACCAGCATCCAGTTTGAGAATCGAAGGGATCATCCCCACTCCGTTCGCACGTACAGGAACCGCTGAATGTCCCGCTATTGCCTCTCATGCGGAATCGGCCGAGTGTAACCCGGACAAATGGCATACCGGAGACTTCGGTGTGATTTTTTATGCCAAATGATTTCCGAAGGAGTCGCTCGAGTCCCGTCCCCGCGAATCGGCTATTCGACCCGGAAGAACGATTGGGTAACTGCTTCGTGGAGATCGCTCAGGCCGAGCTGAATCTCGTCGAGCAGCTCGTGCAGGCCCGTTTCGACGAGCTTGTCGACATTGGCGTCCTGCACCAGGGCGCGAACGCGCCAGAGCGTGCGTTCGACGCTGCGGCTCTCGGGCAGGTGGGAGCGCGTCATCGCGATCGTCGACAGGCAGAACATGACCGAGCGCGGGAACTCGCGGTTCTGCAGCAGGAAGCGCAGAACGCCGGTGCGATTGACGCGCGCACGCACGTGGCGGCGGTACATCTGGTACGCGGTCAGCGAGCGCAGCACGCTCATCCACTGGATGTTGTAGAGCGGGGCGAGCTGCTCGGGCCGGCCGGTCGGGTCGATCAAAGAGACCGAGCGCACGTCGAGAATGCGCGTGGTCATGTCGGCCTGCTCCAGATTGGTGCCGATGCGCAGGAACTGGAAGCCGACGTCCTGGCTCATGTTCATCGTCAGCACGGAGTACACGAGCATGGTGTTGTCGATCACGCGCTGCAGGAACGCGCCGCGCCGCGAGCGCGTCAGCGCACCTTCGCCCTGGCCGATCACGAAGTAGTGCAGGTCGTTGAGCTTTTCCCAGACCTCGCGCGGCATCGCGTCGCGTACGGTGCGGATGATTTCGCGCGCCGTGTGCAGTGAGCTGTGGATCGAGCCCGGGTTGCGCTGGTCGAGCAGCAGGAAGCGTACGACGTTGAGCTCGCTGTAGTCCTCGCCGTAGATCGAGCGATACAGATCGTCGGCGCCGACGATCTGGATCAGCGGCTGCCAGCCGAACGGAATGCCGCGCGGCAGGTCGAGCAGCAGCAGTGAATTGACGTTGACGAGGCGGGCGGTGTTCTCGGCGCGCTGCAGGTAGCGGCCGAGCCAATAGATGTTGCTGGCGACGCGCGAGAGCATCAGCCTTCTTCCTTAGCCGAATCCTTCGGCGAGTTGCTGCCGAAGCTTTGCGACTGGCTCATGCCGCCGAGCGTCTGGCTTTGCGAAAGGCCTTCGTCGGTGTCGACGATCCAGGTGTCCTTGGCACCGCCGCCCTGGCTCGAATTGACGACGAGCGAGCCGCGCACCATCGCCACGCGCGTGAGGCCGCCCATGGTGACGTAGGTCGAGTCGATGTCGCCGCGCGAGAGGATGAACGGGCGCAGGTCGAGGTGCCGCGGCTCCACCGTGCTGTCTTCCATGAGCGTCGGCGCGGTCGACAGCGCGAGCGTCGGCTGGGCCATGTAGTTGCGCGGGTTGGCTTCGATGAGCTTGCGGAACTTGTCGTGCTCTTCCTTGCTCGCGCGCGGGCCGATCAGCATGCCGTAGCCGCCCGACTCGTTGGCCGGCTTCACCACGAGCTTGTCGAGGTTGGCGAGCACGTAGCTGCGATCCTTCGGGTCCATGCACAGATAGCTCGGCACGTTCGGAATGATCGGGTCCTGGTCGAGGTAGTACTTGATCATCTTCGGCACGAAGGCATAGACGACCTTGTCGTCCGCCACGCCGGCGCCCGGGCAATTGGCGAGCGCCACCTTGTTGCTGATCCACGAGCGCATGAGGCCCTTGACGCCGAGGATAGACTCCGGGTTGAAGGCCTCCGGATCGAGGAACAGATCGTCGATGCGGCGGTAGATCACGTCGACGCGCTTGGGGCCGTGGATCGTGCGCATGTAGACGCAGTCGTCGTCGGCGACGAACAGGTCGCTGCCCTCGACGAGCTCGATGCCCATCTGCTGCGCCAGATACGCATGCTCGAAATAGGCCGAGTTGAAGATGCCCGGCGTCAGCAGCACCACGTTGGGCTGGTCGAGCGGGCGCGGCGAGATCGCGCAGAGCGTGTCGTAGAGCTGGGCCGGGTATTCGTCGACCGGCAGGATCGTCTGCGCCTCGAACAGCTCGGGGAACACGCGCTTGGTGACGAGCCGGTTCTCGACCATGTACGAGACGCCCGACGGCACGCGCAGGTTGTCCTCGAGCACGTACATGGTGCCGTCCTTGTCGCGCACCAGGTCGCTGCCGCAGATGTGCGCCCAGACGCCATTGGCCGGCTTGACGCCGATGCACTGCTTGCGGAAGTTGACCGACTCATTGAGCAGGTCGGCCGGAAACACGCCGTCCTTGATGATCTTCTGCTCGTTGTAGAGGTCTTGGATGAACAGGTTCAGCGCATGCACGCGCTGCTTGAGGCCGGCTTCGGTCTTCTGCCACTCGGACAGCGGGATGATGCGCGGGATGATGTCGAACGGCCAGGCGCGGTCGACGTTCTTGCCTTCGGAATAGACGGTGAAACTGATGCCCATGACCTTGATCGCCAGTTCGGCGGCCAGGCGGCGTTCGGCCAGTTCGGGTTCGGTGAGATCGTCGAGGTAGTCGGCCAGCGTGCGGGCGGCGGGACGGGCCTGACCCGGCGACTCGAACAGCTCGTCGTAGAAGTTCTCGCAACGGTACTGCCGCCAATCGATTGCCATGGTCTCCCGAGGGGTGGCCGTTTCGTTTTTGGAATATGGAGTGCGGGTTACGCTAACAGGAAGCCGTAGCAAAACATAGGCCACGAAACAGGATCGGGGCGGGTGCCGGCGGGGCGCCCCTCGCGGTGCGGCCGCCGCCCGGCAAGCCGGCAAGGCAGCTGCGGACGCCAATGCTAGACTGCGCGCTGTTCCCGTGACCAAACCCATGTCCAAAGCCAAGCCTGCTCTGGAGTTCAAGGGCCGTATGCTGTCCTTGACCCGAGTCCGCGTCATCGAGCCGGACTTGCCCGCCATCGAAGCGCAGCTCAAGAACTTCGCCCGCCAGATGTCGGGTGCCATCGACGGCATGCCCGTGATCCTGGAAAGCGACAAGCCCATCGAGCTCGTCGGCGTTCTGCAGTCCATGCGGCAGCTCGGCATGCAGCCGATCGCGGCGATGGAAGGGGCCCTGGCCAACGATGCGCGCCTGTGCGGATTGCCGGTGCTGCCGGCCGACATGCTCACCGACGCCCGCGCCGCGGCGCCGAAGCCGGTCGAAGCCGCGCCGCCACCGCCTGCGCCGCCACCCGCGCCGGAAGCACCGCCGGTGATGCCGGTGCGCCGGCCCACGCGCATCATCACCGAGCCGGTGCGCTCGGGGCAGCAGATCTACGTGGAAGGGGCCGACCTGATCGTGACCCAGCCCGTGAGCCCGGGCGCCGAGATCATCGCCGACGGCTGCATCCACGTGTACGGCCTGTTGCGTGGCCGGGCCATCGCCGGGGCTCGCGGAGACGAAACGGCGCGCATATTCTGCAAGAAGATGGAGGCCGATCTGCTCGCCGTCGCCGGCGTCTACGCAGTGGCGGACCAGATACAGGGCGCCTTGCGCGGCCATGCCGTGCAGGCCTGGCTCGAACAGGGCAAGCTGCGGATCGAGCGCCTCGACGCTTGATGGCGATTGCAGCCCACCAAGACAATCAAGAATACGGAAGACAGCTGTGACGAAAATCGTCGTAGTGACATCGGGCAAGGGCGGCGTCGGCAAGACCACGACGAGCGCCTCGTTCTCCACCGGCCTGGCCGCTCGCGGCAAGAAGACCGTGGTCATCGATTTCGACGTCGGCCTGCGCAACCTCGACCTCATCATGGGTTGCGAGCGTCGCGTGGTGTTCGACTTCGTCAACGTGATCCACGGCGAGGCCAACCTGCGCCAGGCGCTGATCAAGGACAAGACCTACGACAACCTGTTCGTGCTCGCCGCGAGCCAGACACGCGACAAGGACGCGCTGTCCGAGGAGGGTGTCGAAAAGGTGCTCAACGAGCTCGCCAAGGAGTTCGACTACATCGTCTGCGATTCGCCGGCCGGCATCGAGCGCGGCGCGCATCTGGCCATGTACTTCGCCGACGAGGCGCTCGTCGTGACGAACCCGGAAGTCTCGTCGGTGCGCGACTCCGACCGTGTGCTCGGCCTGCTGTCGAGCAAGACCAAGAAGGTCGAGAGCGGCGAAGGCCGCGTCAAGGAACACCTCGTGCTCACGCGCTACAACCCGTTGCGCGTGCAGAAGGGCGAGATGCTGTCGATCGAGGACGTCAAGGACATCCTCGCGATTCCGGTGCTCGGCGTGATTCCCGAATCACCCAGCGTGCTGTCGGCCTCCAACTCGGGCTCGCCGGTCATCAACGACAAGGCCACCGATGCCGGCCAGGCGTATGAGGATCTGGTCGCCCGTTTCCTCGGCGAGGAGCGCCCGCACCGTTTCATCACGGCAGAAAAGAAGGGCCTGCTCAGCAAACTGTTCGGAGGCTGATCCGACATGGCCATCGATTGGATGAAGCTGTTCCGCAGTGAGCAGAAAGCCACTGCGCAAACCGCCAAGGAAAGGCTGCTCGTGGTGGTCTCGCACCAGCGCGCGGGCCGGGCGAACGGGCCGGAATATCTCACGCGCCTGCGTGAAGAGCTGCTCGCGGTCGTGCGCAAATACGTGCCGGTCGACGACTCGGCCGTGCATGTCGACGTCAAGCGCGAGGACGGCGACGAAGTGCTCGCCATGAGCATCACGCTGCCCGAACGCAGCTGAAGCTTTCCAGTTCGCACCGCAAACGAAAAAGCCGGCATTGCTGCCGGCTTTTTCGTTGATGCGCTGCGTCCGAGGTCTTACGCGGCCTTGCCGCGCAGCTCCTTGCGCAGGATCTTGCCGATCGGCGACTTCGGTAGCTCGTTGCGGAACTCGACGACCTTCGGAACCTTGTAGCCGGTCATGTGCTGCTTGCAGTGATTGCGCAGCGCCTCGGCGGTCAGCGCCGGGTCCTTCTTGACGACGACGATCTTCACGGCCTCGCCAGTCTTGTCGTCCGGGATACCGACGCAGGCCACTTCGAGCACGCCGTCGTGCTTGGCGACCACGTCTTCGATCTCGTTCGGGAACACGTTGAAGCCCGAGACGATGATCATGTCCTTCTTGCGATCGACGATGCGCACGAAACCTTCGGCGTCGATCGTGGCGACGTCGCCGGTCCGCAGGAAGCCGTCGGGCGTGAATACCTTGGCGGTTTCTTCCGGGCGGTTCCAGTAGCCGGCCATCACCTGCGGGCCCTTCACGCACAGTTCGCCGGGCTGGCCGAGCGGTACCTCGTTGTTGTCGTCGTCGCGGAACGCCACGTAGGTGGAGCTGATCGGCAGGCCGATCGTGCCGTTCCAGTCCGGCTTGTTGAGGGGGTTGATGCAGACGCCCGGCGAGGTTTCGGTGAGGCCGTAGGCCTCGGACAGCGGTTTGCCGGTGACCTTGGCCCATTTCTCGGCGACCGCCTGTTGCACCGCTGCGCCGCCGCCGAGCGCGCAGCGCAGGCCCGAGAAATCGAGCTCGCCGAAGCCCGGCGTGTTGAGCAAGCCGTTGAACAGCGTGTTGACGCCCGTGAACGCGGTGAAGCGGTGCTTCTTGAGCTCCTTGACGAAGCCCGGCAGGTCGCGCGGATTGGGGATCAGCACGTTCTTGGCGCCGATCGACAGGAACACCAGGCAGTTCGCCGTGAGCGCGAAGATGTGGTACAGCGGCAGTGGCGTGATGATGATTTCCTTGCCCTCGGTGATGTGACCGGTGAGCCAGGCGCGCGCCTGCAGCACGTTGCCGACGATGTTCTTGTGCAGCAGCTGGGCGCCCTTCGAAACGCCCGTGGTGCCGCCGGTGTATTGCAGGAACGCGGTGTCCTCGTGCGTGAGCTTGACGCGGTGGAAGGGCTGCGAGCGGCCCAGAGACAGCGCCTTCTTGAGCGGCACCGTGCCCGGGATGTCCCAGTCCGGCACCATCTTCTTCACGCGCTTGACGACGAAATTGACGATCGCCGACTTCGGGAACGGAGCCAGATCGCCGAGCTGCGTGGTGACGACGGTTTCGACCTTGGTGTTGCCGACCACCTTCTGCAGCGTGGTGCAGAAGTTTTCGACGATCACGATTGCGCGCGCGCCGCTGTCGTTGAGCTGGTGCTCGAGCTCGCGCGCGGTGTAGAGCGGGTTGACGTTGACGACGACGAGCCCGGCGCGCAGCACGCCGAACATCGCCACCGGATACTGCAGCGTGTTCGGCATCATGATCGCCACGCGATCACCCGCGTTGAGCCCGAGCACGTTCTGCAGGTAGCTCGCGAAATCCTGGCTGAGCTTGTCGAGCTCGTCGAAGCTCATGCTCACGCCCATGCACTCGAAGGCGGTCGCGTTGCGGAAGCGGCCGCAGGCCTGTTCGAGGATGTCGACGACCGATTGATAGGTGTTCAGATCGATGTCGGCAGGAACGCCCGGCGCGTAATTCTTGAGCCAGATGCGGTCCTGGGTTGCTGTGGAGGCGGTGTTCTCCGTCATCGCGTGTCCTGTGCCCGTGGGGCTTCTATGTGGTTGTTCGCGGTCGGACCTCGAACAGTCCATACGCTGTCGAAGGTCGAGATTCGCCGATCATAGAAGAACGGAGCGTGAACACCAATTGGCTCGTGGACAGCGCCGGCGTGGCCTCGCGGCGCATGGAGCCGAGCGTCGGATCAGCGTGACTCGAGCCAGCTGCGCAGGTTGCGGTTGCCGGCTTCGGCGTCGAAGCTCGCCTCGGCCTTGTCGAGCAGCTCGGAAACCCGATGCGCGAGCGAGCCGCGCAGGCGCGGGCGCTCGTGCCCGGAGCGCACGGTGCGCCAGAATTCGCCGAGGCGGACCGCGTCGAGATCGCGGGCCGGCAGCAGCAGGCCGCGCGAATCTGCGGTTTCGACCAGATAGCCCGCATCGATCAGCATTTCGGTCACGTGGGTGACGTGCTCGGGCGGCGCGTCGATGGCGTCGATCAGGTCGTCCTGCGCGAGGCCGGGCTTGGCGTCGGCGAAGCGCTCGGCGACCAGCGTCATGATCATGAGGCTCAGGAATTCGAGCTCGCGTGCGGCGATCTGCTGCTGGCGTACGGCCGGGGCCAAGTGCCGAGGGTTCTGCACGTAGAACGCGAGCTGGCAGCCGATCAGCAGGATCAGCCAGCCCACGTGCAGCCAGATCAGCAGAAAAATCACGATCGCGAAGCCCGAGTAGATCGCGTTGTAGTTGCCGGCATTGGCGACGAACGAGGCGAACAGCACGCTGCTGGTCTGCCACAGCAGGCCGGCCGCGAGCCCGCCGACCAGCGCGGCCTTCCATTGCACGCGCGTGTAGACGAGGAACATGTACATGAAGCTGAAGAGCCCGACGATGATCACGTACGGAATCAGCCGCCCGACCAGGTAGATGAGCCCGCCGAAAGGCTCGATCGCGGCGATCTGCGAGACCAGCGAGCTGTTGAGGATCGTCGCGGTGAGCCCGAGCGCCGAGAACACCAGCACCGGCCCGACCATCAGCACGCCGAAGTATTCGCCGATGCGCTGGGCGATCGGCCGCGAGCGCTCGATGCGCCAGATGTAGTTGAAGCTCGTCTCCACTTTCTGGATCAGCGAAATCGCGGTGTAGAACAGCAGCGCCACGCCGACCGAGCCGAGCACGCCGACCTGGATCTTCTCGACGAAAGTGACGACGTTGGTCGCGATCTCGGTGCCGCGCGGCCCTAGCGGGCGCAGGAATTCGATCAGCACCGGCTCCAGGCTGTTGTGGGCCCCGAGCGCCTTGAGCACCGAAAAGCCGAGCGCCAGCAGCGGCACCACCGACAGCAGCGTGGTGTAGACCAGGCTCACGGCGCGCAGCGAGAGCTGGCCTTCGGCGAGGTCGCGCACGATCGCGAACAGGTAGCGGCCCACGCGCACGAGCATGCGCTGCGAACGCGTGAGCGCCGCTTGTTCCTCCCAGAGCTTGGCCTTGAGACGGTTCAGCAGCGCCTGGTTCATGCGGCTATTCCTCCGGTTTGCTTCCGATTCCGTTCGGACGAACGGTCGTGCCGCTCGCTTGACTTTGTTGCAACGCACAAATAGATTTTCGCCATGCCTTGTTGCAGTGCAGCAAGGCGCTCGGCCGACTGTAGCGCCGGGCGACCCTTTAAACCACTTTTCATCAACGTTCGCCGCGTCTTCGGGCCCGGCGTCTTTTCAAGGAGTGCAGCAATGAGCGTCCAGGCGATTGTCAACGATGTCAAAGGCCGCGTTGAACCCTACGTGGCCAAGGGCCAGCACGTCGTGACGGTGTCGGTCGATACCTTCAAGAAGGCGACTCCGATCGTCGTCGACGGCGTGCAGTCGCTCGTGCAGACGCAGATCGAAGCCGGCAAGGATCTGTTCGCGGCCGTGCAGGGCAGCTTCGAGAAGGCCAAGACCGCCGGCATCAAGGCCGTCGCCGCCTCGCCGATCGAGTACCTGCCGGAAGGCCGCGAGCGCGTGCTCTCGGCCTACAACGACAGCGTCGTGCTCGTGAGCAAGACCAGCGACGAGATCGTCAAGCTCGTCAAGAGCAGCTTCGCGACGGTCGACGGCCAGCCCAAGAAGGCGGCCCCGCGCAAGACCGCTGCGAAGAAGGCGACCAAAAAGGCGACCAAGAAGGCGGCCTGAGTCCCTGATCGCTCCGCGGTACGCGAGAGCCGAAGCGCGAGCTTCGGCTCTTTTCGTTTGTGGCGACTGCGGGCTTCGGGGCTTTGTTTTAGGCTGGCGGAATCATGATCGCCGCCGACTCTTCATCCGCCGCCCGGGCGCACGGCCTCGTCGTGCCGAGCCGCTTCGAGCCGCACCCGCTGCTGCCGGGTGCGCATCTGCAAACCATCGCGCCGGCCTTCGTCCGCCCGCGTGTCGAACTCGCGATGCGCGTCGAGCGGCTCGACACTCCCGACGACGATTTCGTCGACATCGGCTGGGTCGGCGAACACAACTCCGGCGGGCCGATCGCGACGCTGGTCCACGGGCTCGGCGGCGGCTTCGAATCGCAATACCTGCGCGGCCTCGCGCGCCGGCTCGGCTCGCTCGGCTGGCGCGTCGCCCTGTTGCAGCTGCGCGGCGGCGGCGAGCAGCCGAACAAGCTGCCGCGCAGTTATCACCACGGCGACACCGTCGACCTGCGCTGGCTCTGGCATCGTCTGCGCGGGCGCGAGCCGCAGACGCCGATCGCGGCCGTCGGCTGGTCGCTCGGCGGCAATCTGCTGTTGCGGGCCTTGCATGAAGAAGGCGCCAACGCGCCGGTCTCGCTTGCGGTGGCGGCGAGCGTTCCGTTCAAGCTGCGCGATTGCGCCGAGCACATGAATCGCGGCTTCGCGCGCGTCTACCAGCATCACCTGCTGAGCGGGCTGCGGCAGATCGTGCGGCGCAAGCTCGCGGCCGGACCGCTGCCGGCGTCGGTGAACGTGCGGCAGGCGCTGTCGGCGCGCAGCTTCTTCGAATTCGACGACGCCTTCACCGCCCCGCTCAATGGCTTTCGCAATGCGACCGACTATTACGAGCGCACGAGCTGCGGCGCCATCGTCCATGACATCCGCGTGCCGACGCTGATCGTGCAGGCCGAGGACGACCCGTTCATGAGCCCCGGCTGCATTCCGGCGGCCAGCGCGCTCGCCCCGCAAGTGACGCTCGAAGTCTCGGCGAGCGGCGGGCATGTCGGCTTCGTCGGACTGGGCCGCTGGGGGCAACTCGACTGGTGGCTGGAGCAGCGCATCGCCGCGCATCTGCAAGCTGCGCTCGGCCGCGACGAGCTTGCCATGGGCTGGGTCGACGGCGCGGCCGCGTAGGCCGCAGTGGATGGCGTCAACGCGGCAGCGCGCGCCGGCCTTGCTTGCGCCTGAGCAGATACCGTTGCAGGCGGAACACCGCGCGGCTGATCGCCGAGTCGTGCAGCGGCGACAGCGCGGTGAATTCCATGCCCAGGCGCGTCGAGGCCGAATCGCCGCCGCAGTGGCGCACGGTGACTTCGGTTTCGATCGGGGCGTCTTCGAGCACGAGCCGGCAACGCAGCCGGGTGCCGCGCGGCAGCTCGATCTCGCCCGAGAGCCGGGCCGACATGCCGATGCGCGACAGGTCGAGCACGATCGCGCCCGCGGCCTCGCCGTCGTCGCCGAGCAGGGTCGCGGCGATCCAGTTCGGATCCGGCACCGGCACGCGAAAAGCGGCGCGACGCTGGGCGTCGGCGCTCACGTCGGTCTGGCGGTCGGGCGGGGCGGGGGACACGGCATCTGCGGCTCGGTGGACTCGGGTCTGCAGGCTATCGGCAGGCGGCTGCCGAACTTCAGCGCCGGGCTCGTCCCGCGGCCTTGACCGGCTCGCCAGCCGCCGCTGGCTGAACCGCGCCTATGCCCGTCACGGTCGGGCGCTTACCATCGCCGGCTTATGGCCTATCGACTGTCCGCGCCCCTTTCCGACGCTCTCGGCAGACGTGCCGAAGAGATCTCGCGCCGTGTGCGCAGCGGCGAACTGACGGTGGCGCGGGCCGACGAGGTCGGCGAGCTCATCTGCGACCTGACCGATTACCTGCTGCGCTACAACTTCATGCGCCCGGCCGAAGCCTTCAAGCTCGGCCTGGCCTCGCGCGGCATGATCGACCTGGGCATTCGCAGCACCATCAAGACGATCCGCATGGCGGTCAAGCAGACGCTGCCGAGACTGAACCCCGAGCAGTTCAAGCAGGTGGCGGATTACATCGACGACGTTCTGCAAAAGAGCTGAGCGCAGAGGAGAGACATGACGGCAACCGCCATTGACAGCGCGAACGATCGCGTCCGCTTCACCGACCTGGTCCGCAGCGCGGTGCGCATGCTGCCCGAGTTTCCGATGGTGGCGCGCGGGCTGCTGCGCCTGTCCACGCTCAAGCCTGCCAAACGCGGTTCGATCGGCTCGCTGATCGAAGGCCATGCGAAGCGGCGGCCGCAGTCGCTCGCGCTGCGCTTCGAAGACCGCGAGTGGACCTACGCGCAGTTCAACGCGCAAGCCAATCGCATCGCGCACGTGCTGCAGGATCACGGCATCGGCGCCGGCGATGCGGTGGCGATCCTCATGGAGAACCGCGCCGAAGTGCTCATCATCGTCGCGGCCGTGCTCAAGCTCGGCGCCGTCGCCGGCATGCTCAATCATCAGCAGCGTGGCGACGTGCTCTCGCACAGCATCAGGCTCACGCAGGCCAAGCTCATCATCGTCGGGCAGGAAAGCGGCGATGCGCTCGCAAGCACCGCGTTTGCGCCGGGTCATGACGCGATGGCCTTCTTCTGGGAAGGCGATGGTGCGGCTCCGCAGGGCTTCACCGCCCTGCGTCCGCTCGCCGAGACAGCCTCGGCCGAGAACCTGCCGCAGACCGCGCAGATCCTGCTGAAGTCGCCGGCCTTCTACATCTTCACCTCGGGCACCACGGGCCTGCCGAAAGCCTCGGTAATGACGCATTTCCGCTGGATACGCGGCATGGCGGGCCTGTCCGAATCGGCCGTGCGCCTGCGCGCCGACGACGTGCTGTATTGCTGCCTGCCGCTGTATCACAACAACGCGCTGACGGTGTCTTGGGGCGCGGTGCTCGCCAATGGCGCGGGTTTCGCGCTCGGTCGCAAGTTCAGTGCCTCGCGCTTCTGGGACGAGATCCGAGCGAACCACGCGACGAGCTTCTGCTACATCGGCGAACTCTGCCGCTATCTGCTGAATCGTCCGGCGAACGAACACGATCGCGATCATGCGGTGCGCGTGATCGTCGGCAACGGTCTGCGCCCCGAAATCTGGGACGATTTCCAGCAGCGCTTCGGCATCGATCGCATCGTCGAGTTCTATGGCGCGAGCGAGGCGAATCTCGCTTTCGTGAATGCCTGGGGGCTCAAGCGCACCGCAGGCTACTGTCCGCTGTCGCATGCGATCGTCGAGTTCGATGCGGACGAGGAAGCGCCCGCGCGCGATGCGCAAGGCCGGCTCAAGCGCGTCGCCAAAGGCGGCGTCGGTCTGCTGATCGGCGAAGTCACCAAGAAAACCCCGTTCGACGGCTACACCGATCGCAAGGCCAGCGAGGCCAAGCTGCTGCGCAACGTGTTCGTCGAGGGCGATTGCTGGTTCAACTCGGGCGATCTGGTTCGCGACCAGGGCTACAAGCACATCCAGTTCGTCGATCGCGTCGGCGACACCTTCCGCTGGAAGGGCGAAAACGTCGCCACCACCGAAGTCGAAGCGGCGCTGTGCGCGAGCGGCGACATCGAAGAAGCCGTGGTCTACGGCGTGCAGATTCCGGGCATGGATGGGCGCGCCGGCATGGCCTCGCTGAGCGTCAACGGTGGCGCATTCGATGGTGTTGCGCTTGCGAGCGCGCTACGCCAGAAGTTGCCGCAATACGCAGTGCCGGTGTTCCTGCGCCTGCGACAGGGCCAGGAAACGACCTCGACGTTCAAGCATCGCAAGGTCGATCTCAAGCGTGACGGTTTCGATCCGGCGCGCGTGCGGGATCCGCTTTACGTGCTCGAGCAGAATGGCTACGTGCCATTGACGACTGACACATTCAAAGCGATACAAAACGGCCACGCGCGACTCTGAACGAGGCTGTCGGATTCGGTTGACTGCGCCGCCGCACGGTGTGGTGGCGCAGCCAAGGTTCAAGCGAAATCGCCATGCGACTCTTCGCCGCATCATCGGCGGGGAGTCGTCAAATGAAAGTCAATATCGAGGTCGAACGCAGCGTCAAGGTCGAGCTGCCGGCAGAGCAGGTGCGCAAGCTGTTCGACGATCTGGAAACCACCATCGGCCGGTTTCCGAAGCTCAAGCGCCTGAACAAGCTGGGCCCGGATCAATACGTCTGGGAGCTCAACACGATCGGCTCGCGCATCGCCAAGATCGCGCACGACGTGACCTACGGCGCGCACTACAAGCGCAGCAGCGACGGCAAGGAAGTGTCGTGGACGCCGCTCGCCGGCAAGGGCAACGCCGACATCAGCGGCGCGTTCCGCGTGAGCGACAGCGGTAGCGGCAGCGAGATCCGCTTCAAGGTCAAGGGCGAGCTGCGCGACGTGCCGGTTCCGCTGATCTATCGGCTCGCCGCTCCGCCGTTCATCCAGGGCAAGTTCATCGCGCTCGTCGACACCTTTCTGGAGCGCACGCGCGATGCGGTGGTCCAGCAGGTTTCCGAAGAAGCACCGAAGAAGAAAGCCGCTCGCAAGACGGCCTAGTCGTTCGCGGTCCGGCGACACGACGTTCGCTTTTCATGGAGAAGAACATGCAGAACGCCAAGGGCAACGCGGCCCAGACCGCGATGGGATTGGGGCTGCGCGTGCTCAATCGCTTCGCCGGCCTGTCGATCGTCGATCAGCTCGGCCTGCGCAAGCCGGCGGAAAAATTCCTGCACCGTGCGAGCAAGACCGGCTTTGCGCTTGCGATGGCCGGCGCGCGCCAGTTCAAGGCGACGCAGAAGCTCATCAGTCCTCAGCGTTTGCCGAGGGCATCCAAGCCCGAGCTGTTCGATCTGACGCCCAGCGAAGAGCAGGAGATGCTCCGCGAGGCGGCGCGCAGCTTCGCGATCGAACAATTGCTGCCGGCCGCACAGGCGGCGGATACGAATGCGCAGGCGCCGGCCGAACTGCTCGCGCAGGCCGGCGATCTCGGCATCTCACTGCTCGGCGTGCCCGAGTCGCTCGGCGGCGCGGGCAGCGAACGCTCGGTGCTCACCAATGTGCTCGTCGGCGAAGCACTCGCGCAGGGCGATCTGAGTCTGGCCGTTGCCTGTCTCGCCCCGAGCGCGGTCAGCACGGCGCTCACGTTGTGGGGCGACGCGCAGCAGCAAGCCACCTACCTGCCGGCGTTCACGGGCGACAAGCCGCCGGTCGCGGCGCTCGCGGTGCTCGAGGCGCGGCCCTTGTTCGATGCGTTCTCGCTCGCGACGAAGGCGCGCCGCAGCGACGGCGGCTTCGTGCTCGATGGCGCAAAAGCGCTCGTGCCACGTGCGGCCGAAGCCGAGCTGTTCATCGTCGCGGCCGAACTCGATGGAACGCCGGCGCTGTTCATCATCGAAAGCAACGCGCAAGGTTTGAGCGCCAAGGCCGATCCGGCGATGGGCCTGCGCGCCGCCTCGACGGCGACGCTCAGCTTGAGCAATGTGAAGCTGCCCGCGACCGCCCTGATCGCCGAAGGCTCGGCCGAGGTCTACGCCGAATGTATCGCGCTCTCGCGACTGGCCTGGTGCGCGCTCGCGGTCGGCACGGGCCAGGCCGTGCTCGATTACCTGATTCCCTACGTCAACGATCGCGTCGCCTTCGGCGAGCCGATCAGCCATCGCCAGGCGGTCGCGTTCGCGGTCGCCAACGTCGGCATCGAACTCGAAGGCATGCGCCTGCTCACGTATCGCGCGGCGAGTCGCGCCGAGCAGGGCGCCGATTACGCGCGACAGGTTGCGCTCGCGCGCCGGGCCTGCATCGACAAGGGCATGCTGATCGGCTCCGAAGGCGTGCAGCTGCTCGGCGGACACGGCTTCATCAAGGAGCATCCGGTCGAGCGCTGGTATCGCGACCTGCGTGCGGTCGGCGTCATGGAAGGCGTGCTGCTCGTCTGATGTGCTGCGTGCTAAGGACTCGAACATGATCAATCTCGAACCCCCGAAGAAATTCCGCGCCCTGACCGATCAGGCGCATCTCGTCGCGACCGAAATCTTCCGCGCCAATTCGCGCAAGTACGATCGCGCCGAACACGCGTATCCGAAAGAGCTCGACATGCTCGCCTCGCTGATGGACGGCATGGAAGAAGCCGGCGCGCGCGGTGGTGCGGGCGCCTCGGGCGTGCGCCGCGAAGCGAGCGCGGACCAGGAAAACAAGAACGGCTCGAACCTGTCGACCTGCCTCGGCATCATGGAACTCTGCTGGGGCGACGTCGGCCTGCTGCTCGCGATGCCGCGCCAGGGGCTCGGCAATTCGGCGATCGCGAGCGTGGCGAACGAAGAGCAGCTGCAGCGCTTCGCGGGTCGCTGGGCCGCGATGGCGATCACCGAGCCGGGCTGCGGATCGGATTCCGCGAACATCCGCACGACCGCGGTGCTCGACGGCGATCACTACGTGCTCAATGGCGAGAAGATCTACGTGACGAGCGGTGACCGCGCCGATCTCGTCGTGGTCTGGGCCACGCTCGATCGCAGCAAGGGACGTGCGGCGATCAAGAGCTTCGTCGTCGAAAAGGGCACGCCGGGCTTCGAACTCGTGCGGCTCGAACACAAGCTCGGCATTCGCGCATCGGACACCGCGGCCTTCGTGCTCAAGGACTGCCGCGTGCCGAAGGAAAACCTGCTCGGCGACCCGGAGGTCAATGTCGAAAAGGGCTTCGCGGGCGTGATGCAGACTTTCGACAACACGCGTCCGCTGGTGGCCTCGATGGCCGTCGGGCTCACGCGCGCCTGCCTCGAAGAGACCGCCAAGCAGCTCAAGCGAGCGGGTCTCGAAGTCGATTACGCCAAGCCGGCGCTGAACCAGCCGGCCGCCGCCGCGGCGCTGCTCGCGCTCGAAGCCGACTACGAGGCCGCGCGCCTGCTGACTTTGCAGGCCGCCTGGATGGCCGACAACCGCAAGCCCAATTCACTGCAGGCCTCGATGGCCAAGGCCAAGGCCGGGCGCACCTGCGTCGACGTCGCGCTCAAGTGCGTCGAGATCTGCGGGACGATCGGCTACAGCGAAAACGACCTGCTCGAGAAGTGGGCGCGCGACGCCAAGATTCTCGACATCTTCGAAGGTACGCAGCAGATCCAGTTGCTGATCGTCGCGCGCCGGCTGCTCGGCAAGAGTTCGGCCGAGCTCAAGTAGCGCGGACGCCGGCTCGGCGCGAGTACGGCAACGAAAAGCCCCGCTTTCGCGGGGCTTTTTCGTGAGGCCGGCGGATCAGGCCGCGGCGCTGTAGACGCGGTTCAGGCTGTCGATCTGCTTCAGGTACTGGCGGTTGTCGTGCATCCACGGGTGGAAGCTCGGGCGGAAGTAGTCGAGCCAGGGCAGCACGATCGCGCGCAGGGATCCGGGCTTGAAGAACAGGAAGTTCACGAGGCGGCCCCAGCCGCGCAGCCCGCGTGCCTTCGGATCGGCCTTGATGATCTTGACGTGGAAGAAGAACACCAGCGGCAGGAAGATGAAGGTCGTCGCGACGAGCAGGAAGCAGCGGCGCAGCCAGGCCGTGAAGCCGCGGCCGAAAACTTGTTCGTAGACGTCGTAGGCGACGGCCTTGTGCTCGGTCTCCTCGAGCGCGTGCCAGCGCCAGAGGTCGGCCATGCGCGGGTTGGCGTCGGCCAGCACTTCGGGCTTGGACAGCAGCACGTTGGCGAGAATCGCGGTGAAGTGTTCGAGCGCCAGAGTCACGCCGAGCTGCCAACTCGTCGGAATGCGCGCCTTCACGCGTTCGAGCAGGCGGCCGACGAATTTGTCGAGCTGCGTGGCCGGCAGGCTGGCCTGATCCATGAGCTTGTTGAAGTCGACGTGCTCGCGGCCGTGCATGGCTTCCTGGCCGATGAAGCCCGAGATCGCCTGCTGCAGGGCCGGATCGGTGATCTGGCCGCGGTACTGGCGCACGCTGTGGATGAAAAAGCGCTCGCCCTCGGGGAAGAACAGCGAGAGTGCGTTGAAGAAGTGGCTGACGTGCGGACCCAGCGGGTGCCACTGACCGATGTCTTCGGGCTTGAGCTGGTTCGGCAGATCGAAGTCGAGATCGCGGCGGACAGGCTGCATGGCGCGGCTCCAATGAAATAGTGCCATCAAACGATGTCACAGTCATTTTGGTACGTCAACACCCGCCAGCGAGCCGGTATGATTTCGTCCTTATGTCGTCCTCCCAGAACAGCTCCGACCCCCAGTCCCGCTCGGCCGCCCAGCAGGCCGCCGAATATTCGATCGACGAACTCGCCCGCGCCGCCAGCACCACGGTGCGCAACGTGCGCGCCTACCAGGACCGCGGCCTGCTGCCGCCGCCCGAACGGCGCGGCCGCATCGGCGTGTACGGTCAGGCACATCTGTCGCGGCTGCGCATCATCGGCCAGCTGCTCACGCGCGGTTACACGCTCGCGAGCATCGGCGAACTCATCGCGGCCTGGGAAAGCGGCAGCGATCTGGCCGGCCTGCTGGGTCTCGAATCGGCCGTCGCGAGCCCCTGGGGCGACGAGGAGCCGGCCTGGTACACGCTGCCCGAACTGATCGGGCTGTTCGGTGGCCGCTTCGACCCGCGCTGGCTCGCGCAGGCCTCGTCGCTCGGCATCCTCGAACTCGACGGCGTGCGCTTCCGCTGTCCGAGCCCGCGCCTGCTGCAGGCCGGCGCCGAACTCGTGAAGATCGGCATTCCGCTCGACGACATGCTCGACGTGCTCGCCAAGCTGCGCGCGAACGTCGAGGCCGCCTCGGACCAGATGGTCAGGCTCATTGAGCGCCACCTGTTCGAGCAATACGGTCCGGGCCTGCCGCCGGCTGCCGAAGCACCGAATCTGGGTTCGATCATCTGGCGCCTGCGCCCGCTGGTTGAAACCGCGGTGCATTCCGAGGTCGCCCGTGCGATGGAGCGCGCGGCGAACCGGCATCTCGGCGATCGCCTCGCGCATGTGCTCGACGAGTTCGAAAAACAGCGCAACGCCGGCGGCGAAGCTCCCACGGCTCTGCCGCTGCCTCCGTTGAACTAGCGGTCAGCCGGCGCCGCGCGCGGTCAGCACCGCGCGGAAGATCGTCAGCGCGCTCGACACCACGTCGTCGATGGGCTGCGCGTAGCCCTGCAGGCTCCAGGTCATGGCGATGAACACCACCGAGCCGACCAGGCCGGCGGTCAGCATCTGCTCCTCGTGCGGCTCGATGCGCACGTTCAGCGCGAGGGCCATCGTGCGGATGATGCGCGCGAAATCGTCGATCGCGGTCTGCGTGAGCCGCGTGACTTCCGGGCTCACGCCGAGCACCTCGAACAGCAGAATCCGGGCGACGTTCGGGTCGGCCCGCAGGGCGGCGAAGAACTCGTGCAGGCCCAGGCGCACGATCTCCTCGGGATTCTTCAGCCGCGAGGTCATCAGCGTGGCCGCGATCTGCCGCTGCAACTGCTCGACGAGATGCGAATACACCGCCCCGAGCAGGGCTTCGCGATCACCGAAGGCCTCGTAGAAATAGCGCTCCGTGAGTCCGGCCTCGGCGCTGACCGAGCGCACCGTCGTCGCGCGATAACCGTCGCGTCCGATCACCTTGATGCCGGCGTCGATGAGCTTGAGGCGGCGCTCGTCGCGTCGCTGGTCGGCGCTGGTTCCGCGATAGGCGCGGCCACTCGGGGCGGGGGTTGGCTCGGGTGGTTTCGACATGCGCCGAATATTGACATCCGTTGTTGTCACATTCAAAGTTGACATCGATCGATGTCAAGTTGCCATTATTTATAAGTGGGGAGAACGATGAAGCATTTTTCGGGCAAGGTCGCGGCCATCACGGGTGCCGCCTCGGGCATGGGCCGGCAACTCGCGATCCGTTTGGCCGAGCGCGGCTGCCATGTCGCGATCAGCGACGTCAACGCGGCCGAACTCGAGATCACCGCCGAGCGGGCCCGCGCCTACGGCGTGCGTGTGAGCACGCGCGTGCTCGACGTCTCCGACCGCGCCGCGATGCAGGCCTGGGCCGACGACACCGCGGCCGAGCACGGCAAGGTCAACCTGATCTTCAACAATGCCGGCGTCGCGCTGTCCTCGACCATGGAAGGCGTCCGCTACGAGGACTTCGAGTGGATCATGGGCATCAATTTCTGGGGCGTGGTCTACGGCACCAAGGCCTTCATGCCGTATCTGAAGGCTGCCGGCGAAGGACATGTAATCAACACGTCCAGCGTGTTCGGTCTGTGTTCGCAGCCCGGCATGGGCGGCTACAACGCGAGCAAGTTCGCGGTGCGCGGCTTCACCGAATCACTGCGCCAGGAGCTCGATCTGCAGCGCTGCGGCGTCAGTGCGACGAGCGTGCATCCGGGCGGCATCAAGACCAACATCGCGCGCGCCGGCCGCGTGGACAGGAATATCGAAGGCCTGCTCGTGAAGGACTCGACCAAGGGCGCCGCGCAGTTCGAGAAGCTGTTCATCACCACGGCCGATTCGGCCGCGCTGACAATCCTCAAGGCCGTGCAGCGCGACGCGCGCCGTGTGCTCGTGGGCCCGGACGCGCGCCTGATCGACTGGATGGTGCGATGGTTCCCGAGCTTCTATCAGGTCATCGTCGCGTTCATGACCAAGCGCTTCATGCGCAAGGTTTGACCGGTTCAGAGGCAGCGGCCCCTCAAGACGATGAAGTCTCCGTCGCCCCCGCCATCGCCGCGTTGCGGCGAGCGCGGCGGCTCTCGCGGTACTGCACGGGCGTCTGCCCGGACCAGCGCTTGAACGCGCGGTAGAAGGTGCTCGGCTCCGAGAAGCCGGTCAGGTAGACGATGTTCTCGATCGCCTCGTCGGTGCGCGCGAGCAGGCGCTTGGCGAGCGAGAAGCGGAAGTCCGCGAGAATCTGCGAGAAGCTCGTGCCGGCGCGGGCGAGCTCGAAGCGCAGCCGGCGCGGGGCGATGTCGAGCTCCTTGGCGACCTCTTCGAGATCGCAGTTCTCGAGCTCGAGGCGCTGGGCGAACACGCCGCGAATGCGCTCGACGAGGTCCTCGCGCTTGAGCTTCATGAGCCGCTTTTCGGCCAGGCCTTCGTGCAGCTGCAGCAGGTCCGGATCGAAGTGCGGCGAGCGGTAGTCGAGCAGCGCCGGGTCGAACCAGATTTCGCTCTCCCCGCCACCGAAGGTCACCGGACAGCCGAACACTTTCTCGTAGTCCGCGTCCGAGGCGCGCTGGCTGCAGCGCAGTAGCACGCGCTGCGGGGCGAACTGGGCGTCGGTCACCGCGCGCGCGAACTGGATCAGCTCGTAGACCACGATGATTTCGGTGTGGCGCAGCTGCGGCGCATCGACCGCGGTGCCGATCACCGCCACGCGCGCGCCCGCGGCGTCGTTGACGATGCGCATGCTCAGCGCGTCCGAGATCAGGCGCAGGTACTTCAGCGAGCGCTTGAGCCCTTCGGCGAAGGTCCGGCTGCTGAACATGAGGTATTCGAGCACCTCGCCGCGGAACACCGGCAGGTGCGGGCACAGGTGCAGGCCGACTTCGGGGTCGTGCGTGACCGACTCGACCGTGCTCCAGAAGAAGGCCTGCTGCTGATGCGGGGTGCGCAGTTCGCGCAGCGGCAGCTTTTCGGCGTCGTAGCCGAGGCGCTGGTAGATGGCCGAGACGTCCAGTCCGGCTTTGACCATGCCTTCGTGTATGAGCTGCAGCAGTTGTCCCGAATCCCGCATCGGCGTCCGCCCCCGTTTTGGTGTGGAAGGCGCCTAGTGTGCCGGATTGGCCGATTTGACACACGCCTGCGTATGGGGCGACTCGCAGGCCGGGCTCCGGCGCAGGGCCGGAGCGAGGCTTTACGGGCTCTGGGTCTTGAGCCCGGCCGACGGCGTGCGCGAATCCACCGCCTGCGGACGCACCCATTCGGGCGGCGCCCACAGGTGCTTGAGCCGCTCGCGCAAGGCGCCCGGACGGGCGACGTCGGCGAACATGTCGCGCCACTCGTGGAACATCATCGTGACCGGGTTGCGCGTGTGGATCTGCCGCGTGATGCCATAGTCGCAGGGCGCTTCCTCGGGCACGAAGCTGCCGAACAGCTTGTCCCAGATCACCAGCACGCCGGCGTAGTTGCGGTCGATGTATTGCGGGTTGCGCGCGTGGTGCACGCGGTGATGCGAGGGTGTGTTGAACACCGCCTCGAACCAGCGCGGCAGCTTGCGCACGACCTCGGTGTGGACGAAGAACTGGTAGCCGAGGTTGATCGCCACGACCAGGATCACGTGCTCGGGCTTGAAGCCGATGAAGGCCAGCGGCAGCCAGAACAGCCACATGCCCGAGATCGGGTAGGTGAGGCTCTGGCGCAGCGCGGTCGACAGGTTCATGCGCTCGGAGCTGTGATGCGTCACGTGGCTCGCCCACATCCAGCGGATGCGATGGCTGCCGCGATGGAACCAGTAATAGAAGAAATCCTGCAGCAGCACGAGCAGCAACAGGGTCCAGCCGTTGAACGGCACGTCGAACAGCCGGTGCTGGTAAACCCAGTAAAAGAGCCCGATCAGCAGCGCCCAGGCGACGCCATCGGCCGCCGCGTGCGAGAGCGCGAGCACGACGTTGGTGCCGGTCTCGTGCACGGAGTAGGTCTGCTGGCGGCGGCGATGCAGCACGATCGCCTCGGCGATCATGCAGACCAGGAAAATCGGGGCCATCAGCAGCAGGAACACCTTTTCGATGCCCACTTGCTCGATGGCTCGCAGTGCGTCGTTGAGCATGGTCGCGGTCCTCCGTCCAAGCCGCGGTTAATGCGCAGATTGGACCACAGCCGGCCGGCGGTGCCACTGGTAAAACCGCGTCCGGTCGTGGGCGCGGCGGCGAGTCGCTACTGCCTGGCGAACACCTTCTTGAGCAACTCGGTGCTGCGCGCGGCCGGATCCTTGCGGATGCGTGCCTCCTCGTCGGCGATCTTGGTGAACAGGCCGTTGAGCGCCTGCTGGGTCACGTAGTCGTCGAGATCGGTCGGCGGGGTGCTGCCCGACAGCCTCAGGATCGGCCCGGCCTTGCTCGCCACCTTCTTGTACTGCTGGGTCACGCCGACCTGGGCGGTGGCTTCGGAGACGATCGGCAGGATCCTGGCGTAGAGCTCGTTGGTCGAGGTGCGGCGGAAGAACTCGGTCGCCGCGTTGTCCGGCCCCTGCAGGATCTGCCTGGCGTCGGCCAGCGTCATCTGCGAAATCGAGTTCGCGAAGATGCTGCTGACCTGCGGAACGGCCTTCTCGGCAGCCCGGTTCAGCGTGAGCTGGAACTGGTCGAGCGTGCTGCCGTAGCCGATCGCCCGCACCGTGCTCTCGTACTTGGAGATGAAGCCCGGCAGCGGCACGCGCACGCGCGGATCGGCCCAGAAGCCGTCGGTGCGCCCGAGCTGGCCGATCGCGGCCGTGGTGCCCTGGTTCAGCGCCTGGCGCAGGGCCGCGGCGATCTCGCTCTGGCTGATTCCGGTGGCGCCTGGAATCACCGAGCCGATCGCCGAACCCAGTCCGTCGAGCGCTCCCTTCACCGACTGGCCGCCGCCGGCGCAAGCGACCACGCTGGCGAGGCCGAGACCGCAGGCGAGCAGACGCAACCCAGACCAGGACATGCAGAACTCCGAAGCGACGATGAGCCAGCATAACCGCAGCCATCGTGCCAGCTAAGGGATATTTCAGAGGATCGTCAGACCGTTTTGAACCCACGTCCAAGCGCCGTGGAATGAGACCTCGCATTACACTGCGCGCCCCATGCTCTCGTTCTCCAACGTCACCCTGCGCCGCGGGGCCCGCAAGCTGCTCGAAAACGCCACGTTCACGGTTCATTCCGGCTGGCGCGTGGGCCTGGTCGGACGCAACGGCACCGGCAAATCGAGCCTGTTCGCGATGGTGCTCGGCGAGCTCGCGCCCGATCTCGGCGAAGTCCAGCTGCCCCGGCAGGTCGAAATCGCCTGGGTCGCGCAGGAAACGCCTGCATTGCCGATGCCGGCGATCGAATTCGTGCTCGACGGCGACACCGAGCTGCGCCGCCTCGAAGCCGATCTCGCGGTCGCCGAGGCCAAGCACGACGCCGCGCGCATCGCCAAGCTGCACGACCGCCTGAACGCCATCGGCGGCTACGCGGCGCGCGCGCGTGCGGCCAAGCTGCTCGACGGCCTGGGTTTTTCGAACGAGGCGCAGGCGCGGCCGGTGGCGAGCTTCTCGGGCGGCTGGCGCATGCGCCTGAACCTCGCGCGTGCGCTGATGTGCCGCTCCGACCTGCTGCTGCTCGACGAGCCGACCAACCACCTCGATCTCGACACCGTAATCTGGCTGCAGGACTGGCTGCGCAGCTATCCGGGCACGCTGTTCATCATCAGCCACGACCGCGAGTTCCTCGACGCGGTGACCACGCACACGCTGCACCTGCATGCCGAGAGCGCCACGCTCTATTCGGGCAATTACAGCCAGTTCGAGCGCCTGCGCGCCGAGCGGCTCGCGCAGCAGACTGCGCAGCGCGAACAGCAGCAGCGCCAGCTCGCGCACCTGCAGGCCTTCGTCGACCGCTTCCGCGCGCAGGCGACCAAGGCGCGGCAGGCGCAGTCGCGGCTCAAGATGATCGAGCGCATCCAGCTCACCGCGCCGGCGCACGCGGATTCCGAATTCAATTTCAGCTTCCGCCCACCGCTCAAGCTGCCGAGCCCGATGCTGAGGCTCGATCGCGTCGCGGTCGGCTATGGCGACAAGCCGCAGCTGTCCGGCATCAAGCTCGGCCTCGAGCCGGGCGACCGCATCGGCCTGCTCGGCCCGAACGGCGCCGGCAAGTCCACGCTGATCAAGCTCATCGTCGGCGAACTCGCTGCCCTGCAGGGCGAGGTCAAGCGCTCGCCGGATCTGAAGATCGGCTACTTCGCACAGCATCAGCTCGAAAGCCTCGACATGAAGGCCTCGCCGCTGCTGCATCTGCGGCGCATCGACAAGGACGCGAGCGAGCAGTCGCTGCGCGACTACCTCGGTGGCTTCAACTTCCGTGGCGATCGCGTCTACGAGGCGATCGAACCGTTTTCGGGTGGCGAGAAAGCGCGGCTGGCGCTCGCGCTTGTCGTCTATCCGCAGCCGAATCTGCTGCTGCTCGACGAGCCGACCAATCACCTCGATCTCGACATGCGTCACGCGCTCGAACTCGCGCTGCAGGAATTCGCGGGCGCGATGGTGCTGGTCTCGCACGATCGCCATCTCGTCGCGAGCACTTGCGACACGCTCTGGCGCGTCGCCGACGGCCGCTGCGAACTGTTCGACGGCGATCTCGACGATTACGCCAAATGGCTCGGTTCGCGTGGCAACGACGGTGGCAGCGGCAAGGCGCCCGAAAAAGTGCTCGATGCCGCGGCCAAGGCGCAGCAGCGCGCGCTGCGCGACGCGGTCGGCAAGCTCGAATCGCAGATGGGCAAGGCACAGGCGCGACTCGACCAGATCGAAGCCGCGCTCGGCGACGCTGGTCTTTATGAAGCCGCGCGCAAGAAGGAACTCGACAAGCTGCTAGCCGAGCAGAAAACGCTGCGCGACAAGCTCGCCGACGTCGAGGCGCGCTGGCTCGAGGCGATGGAACAGCTCGAGGCCGTCTGAGCCATGCGCCTGCCGCAGGTCGAGATCAACGGAGTCGCGGCGAGCGCCGCGCAGATCCTCGCGGCGGGCGCGGGCTACGGGCATTTCACTTCGCTGCAGGTGCGCGACGGCGCGGTCGCCGGTTTGTCACTGCATTTTCAGCGCCTGGCCGATGCCACGCAGCGGCTGTTCGGCAGCACGCTCGATCTCGCTCAGCTGCGCAGCTGGCTCGAGCAGGCCTTGAGGAATGCGAAGGCGCTCGACGCGGCGTCGGTGCGCATCGTCGTGCACGCCGCGCGCTTCGATCGCGAGCGGCCCGAAGCGGCGACGCCGGTCGACGTGATGATCGCGGTCAGCGCGGCGATCGAGCGCAAGCGGGCTCCGATTCGCGTGCAGTTGCGAGCCTACGAGCGCGAGCTGCCGCAGGTGAAGCATCTGGCGACTTTCGGGCTGCTCTGGCAGCGTCGCGAGGCGCGTCTGGCCGGCTACGACGATGCCTTGTTCGAGACGCGCGCGGGCCTGGTTTCCGAAGGCAGCGTCTGGAACATCGGCTTCTGGGACGGCGCGCGCGTGATCTGGCCGCGCGCGCCGATGCTCGACGGCGTCAGCCAACAGGTGCTGAAGCACGGGCTCGTTCGCAACGGCGTGGGAAGCGAGGTGCGCGAGTTGCGCCGCGAACATCTGAGCGGATTGCGCGCCGCGTTCGCCTGCAACGCGAACGGTGTCGCCGTGCCGATCGCGAGCATCGACGACATCGGCTTCGATCCGGCACCGGACTTCGTCGACGAACTGCTGCGCTGCTATCGAAGCGTGGAACCAGAAGCGGTCTGATGCCTTTTCATCCCTCTCCCGGAGGGAGAGGGAAACACACAGGTCAGGCCATTTTTCGCGCGCTCGGCCCGCTCGGATAAGCTGATTTATCTTCCATGACGCAGAGCACCATGCCCTCCCGCACCTCCAACACCGCCGCGATGTGGACGCTGATCCTCTGCGCGGCCGCATTGCTCATGATCACGATGGGGGGGCGCCAGTCGATGGGCCTGTTCGTCGCCCCGATCACGCAGGCGACCGGCATCGGCATCGTCAGCATCAGTTTCTCGCTCGCGATCGCGCAGTTCACCTGGGGGGCAGTGCAACCGGTGTTCGGGGCGATCGCCGATCACTACGGGGCGCGGCCGGTGATCTTCCTCGGCACCCTGCTGCTCGCGGCCGGTTATGCGCTCGTGCCGAACGTGCAGTCGCCGCTGATGCTCACGCTCGCGCTCGGCCTGTTCACGGCGGCCGGGGCGGGGGCGGGCAGCTTTTCGATCCTGATCGGGGCGACGGCCTCGGAACTGCCGCCCGAGAAGCGTTCGATGGCGAGCGGCGTCATCAACGCGGGCGGTTCGGCCGGACAGTTCGTTTTCGCGCCGCTGCTGCAATTCTTGATCGCGGGCTTCGGCTGGATCGCGGCGCTGTATTCGCTCGCGGCCGTGAGCCTGCTGTCGTTGCCACTGCTGCTGGGCTTGCGCAAGCGCGCTCCGCAGACGGCCGCCGCGAATGCCGTAGCGGCCGAAATGAGCCTCGGTGCGCAGGTTCGCATCGCCCTTCGCGATCGCAGTTATTGGCTGCTGCATGCGGGCTTCTTCACCTGCGGATTCCACATCGGTTTTCTGGTCACGCACCTGCCGGGCGAGGTCTCGCTGTGCGGTCTGCCGGCGAGCGTGTCGGCGACGTCGCTCGCGCTGATCGGCCTGTTCAACATCATGGGCAGCCTGGCCGCGGGCGCGCTCGGCGGGCGCTATCGCATGCGTTCGATACTCGGGCTCATGTATGCGAGCCGCGCGTTGATCATCGCGATCTACCTCGTCTCTCCGCGCACGCCGCTGACCTTCTATCTGTTCGCGGCAGCGCTCGGATTCAGCTGGCTCGCGACGGTGCCGCCGACCGCGGGGCTGATCGGCAAGCTGTTCGGCACGCGCTATCTCGGCACGCTGTTCGGGCTCACGCTGCTTTCGCACCAGACCGGCGGCTTCTTCGGCGCCTGGGTCGGCGGGCTGACGATCTCGCGCTACGGCGATTACAGCTGGATGTGGTACGCCGACATCGCGCTCGCGGCGGCGGCGGCCCTGCTGTGCCTGCCGATCCGCGAGGCACACGTCAGGCCGGTCGCTGCCCAGCCGGCCTGAGCGCGTCCGTTACCGCTGTCTTCACGCCTTCGCGGGAATGACGGCGGGGTGGGTTGTCGTGCTTCGGCCGGGCGACGGACGGCGCTTCGTTGTCGCCCGGGCCAGTGTCCATACGCATCCGTATCCGATAGGCTGGCGGCATTCAATTTTCCTTCGCCTTCAACCTTCGCTTTACGGAGATTTCGTATGCCCAGCTATACCGCCCCGATGCGTGACATCCAGTTCGTGCTGCACGAACTGCTCAAGGTCGAGGACGCGCTCAAAGAGATTCCGGTCCACGCCGAACTCGATGCCGACACGCTCAACTCGGTGCTCGAAGAAGGCGCCAAGTTCGCCTCCGAGGTGATCCAGCCGCTCAACCAGAGCGGCGACGAGGAGGGCTGCACCTACGTCGGCGACGGCGTGGTCCATGCGCCGAAGGGCTTCAAGGAAGCCTACGCGCAGTACGTCGAAGGCGGCTGGCCGGCGCTGTCCTGCGACACCGAATACGGCGGCCAGGGCCTGCCGCATTTCGTCAACAACGCGTTCTACGAAATGCTCAACTCGGCCAACCAGGCCTGGACCATGTACCCGGGCCTCACGCACGGCGCCTATGAGGCCCTGCATGCGCACGGCACGCCGCAGCTTAAGCAGCTGTACCTGCCCAAGCTCACGAGCGGCGAATGGACCGGCACGATGTGCCTGACCGAGCCGCATTGCGGCTCCGATCTCGGCATCCTGCGATCGAAGGCCGAGCCGGTCGGCGACGGCAGCTACCTGATCTCGGGCACCAAGATCTTCATCAGCTCCGGCGAGCACGATCTGGCCGAGAACATCATCCACCTCGTGCTCGCGCGCCTGCCCGGCGCGCCCGAAGGCACCAAGGGCATCTCGCTGTTCATCGTGCCGAAGTTCCTGCCCGACGCGAATGGCAAGCCCGGCGAGCGCAACACGGTCAAGTGCGGCTCGATCGAACACAAGATGGGCATCCACGGCAATGCCACCTGCGTGAT
The DNA here is from genome assembly GCF_058783045.1 of Hydrocarboniphaga sp. FW305-C-57. NCBI lineage: Bacteria > Pseudomonadati > Pseudomonadota > Gammaproteobacteria > Nevskiales > Nevskiaceae > Hydrocarboniphaga > Hydrocarboniphaga sp. FW305-C-57. The sequence goes on along the minus strand of NZ_JBYSYG010000002.1, from coordinate 305,923 downwards.
CAACCTCGACGGCGCCAAGGGCTGGCTCGTCGGCGAAGAGAACCGCGGCCTCAACGCGATGTTCGTGATGATGAACGGCGCACGCCTCGGCGTCGGCATGCAGTCGCTGGGTCTCGCCGAAGTGGCGTTCCAGAACTCGCTGATCTACGCCAAGGATCGCATCCAGTTCCGTGCGGCAAAGGGCCCGGTCAATCGCGACAAGCCGGCCGACCCGATCATCGTGCACGCCGACGTGCGCCGCCTGCTGCTGACGCAGAAGGCCTATATCGAAGCCGGCCGCGCGTTCTCGTACTGGCTCGCGCTCAACATCGACAAGGAGCTGTCGCATCCCGACGAAGCGGTGCGCAAGGAGTCGGCCGATCTCGTCGCGCTGCTGACGCCGATCGTGAAGGCCTTCGTCTCCGACAACACCTTCGAGTGCACGAACCACGCGCTGCAGTGCTTCGGCGGCCACGGCTTCATCAAGGAATGGGGCATGGAGCAGTTTGTGCGCGACGCGCGCATCAACCTGATCTACGAAGGCACCAACGCGATCCAGTCGCTCGACCTGCTCGCGCGCAAGGTGCTCGCCGACGGCGGCGCCAAGCTCAAGAAGTTCGGCAAGCTCGTGCAGGCTTTCGTCGTGCAGAACCAGGGCAACGAGGCCATGAAGGAATTCCTCGAACCGCTCATGGACATCGGCGACAAGGTCAACAAGCTCACGGGCGAAATCGGCGCCAAGGCCCAGCAGAATCAGGAAGAGGTCACCGCCGCCGCGGTGCCCTACCTGCGCGTGGTCGGCCATCTCGTCTACTCGTACTTCTGGGCGCAGATGGCGAAGATCGCGCTCGAAAACCAGGGCGACGACTTCTACAAGAGCAAGCTCGCCACCGCGCGCTTCTACTTCGCCAAGCTGCTGCCCGAAACTGCCGGCTACATCCGCCAGGCGCGCGCGGGTTCGGACGTGGTGATGGGCTTGCCGGCCGAGCTGTTCTGATCGGCTGATCGCAACCAGACGTCCCGGTGTGATCGAAAGCCCTTCGGCCGCGAGGCCGGAGGGCTTTTTGTTTCGCGCTTCAACGAGCGCCACAAAGTCTTCATCTGCGCCGCCTACGCTCGGCTGGCTGCTCATCACATCACTACGGGCCAGGAGACAGGGAATGTCCAAGCGAGTCGTGTCGTCGCGTCGTGGGTTTTTGAGAGCATCCGCCGGTGCCGCGGGCGGTCTGCTGCTCGGTGGTTGTTTGCCGGGCGTGCTGGCCGCGCGGCAGGCGCCGGCGGTGGTGGCGTCGGATGCGTCGCGTCCGCTCGCCGACTGGGGTTTGCAGATCGGCGATGTGCTCGCCGACCGGGCCATCGTCTGGAGCCGGGCCGATCGCGAATCGCGGCTCGTCGTCGAGTGGTCGCTCGATGCGCAGTTCAACCAGAAGCAGCGTATCGTCGGGCCTTATGCGCTCGAAACCTCCGACTACACCGCGCGCGTCGACCTGAGCGGCTTGCCGCAGGGGCGCGAGATTCACGTGCGCACGATGTTCCAGAACCTCGACGACGAAGCGGCCGAGAGCGAGCCCGTGAACGGTGTGTTCCGCACGCGTCCGCGCCGTCGCGAAGGCCTGCGCTTCGTCTGGGGCGGCGACACCGCGGGGCAGGGCTGGGGCATCAATCCCGATGACGGCGGCATGCGCTGCTACGAGGCGATGCGCGCGGTCGATCCGGATTTCTTCCTGCACTCGGGCGACACGATCTACGCCGATGGGCCGATGAAATCCGAAGTCGCGCTCGCCGACGGCAGCTGGTGGTACAACGCGTTTCTCGATGCGGTGCCCGAGAAGACCAAGGTCGCCGAGACGCTGCGCGAATATCACCGCGCGTATCTGTACAACCTGCACGATCGCCACGTCCGCGCGTTCAATGCGCAGGTGCCGCAGATCTGGCAATGGGACGATCACGAAGTCGCCAACAACTGGTCGGCCGCCAAGGATCTGTCGGCCAACGCCGCGTATACCGAGAAGCGCGTGCAGACGCTCGTCGCACGCGCGACCAAGGCCTTTCTCGATTACGCACCGATGCGTGCGCACACGCAGGACGAAGCGCAGCGCGTCCATCGGCGCATTCCGTACGGCGACGATCTCGATGTCTTCGTGCTCGACATGCGCAGCTATCGTGGGCCGAACAGTTACAACCGCCAGACGTCGCCGAGCGAGGCGACCGCGTTTCTCGGCGCCGAGCAGATCGCCTGGCTCAAGCGCGGCCTGCGCGATTCGACCGCGACCTGGAAAGTCATCGCAGCCGACATGCCGATCGGCCTGCTCGTCGGCGACGGCGTCGATGCGCAGCAACGTCCGCAATTCGAAGCGATCGCCAACGGCGATGGCCCGGTGCTCGGACGCGAATTCGAGATCGCCGAGATCCTGCGCTTCATCAAGCGCGCTCGCATCGCCAACACCGTGTGGCTGACGGCCGACGTGCATTACTGCGCCGCGCATCGCTACGAACCCAGGCAGGCGCGCTTCGATGATTTCGAGCCGTTCTGGGAATTCGTCGCCGGGCCGCTGCACGCGGGGACTTTCGGTCCAGGCGAGCTCGACGACACCTTTGGTCCGCAACTCGTGTTCGCCAAGGCGCCGCCGAAGGGCCAGAGCAATCTGCCGCCGAGCGCCAACTACCAGTTCTTCGGGCAGGTAGACATCGATGCGCGCACGCGCGCGATGACGGTGGCGCTCAAGGACAGCACGGGCGCGACCTTGTTCACCAAGACGCTCGAGGCGGAGCGGCGTTGAAGCAAGTCGCTAAAGCTTGATGACGCGCCAGGCTTCGAGCTTGGCTGCGTAGTTCAGCGTCGCATGCGCCGGGCTCGTCGAAGGCAGGCGCGCGAAGCGCGGCGGCGAGGCGAGCGCGGGCAGGCGCACGTAGCGCTTGAAGCTCTGTTCGGCCTTGCCGCCGTTGAAGAACACGCGCTCGATGCGCGGATGATCACGCAGCAGCGTGGCCAGATCGTTCGGCTCGATGCTGTCTTCGACGATGCTCGAATCGAGGCTGCCTTCGCGGATGCAGCACTTGAGCACGTCCCAGAGCGCGATGCCGTTGCGCTGCAGCAGCCGCAGGCGATCCGAATACGCCAGCTCGCGATGGGCGCCGAACAGGTCGCCCATCAGTTTCCAGAAGGCGTTCTGCGGGTGCGCGTAATACTGGTTGGCCTGCAGCGACAGCACGCCGGGCATCGAGCCGAGCACGAGCGTATGCGCGTGCTCGTCGACGACCGCGGGAAAGCTGTAGATCAACGTCATGCGCGCATTAAAGCAGGCTTGCAAGCAAAAGGCCGGTCATCCGACCGGCCTTCGCGTTGGGCGACTGTTCTGGGCGCAGGCGATGCGAATGGCGATCAGCCGCTGACGAGCAGCTGGTCGATCTCGGCGAGGTCGGCCTCGGTGAGCCGCCCGGATGCCGACTTCAAGGTGAGGATGGACACCAGGTAGTCGTAGCGCGCGCGTGCGTAATCACGTTGCGCGCTGAACAGCAGGCTTTGCGCGTTGAGCACGTCGACGGTCGTGCGGGTGCCGACTTCGAGGCCGGTTTCGCTGGCCTGCAATGCCGTCTGGTTCGAGATCACCGCCTGCTTGAGCGCCTTCACGCGCGCGGACCCCGTCAGCACCGCGAGGTAGGCGTCGCGAGTCCTGCGCGAGACGCTGCGCTCGGCGCCGAGCAGTTCGGCTTTGCGCTGGTCTTCGACGCTCTGCGCCTGGCGAACCTGCGAGCGGACCGCGAAGCCGCTGAAGATCGGCAGGTTGACCTGCAGGCCGACCGAAGGACCGTGCAGTTCCTGGGTCTGGTCGCCGATCGAGCTGCCGCGCTGATCCCGAATCTGCTCGACGTCTGAATACTGGCCGACCAGATTGAGCGTCGGATAGTGCGCAGCGCGTGCGATGTCGACGTCGTAGCCGGCGAGCTTGGCGTTCACGCGGGCGATCGCGAGGTCGTAGTTGTTGTCGCGCGCGACGCCGAGCCAGTCGTCGACGTTCTCGGGCTGCGGGCCCGGCAGCGGAATTTCGTCCTGCAGCGGGACCAGCGCGGCATCGCGCTGGCCGGTGATTTCGAGCAGGGCCTCGCGCGCCGAGGCGAGCATCTGTTCGCCCGCGATCACATCGGCGAGCACCACGTCGTAGCTGGCCTGGGCCTCCTGCACGTCGGTGATCGCCGACAGGCCGACTTCGAAGCGCTTCTTGGCCTGTTCGAGCTGGCGCTCGAGCGAGGTCTTCTGCGCCCGCGTGTAACGCAGATCGTCGTTGGCCGCGAGGTAATTGAAATAGGCCTGCGCGGAGCGCAGCAGCAGGCTCTGCTCGGCCGAACGATACGTGGCCTGCGCGAGCGACAGCTGATCGGCGGACTTCGAGAAGCGCATGAACGCGGCCCAGTCGAAGACCGGCTGTTGCAGGCTGATGTTGAGATTCTTGTCGGTGGACGTGGCGTTGATGCCCTGGCCGAACGTGAACGGCACGAGATCGGTCTGTCCGTCTCCGTCGGCATCGATCGGATCGCCATTGGCATCGACGGCTTCGGTCTGCGAGGTCTGGCTGAAGTTACCCTTCGATCGCCCCTTCTGGTAGCCGTAGCTGCCACTGATCAGCGGCAGCAGGGCCGCGCGTGCCTGCGGCCTCGCTTCGAGCGCCGCGTCACGCTGATGCGTCGCGGCAGCGATCTGCGCATCGTTGTCCACCGCCAGGCGATAGACGTTGACGAGTTCGTTGGCCGAAGCCGACGAAGTCGCCAGCGCGAGCACGGGAAAGAGCGCGGCAGCAGCCGCTTTGAATGCCGACAGGCGCATCGCGAAAATCCCCCAATAAAGCTGAATAGTAGAAGCGGTGGTTACCGATCAGACGGCCTCAGTACCGCGGCACCCTCGCATCGATTTGCTCGGACCAGGCATCGATTCCACCTTCCAGGTGCGAGACCTGGGTGAAACCGTTGTGCTCCAGGAAGCGGCCTGCGTGTTCGCTGCGAACGCCGTGGTGGCATAAGACGGCGATCGGCGCCTGCGGGTTTAATTCGCCGATGCGATCGGGCAAGTCCATCAGCGGAATGTTGATCGCGCCGGGCAGCGAGGCGATGGCGATCTCCTCGGGCATGCGCACGTCGAGCAGGGTGGCGCCCGAGGCGATGAGGGCTTGGAATCTGGAAGGGCTCAGGGTCTGCATGGTCAGGGTCGAAATGTTCCGTTGAACGCCGGAGTATCTCACTCCGCACAGATGACGGGCCAAGCCTCGTCGGCCTGATGTCGGTGCAGGGGCAAGATCGATGCCGCCGCCGTGCCAGCTGGACCGTGCGCAAGCCGCAACGGGCTTTTGCGGCTGCTTTGGGGCCCATGCGATAGTGTTGCGATGACTGCTGCTTCCACCGCGATTTCCGCTCCCCAATTCGTGCTCGCCTCACGCTCGCCGAGGCGCGTGGAGATGCTGCGCGGCGTGGGTTACGTATTCGATTGCAAGCCGGCCGACGTGCCCGAAAAAGCCGCCGCCGGAGAGTCTCCCGAAGCCTTCGCGCGCCGGCTCGCACTGTCCAAGGCGCGTACGGCGGACACCGGCGGACACTCCCGCGGCGGACAGTCCGAAGGCGACGGACTGTTCGTGCTCGGGGCGGATACCGACGTGTCGATCGATGGCGAAATCCTCGGCAAGCCGAAAGACCGCGACGATGCGCTGGCGATGCTCGCCAGGCTGTCGGGCCGCACGCACCGGGTCTGCTCGGCCGTCGCGCTCGTGCGCGGCGAGGTGGTCTACGAGGCGCTCAGCGTCACCGAAGTGAGCTTCGGCTTGATCACGCCCGAAGACGCCGCGGCCTACTGGGCCAGCGGCGAGCCGGCCGACAAGGCCGGCGCGTATGCGATCCAGGGCGGAGCCGCGCGCTGGATACGCTCGATCGCCGGCAGCTACACGGGCGTGGTCGGACTCCCCCTCTACGAAACCTGCGAAATGCTGGCCAGGGCGGGCATCAAACCGTCTCTCGACCGATGAGCACCGAAATCCTCGTCAACATCGGCCCGCAGGAAACCCGCGTGGCCCTCGTCGAGAACGGCGCCGCGCAGGAGATCCACATCCAGCGCGCCTCGCGCCACGGCCTGGTCGGCAACATCTACAAGGGCCGCGTGCAGCGCGTGCTGCCAGGCATGCAGGCGGCCTTCGTCGAGATCGGGCTCGAGCGCACCGCCTTCCTGCATGTGGCCGACATGGTGCCGGCGCAGAACGCCAACGGGGAGCCGATGCCGCAGCCGCCGATCGGCAAGCTGCTCAGCGAAGGCCAGGACGTGCTCGTGCAGATCCTCAAGGACCCGCTCGGCACCAAGGGCGCGCGGCTGACGACCCTGCTGTCGGTGCCGTCGCGCTATCTCGTGCTGCTGCCGTTCGAACCGCATGCGGGCGTTTCGGCGCGCATCGAGGATGAGGCCGAGCGGCAACGGCTCAAGGACATCGTCGCCGGCCTGCATCAGCGCCTGTGTCCGCAGTTCGGCGTGATTGCGCGCACCGCGGCCGAAGGCGCCAGCGAGGAAGCGCTTGCGCACGATCTGGAGTTCCTGCTGCGCCTGTGGGCCTCGGTGAGCCAGGGCAGCCGCATGGCCCAGCACGGCACGCTCGTGCACGGTGATCTGCCGCTGTCGATGCGCATCCTGCGCGACCTGCTCGGCACCGACGTCGAACGCGTGCGCATCGACAGCGCGAGCGAGTTCGCCAAGCTCAAGCAGTTCGCGCTCGACTTCGTGCCGGGTGGAGCGCATCTGGTCGGGCTCTACGAAGGCCATGCGCCGATCTTCGATCTCTACGGCGTCGAGGACGACATCGGCCGGGCGCTCACGCGCAAGGTCGACCTCAAATCCGGCGGTCATCTGGTGATCGACCAGACGGAGGCGATGACGACGATCGACGTCAACACCGGCGCGTTCACCGGGCATCGCAATCTCGAGGAAACCATCCTCAAGACCAATCTCGAGGCCACGCAGGCGATCGCGCGGCAGCTGCGCCTGAGGAACCTCGGCGGCATCATCATTCTCGACTTCATCGACATGCGGAACGAGGACCATCGCGCGCAGGTGCTGCGCGCCTTGGAGAAGGAGCTCAAGCGCGATCCGGCGCGCACCCAGGTGTACGATTTCTCGCCGCTGGGCCTGGTCGAGATGACGCGCAAGCGCACGCGCGAATCGCTCGGGCACATCCTGTGCGAGCCCTGCTCGTCTTGCTCCGGGCGCGGCAGCGTGAAAACGGTCGAGACGGTCTGCCACGAGATCACGCGCGAAGTGCAGCGCGCCGCGCGCCAGTTCGAGGCCAAGGCCTTCCTGGTGCTCGCCGCGCCGCAGGTGGTGCAGCGGCTCACCGAAGACCAGCCGATGGGGCTGGCGGAACTCGAAGCCCAGCTCAACCGGCCGATCCGGACCAAGCCCGAGGCCACTTACCATCAGGAGAACTTCGACGTCGTGCCTCTATGAGGAATTCCGCTCCGTCCTCGCGCGACCTGCCGATGCCCGCACACGTGGGCAGAGCTTCCCTGACCATCATTCAGCGCTCGGTCGCCACGGCCTGACGATGCTCGCGTTTTCCGCTTCGAATCCTGCCCCTGCATGGACCGGGTAAAACGCCGCTGGTGGACCGCGACGACGACCGTGCTCGCCCTGGTGGTGGTGATCGCGGCCGTCATCAGCGGGCTGTTCCAGCTCGCGGTGATGGCGCTGCCGGGGTATCGCGAACAGCTCTCGGGCTATGTCAGCCGCGTCGCCAACCGGCCGATCGACATCGGCGGCGTCGCCCTGGTCTGGCATCGCTTCCGCCCGCTGCTCGAGCTCGACGACATCGTCATCTACGGCGACGACGGCGAAACCCCGGCGCTGTCGGCCGAGCGCCTGCGCATCGGTTTCGGCCTGCTGCGGCTCGTGCGCGGCGATACGTTTCCGGATCAGATCGAGCTCGCCGGGCTCGACGTGGTGGTGCAGATCGACCGCGACAACCAGGTCACGCTGCGCGGTTTCGATACCGCCGGCCCGGCCAAGTCCACGCACGACTGGCAGCACGACATCGCGCGCTTCGACGAGATTCGTCTGGCCGATTGCCGCGTGCTCGTCGAGGACGCGCGGCTGTCGGGCGGCAACCCGCAGTTCCATCTGGTCGAGGCGCTCGCGCGCCGGCGTTTCGGCGGAGCGATGCTCGAAGCCCAGGTCGAGCTGCCGAGCTTCATGGGCGAGAGCGCCGAGTTCGAGGCCGATCTCGACGGCGATCCGGCCGATCTCAAATCGCTCGAAGGCAGCTGGTCGCTGAGCTTCGAGGGCCTGTCGCGGCTGCCCTGGCTCGAAGCCCGGCTCGAAGGCCATCCGGCGATCCAGATGCACGACGCCGACCTGAGCGTCTCGGGGGTGATGAACCAGGGGCGTATCGACGCCGCCGAGCTCGACTTCGAGGCCAAGGGCGTCGCGGCGAGGCGCGGCGAGCACCTGGCCAAGCTGCACGACATCGGCCTGCACGCCAAAGGCCGGCGTGACGGCAGCAGCTGGACGCTCGACGTGCCGCACGTGCAGGTCACCGGTGAATCCGGCCCGTGGCCGGATACCCGCCTGCGGCTCCAGTGGACGCCGATCGCGGCCGGCGGCAGCGAGGTCGAGGCCGATGCGGATTACCTGCGCCTGCAGGATCTCGCGCCGTGGATGATGCTGGCCGGCAGGACCCTGGACCCGCGCCTGCTCGGGGTGTCGGGCGAGCTGCGTAACCTCGTCGCGCGCGGGCGCCTGGGTGCCGAGACGCCGACCTATTCGATCAGCACCCGGCTCGACCGGCTCGGTCTGGCACCGGCGCAAACCGAGCGCGGCCCCGGACCCGGATTCCAGGGCCTGAGCGGCCAGCTGTCGGCCACCGAGGCCGGCGGCCGGCTGTCGGTCGATACCGGCTCGTTCGTGCTCGATTACGGCCGCGTGTTCGATCGGCCGGTGGGTTTCGATCGCGTGGCCGGGCAGCTCGACTGGACCCACGACGCGCAGGGCTGGCGCATCCAGATGCCCAAGTTCAACTGGTCGCTCGAAGGCAGCCTCGGCGAGGCCGATCTCGATCTGCTGCTGCCGGCCGCCGGCTCTGCGCAGACCTCACCGGTGATCAAGCTCGACGCGCGCTTCTCGGCCGAGGACGTGACGCGCCTGAAGCCCTACAAGCCGATCTACTGGACCGAAAACCTGCGCAACTGGCTCGACCGCGGCATCGTCGCCGGGCGCGTGCCGAGCGCCCGGCTGCGCATCGAAGGCAACCTGGCCGATTTCCCGTTCCGCGATCACGGCCTGTTCCAGCTCGATCTCGACGTCGCCAACGGCAAGCTCGCCTATGCGCCGGGCTGGCCGGAGGCCGATCAGGTGGCGGCGCGGCTATCGTTCAACGGCATCGGCATGAGCGTGACGGCCGACAGCGGCCGCCTGTCGGGCAACCGCATCGAGCGCGTGGTCGCCGAGATTCCGCAGTTCAAGGACACGATGATCGACATCCGGGGCGAGGTCGATGGCGACGTCGCCCGCTACTACGACTTCCTGCGCGCCTCGCCGCTGGCCCCGCGCCTGTCCGGCCTGCTCGATCGCACCCAGGGCAGCGGCCCGGCGAGCGTCAGCGTGCACCTGTCGATTCCGCTCAAGAACGCCCAGCAGACCCAGGTCGACGGCCTCGTGAAGCTCAAGGGCGCCGAGATGACGCAAAAGGGCCTCGACGAGCCGTTCAAGGCGCTCGAGGGCGAGATCCGCTTCACCGAGGACGGCGCGCAGTCGGACGGTGTCAGCGGCACTTTCTATGGCGTGCCCGCCGTCGCCCGGCTCGCGCCCGAAGGCAAGGGCGCCACGCGACTGACGGCCGACATGGATTACACGCTGCAATCCGACGGTTCGGGGCTGTCGCGCTACGTGCCGGGCCTGCTGCGGCCGCACGTTTCGGGCGGCACGCATCTGCACGCGGACGTGCTGCTCGGGGCGGACTCGAACGGCATCGAGATCAGCAGCGACCTCGTCGGCGTGACGGTCGATCTGCCGCCGCCGGTCGGCAAGATCGCCGAAGAATCGGCGCCGCTGTCGGTGCGCATCGGCGGCCGCGAGGCGGCCGTGGTGGCGGCAGCACCGGTCGCGGTCGATCCGGCGCAGCTGCAGGATCAGCCGCTGCGCATCGGCGTCTCGTATCGCAAGCGGCTCGGGGCCGACGTCCACATGGCCAAGACCGCCGAGGGCAATCTGCAGACCCAGCGCGTGCTCGTGAACCTGGGCTCCGACGCGGTGCCGCAGGCGACCGAAACGGGCGTGCGCGTGACCGGCCAGGTGACCGATCTCGACATCTCAACCTGGCTCGCCGCACTGCGCCGCAACACCGAAAGCGAGGGCAAGACGCCGGTCGAAGCGGCCGCCGCCGAGCCTGCCGGCGGCCTGCGGCTCGAAGCGATCGACCTCGAAGCCGACCGTCTTCACCTGTCGGGCTACAGCGTCGGCAGCGTGCGGCTTCACTACACACCCGAAAGCGCCGGCAGCTGGAACGCGCACCTGAGCGGGCAGGGCGCCGTCGGCGACGTGCACTGGATCGCCGGAGCTTCGCCGCAGGTGGTCGCGCGTTTCGAGAAGCTCAAGGTCGCCGCGGTCAAGAAAGCCGCCGACTCCGGCGCGCAGGCGCCGCCGCAGGGCGAGCCGATCGACCCGAATACGCTGCCGACGATCGACGCCGATTGCCGCCAGTGCGAGCTCGGCGAGGCCAGGCTCGGTCATCTGCGCGTGCAGACCGCGCGCACCGACGGCGGCCAGAAGCTCGCCGTGCTCGAGGCCAGCGGGGCCGATCTCGATCTCAAGGGCAGCGGCGAGTGGATACGCCGCGCTGGCGCGTCGACCGCTTATACCAAGTTCACGCTCGACAGCCGCAGCATCGGGCCGACGCTCGAAGGCCTGGGCTACGCGCGCAGCGTCGACGCCGACCGCAGCCGCTTCGATGCCGAGCTGACCTGGCCTCCGGCGCTCGCCGGCGTCGACTGGACGCAGGCCCAGGGCAGGGTCGATCTGGAACTCGAAAAAGGTTCGCTGCGCTCGCTCGAGCCGGGAGCAGGCCGCGTGCTCGGCCTGCTCAATTTCTACGCGCTGCCGCGCCGGCTCACGCTCGATTTCCGCGACGTGACTTCGAAGGGCCTGGGCTTCGACAAGGTCAAGGGCAGCTTCCTGCTCGACAACGGCAATGCCACCAGCGACGGCGTGAGCATCGATTCGCCGTCGCTGAAGATCGAAATGAAAGGCCGCGTCGGCCTGGCCGCGCGCGACTACGACCAGAAGGTCTCGGTCTATCCGGGCGTTTCGGGCGGCGTGACGCTCGGCGCGCTGCTGCTCGGCGGTCCGGCGATCGGCGTGCTCGCCCTGTTGGCCCAGGAAGTGCTCGACAAACCGCTCGATCAGGTGACACAGCTCAGTTATGCCGTCACCGGCAGCTGGGACAATCCGCAGGTGAAGCGCGCCGAATAGCGGCCGCCGATCCCTCTCATTCATGCGCCGGGACGCCCGCTCAGCCGGCTGTTCCGGCATCGCCTCAAGGACTCGCGACGCTTTGCCCGCTCTGCCCGAATTCTTTCCGCTTGTCAGCCATTTCGCTGCGACCCTGCTGCTCGGCCCGTTCTGCCTGCTGATCGCCCTCTGGCTCGCCTCGCGCGTCGGTCGCGGCGAGGCGCTGCTCTGGTGCGCCTGCGTGCTCGGCGTCGGCCTGACCGTGGCCCTGTTCAAGATCGGCTTCGGCGCCTGCCGCTCGCATTGGGGCGACATCCGCAGCCCGAGCGGGCACACGGCGTTCGCGGCGATCGCCTACGGCGGTTTCACGGTGATCGCGATGGGCCGCAGCCTGAGCCTGCGCGCGCTGCTGTTCCGCCTCGCGATCCTGGCCTGGGTGCTGCTGATCGGCGTTTCGCGCGTGCGGCTGGGCGCGCACAGCTGGGGCGAAGTCTGGTGCGGGCTCGCGATCGGCCTGCTCGGCGTCGCGGTGTTCGCGGGCGGCTATCGATCGGACCTGCGTCCGCCGTACCGGCTCGCGGGCGGCCTGCTCGTCGCGGTGCTGATCGCCGCGGTGCTGCTGCCGTCGATCCAGGGCTTCGTGCTCGAACCCTACCTGCGCCAGCTCGCGCGCTTCCTGCGGCCGCACGTGGGCTGGCTCTGCGGCTGAGCCTCAGTGTTGCTGGGGGTCGGCGGCCTTCGGTGGCCAGAAGAATTCGCCGGGCCGCTCGATGAAGCGCCGGCCGATGCGCCGCAGCAGTCCGCGGCGATCTTCGAAGCGCACGCGCTGCGCTCGCAGGGCGACGCGCAATGCCAGGCCGAAGCTCACCGAGAGGTTGATGAGCCCGATGCCGAGCACGCCGATTGCCACCAGCAGCAGCGTCTGCAGCGAAATCTGCCAATCGAGTGCAACCAGCGCGTAGCCGACGTAGGCGGTCGAGAACGTGATGTGGCGAATGTCGATCGGCAGGCCGAAGATGAAGCCCAGCGTGCCCATCGAGCCCAGCATGCAGCCGAAGAAGAAGTTGCCGGCCAGGGCCCCGAGATTGTTCTCGATGTAATCAGCGAAGCGCTGCAGCCTCGCCGCGCCGAGCAGTCGCCGCAGCGAACGCAGCTGGGCGATGCGCTGCGGAATCCGGTTGTAGACGGCCTTGTTGTCGAAATAGCCCGAAATCAACCCTGAAAGGAACAGGCAGACGCCGGCGACGGCCGCATGCAGCCAGGCCAGGCTCGCGATCGGATTCTGGTCGTGCAGCAGATGCTCGGCTTTCTCGGCGCTCATGAAGAACGGCAGCCCGTTGGCCTTGATCGCGAGCGCGACGATGATGGGAATCGCCAGCGCGAACGTGACATTGCCGACGATGGCGATGAACTGCGAGCGCAGCGTGCGCACGATCTGGTCGACCAGCGGATCGAGCCGGTCGCGCCCGCTCTCGCGCGTCGCCAGGCTCGCGGCCAGGTACGAAGCCGTCATCGCCGGCTGCTTGGTCGCGATGGTGAAATGCAGCAGATAGATCAGTACGAAGCCCAGGCCGTAGTTGAGGCTGTAGAGCAGCGCGGTCATCAGCGGCGAATGCGCGCTGTTGCCGAGCACCACCTTGAACATCGCCATGAAGGCGACGATGAAGCCGGCCCCGAGCGCCGATCGCAGCATCGAAAAATATTCGCTGCGCGTCGCGGTGACGTAATGCTCGCCGGTCTTGCTCGCGTTGTCGGTGATGCGCGTGGCGAGCAGCTGGATGATCTGCCGCCACATTTCGCGAACGCTGTCGCGCAGGTTCTCGGCGCGTACGAGATCCTTGAAGAAGGCCACGCGCAACACGTTGAGTGCGTGCGCGGGCGCAGAGTGCTCGATCAGCCGCAGCAGCAGGCGCAGGCGTTCCAGATGCTGGGTGAGCCGCACGAGCAGCACCGTCAGGCTCACGCTGGCGCCGCCGCGGGCGGCCTGGCGGCGCACCTTGTCGGCAATCTCCTCGCACTGGTCGAGCAGCACCAGCAGATGACGATCGTCGATGCCGGGTTCGCGCGCCTCGGTGAGTGCGCGCTTGCGCTCTTCGAGAAATTCGCGCAGCTCGACGTTCTGCATCAAGAACGGCGATTCGTACTGCTGGATCGCCGGATGATTGCGCACCAGTTCGGGCTCGAGCCCGATGGCGGCGATGCGATACGACAGTACCTGCAAAGCTTCGAGCAACTGGATCGACATCGGCAAGCGCTGCATGGACGGCAGCCCGGCGGCCTCGTCGAAGCGCAAGGCGTCGAGCAGCGCGATCCAGGCGGCGTCGGGCGCCTGCGCGATCCACAGATGATCGTGCTCGTACGGGAACAACTGCCGCAGGCAATCGCGCAGATCGCCGGTGTCGACTTCTTCGGGTAGCCAGCGGTTGGTCGCGCGCCGCCAGAAGCCCGAGAACAGGCCTTCCTGCACGAGCACGCCCGATTCGGTGAGCAGATGCAGCGGCTTGCGCGTGGTCAGGAGCCAGAGCAGCGCCTCGCGCAGGCTTTCGCGCGCGGTGGCGTCTTCGGCGATGAGCAGGCGCAGGCGTTCGAGCGCGAGCGTGCTGTGATCGGCCTGACGTCTGCGGCGTGGGCGCAAGACATCGACGAGCCGCCAGAGTGCGGCCAGGCGGGTGTGCTCGTCGGATTCGATCAGGCGCAGCAGGGCCTGGTCGAGCGCTGCATCGATGGTGGCGATGCGACGCTGCTGCGGATCGCCGCGGCGCAGCCAGCGGCGCCAGCGGGCGGGCTCGGGCGTGACGGGCGAGTCGGAGTTCGAGGTCATCGGTTGCGCATCAGGATTGCGCCCCGATTATCCCGCAACGGGCCTGAATTGCCGGGCCGCCGCCCGGAAAGCCTGAGGTAGACTGCCGCCATGACACTCGTTGCCGCGATCCAGCTCAATACGGGCGCCGATCTGGCCGCCAACCTGCAAGCCAGCCGGGCGCTCGTCGCCGAGGCCGCGCAGGCCGGCGCCAGGCTCGCCGCGCTGCCCGAGAACTTCGCCTTCATGGGCCGCAAGGACCCCGACAAGCTCGCGCTCGCCGAGCCCGAGGGCAGCGGGCCGATCCAGCAGTTCCTGTCCGATCTGGCGCGCGAATATGCGATCGATGTGATCGCGGGCACCGTGCCGGTGGCGGTGCCGGGCGATCCGGGGCGCGTCTATCCGGCCTGCCTGGTGTATGGGGCCGATGGTCAGCGCATCGCGCGCTACGACAAGATCCACCTGTTCGACGTCGACGTGGACCGCGGCGATCGCATCGAGCGCTATCGTGAATCCGCGACGATCGCCCATGGCGAGCCGGCCTACGTGGTCGCGCCGACGCAGGCCGGCACCGTGGGCTTGTCGGTCTGCTACGACATCCGCTTTCCGGAGCTCTATCGCGGCCTGGTGCAGCGCGGTGCCGAGCTGCTCTGCATTCCGGCCGCCTTCACCGATCGCACCGGCGAAGCGCATTGGGAAATCCTGCTGCGCGCGCGTGCGGTCGAGAACCAGTGCTTCGTCATCGCGCCGGGCCAGTGCGGCACGCATGCGAGCGGGCGCAAGACTTGGGGCCACACGATGATCGTCGACGCCTGGGGCAAAGTGCTCGCTCAGCGCGACGAAGACACGCCCGGCGTGGTGCTCGCCGAGCTCGATTTCGAGCGCCTGCGCGCGGTGCGCGAATCGCTGCCTTCGCTGAAGCATCGGCGGCTTTGATGGGCGGGCGATTCGCTCACGCCATGCTGCGAGTCGCAGCGATGGCCGCGCTGCTGTCGCTGACGGGCTGCGTGATGTACGAGCCGCTCGCCGGCGTGCCGAAGCCCTTCATCGAGTCGTATCCGCCGGGCTCGCAGAAGCGCTCGATCCTCGACCTGCAAGCCACTTTCGCCAAGCGCGCACCGGACTATCACGAGCTCTACGAGCAGGCCCTGCGCGAAGACCAGGACATCGGCGGCGAAATCGTGCTTGCGCTCGCACTGACGCCGGACGGGCGCGTCGCCGATTGCCAGATCATCCGCAGCGCGATGCCGAGCACGCAGCTCGAAGCCTGGGTGCTCGCGCTCACGGGCCAGCTCGAATTCGGTGCGGCGCCCGGCCGGGGCTACTATGTCTTCCACTATCCATTGCAATTCACCAGGACTTAGTGGCCTATGACAGAGGAACCGATAACGCCTGGCCGCGTCCCGCACGCCGCTGCTGCGTTGCTCGTCGTCACCATCGCTACGGCCATGACTCCTCCTCGCGCCTTGCATCGGCGCGCGATCCATCGGCCATGCCGTCCGTCTTTTCCCCTGTTACAGGCCACCGCCGCATGCGCATCCGTATCGGCATGGAGATTCGATGAGTAACGCACTCGCAGTCGCCCGTTCCACCCTGCTGGACCCCGCCGAGCTCGACGAGCGCCGCCTGACGCGCGTGCTCGACGGCTTGATGAAGCCGGGTGTCGATGCGGCCGACTTGTACTTCCAGTTTTCCAAGTCCGAGCACTGGTCGCTCGAAGAAGGCATCGTCAAGAGCGGCAGTCACAGCGTCGAGCAAGGCGTCGGCGTGCGCGCGGTCGCGGGCGACAAGCAGGGGCTCGCGTACACCGAAGAGCTGCGCCTCGACGCGCTCGAAGACGCGGCCACCGCGGCGCGTGCGATCGTCGATGCTGGCGACCAGCGCGTGGTCGGATCGCTGACCGAGAGCAAGGGCCTGACGCTGTACCCGCCGATCAATCCGCTCGACACGCTGCCGACGCCCGAGAAGCTCGCGCTGCTGCGTCGCGCCGACGCGGCCGCGCGCGCGGCCGATCCGCGCGTGCAGCAGGTCATGGCCTCGCTCGCGATGAACTACGAAGTGGTGGTGATGGCCTCGACCGACGGCCGTCTCGCGGCCGACGTGCGTCCGCTGATCCGCATGGACGTGACCGTGATCGTCGAAGACAAGGGTCGTCGCGAGCAGGCGCACGTCGGCGGAGGCGGCCGTCATGCGCTCGACTATTTCGCGGCCTCGCAGCTGCCCGAGGAATACGCGCGCGAAGCCGTGCGCCAGGCGATCGTGCTGCTCGATTCGGTTTCGGCGCCGGCCGGCAACATGCCCGTCGTGCTCGGTCCGGGCTGGCCCGGCGTGCTGCTGCACGAGGCCGTCGGCCATGGGCTCGAAGGCGATTTCAACCGCAAGGGCAGCTCGGCGTATTCGGGCCGTATCGGCGAGAAAGTGGCGAGCGATCTGTGCACGATCGTCGACGACGGCACGCTCGCGGGCCGCCGCGGCTCGCTCAACCTCGACGACGAAGGCACGCCGACGCGCTGCACCACGCTGATCGAGAACGGCATCCTCAAGGGCTATCTGCAGGACACGCTCAACGCGCGCCTGATGGGCATGCAACCGACCGGCAACGGCCGCCGCGAATCGTTCGCGAGCCTCGTCATGCCGCGCATGACCAATACCTACATGCTTGCCGGTCCGCACGATCCCGAGGAGATCATCCGCTCGGTTCCGCGCGGCATTTATGCGGTGAACTTCGGCGGCGGGCAGGTGGATATCACCTCGGGCAACTTCGTGTTCTCGGCGAGCGAGGCCTACCTGATCGAGAACGGCAGGATCACGCGACCCGTGAAGGGCGCGACCCTGATCGGCAATGGACCGGAAGCGATGCGCGCGGTGTCGATGGTCGGCAACGACCTGAAGCTCGACGGTGGCGTCGGCATCTGCGGCAAGGAAGGCCAGAGCGTGCCCGTCGGTGTCGGCCAGCCGACGCTCAAGATCGACGGCATCACGGTCGGCGGCACGCAGGCCTGAGCGAGCCGCTAGCTCATTTCAGGCAGTCCCGCTTGGGGCTGTCGCGGGAATGAAGCCCATGCAGATCTTTTAGGGGAGACCCGCCGCTTCTGCAGCGAACCGAGCGGACGCCCTGTCATTTCAATGACTATTGACACGTCGATTATGTTTCAATAATTATTGAAACATGAAAATCGAAACCGCAGTGGTCCGTCTTGCGGCACTGGCTCAAAACCATCGCCTCGCCGTGTTCAGGCTGCTGGTTCGCAAAGGGCCGGAAGGGATGGCGGCGGGTGAAATCGCCAGCCACCTCGGCATCGCCTCGAATGCTCTTTCATTCCACCTGAAGGAACTCAGCAACGCCGGGCTGTTGAAGTCGCGCTCGGAAGGCCGCTTCATCTATTACGCGCCGGACTTCAAGGCAATGAACGGCCTGCTCGACTACCTGACCGAAAACTGCTGTGCCGGAAGTTCAAGTTCCGCAGAGTGCAGCACGCCCTCGGTGTGCAAGAAATGACGACCCTCATGCGCCGCATCGTTGCAGAAGGCTTAGGTACGGCGTTGCTGCTGGCCGCCGTGGTCGGCTCCGGCATCATGGGCGAGCGCTTGGCCGCGGGGAATCTGGCCATCACGCTGCTGGCGAATTCGATCGCCACCGGCGGGGTGCTGATGGCCCTGATCATGACGTTCGGCTCGATCTCCGGTGCGAATTTCAATCCGGCCGTGACGCTGGCCGATGCGGTGGCAGGCGGCACGTCCTGGCGTGACGTTCCGGTTTACGTCATTTCCCAGATCGTCGGAGCCTTCGTGGGCGTTGCCGCGGCGCATGCGATGTTCGGCGAACCGCTGTTCGCTGCGTCGCTCCATGAGCGCTCAGGAGCCGCCCAGGCATTCAGCGAATTCGTGGCCACGTTCGGCCTGATGTCGGTGATCCGGGGCAGTGCACGATCTGGCTTTTCGTTCACGCCATTCGCCGTCGCCGGCTATATCGTCGGCGCCTACTGGTTTACGGCGTCGACCTCGTTCGCCAATCCAGCCGTCACGCTCGCCCGCTCGATGACCAGCACCTTCGCCGGCATCCGGCTGATCGATGCGCCGCTGTTCGTCCTGATGCAATTCGTCGGCGCGCTCGCTGCTGCCGTTCTCTTTCGATGGTTGACTCCAGTGCTGCCGGCTGTGGCCAGCGTCGTCCCTGCCCATTCGGAAACCGAGCCGGAGACCGCATGAAAACCGTGATATTCGCCTGTGTTCACAATGCGGGCCGATCGCAGATGTCCGCCGCCTTCTTCAACGAGCTTGCCGATCCCGCGAAAGCCCGCGCGATATCGGCCGGCACCCATCCCGCCGATCGCGTGCACCCCGAGGTGCTCGAAGTGATGCGCGAGATCGGGATCGATCTTGCCGGCGCCAAGCCGCAGCGGCTGACGGCCGAGCTGGCGCAAGGCGCCAGCCTGCTGATCACGATGGGCTGCGGGGACGAATGCCCTTATGTTCCGGGCCTCAAGCGCGATGACTGGCCGCTGCAAGATCCGAAAGGGCAGAGCGGAGATCGAGTCCGTGGAATCCGCGACGAAATCCGCAACCGCGTCCGGCAGTTGATCGACGCCGAGGGCTGGGCATGAGCCGCGTGCGCACGCTGCCGGCGTCCGATCACCTGCCAGCGCTCGACACGAGCTACGCCCATCGCCGGCCCGCGATCGGCCTGGGCGACACCGTGTCGAGACCCAGAATCCTGCTGCTCTACGGTTCGTTGCGCCAGCGTTCCTTCTCGCGATACGCGACGGAAGAAGCGGCCCGTCTGCTGGAATACTTCGGCGCCGAGACGCGCATCTTCGATCCTTCCGATCTGCCGTTTCCGGATCAGATCGCTGGCGACAAGCACCCGGCGGTTCAGGAACTGCGCGAGCTGTCGATGTGGTCGGAGGGGCAGGTCTGGTGTAGCCCCGAACGCCATGGCCAGATCACCGGCCTCATGAAAGCCCAGATCGATCATCTGCCGCTGAACATGGGCGGCATCCGTCCAACGCAAGGCCGCACGCTTGCCGTGATGCAGGTGTCCGGGGGCTCGCAATCGTTCAATGCGGTCAACACGCTGCGTCTGCTGGGCCGATGGATGCGGATGTTTACGATCCCGAACCAGTCTAGCGTTGCGAAGGCTTACGATGAGTTCGACGGTGAAGGACGGATGAGGCCTTCGGCCTACTACGATCGGATCGTCGACGTCATGGAGGAACTGCTCAGAATGACCGTGCTGCTGCGTCCGCATGCGAACCAGCTGGTCGATCGCTACTCGGAACGCAAAGAAGAAGAGGCGCGTCCGGTCGATCGATTGTGATCACTTCCGGGAACGCCATCGCTCCAACCGCTAAAAATCCCTGGCCCATCGACCGCCGCATCGCCCACATGATCACCGTCTACGGCATCAAGAACTGCGACACCGTGCAGCGCGCGTTGGCGCGCCTGAAGGACGAAGGCATCGAGTTCCGCTTTCACGATTTCAAGACCGAGGGGCTGTCGAGCGAGCGCGCTGCGCGGTGGATCGCCGAGCTCGGCGTCGATGCCGTGGTCAATCGCAAGGGCACCACCTGGCGCAAGCTCGATGCGCAGGCGCAAGCCAAAGTAGCACAGGGCGAGGCGGCGGAGCTGCTCGCGAGCCATCCCTCGCTCGTCAAACGGCCCGTCATCGAATCACTCAAGGGCATCAGCGTGGGCTTTGCCAAGGGCGACGAAGGCGCGGTGCTTTCCAAGCTCAAGTAGGGCTATCGGCGCTGTGCTTTCTGCAGCGTTTCGATCAGCTCGATGCAGCGGCGGGCGAGCATGATCTTCTGCTCGGGCGTCTTCATCACGGTTGCGGCGACGACGAGGCGTGCATCATGCCGGGCGAGTCCGGCGTCGACCTCGTCGATCAGGACGGCGTCGACGAAATCGGCGTAGAGCTCGGCGATGACGCCTGCGTGCGGCTGCACGCCGAGTTCGCGCATGATCTTCGCGGTCGGGCCCTTGATCGCGGAGCCGGCCACGATCGGTGAAACCGCGATCACCGGCACCTTCGAATCGCGCAAGCGATCGCGCAGTTCGGCAATCGCGAGCATCGGCGCGAGGCTCAGGTAGGGATTCGACGGACACAGGATCACGCCACCGAGATCGGCGCTGTCGAGCAACTCGCGCAGCGCAGGCGTGAGCCTGGCCTGCGCTGCGCCTTCGAAGTCGAGCGCCTGCACGACGGGCGCACAGCGCAGCTGCACGAAATACTCCTGGAACGCCAGCGGGCCGCGATCGCTACACACGATGGTGCGCAGCACGTCGTCGCTGACCGGCAGTACCGTCGTTGCGATGCCGAGACGACGCGCGATCTCGCGGGCGGTCTGGCTCAGGCTCAGGCCCCGGTCGAGCAGCTGCCTGCGCAGCAGGTGCAGGGCGATGTCGCGATCGCCGAGCGTGAACCAGTCGTCCGCGCCGAGCCTGCGCAATTCGTCGAGAACACCGAAGCTCTCGTCCGCGCGTCCCCAGGCCTGCTGCGGATGCACGATGCCGGCGAGCGTGTAGAGCACCGTGTCGAGGTCGGGGCAGATGGTCAGGCCCAGATGTTCGAAGTCGTCGCCGACGTTGACGGCGATCACCAGCGACTCGGGCGGCAGCACTTGCGCCAGGCCGTAAGCGAGCTTGGCTCCGCCGACTCCGCCCGAGAGCGCGAGATAGCGTTTCGATTCGTTATCAGCAGTGTTGTCGTTTAGCATGTTGGCCGTTGCTATCGTCGTCGACGGCGACCCGCAGGCAGGTTCATGACATGCGGGCTCCATGCGGCGAACCGCGCATGCCTGCTGCCGCGAGAGCGAGGAGTCTGAATGAGTCACAGTGAATCCGCCACGCCGGTCGAGGCGGCTTATCCGAGAGCGGCCGTGGGTTGGTACGCCACCGGCGTGCTTGCCTTGCTGTACTGGCTCTCGATACTCGACCGCTTCATCATCGGCCTGATGGTCGACCCCATCAAGCGCGATCTCGGGCTCACCGATCTGCAGTTCGGCATCCTCCACGGCTCGGCCTTCGCGATCACGTTCTCGGTGATCGGATTGCTCGCCGGTGCGCTCGCGGATCGCTTCAATCGCCGCTGGGTCATCTACATGGGCGTGACGATCTGGTCGCTCGCGACGGCCGCCTGCGGCTTCGCGCAGAACTTCTGGCACATGCTGATCGCAAGAGTCGGCGTCGGTGCGGGCGAGGCGACGCTGAACCCCTGTGCGACCTCGATGATCACCGACCTGTTTCCGCGCCAGCGCCTCACCACGGCGCTCGCGGTCTACGCGATGGGCTCCACCGTCGGTTCGGGCTGCGCCTATCTGTTCGGCGGGCTCATCGTGACGATGGTCGCGGCTTCGGCGACGATCGTGCTGCCGGTGGTCGGTGAGGTGCGCTCCTGGCAGGCGACGTTCTTCATCGTCGGCATTCCCGGAGCGCTGATCTCCTTGCTGATCTTCGCAGTGCCCGAGCCCGAGCGTCGTGGCCGGCGCGCAGAACTGCGGACCAAGGGCTCGTTCTGGCTCGACACGGTGGCGAGTTATCTCGCGCTGTTCCGCTTCGTTCGCAGTCGCGGTCGCTTCTTCCTGATGCATTACAGCGGCTTCGGGCTCGCCGCGATGATCGTGACCGGCGCAGGCACCTGGTATCCGGCTTACATCGGGCGCAGCTTCGGCTGGAAGGCCGACAAGATCGGCCTGTACCTCGGCGTCACGCTGGTGATCGCGGGCATCGTCGGCAAGCTGATCGGCGGCCTCGCGGTCGATGCGATGTATCGCCGTGGCAGGCTCGATGCGCAGTTCCGCTGGTACGCGGTGGCGCTGCTCGCCGCCACGCCGCTCGGCTTCGTCGCGTTCACGAGCCGGGATCCGTGGATCTTTCTCGGCTTCCTGTGGCTGTTTCTGACCGTGTTGTCGCCTTTCATCGCCTGCGCGAACGCGGCGCTCAACCTGGTGACGCCGAACGAGCTGCGCGGAACCGGCATCGCCACGTTCAATGCGAGCGCCGGCCTGATCGGCGCGGGCGTCGGTCCGATCCTGATCGCGGCGCTGTCCGATCATCTGTTCGGCGGCAACATCGGGCTCGGCATTTCGGCCGCGGTCGCGATCTGCTGCCCGCTCGCGGCGGCGCTGCTGTTCGGCGGCATGAAGGCGATGCGCCAGGCGGTCGGGCAGGCCGAGGCGGTGGCGTGAACGCGGCGCGGCCCGGGCGGACTTCGTTCGTCGTTGCGGGCCTCGCGCTGCCTGTCGGTTGCGTGCAACTCGTGCGCAATCGGGCGCAGGCCGCACCGAGGCGAATGAGCGTCGTTACTTCGAAGCCAGCACTTTCCAGATGCCGTCCGCGCTCGCGACGGTGCGATCGCCCGCAAGGATGAGCCCGCGCACGAACACGAGCTGCGAGGTCTTGCGGACGAGCTCCGCGTGGCAGCTGATGAAATCGCCGACGCGCGGTGCCGAAACGAGTTGAATCGCGAGCTGGGCGGTGACGATGCGCTTGTGCCCGAGCGCGCCGGCCGCGATCCAGCCTAGCGCGATGTCGGCGAAGGTCATCAGCGCTCCGCCGTGCACCGTGTCCTGATAGTTCACGTGACGCGCGTCGGCCAGGAAGCCGACGCCGGTCACCGATCCTTCTTCGCCGTGCATCCACAGCGGAGCGATGTAGCCCGTGAAGCCTTCGGCTTCGCGCGATCTCCAGCCTGCGGCTCGCAGTGTCTCGGCATCCATGTGCCGGTCGCTCAACGTGGCTGCATGCGGATGGCGCCGTCGAGGCGCACGGTCTCGCCGTTGAAATAGCCATTGCGGATCATTTCGAGCGCGAGGCTCGCATATTCCTCGGCAGTGCCGAGGCGCGAGGGGAACGGCACCATCGCACCGAGCGCATCGAGCATTTTCTGCGGCGCTCCGGCCATCGCCGGCGTGTGGAAGATGCCGGGCTGGATCGTGTTGATGCGAATGCCTTCGCGCGAGAGGTCGCGTGCGATCGTCAGCGTCATGCCGACGATGCCGGCCTTGGCGGCCGAATACGCGGCCTGGCCCATCTGGCCATCGGTCGCGGCGGCCGAGGCGGTGTTGACCATCACGCCGCGTTCGCCGTCGATCGGGTCGAGCGTCATCATGCCGGCCGCCGCGCGCGTGACGCAGCGGAAGGTGCCGACCGTGTTGAGCTTGAGCACCCACTCGAACTTCTCGGTCGGGAAGATCCTGATCTCGCCAGTTTCCTTGTCGCGATACGCGGTGCGGATCGCGTTGCCGCCGCCGGCGCAGCAGACCAGCGCGCGTTCCTGGCCTTGGGCCGCGCGAGCCTTGGCGAACGCGGCATCGACGCTCTCGTCGCTGAGCACGTCGCACTCGCAGAAGATGGCGCCGGTTTCATCCGCGGCTTTCTGGCCGGTTTCCGGGTTGCGATCGAAGATCGCGACTTTCGCGCCTGCAGCGCGCAGCGCTTTGACGGTGCCGAGTCCGAGGCCCGAGGCTCCGCCGGTTACGACCGCGACCAACGACGAGTCGATTTTCATGGTGTGCTCTCCTTCATTCTGTTTGGCCGATGGTGGTCAGGCTTTCTTGACTCGGTCGTTCCATCAGGCCGTAGCGCTTTGTCCGTCCCAGGTGAGCCTCGTTGCAGGTCGAGGCCGCCCGGGTTGCCGATACGGAAGGTGGAAGGCCTGGTCACGCCTTCGATGACCGTGCGTCCGAGTTTCGAGACTAGCTCGACCGATACGTCATCGCCTTCGAAAACGATGCGCCTCAGGAAAGGAGCCTCGACGATACGCGCCGGAGATAGCTGGCCATCCTGATAGACAACAGCGTCGTTATAAGAATACCCGGTCTGGCCCTCGCGTGGTGTGTAGGCGAGGCAACCGAAGGCGCGGACATCCGGAAACACGGCAGACGGCCAGCAGTAGCCGACGGTGCAAGGCCCAAACCTCATCCGCTTTGGTGACTGACAACTGACATGAATGAAGCGCTCAGACACAAGAAGCGCGCGCCGTCCCCCGGTGGACTTTGGGACCGTACGAAACGGCGGCTCCGAAAGGGCTTCTGTTCCATTTACATCGTGAACCGGCGTTCAGTACCGTCCCAGGACTATTTCTCTACATCGAAAGTAAACAACTATGTTGACTGTAGATGAATACGGAGAGTAATTTGACCGCACGTCCGAAAAGTTTTTGATCGGCTGGATAAGTCCGGCGTGGCGCGCAATGGCTCGCAGGACTCACTACAAAAAAGATACACAACGGTGCGAGGAGACAATATGAGCGGTTCCAACACAGCCAAGCTGTGCGCTGTCCTGTGCCTGTCTGCAAGTGTGGGCGCCATGGCCCAGGAGCCGGAAACGGGAGCGGCTCCTTCCGTCGATGCGCAGCCCGCCGCTGCTCCGAGCCCGAGCCCGGCACCCGCTGCGGCTGACGCCGACGGCGGAACGGATGACGGTATTTCGGAGGTCATCGTCACCGCAAGGCGCATCGAAGAACGCCTGCAGGACGTGCCGATCTCGATGACGGTCTTCAACCAGGAGCAGCTCACCAGCCGCAACGTGATCTCGAGCAGCGACCTGGCCACATTCACGCCGTCGCTGTCCGCCAACACGCGCTACGGATCGGACAATGCCTTGTTCGCGATTCGTGGTTTCAGCCAGGAAATTCGTACGACGGCGTCCGTCGCGACCTACTTCGCCGATGTGGTGGCTCCGCGTGGGGGTGGTTCGACACAGTCGGGTGACGGAGCCGGCCCCGGCATGTTTTTCGATCTGCAGAACGTGCAGGTCTTGAAAGGTCCGCAGGGAACTCTGTTTGGACGCAACACCACGGGAGGCGCGGTGCTGCTGGTGCCCCAGAAGCCGACTGCCCGCAACGAAGGCTATGTAGAGCAGTCCTGGGGCGACTATGACCTCAAGCGAACGCAAATTGTCGTCAATACGCCGATCAACGACTGGGCGCGTATGCGCCTGGGTGTAGACCGCCAGTTCCGCGAAGGCTATCTCGATAATGTCTCCGGTATCGGGCCGGATCATTTCAACGACATCAACTACACGGCGTTGCGCGCCAGCATCGTGCTGGATTTGACCGAGAACCTCGAGAACTACACGATCGCCTCCTCGGTCGATTCCGAAACCAACGGTCCGCTGCCGCGGATATTCGCCTATAACGGTCCGGGCGACACCAATGGTGACGGTAACCCATGCAACGAATCGCCGAGCAGTGCTTACCAGCGTTTCGCCCGTTTCGCCTGCGCTCAGATGCAAGCCCAGAGCGACGGCGATTTCTACACCGTGCAGAACTCGGATCCGGATGCAAAAGTCAGCCTCAACAGCTGGCAGGTGATCAATAGCACCACCTGGAAGGCGACGGACAACCTCACGGTCAAGAACATTGCCAGCTACGCGGAGCTCACCAATGTGCTGCGAAGCGAGTTGTTCGGCAGTAACTTCTTCCTCGCGCCTGGCGTGCCGCTGACGACGACGACGTCGCGCCCATCGCCGGGGCTGACGTCGAGCGATCAGTCGACCTTGTCGGAAGAGCTCCAGTTGCAAGGCCTTGCCTTCGATGGAAGGCTGAACTGGCAATCCGGCGTCTACTACGAGCGTAGCAAGCCGGTCGAGTGGAGTGGGTCGCTGTCTCCTACTTCGATCAGCTGTGAGAACTCGGATGAGTTCAAGTGCTATGACGTTGTCGGTGCTTCGACGCCGAATCCGGCGACGCCTTCGGGTACGGCAGAAGGTTTCGTCGGCAGCCTCAACAATCCGACCGGCGGGATCGAGTTCCGCAATCTCGGACTCTATGTGCAAGGCACTTACGATCTGACCGACCGCCTCAAGGGCACGGCCGGCCTGCGTTACACCAAAGACGAAACACGGGCCGATACGCGCTATCTGGTCTATTACTTCCCGTCGCGCGATACACCGTCACCGCGCTGCTACTTCGCGACGCGCGTGCCGGTGTCCGACGTGTCCACCTGCGATCGGTCGTTCAAAAACGACTCGGATGCGCCGACCTGGGTGCTCGGCCTCGACTACAAGCTCGACGACAACGCGATGGTCTACGGTAAGTACAGCCGAGGCTATCGGCAGGGCTCGATCAGCCCGTACAGCGTGCCGGGCTTCGAGACCTTCGGTCCCGAACAGGTCGATACCTATGAACTGGGTTTGAAGACGAGCTTCGAGCGTTTTGTGCGCGGCAATTTCAATATCGCCGCCTTCTACAACGACTTCCAGGATCAGCAGCTGTTGTACGGATTCGGCGCCTTGGATAACAGCATCGCGCCGACGGCGACTCCCGTTAACGCCGGCAAGTCGCGCATCTATGGTTTAGAAGTGGAAACCACCTTGCGTCCGGTGCAAGGCTTGAGCTTCGACTTCAACTATGCGTACCTCAATACCAAGCTGCTGAAGTTCACCGACCCTGAAATCCCGGACAATCTTTTTGCGCAGCCCACGTTCGAGAAGGGTCGAGAGCTGCCATTCTCGCCCAAGCACAAGGGCACGGTGACGGCGACCTACCGGCTGCCACTGCCGAGTTCGATCGGGGGGATTTTCGCAAGCGCGACCTATGCCTATACCTCCAAGCAACTGCAGACCGTTTCTGGCCCCTACGGCGTGATCCCGTCGTATGAAATCGTCAATGCGACGGTTGCCTGGAACTCCATTTATGGTGGCCCGCTCGACGCAACGCTGTTCGCGACCAACCTGCTCGACAAGGAGTACTACAACACCATCACCGGTAGCTGGAACAGTTTCGGCTTCGAAGCGCTGCACCCGGCAGAGCCGCGCATGGTCGGCTTCCGCCTGCGCCTCAACTTCGGCCAGTGAACGGTGGAGCGATGTTGCGACGTCGATTGCTTTGAAGCCGCGAGAATCGAAAGCCGCGCGAGCGATCGCGCGGCTTTCCTCTTTCAGGAAAACAGGTCTTGCTGTCGCGGCCTGATCAGTTCGAGCGCGTTTCGACGCTCTTGCAAATGCTGGGAGGCTACCCCACGCACGATGACCAGCGGAATGCCTTCGTCGGCTTCTCCGCATACCAGCGTCGCGGCTGCGCAAAGCTGATCGGCGACCGCGATCTGCGTGACCTGCAGGCTGCGGCCATTACGGTCCACTTGGCCTCGCAAATCGACGAGCGGTTGCAGCCCGGAGCATCCGATGCAGACCCCGCAAACGCCGAGGCGGAACGGCCGTCCGAAGCTGTCGGAGATCAGTACCGCGAGATTGAGGCCGTAGCGTTGCTGCAGTCGTGCGCGCAGCTCTTGCGCGGACGCATCAGGAGCGGCGGGCAACAGCAAGGCGCGTTCGCCTTTGTGGTCCGCCAAGTTGGATTGATCGATCGCTGCATTGGCGACGACGAAGCCGAGCCGGTGCCGAACGATCAGCACGTCCGGCGCTACGCGGAGCACCTCGTTGGATTCCCGTAGCACGAGTTCGACGAGGCGTGCGTCCTTGCGACACTGCGTAGCGATTTCGAGCGCACGTGCCGAAGGCTCGATGCGGTCGAGCTCGACATAGCGATTCTCGGCTTTCGAGACGATTTTCTGGGCGACCACGAGCACATCGCCATCGCGTGGCGATGGGTTGTTCGAGCTATCGAGCGCTTGGGCCAGGATGCTGGCCAGATCGTCGCCAGGCACGACTTCCGGAATTCCGTGTATCGGCAGAAAGCTCAACGATCCCGATGGCATCGAGTCGCTCAAGCGATCACCGGAGCCGGGCGCCGGGTAATCGGCGCGTTGTGCGTCTCGCTCAGCGGCGGCGCGCTGCACGACTGCGCAATGCGTTCGGCGCTCACCTCGCCATACAAGGTATTGCGCTGACGCCACGGCCTGCCGATGCCGGTGATCAGCTGCCGCATCTGCTCGGGTGCGAACTCCTGCCCGTGCGCAGCGCCGGCCGCGCGGCTGATCGACTCGTTCATGAGCGTGCCGCCGAGATCGTTCGCTCCGGCTTGCAGGCAACGCTGCGCCCACTCCGGCCCGAGCTTGACCCACGAGGCCTGCACGTTGCGGATCAATGGGTGCAGCACGAGCCGCCCGACGGCGTGCATGAGCAGTGCCTCGCGCAGCGTCGGGCCGCGGCGTGCACGGCCGCGCAGGTACATCGGCGCTTCCATGTGCACGAACGGCAGCGGCACGAATTCGGTCAGTCCACCGGTCTGATGCTGCAGCCTGCGCAAGCGCAGCAGGTGACGCGCCCAATGCTCGTAGCCTTCGAGATGGCCGAACATGATCGTCGAGGTCGTCGGCAACCCGGCGCGATGCGCCTGCGCGACGACATTGAGCCAGCCCTGGGTGTCGAGCTTGTCGGGCGCCAGCGCATGACGGACTTCATCGTCGAGAATCTCGGCCGCGGTGCCGGGCAGGGAGCCGAGTCCCGCATGCCGGAGCTCGGTAAGGAATTCGCCGACCGAGATGCCGAGCGTCTGCGCGCCATGGCTCACTTCGAGCGGCGAAAACGCATGCACGTGCATCTGCGGGATGGCGTCCTTTGCCGCGCGGCAGATATCGAGATAGGTCTGCCCGGTGAACGACGGATGGATGCCGCCCTGCATGCAGACTTCGGTCGCGCCGCGATCCCAGGCTTCGATGACGCGACGCCGAATCTCATCGAGATTGACGAGATAGGGCTTGCCGCGCAGATTCTCGTGGGCGCGGCCTTTCGAGAACGCGCAGAAGCCGCATTGGTACAGGCAGACGTTGGTGTAGTTGATGTTGCGGACGACGGCATAGCTCACGGCATCGCCGACGGTTTGTTCGCGCAGGCGATCGGCGGCCGCGCAGAGGTTCACGAAGTCTGCCCCGCGCGCACCGAACAGCTCGGCGACTTCGTGCTCGCCGAGTTCGATGCCGGTGCTCGCGCGCTCGATCGACTGGCCGATGACGGATCGTCTCGGCGTCGCGAACAAGGGAACGTCGCGCAGATCGTCCGCGCTCGCGGCATCGAGGCTTCCGGGCGACCAGCGCCCGACGCGCGCAAGGCCGGCGCCATCCGACAGGCGCAGCACGGGCGCCTGCAATTCGGGCGCGAGCCATGCGTCGCGAGCCTGCACGTAGCGCGGATAGACCGTGAGCCGCTCGACGAGGTCGCAGCCCGCACGCGCGGTGTCGGCGGCCAGGCGATCGAGATGCGGCCACGGCGCTTCGGGATTCACGTGATCGGGCGTCAGCGGCGAAATGCCGCCCCAATCGTTGATGCCGGCCTCGATGAGCTCTGGCAGATCGCCGCCATAGAGATTCGGCGGCGCCTGAATGCTCATTCCGGCGCCGAAGATCAGTCGCGCCACCGCGATCGTCCAGCACAATTCGTCCGTGCCCGGCTCGGGCGCCGCGTGCATCTTGGTTCCGGCCTTGGCGCGGAAGTTCTGCACGATGATTTCCTGGATATGCCCGTATCGCTCGTGCAGATCGCGCAGCGCGAGCAGCGACTCGATGCGCTCGCGCCGCGTCTCGCCGATGCCGATCAGGATGCCGCTCGTCATCGGTACGCGCGCCTCGCCGGCCAGGCGCAGGGTTTCGAGTCGGCGCGAGGGTTGCTTGTCGGGCGAGCCGAAATGCGGCCCGCCGCGCTCGCACAGCCTCGCGGACGCCGATTCGAGCATGATGCCCATCGACGGCGCGACCCGGCGCAGGCGCGCGAGCTGCTCGGCGTTCATAAGCCCCGGATTCAGATGCGGCAGCAGTCCGGTTTCACGCAGCACGAGTCCGGCGACGTGCTCGAGATAATCGAGCGTCGTCGCGAAGCCGAGCCCGGCGAGCGCCTCGCGCGCCTTGGCATAACGCCGCTCGGGTTGATCGCCGAGCGTGAACAGCACTTCCTTGCAGCCGAGCGCTGCGCCTTCGCACGCGATGCGCAGCACGTCTTCGGGCGCGAGATACGGTTTTTCGAGCTTGCCGGGTGTCTGCGCGAACGTGCAGTAGTGGCAGACGTCGCGGCACAGCTGCGTGAGTGGAACGAAGACCTTGCGCGAATAGCTCACGCGCGTGCCCCAGCCGCGCTCGCGCAGCTGCGTCGCCAGCGGCGCGAGCTCGCGCCAGTGCTCGCGTTCGAGCAGCGCGTAAGCCTGTTCGGCACCGAGCCCGCGGTCCAGCCAGCGATGCAGGTCTGCGATCACGGCTTGTCGCTACAGGCTCAGGCTGGCGAGGCTTCGAGACGCTTGGCGGCCAGCGCGCGCAGCTCGCCGAGCTTGATCTTGGAGCTGCCGGTCAGGCTCAACTCTTCTTCCTGCACGAACACCACGCGGCGCGGAACCTTGTAGCTCGCGAGCTGCTCCTTGGCGAAATCGCGAATCGAGGCTTCGCTCAGAGTCGCGCCTTCGTGCAGTACCACGCAGGCGACGACGATCTCGCCGAGCGACTCGTGCGGCACGCCGACGCAGCGCACGACCTTGACGCCAGGAGCGGTGGCGATCACGCCGTCGATCTCGATCGGCGAGACGTTGGCCCCGCCGGTCTTGATGATGTCGTTGAGCCGGCCTTCCCAGACCAGGCGACCCTGGTCATCGATGTAGCCGCCGTCGCTGGTGCGGAAGTAGCCTTCGGCGTCGAGCGTGTCGGCGAGCGGAATGCCGAGATAGCCGAGCATCAGCGTCGGGCCCTTGACCGCGATCTCGCCGCGCTCGCCACGCGGCACCACCTCGCCGCTGAGCGGGTCGACGATGCGCAGCGTGTTGCCGGGCAGCGCCTCGCCATGTGTGTTGCCGACTTTCTCGGCCGGCGTGTCGCTTGGAAAGCAGGCGCTCAGTGTGAAGGTTTCGGTGTTGCCGTACGCGGCGTTCGGATCGACCCAGTCGGTCTTGATCGTCGGATGCTGGCCGAGCGCGGTCCGCGGATCGACGTAGTGCAGGCTCGACAGATCGACCTCGTTCCAGTTCGGCGCGGCCGCGAGCTGCTGGTATTGATGCGGCCAGGCATAGGCGCGCGTGACTTTCTCGGCCTGCATGAGCCGCAGCGCTTCGGCCGGATCGAAGGTTGCCTGCAGCACGTTGCTTCCGCCCGACGACAGCGTGGCTCCGAGCGAGCCGGCGAAGTTGCCGGACCAGAAGAATCCGTTCGCGCTCCAGGCGCGCACTTCGTTTTCTGCGTCGCCGGTGGCGAGCATGCGCCGCCAGCGCCAGCACATGATGCAGACGCCACGGTGCGCGCTCAGCACGCCCTTGGGCTTGCCGGTGGAGCCCGACGAGAACAGCAGTACGCCGATGTCGGCCGGCGTGACGCTGTCCGCACGCGCCTGCACGATCGCTTCGGGCACGTTGCGCCCGAGCGCGAGGAAATCTTCCCAGCTCTGCATCGCACCGGCGGCGCCCTGGCCGAGCACCGCGATGCGCCGCAGGAACGGATACTTCGTCGACGACAGCTCGCCGGGCTCGGACTTGCGGATGGCGGGTTCGAGCTCGTGGATGATCGCCGCGAAATCCTTCTTGATCACCAGGCCTTCGAGCAGCAACACGCTGATGCCCGAGGACTTGAGCAGATAGTCGAGCTCGGCCGGCGTCGAGAAGGTCGACAGCGCGGTGATCACGCCGCCGGCAAGGCTCACGCCGAAGGCAGCCGAGATCCACTCGGGGCGATTGGTCATCATCACGCCGACGCGCTCGCCGTTGCCGATGCCGGCCGCGACGAGCGACTGGGCGATCTGCATCGAGCGCGACCACAGTTCGGCGTAGCTCCAGCGCTCGACGTGGCCGTCCGGATGATGAAAGACGAGCGCTTCGCGCGGGGCGTAGCGCGCCGTCACTTCACGCAGATAGCCCGGCAGCGTCAGGGCGCCGAGGCCGGGTTCCTGATCGAGCGGCAGGCCGTGAATGATGGAGAGCGGTTTGTTTGGTTCCGCGCGCTTGTTCAAGACTCAATCTCCAATCGGCAGTTCCACCTTGGCGGTGGCGTCGACGAGCATGTGCTCCTCGAATATCGCGTACCGTTCTATAATGAACAGCATCGTCTATTTGTGAGCGTACGATACTACGCCCTCGCGCGATATGCTCGCCGCGGAATCAGATCGTCGCAGCGGCGGCGTCTTGCTCATGGTGGACAGTGGTCCTCTCGCTCGCCCGCAGTACCGCCATCAAGCTTTCGGCGCTGGTGGCCGAGAGTCGCCGCAGCTCGTCGAAATCCTCGGGAAGGTCGAGATCCAGAGCCAGCGCGTCCATTTGCAGGATGCGCGTTTGAAGCTTCGCGGAGCGTGCCGCCAGCCGGTGCCTGCTGAAGCTGTCGCGGCCGAAGCTCGGAGTCACGATGGCGGGTGGCGAGCAGAGCAGGGCGTTGGTGCCGAGCCGATGCCGATCCGGCACGATGACGACTTGCGCGTGGCGGGCCGCATCGCAGAGCGACTGCAGGGCCGATGCGCCGACCAGTGGCAGATCCCCCGCGAGCATCAGCATCTTGGGCGGGCATTGCGGGCGCAACTGTTCGAGCGCGAACGCGAAAGCGGACGCGGTGCCGCCCTCGGCGTCTTGCAGCAGCGGCCGAGCGCCGAGCGCGCTTGCGAATTCGGCGACTTCAGAGCTCGCGCTGACGACGTGGACCGCACCGATACCCGGAGTGGCATGCAATGCCCTGATCGAGCGCTCGGCGAGCGTGAACAGCAAGCGCCGACGCTGCGCGGGATTCAGCCAGCCGGCGAGGCGGCTCTTGGCACGTTCGGGCGATTTGAGCGCCACCACCGCCCACACCGGCTCCGTCTCCGGGCGATCGCGCAAGGCATTCATTGCTGCCGGGCCGCGCATTGGATCGTCTCATCGCGGAACGGCTCGAGGTCGCCGATGAAAGTGCAGGTCGGCGGCAGGCCATGAAAGTCGGTGGCTCGCGCGGCCGCGGCAAAAGCGGGCACCGCATCGCCGCCGTGCAGCGGCCCGGGATACAGGCTCCAGGCCAATGCATTGGTCTTCGACTTCATCGCTTGGGCAGCCTGGCGATCACGTTTTCGGCGAAGTGCTGCGCCTTGTCGCACCACTCGCGGCGCGTGTTCGCGCTGAGCCCGATCGCGCAGCCGCTGACGCCCATGGCTTCGAACTGTCCGATCTTGTCGACGAGTTCCGCAGGCGTGGGCTTCTCGCCCGGAGACACGATGCTGCCGAGCACGATCGTCGGCGCCGTCGTGCGTCCGATCTTTTCGCAGTGCTCGCGCAGGTAGGCGAGGCCGCCCGCGAGGTCTTCTTCGCCATTCATCGCGGCCGTGCGCGCGGTCGACGAGAGTTGAGCCCCGGTGAAGAACGGATACCAGCCGTCGGCGAGTTCGGCCGCGCGACGGATCGCGCGCTTGGAGTTTCCGCCGACGAGCAGCGGCGGATGCGGCTTCTGCACCGCCGCGGGTTTCACACGATTGCCGAGCGCTTCGTAGCCGCTGCCTTGGAACGTGAACTCATCGCTGCTCAAGGCGGTTTTCAGCGCGACGAGATATTCGTCCATGATCTCGTTGCGTCGCTCGAAATCGACGCCGAGCGCCCGATACTCGCCCTTCAGATACCCCGCGCCGAGTCCGAGCGTGAGCCGGCCTTTCGAATACAGGTCGAGCGTCGCCACCGCGCGCGCGGTGATGAATGGATTGCGGTAAGGCAGCACGAGAATGCCGGTCTGCAGGCGCAGGCGCGTGGTCGCCGCGGCGACGAACGACATCATCACGAACGGATCCTGCGCATAATGTCCGCCGCCGTCGAGCCAGCGCCCGGTCGGACACGGATGATCGGTGACGTTGCCACCATCGAAGCCGAGGCGTTCGGCGAATTGCGCGACTTCGACGACCGCTTCCGGCGTCAGGAATTCGGCTGGATTCTCAACGTGATCGAAGGGCAGGGTGACGTTGATCTTCATATCGTGCTCGTCGGCCGATGCATACGTGATTTCAGGGCGCGATGTCGCCGGTCAGCGTCCACTTGCCCGCGCTGTTGCGCTGCCAGCCCGACGAGGCCCAGGAGCCACCGTCGACCGGAATGACGATGCCGGTGACGTAGCTGCTCATCTGCGAGGCGAGGAACACCGCGACGCTGCCGCATTCGCTGTCGATGCCCTCGCGGCCGAGCGGAATGCGCCTGTTGATCGCCGCGGTCTGCGCGGGCGCCGGCAGGATCCAGCGGCTCGGATCGACCGGCCCGCTGTGGTTGCCGCGAAGGCCCGGCGTGACGGTGACATCGGGCGCGATCGCGTTGACGCGGATTCCGTGATCGGCGAATTCGAGTGCGAGCGACCGCGTGAGATTGTTGAGGCCGGCCTTGCAGGCCGCGTACACCGCGAAGTTCGGCGCGGCGCGCGAGGCCTCGATGCTCGTGACGTTGATGATCGAGCCGCCGCGGCCCGCACGTATCATCACCGGCACCGCCGCCGAGGTCGCTGCGAGCACGCTGATCAGGTTCAGATCGATGTGCTTGCGCCAGGAGCGTTCGGATTGCTCCAGGAACGGCCGGCCGCTGACGCCCCCCGCATTGTTGACGAGAATGTCGATGCGGCCGAAAAACTCGGCCGTACGCGTCACCAGCGTCTCGATCTGCGCGGTGTCCATGACATCGGTCGGCACCGCGAGCGCCTTGCGGCCGAACTCGCGCACGCGGTCGGCAGTCTCGATGCAACGCTCGGGAACGACGTCGGCGATCGCGACATCGGCCCCGGCCTCGGCGCAGGCGAGTGCGATGGCCCTGCCGATGCCGCCGCCACCGCCCGTGACGATGGCGACCTGATCCTGCAGTGAAGCGCTGGCTGACGGCATGGCAGTCCCACTTCTCCTCGACGGCCGTGGCCTCCGTGCGTTGCGGGGCTCAAGCTCTCAGCTGATGCGGGCGCCGATGGCCTTGATCTCGGTGAAGTCCTCGATGCCTTCGAGGCCCCATTCGCGCCCGACGCCGCTCTGCTTGTAGCCGCCGAACGGCAGATCGCCCGTGATGCTGACGCCGCCGTTGACCGACAGCGCGCCCGCGCGAATACGCTTGGCCACGTTCATCGCCCGCTGGTGCGAGCCGAACACCGCGCCGCCGAGGCCGTAGATGCTCTCGTTGGCGATGCGCACGGCATCGTCGTCGTCCTCGTAGGCGAT
Source organism: Hydrocarboniphaga sp. FW305-C-57 (assembly GCF_058783045.1). Taxonomy (NCBI): domain Bacteria; kingdom Pseudomonadati; phylum Pseudomonadota; class Gammaproteobacteria; order Nevskiales; family Nevskiaceae; genus Hydrocarboniphaga; species Hydrocarboniphaga sp. FW305-C-57. Next base: position 270,686 of record NZ_JBYSYG010000002.1, on the reverse strand, counting down.
CACGGTCAGCACCGGCCCGAAGATTTCCTCCTGCGCGATGCGCATGCTGTTGTCGACGTCGACGAAGCAGGTCGGCTCGAAGAAGAAGCCGTTGCCCTTGTCGGGGCGAACCTTGCCGCCCGCGAGCAGGCGCGCGCCTTCCTGCTGGCCAATGTCGATGTAGCTCTTCACGCGCTCGAGCTGCTTCTTCGAGATCAGCGGGCCCATGATGCAGGTCGGCTCGTCGAGCTTGCCCCACTTCTCGGCGTAGCCGGCATAGGCCTTCTCGAGGATCGCGACGGCCATCGCGTACTTGCTCTTTGGTACGAGCAAGCGCGTCGGATATGCGCAGCCCTGGCCGGCATGGAACACCACCATCGAACCGGCGATGACCATCGGGAACGCCTGCTCGGCGACGTCATCGAGCACCAGGAACACCGACTTGCCGCCGAGTTCGAGGAACACGCGCTTGAGCGTGTCGGCGCCGTTGGCCGTGATCTTCTTGCCGACCGCGGTCGAGCCCGTGAACGAGATCAGATCGACGCGCGGATCCTTGGTCAGCATTTCGCCGGCGGTCACCGGATCGCCGCTCGTGACCACGTTCAGCACGCCCTTGGGCAGGCCGGCTTCGATCGCGAATTCGCCGAAGATCGCGCCCATCGCGGGTGTGTCCGGAGCGGGCTTGAGCACCACCGTGCAGCCCGCGAGCAGCGCGGCGACGACCTTGCCGACGTTGATGTACAGCGGCACGTTCCACGGCGTGATCGCGCCAACCACGCCGGCCGCCTCGCGCAGCACCACGCGCTTGGTGTCGAAGCCGCCTTCGTTCTTCACGCCGCGGTCTTCTTCCCACTTCATGCGCTGGAACTCGGACAGCAGGCCGTCGGCACCGTTGAGCGCGCCGTCGATCTGCGCGCGGAACGCGGCGCCCGGCGCGGCGCCGGCTTCGATCTTGGCGATCTCGACGAGGCGATCGCGATTCTTGTAGAGCAGATCGCGGAACTTCTTCATGAGTTCGTGGCGATGGGCGTGATCCGTCGACCAGCTCGTGGTGTCGAACGCCCGGCGGGCCGCGGCGATCGCCGCATCGACGTCCTCGGCCGAAGCGTCGGCCGCGTGGCCGATGACCTCACCGGTCCAGGGGCCGATGTTGTCGTAGGTCTTGCCGCCCTTGGCCGGTCGCAGTTCGCCATCGATAAAGAGCTGGGTCTCTAGCAGTTGCATCGTGCCTCTCCGTGTTCGCGCCGCAGTGGGCGGCGTTGAGATGTGTCGTTTGAGCGGTATTCAGTTCGTCGAAATCGCATGCTGGGCGGCGACATAAGCCCAGGTCATCGTCGGCCCGATGCTGCCGCCGGGGCCGCCTTCGACCGGGCCCATCACCGAGGCCGTCGAAGTGCCGGTCGCGTACAGGCCGGCGATCGCCGTTCCGTCGGGCCGCAGCACGCGCGCATGCACGTCGGTGACCAGGCCGCCGAAGGTGCTGACGTCACCCGGATAAATCGTCATCGCGTAGAACGGGCCCTGCTCGATGGGCCCGAGCGTCTTCGCATCGGGCTTGAGCGGATCGCCGGACCATTCGTCGAAACTGTGCTCACCGCGATGGAATTCATCATCCACGCCGCGTCGCGCGCCGTCGTTGTAACGCTCGACGGTCGAGCGCAGCGTGGCCGGATCGATGCCGCAGTCGGCGGCCAGCGCCTCGAGCGTGTCGGCCTTGCGCAGCGTCTTGCTGTCGAACCAGGCCTGCGGTTTCTTCGGACCCGGCATCGAGCCCGCGAGCATGTAGCTGTTGATGTACTGGCTGTCGACGATCATGTAGCTCGGCACGGCCGGCGTCTGCCGGTTGCGCTCGAGCATCTTGCGGCAGATGTCGGTCGGCGCTCCGCTCTCGCGCATGTAGCGCAGGCCGCCCTGGTCGACGACGATGCAGTGCGGCTTCGACGTATCGAGGTTCGGCTTCACGCGCTGCGCGCCCGGAGGCAGCGTGATCTGCATGCCGATGCGCTGATCCATCTGCGCGACGGCGGCGCCGATGCGCTGGCCTTCTTCGATCAGTTCGCCGAGGTCTTCTTCGATCACGCTCGACCACTCGGCTTTCACGCCCGGCATGTACTGGTCGAGCATGCGCTGGTTGCGCGCGAAGCCGCCCGCGTTGATCAGGACGCCGAGCCTGGCAGCGATGCGCTGCTCCGCGCCGTCGTGGCCGACGACCACGCCACTCACGCGATCGCCTTCGACGATGAGCTGCTTGACCGGCGATTGCGTGCGCACCTCGGCGCCGGCCTTGAGCGCCGCGTGGAGCATCTGCGCCTGCAGCGCCTGGCCCGCGGTGACGCGCTGCTTGCCCGTGAACTTGTCCGCGATCGCGCGGCCGATCACGCGGAACAGCACTTTCTTGGCAGCCTTGCTGCGCTTCATGAGCGGCAGCTGCATGGCTTCGTCGAGATTCGCCGGCAGCGGCAGAAAGCCCGGGCGCAGCTTGTCCTTCCAGGCTCCGAGCTGCTTGATATCGAACAGCTCCGATACCACCGCGCGGCCCGGCACCGATTCGCCAGGCGCCTTGTAGTGATCCGGATACGACGGGATACGCCGCAGCCGGATGCCCTGCTCGACGAGGAAATCGATCATCTTCGGCGCCGCATCGACGAAGGCGAGGCGACGCTCGCGGCTTGCGCCGGGCATGTCGGGGCGATCGCCGATGACGGCGTCGAGATAGGCGATGGCCTGCTCACGGCTGTCCGCGACGCCCGCTTCCTTCATGAAGCGGTTGTTCGGAATCCACATCACGCCGCCCGAGGTCGCGGTGGTGCCGCCGACGAGCTCGGCCTTTTCGAGCACGAGCACGCTCTTGCCGGCCTTGCGCAAGGCCAGCGCGGCGCAGAACGAGCCCGCACCGCTGCCGACGATGACGAAGTCGAAGGTCTCGCTCATCGCGCCTCCGAAGGCTCAGCCCGCCCTGTGGGCGTGCAGGTGGACGTTGACCATGTGCAGGTCGGGCGGGGTGTCGAGGATTGCGCGGAACGCATTCGTCACCGAGTTCACGTGCGACAGCGGCTGCTCGCGCAGATTGCGGCCGACCGCCGCGTTGGCCTGCGCGAAGCGCATCGCCACCTGCGGGTCCCAGTTCGGGGCCTTCATCTCGTCGATCATCATGCCGCAGCGCACGTTGGTCACGCGGATGCCGGCGGGCTTGAGCTCGTGATAGAGCGCTTCGGAGAAGCGATCGAGCCCGGCCTTGCTGCTCTGGTAGACCGACAAGAACGGGAACAGCATGCCGACCGATTCCGAGCTGACGTTGATGATGTGGCCGCCGGTTCCGAGCAGCGGAATCGCCGAGCGCACGCAGAGCATCGGGCCGGCGAGGTTGGTAGTGACGATGCTCATGATCTGCGCATCGCTGGCTTCGGCGATCGTGAACGGCTCGTAGACTGCGGCGTTGTTGATCAGCACGTCGATCTTCGGATGCTTCTTGGCGATCTCGGCGAATGCGGCCTTGACCGATTCCGGCGAGGCGACGTCGCATTCGACGGCCATCGCGCTGGCGCCGAGTTCCTCGGCCACCGCCTGCACTTTCGACAGCGTGCGACCGAGCAGGACGACCCGCTCGCCGTCCTTGACGAAGCGGCGTGCGAGCGCGCGGCCCAGGCCGATGCCGGCTCCGGTGATGACGATGACTTTCGACATGCTGGTTCTCCGATTCGTTTTGTCGTTGTTAGCCCTGCGGGCCTTGGTATTGGTAGACCGAGAAGTCGCCGCCGTAGGCGATTCCACCCTTCCACTGGCGCGTGCCGCTGATCTTCTTGAAGTAGTGCACCGTGCGCGCCATCGAGGCCGAGCTCGAGCGCGGCTGCATCGCGATTCCGCTCGGGCTGCGGCCGCCCGCGCGCGCGGAGAAGTCGCGGATCGTGAACAGCAGGTCGTCGGTCTGCTGGGCGCACAACACGAGCTGATCGCCCGGGCAGTAGCGCTTGGGCTCGATCTGCAGTTCGGACAGCTGGCCGCGCTTCATCGCCACATGGCCCGGCACGTTGGTGACTTCGATGCTGTGCACCTTGTCGTAGTAGTCCTGGTATTCGGCGTAGCGGCCGATGGTGTAGTTGGCCAGGATCACGCTGACGCCAGACAGCGGCTCGTCACGCTGCCAGTTCGGGCTGCCTTTCCAGTCCGAATACAGGCGATAGCTGTAAAGCCGCTCGTTCTCGCCGGCGTCGTCGATGAGCCCGCCGTCGCGCGCTTCGGCGATCAGCGGACCGAGCGCAGGAAGATCGATCGCCGGGTTCGGCAGATCGAAGTCGTACAGGCTCATGAAGCGCCAGGGCTGCGGAATGTCCACCATGATCTGCTGCTTGGCGATCTCGAAGCGATCGGCCTGCTTGAAGCCGCGCAGACGGGCGAGCGCCTGCTGATGCGGGCCGTCGAACCAGACGGCGTAGTCGGCCTCGCGGCCGGCCGGCACGTTGTGCAGGTGAAGCGTGCTGTAGAGCGCCATGATGATCCTTGGGTTTTCTATTCGACGGTTGTGTCGATCAGGCGGCGGGAACGCGCTGCAGGTCGAGGTGCAGGCGCGTGAGTCTGGACGCGGCGATCTTCCATTCGCCGCCCTCGCGCACGTAGCGCTCGTGATAGTGGCCGTAGCCCGTGAGCCCGGCGATGCCGACCTTGGCCGCGCGCTCGGCATCGAACACCACGCGGTCCTGCATCGCCCAGATCACGCGTGCTTCATCGTCGCCCGTGAATTCGATTTCGGGCGTATGCACCTGGTGCGCGGTGCGGGCATTGCCGATCGACGCCTGGATCTGCGCGATCGCCGCGTCGCGTCCGCGAATGACGGGCAGGCTGCTGCCTTCGCTGACGTCGAGTTCGAAGTCGGCGGTGAACAGGCTCGCATAGCCGTCCCAGTTCTTGGTGTCGAGAAAGCGGCAATAGCGGGCCTTGGTGCGGCTGATCGCCAGGCTGGCCTCGAGTTTGTCTGTGGCGTTCATGAGCGTCGTTTCGTCAGCGTGTCAGGTCAGCGTGTCAGGTCAGCGAGGCACCGGCATCGACGGTGAGTGTCTGGTTGGTCACGTAGCGCGCGGCCGGCGAAGCGAAATAGAGCACCGCGGCGCCGATGTCTTCGGGTTCGCACATGCCGAGCGGCGGCTTGCGCCGGCCCGGTCCCGCGGTGGCCGGGCCGCGAGCGCCGATCGCGCCCGGCGTGATTACGCCGCCCGGCAGCACGGTGTTGACGGTAATGCCGTGTTCCACGAGTTCGAAGGCGCTGGTCATGCCCAGCGACAGCAAGGCGCCCTTGGAGGCGGCATACGAAGCCAGGCCAATGACCGACGGCACACGCGCGCTGTTCGAGGCGATGTTGACGATGCGCCCGCCATTGCCGGAGGCGACCATCGCGCGCCCGAGTTCGCGCGTCATGAGCATCGGTCCGCGTGCGTTGACCGCCATGATGCGGTCCCATTCGCCGACGCTGGTTTCGAGCAGGGCCTCGCGATCCTGAAGGCCGGCGTTGTTGACGAGCAGCCAGGGCGTGCCGAGACGGGCGAGCAGATCGGCGCAGGCGCTCGTCACCGAGACCTCATCGGCGAGATCGAGAATCACGACGTGCGCAGCATGGCCTTGCCCGGCGAGTTCGCCGGCCATGCGTTCAGCGGCAGCGGCATCCCGATCGGCAATGACGACGGCCGCTCCTGCACGCGCAAGCACCCGCGCGATGCCCGCACCGATGCCGCTGCCGCCGCCGGTGACGAGCGTCAGCTTGCCGTGCAGGTCAAAGCCAGGCGATGGGCCGGTCATCTGCTTGCCACTCCTCCTCTCGTCGCGTTTCGTCGCATCCGCGAGCCAGGCCGGTGAGCCCGCCACGTCGATGTCGTCGGCCCTGGTGAGGGCATTTTTTGGCCGGCTTGTCGCCGGCTCTCTTCGACGGGAATGTACCCGTCCGTCGTTACTCGTGCGAGGTTCGCCCGCGCTTCTTGCCGCCCTGGTCAACAGGACTGATCATGGGCCCGCCGAGCCCGGCAAAACCGGACAAGGCGGCTTGCTCCCCTGTGCAAATCGCCCTCTTTCTTATGGTCGACACTGTTGTTGGTTAGTGGAGAGTAGGATACATTTGCTTAGCAGGCTCAGCAAATATAAAACACGGTCGTTGGAACAGCTTCGGCGGCGGTTCGCTCGAGCTGGCCAAACGCTCGCAATCAAGCACCCAAAACGTGCGTCGGAGAAGGCCATGAAGATACGCATCGAAAAGGCATCCTGTGTCGGTAATGCGCGCTGCGCTGCCGTGTCGGACGAGCTTTTCAAGCTCGATGACGACGGTTACATCGCCGTCGAGGAAATCGACGTCCCGCCCGGCCAGGAGCAGCTCGCCAAGCGCGGAGCTCGGGCCTGCCCGGAACGCATCATCTTCGTCGAAGAGTAGCTCCGGTTCGCCGGACCGACTCTTCAGACTGACTCGACCCCAAGACTTTCAACGGATCGAATCCTTTCGACGGATCCGATCTTCGATCGAGGCGGCTCCGTCTGCCTCGTCCACAGCGAGACGGCAGGAGCGCAGAATGACCGATTTCCTCGGCTACAAGAACAAGCGTGTGGTGGTGAGCGGCTGCTTTTCGGGCATGGGCGAGGCCACGGCCAAGCTGCTGCTCTCGCTCGGTGCCGAAGTGCATGGCCTCGACTACAAGCAGACCCAGCTGAACCTCGCCTCGTTCACGAGCGTCGATTTGCGCGACCCGGCTTCCATCGATGCGGCCACCAAGAAGATCGGCGGCAAGGTCGATGCGTTGTTCAACTGCGCCGGCTTGCCGCAGACCTTCCCGCCGCTCGATGTCATGAAGGTGAACTTCGCGGGCACGCGTCACCTGACCGAACAGTTACTGCCGTACATGTCCTCGGGCTCGGCGATCGCGAGCATTTCGTCGAACGGCGGCCTCGGCTGGAGCCGCCGCGTGCCGGTGCTCATGCAGGTGATGCAGACGCAGGGCTTCGATGGTGCGATGAAGTGGTGCGAGGAGAATGCCGAGACCGTGCGCGAAGGCTATTCGCTGTCTAAGGAACTCGTCATCGTCTGGACCATGCTGGCCTCGCAGAAGCTCATCAAGCAGGGCATCCGCATCAACTGCACGATGCCGGGCCCGACGCAGACGCCGATGATGGCGCACTTCGAATCGGCGACGAAGGCCTCGGTGCTCGAAGCCGCCGCGCAGCCGATCAACCGTCGCTCGACTCCGGACGAGCAGGCCGGCCCGCTGGTGTTCCTGAACAGCGATGCGGCGAGCTATGTCAACGGCGTCTGCTTCTACGTCGACGGCGGCTTCATGGGCGGCCTGGCGACCGGCCAGATCGATCCGCGCTCGTTGATGGGCGGCTAAAAGCTCGTGAGAGCACAATTCGGACAATGCAGTACGCGGCGGCGAACAGCCGCCCGCTGAAGCGAAAGAGGAGCCAAATGACGAACGCAGCCACACTGAGCCCCGCCGTCCCCAAGCCCGCACACGTGCCGGACGCGGTGGTCTACGACTTCGACATGTTCGCCGATCCGGCCTACGTCGCCGATCCGCACAAGCGCATTCTCGATCTCGTGCGCAACGCGCCGCCGATCTTCTGGACGCCGCGTAACGGCGGGCACTGGATGTTGCTGAGCCACGAGGCCAACTTCACGGCCTCGCGCGACATCGAAACCTTCTCGAGCAACTTCATCCCGAAGGAACGCCTAGCCGCGATGCAGGCGCAGATGCCGCGGCATCTGCCCTTGCCGTTGCCGATCAACGTCGATCCGCCGGATCACACCAAGTACCGGGCTCCGCTGCAGCGCGTGTTTTCGCCCAAGACGATCAACGCGCTCAAGGACAGCATTCGCGAACTGGCCGGTGAGCTGATCGACAAGGTCAGGGCCGACGGCAAATGCGAATTCATGAGCGCGATCGCCGAGCCGCTGCCAGTGGTGGTGTTCCTGAAGATGCTCGGCCTGCCGGTCGAGCGCATGGAGGCCTACCGCGAGATCGTCTCGCAGCATCTGTCCGATCCGACGCCGAATCCGGTCGACAGCATCAAGAAGCTCTGGCGCATCGTCGACAACATCAAGGACGTGCTCGAAGCACGTCGCGACAATCCGCAGGACGACATCATCAGCCTGCTCTGGCAGGCCGGCATCGACGGCAAGCCGACGACGATGGAGGACATGGAGAACTACTCCGTGGTGCTCTTCATCGCCGGGCTCGACACCGTCATGAACGGCATCGGTCACGGCGTGCGCTATCTGGCCACCGACCTGGCCCTGCAGGATCGTCTACGCAAGAACCCCGAGCTCGTCGGCGACGCCAGCGAGGAGATGCTGCGCCGCTTCACGTTCACGGTGCCGCCGCGCATCATCGGCAAGGACTCGACGTTCATGGGCGTCGACTTGAAGCGCGGCGAGCGCGCCATGCTGTTCCTGCCCGCAGCCGATCTCGATCCGAAGGCGTTCCCGCAGTCGGACACCTACGATCTCGATCGCGAGAACAAGACGCACATCGCGTTCAACGCGGGCCCGCATCGCTGCCTGGGCTCGCATCTCGCCCGCGTCGAACTGCAGGTCTGCTACGAAGAAATGCTCGCGCGCCTGCCGCAGTTCCGGCTCGATCCGGCGCATCCGCCGACCTTCCATTGCGGCCACGTCGTCGGCGTCGGCTCGCTGCATCTGCTCTGGGACGTCTGAGTGGCCGGATACAACACCTCGGCGACGCGCCCGGTTCCGCGACTCGACGCGGACAACCGCGCGTTCTGGACCGGTGGCGCGGTCGGTGAGTTGCGCATCCACCGCTGCCAGGACTGCAAAGGCTTCGTGCATCCGCCGCGCCCGGTGTGCCGGCATTGCCTGTCGGACCGTGTCGCGCCCGAAGCGGTCGCCGGCACCGGTGTGGTGGATACCTTCACGGTGAACTACCAGAAGTGGTTTCCGAACATGGAGGTGCCGTTCGTGATCGCGCGCGTCGCGCTCGACGGCGCTCCGGGCGTTTACCTGACGACCAACATCGTCGGTTGCCCGGTCGAATCGGTGGACATCGGCGATCGCGTGCGCGTGCGCTTCGAGCAGCATCCGCAGGACGCCGAAATCTTTCTGCCGCTGTTCGAGAAGGCCGAGGCATGAAGAACGTCGAGGCTTACATCAGCGGTGTCGGCCAATCCGAAGTCGGCATCAAGCTCACGCGGCATCCGCTGCTGCTGACGGTCGATGCGGCGCGCGAGGCGCTCGCCGAGGCCGGCTTGAGCATCAGCCAGATCGACGGTGTTTCGACCTACCCGGGCAAAGTCGCGCCGATGCCGGGCTTCTCACCGATCGGAGCAGATGAGCTCGTCGATGCACTCGGCATCAAGGCGACCTGGTACGCGGGTGGCGGTGAGATCACCTCACAGCTCGGCGCCGTGGTCGCGGCGGCTGCCGCGATTCGCGCGGGCCAGGCCCGCCATGTGCTGTGCTTTCGCACCGTCTACGAGGCTGCCGCGATGGCGCGGCCGGACGAATATCCGACCTGGCGTCGCGACAAGACCGACGGTAACTCGCAGTGGTTCTCGCCGTTCAATGCGCTGTCGGCAGTGACCTGGACCGCGCAGTACGCGATGCGCCACGTCAAGAAGTACCGGCTCACGCGCGAGCAGCTCGCGCAGATCGCGATCACCGATCGTGCGAACGCGGCGCTCAACCCACGCGCGCTCGTGCGCGAGCCGTTGTCGATGGACGAATACCTGTCGGCGCGCATGATCAGCTCGCCGCTGTGCCTGTTCGATTGCGATCGCTTCACCGATACCTCGACCGTGATCATCGTGTCATCGGGCGACGCGCTCGATGAGGTCAAGTGCACGCCGATCCGCATCGCCGCGATGGCCGGAACGGTCGAACGCCTGAGCTGGGACCAGGCCGAATGGATGGCCTGCTACGCGACCGGCAGGGATCTCTGGAAGCGCACCGACTACAAGCCTTCGGACGTCGACACGGCCCAGCTCTACGACGGCTTCAGCTTCCAGTGCCTGGCCTGGATCGAATCACTGGGCTTCTGCGAAATCGGCGAGGGCGGCAAGTTCATCGAAGGCGGATCGCGCATCGCGCTCGACGGCGAGCTGCCGCTCAATACCTTCGGCGGTCAGATCGGCGCGGGTCGCCTGCATGGCTTCGGTTTCGCGCACGAGGCGGTCACGCAGCTGCGCGGCAATGGCGGTGCGCGCCAGATCAAGGGCGAGCCGCGTGTCGCGGTCGCGGCCTCGGGCGGCGGTCCGCTCGCGACGGCCCTGCTGCTCACGCGCGATTGAGACGATGGCTTCGGACCTCGCCCCGCTCGACGATCTGCCCGGCTTTCGGCGCCGCTTCGCGGTGGCCGTCGGCGACGGCTGGGTTCGCAGCGCGGTGGAGGACGACTACCACTGCATGCGCGTGACGATTCGCCACGACGGCGCGCGCGCCGTGTCGGTGACCGGCGAGATGATTCGCGCTCCGTGGACGACGTGTCCGAACGCCGGCCTGCAGCTCAAGCAGACCTTCGAAGGCGTGGCCTTGAGCGAGTTTGCCGCACGCGGGGAAAAGACGAGCAACTGCACGCACCTGCACGATCTCGCCGTGCTCGCGGCGACGCATGCGTTCGATGCGCAGGCCCTCGATTACGAAATTCTGGTATCGGACCCGATCGACGGCCTGCGCCATGTCGAGATTCGCCGCGACGGCAAGCCTGCGCTCGGCTGGATCGAATCGGGCATGCGCATCGTCGGGCCGGCCGAGATCGCCGGCCTGACGCTCGACAAGCTGCGCCCGTGGATCGACACGCTGAGCGCCGAGCTACAGGAAGCGGCCCGCCTGCTGCGCTGGGCCAACATGATCGCCAACGGACGCCAGATTCCGATGGACCGGCAGTCGGACGCGAGCCGCATGCCGTCCAATTGCTACACCTTTCAGCCCGGACGCAAGGAAGTCGCCAAGCGAGTCGGGCTCATTCGTGATTTCAGCCGGCAGATCGCACAGCCGCTGGACGAGATTGCCGTTGCATTCTGAGTGCGTGATGCACTCGATGCCGCGCTGAGGCGCCGAGGAGGAACGATGAAGATGAACGACATGGTGATCGTGAGTGTCGACGATCACATCAGCGAACCGCCGGACATGTTCAAGAAGCATTTGTCCGGTGACGACCTGGCGAGCGCGCCGACCTTCCGCATCGCCGACAACGGCACGAGCTTCTGGGAATACCAGGGCATGAAGATGCCGTCGGTCGGACTCAACGCGGTGGTCGGCCGTCCGCTCGAGGAATACGGCATGGAGCCGACCGCGCTCGAACAGCTGCGCGAAGGCTGTTTCGACGTGCACGCGCGCATCGGCGACATGAACGTCAACGGCATCGCGGCCTCGCTGAATTTCGGCAGCTGCGTCGGCTTCGACGGCGGGCGCTTCCACAAGGCGCCCGACAAGGCCAAGTCGCTCGTGCATTTGCGCGCCTACAACGATTGGCATGTCGACGAATGGTGCGGCGCGTATCCGGGCCGCTTCATTCCATGCGGCCTGCTGCCGACCTGGGACATGAACGCGACCGTCGCCGAACTCAAGCGGCTCGTCGGCAAGGGCTGCACCACGGTTTCGATCAACGAGAACCCGACCACGCAGGGCCTGCCGAGCATTCACAACGAATACTGGGAGCCGTTCTGGAAAGCGGTGGCCGATCTCGACGTCGCGATCTGCCTGCACATCGGTGCCGGCAATCCGGCTCCGCATGCCTCGATGGAAACGCCGATCGAGGCTTGGATCACCACGATGCCGATGTCGATTTCGGTCGGCGCGGCGGACTGGCTCAATCTCGCGGCGCTGCAGCGCTATCCGACGCTCAAGATCGCGCTGTCCGAAGGCGGCATCGGCTGGATTCCGTACTTTCTCGAACGCGCCGATTTCAGCCATAGCCGCCATCAGTTCTGGACCAACTCGCGTTTCAACTTCGGTGATCTGAAGCCGAGCGACGTGTTCAAGCGGCACTTCCTGAACTGCTTCATCGACGATGCCTTCGGTCTCAAGAATCTCGATGCGCTCAACGAGGACCTGGTGTCCTACGAATGTGACTACCCACATTCGGACAGCCTTTGGCCGAACGTGCCCGAGCGCCTGTACGAGACCGCGCAGCACCTGAGCGACGAGCGCATCGACAAGATCACGCATCGCAACGCGGCGCGCTTCTTCAATTTCGACCTGTTCAAGCATCACCGTCGTGAGGAGCTCACGGTCGGTGCGCTGCGCGCCCAGGCGAAGGCGGCCGGCGTCGACGTGACGCCGAAATCGTCGGGCGGCGCGGCGCCGCTCGAAGCCGGTGAAACCCCGCGCGTGATCACCTCGGGCGATTTGATGCGCATGTTCTCGCATCACGCCAGGGCGGCCTGAGGCGGGCTTTTTCGAAACACAAGAGTCGCAGCGGCATCCGGGAAATTCCTCGGAGTCGTCTGCGGATGATCAGCGGCAACGAGAGAATGAGAGAGGTGATGTCATGAGTGACGACAATCGCGCGGACGAGCTGGCAAGCCAGGCGCGCAAATACTGGTCGGCCGAGGGCTATACAGCCGGTGGAACGATCCGTGAGGTCGATTACGCCTCGCAGTCCGGCGGCCTGCATCCGAGCCTCAAGGGCATCAAGATCGTCGATTGCGATACGCACGTGACCGAAGCGCCCGATCTGTTCATCGCGCAGGCACCGGCCGCGCTCAAGAGCAAGATGCCGTACGTCAAGCGCGTCGACGGCGTCGATCGCTGGTTCGTCGGCGAGCGCGATTTCGGCACGCTCGGCGGCAACGTCATCCGCAAGGACAACAACAAGCTGCTCGGCCGCCTCGCGTTCCAGACCATCGACGAAGGCCACTCTGGCGCGTACCTGACCAAGGAACGCCTCGCCGCGATGGACGACATGGGTGTCTGGGCGCAGATCTGCTACCAGAACTCGGGCGTCACGCAGCCGGGCTCGCTGATGTCGCTCGGCGACAAGGAACTCGCGCTCGCCATCATCAAGGCTTACAACGACGGCGCCGCCGAGCGCCAGCAGGAATCCGGGCAGCGCCTGTTCACGATGGCCCATCTGCCGATCTGGGATCAGAAGGCGATGGAAGCCGAAGCCAAGCGCTGCGTCGACATCGGGCTCAAGGGCTTCGTGATTCCCGATACGCCCGAACGCATGGGCCTGCCGTCGTTCATGGAGAAGTACTGGGACGGCTTCCTCGACCTCTGCAACGACACCGAGCTGCCGATCAACTTCCACCTCAACGTCGCGATCGATCCGAACGCGCTGTCCTGGAAGGGCTTCGTGTTCGAGCAGACGCTGTCGGTGGTGGCGACGATGTTCTCGATCGCCAATGCGGCGACGCTCGGCAACTGGCTCGTCAGTGGCCGTCTCGACCAGCATCCGAAGCTCAAGATCGGCCTGATCGAAAGCGGCATGGGCTGGATCCCGTTCGCGCTCGAAGCGCTCGAGCACCAGTTCGACGAAATGCTCGCGGGCAAGAAGGGCCTCGTGAAGCGCCGTCCCTGGGAATATTTCAAGGACCACTTCTGGGTCACGTACTGGTTCGAGAAGGTGGGCCCGAAGCTGCTGCTCGAAACCGTGGGTTACGACAAGGTGCTGTTCGAAACCGACTTCCCGCATCCGACTTCGCTGTATCCCGGCGTGCAGGACCACATCGTGGCGACGCTCGGCGATTACGACTATGAGGTGCGCAAGATGGTGCTGCAGAGCAACGCGGCCAAGCTCTACAAGCTGCCGTTCTGAGCTTGATCGCTGCAACGAAAGCGCCGCGGATTTCCGCGGCGTTTTTGGTTGTACGACCGAAAACTACGACTTCTTGCCCGCCCCCAAGGCACTGTCGACGATCGCGATCTCGGACTTGAGCCACATCGTCTCGCTGAGGTTCGATCCGCCCGATTCGCTCAGCAGGCGCTGCAGCGCGTCCTTCTTCACGGCGAGCGAGTCGCTGTGCGTCGGCTCGGTCGCGAGTGCGATGTCGAGCAGGTGCAGGGCCGCGAGCGCTTCACCGGCGTCGAGCTTCCGGCGCGCGCGCTGGCTCAGCGGCCCCGCGCCGCCCACGAGTTCGGCGAGATCGGCATTCACGCTGCTGCGCGGAACACCGTAGAGGCCGGTCGTCGAATCCTCGTAATGGAACCAGCCCGAAAGCTCTTCCCAGATGCTGCGCACGGCCCAGCGCACGTTGCCGTGGAACTCGCCGATCTGCAGCTCCGCCGGCAGGCGAATCTCGCGCATCGCCTCATGCACGGTCTTGCCGGCGTTCATCGCCTCGATGACAGCGCGCCTGAGCCAAGCCATCGCGTCGTACATCTTGTCGAGGCTCGCGCGGATGTAGTCGGCACCGCGTATCGGCTCGCCGTGGCCGGTGATGAGCAGGTCCGCGCCGAGCTGGCGGACGCGATCGAGCGAATGCAGGTAGCGCTCGACCAGGCGAGGCCGGTCGCCACGAATGGTGACGAGGTTCGGTACGGACAGAAACACCGGGCCGAACAGATTGCCGGTGAACGCGATGCGCTCGTTCGGCATCCACACGACGAGCGATTCGAGCGCTTCGCCGCCGGGCGTCGAAATCACCTCGAAGCGGCGTCCGCCCTGTTCGAATTCGTAGCGACGATCGACCACGATCTCGGGGATCACGCGCGGAGGTTCGGGCGGCTTGCTGCCGCGATTGAGCGTACCGGCCCAGAGCTTGGCCGAGCGGCGGCGCAGGAAGGGCCCGAGCTCGTCGAAATAGTTCCAGTTGCCGACGAAGCGCTTCTCGCCGATGACCTCGGTGCCGGGCTCACGCAGCAACGGAACGCCGCCGTAATGATCGGCATGCGCCTGCGTGAGAATGATCTTGCGCAGCACCCCGCTGCGCCTGGCCGCGAACAGCTTCCTGTTGCGCTCGGCGTTGTCCATGAAGCCGCTGTTGACGAGCACGTCGCCATCGGCCGTGTTGATCAGATAGGCGTTGGAAATATCCTTCACCATGAAGATGAAGTCGGTGATCGCCACCGCCTCGGTCTGCTGGTCGCCCGCGCGCACCAGGTCGGCGAGCAGGGGCTTGTCGTTTTGCGCGCTCATGCGTCGCTGAACTCCACCATGACTTTGGCCGATTGCGGCGTCGCGGCGACGCCGAAGGCTTCGACGACGTTCTCGAACGGATAGCGATGGCTGATCAGGCTGGCGATCTTGTCGCGCAGGCGCGGCAGCGCGGCGATCACCTCGGGCATTTCGGTCGGATAGCCGACCGCGGTCGTGATCGTCATCTCGGTCGTCAGCATCGCGCCGAGATCGAGCGGAACCGGCTTGCTGTGCGCCGCGGTGACGACCAGGCGCGACTGGAATTTCGCCATGCGCACGACGTCGGAAACGATGTTCGGTGCGCCGGCCGCATCGATGAAGGCATCGGTGCCGACGGTTTCGCGGCTGAACACACGGCCCTTGCCGTGCAGCTCGATCAGGCGTGTGCGCAGATCTTCCTGGGTCGGATCGAAGGCGACGCGCGCGCCGAGCGCGAGCGCGCGTTCGCGGCGCTCGGGCGCGAGATCGAGCGCGACCACGTCGGTGATGCCGCGATCGACGAGCCATAGCACCATGCCGAGCCCGATCGGCCCGCAGCCGAACACCACCACCTTGTCGCCGGCCTTGACGTCCATGCGATTGACGCCGTGCATCGCCACCGCGAGCGGTTCGGTCATCGCCGCGATGTCGTAGGGCAGGCCCACCGGCATCGGCAGCAGGCTTTCGCCGAGCTTGGCGCCGCGCACGAGCAGCTCTTCGGTGAACGCGCCTTCGGGGCCGCCGCTGCCGACGTAGCTCGGCGTCATCATCGGATTGATGATGACGGGCTGGCCCACTTCCACGCCGGCCACGTCCTTGCCGACGTACAGCACTTCGCCGGCCGCTTCGTGTCCGAGCGGCGTGACGCCGCCCGGCTTGCGATGGATGCCGCCATGCTTGATGTAGGTCAGATCACTGCCGCAGATGCCGCAGGCCTTGATCTTGACGACCACGTCCTTGTCGCCCGCCTCCGGACGCTGATATTCGTCGAGGCTGAACTGGTCGACTTCATGGATGTTGAGGATGCGTCCCATGGCGATGTTCCTGTGCGGTCGGCGTTGCGGACGTACGGGCAGGACCGGCTTACATCACCATGCAGCCGCCATCGACAGTGATGGTTTCGCCGCTGATGAACGAGGCGGAGTCGCTCGCGAGGAACGCGGCGATGCCTTCGAAGTCGGCCATGTAGCCCACGCGCGGAATCGCGTTCTTGGCGAGCATGAACTGGTCGAGCGGCGAGAGTTCCTCGCTGGTTCCGGTCATGCCGGTCTTGATGTAGCCCGGCGCGATCACATTGGCGCGAATGCCGTATTTGCCGAACTCCGCCGCCATGCCGCGCACGATCGCCGCGACCGCCGCCTTGGAGCCCGCGTAGTGCGGCTTGCCTGCCAGGCCCTTGAAGATCGACAGGCTGCCGCAGGCGATCAGCGAGCCGCCGGGTTCGCCGGCTTCGGCGCGCGCCACCATGAGACGCGCGCCTTCGCGCAGCGTGTAGTAAGCGCCATGCAGGGCCACGTCGAGGAACTTGTGATAGTCGTCGGTCGACAGCGTGAGCGACGATCGCGAGGACGGCGGCGGCCCGGCGTTGGCGATCACCGTGTCGACGCGGCCGAATTCCTTCAGCACGGCTTCGTAGCCCGCGATGATCTCGGCCTCCGACGACACGTCGACCTTGCGCGTGGAGACGCGCACGCCCAGGGCTTCGAGTTCGGCCCTGGCGGCCGCGTTCTTCTCTTCGTTGCGCGCCCAGATCACCACGTCGCCGCCCTGCTTGGCGATGCCGCGCGCAAAGCCCAGGCCGAGGCCGCTGTTGCCACCGGTGATGACCGCCACCTTGCCGCTCAGGTCGAACAAACCTTTTGCCATCGTTCTCTCTCCGTCTCGCGTGGACCGGGTCTGGCCCGGTCGCTGAAAAACCTAGTCTCCGCGCGAGGCTCAGGCGCGACAACGCGCAACGATGTCGATGCCGAGCCGTAATGGCGAGGCCGGGACTCGTTGTCCAGACCGGGATTGCGCAGCCCGGAACAAAAAAGGGGCGCGGTGTTCGCCGCGCCCCGTTTTTTACGTTCTGCAACCGACCCGCGTGAAGCTTAGAAGTTGTAGCGCAGGCGTCCGCCGAACATGCGTGGCTGGCCGACCTGCCGCGACTCGAAGCCCAGCGCGCCCCAGGTGCCGGAGACGTAGGTCGCGTATTCCTCGTCGAGCACGTTGGTGCCGAACAGCGAAATGTCGAACGAGCTGCCGAACACTTCGGTCCAGTTCAGGTTGACGTTGAGCAGCTGGAAGCTCGGCAGCATGTCGTACGGCGTTTCGGTGCTGCCGGCCGTGCGGCGCTTGCCCGTATAGACGTAGGTGAGGCCCAGATCGACGTTGCCGATGTCGGCATCGAGCGGCAGGCGATAGGTCAGCGTGCTCACCACCGTGTGATCGGGAGCGAACGGCAGTTCGTCGCCTTCCACCGCGATCGGCACGCCGGTCAGCGCGCCGTTCTGGCGGACGAGCGCGGTGCGGTCTTCCTGCTTGACCAACTCGGTGTCGAGGAAGGAGTACGACACGCCCGCGGTCAGGTCGGTGACGAGTTCGAAGAAGGCTTCGACTTCCACGCCCTGGATGATCGACTTGCCGGCGTTGAAGATCGTCGTGGTGGTGCCGTCCTGGCCCGAGATATAGCCGAACTGCAGCTGCTGGTCGGTCAGCTCGTTGTAGAACGCGGCGACGTTGAAGCGGCCCGGAATCGGACCGCCGAACTGCGTCTTGGCGCCGATCTCGTAGGTGTCGACCGTCTCGGGATCCCAGGTGTTGATCGGCGGCACGCCATCACGCGGAACCGCCGCCGCCATGTTGATGTTGCCCTGGCGATAGCCGCGCGTGTACTTGGCGTAGCCCATCACGAGTTCGTTGGGCTTGTAGCTGAGTTCGAAGGTGCCGGTCGGCGCATCGCTCTTGGTCTTGGCCGACACCGGTGTCACCGTCGGCGCGTACGGAATGCCGAGCGGGTTGTAGCGGCGCTGCGTGCGCGTGCCTTCGCCGGTGGTCTTGTCCCAGGTGTAACGCAGGCCCAGCGTCGCGCTGAACTGCTCGGTGAAGTGATAGGTGCTTTGCGCGAAGATGGCCTTGTTCAGGTACTCGGTCTCGAACGCGTAGGTCTGTACGGCGCCCAGCGGCAGCGGTGAATTCGGGCTCGGCGGCAGCACACCCGTAAGATCGGCGCAGTTCGGAGCATCGCTCTGCACCGTGGCCTGCTCGCAGTTCAGCAGCGAAGCGCCGACGTTGCCCGAGAGGCCGTCCGGCAGGCTGTTCTCGAAGTACAGGCCGCCCTGCCATTCGAGCTTGCCGTCGAAGGAGCTGCCCAGCAGCTGGATTTCCTCGACCCAGGTTTCCTGGCTCGTGACCGGGAAATCGGGGCTCGTGTACGAGGCGCCCGGAATGCCCTCGCGACCAAATGCCGTCGGGAAGTTGTTGCCGAACACCGCCGAGGTGTTGTCCGTCTCGAGGTGCGAGTACGCGAGGATGTTCTTGAACGTCACCTCGTCGGTGACATTCCAGGTTGTCGTGTTGATCGCGCGCTTTTCCTTGATGGCGGTCACCGGATCGGAAACCGTGCTC
Organism: Hydrocarboniphaga sp. FW305-C-57; assembly: GCF_058783045.1. Lineage (NCBI taxonomy): Bacteria > Pseudomonadati > Pseudomonadota > Gammaproteobacteria > Nevskiales > Nevskiaceae > Hydrocarboniphaga > Hydrocarboniphaga sp. FW305-C-57. The sequence continues at coordinate 252,060 of NZ_JBYSYG010000002.1, read as the reverse complement.
GCCATGTCGTAAAAGCCGTCCTTGCCAAGCGCCTGCTGTTCGGCGAGCTGATTCCGGCAGGCCGCGGTGTAGCCGAGCAGGCCACCGACCGCGGAGGCGCCCGGATCGCTGCATGCGAACAGCGTGGCGGTGTTGCCGTTGGTGTCCGAATCGACGTACTGCAGGATCGTGTAGTTCTCGATCTCGTCGGTGATGTTCCAGATTGCGCTGACGCGATACGTGGTGTAGTTGACGTCGTTGAAGTCTCTCGCGCCGATGCCGGTGTAGTTCTTCAGGTAGCCATCGCGCACGTTGTGGTCGATGCCGAAGCGCAGCTTGAAGCTGTCGACCACCGGCACGTTGACCACCGCCTGCTGGCGGAAGTTGTTGTAGTTGCCGTACGTGACTTCGCCGTAACCCTCGAAATGATCGGTCGGACGCTGCGGCGTGATCAGCACCGCGCCGCCGGTGGTGTTGCGGCCGAACAGCGTGCCCTGCGGACCCTTGAGCACCTGCACGTTCTGCAGGTCGAAGAAAACGCCGGGGCCGGCGCCGTCGCCCGAGGTCTGCACGCTCTGGCCACGCGGCGCGATCACTTCGGCGAAGTAGGTGCCCACCGAGGCGGTGGTGCGCAGATCCTGCGTGAAGCCGCGAATCGCGAACGAGGCGTTGTCGTTGCCGAAGCGGCTGTTGGCCGCCAGCGAAGGCGTGTAGCTGGCGAGATCCGACGCGCCGGTGATGTTGGCGTTGGACAGCTGCTCGGGCGTGAACACGGTGACCGAGATCGGCACGTCCTGGGCGCTCTGCTCGCGACGCTGCGCGGTGACGATGACCTCTTCGATGCCGTTGCGCTGGCGCGCTTCGGGCTCGGCGGCCACTTCGGCCGGCGCTTCGTCCTGCAGCGTGATGACGCCGACCGGCTCCTGCGCTTCGGCCGGAGCCGGTGCAGTGGCTTCCACGGGCGCGGCCGGCGGGTTCTCCGGAGCGGGCGCGGCGGCATCGGTGGTTTCGGGTGCCGACGTCGGCACGCTCTCGAGCTGCGCGGCGGCGTTCAAACAAACGCCGAGGCCCAGGCCGAAGCCCGTTGCCGTGATCAGTCTCTTGTTCATCACATCTCTCCTCGATTCACGGGCTCTTCGCCCAATCCAACACGCCTGTCGGCATGTGGTTTTCGGTTATGGAGATGGCTCGATCCAGGTTGTTGCCCGGTGCCGGTCATCTCTCCTCTCTGGTGTGAAGGCGCGCATGTACCGCCTTCGCTTTCTCTCTTTCAGTGCTTGAGCTTGCGAGCCACTCCCGAGTCAGCCTTGGTCGAGCCGTACATGCCGTGCCCGCCTGCGGGTATCACGACGAACTGCTTGCCTTCGATCTCGTCCGTCGCCAGATCGAAGGCGCGGAACTTGTCGTCGGGTGTGTAGCCGGTGAGCGCAAGGCCGCCGGGGGTGATCGAGGGGTCGCCAGCGCCCGGCGCGCCGGGCTCCGACGAAACCGATTCGAATTTCCCGATGCTGCCCAGCGGAATCTCCCAACGAATCTTTCCGGGCGACATATCTACCGGAGTCGGCTGCGCCCGGGGCGGTGTAGTGCACGGAGTGCCGAGTGGAGAAAGCAGGGGTTCCATCTCGGTCACGTAACGGATGCCTTATCGAATGCGCCGCGGCCCCAGTCCGAACCGCCTGCGACGCTGGAAAACAGCAGGCTGCACTCGAAGTTCCGCGATGCGCAGACGGGGCCGCGATCGGGCAGGGAACGGCGGTCTGGCGGCAGGATCTGCTCGGACAGCAAGATGCGCTCCTCTGTTGTGCGCCGCGCACGCGAGGTCTCTGCCTCGATGTCTCCAAGGGTTGCGGCAATTCGTTGTAGAGCTACTTTAGCGCTAATGGACACAGGTGTCCATTAGTGAAATGAAATCCGCGCAGGCCTTCAGGATGGGCGTTTGAGCGAGCCCGCGCTGGAGGTCTTGATCCGCGGTTGATCGGCATCTGATACGAAGATGCCCTTGCGCAGGATGCGCGTCCATTCGATGGTGAAGCGCTCGGCGAGGCTGTCGACATCGCCTTCGTGCTGGTAGCTCAGCATGATGATCGAGGCCACCGAGCCGAGCAGGATGAACGACAGGATGTTGAGGTCCATGTCCTTGCGCGCCTGGCCGCTCGCGACGAAATATTCGAGCGAGCCCATCAGCAAGCGGTGCAAAGGCTGATCGGTGCGAAAGTCCTTGCCTGCGAGCGCATCGGCGAGCAGCACGCGGGACGCTTCGCGGTTGTTCAAGATGAGTCTGGCGACGCGATGCACGCGATCCTCGGTCGAGTTCGGATCGAGTTCGCCCATCACCGATTCGAGCAGGCGCTCGGACAGCCAGGACTTGGCTTCGCGCAGCAGATGATCGCGATCCTGGAAATGCTGGTACGCGACGCCACGGCTTACCTTGGCGATGCGCGCGGCTTCCTTGAGCGAGAGCGCATCCGCCCCTTTCTCGGCGACCAGGTCGATGGTGGCCTGCAGCAGCTTGGCACGCGTCTGCGTCGGGTTGCGGATTCTGGATTTGGTCGAAGCTCGCTCGCTCATCGCCGGTGGGCTCTACGAAATTGCCTGGAGCATCGCCGACTCATGGCCCGCCGTCCACGCCGTGTCCGAGTTCGATGGATGCGTCCCGACGACGACATTGTGTCCCGTCCTCGCATCCGAATGGCGTTGCGGCTCCGGATGCCGCCGCCGAAGATGAATCGATGAGCCGATCGCAACAGCTCGGCGATCGCAGGAGAAAAACCATGGCGCAGAAACTGGTTGCGGACGACTTGATCGAGCAGGCCCGCAAGGCCACCCGGCTCGAGCATTTCGACAGCGAAAGCTTTCGCGAAGGGCTCGAAATTTTACTGAGCGACGTCAACCAGTGCGGCTATACGGAGCAGGGCCATCAGCGTCTGGCCGGCAGCGTCGTCGCGGCGCTGGCGACGCGTCTCAAGGTGAACGCCTATCTCAAGCAACGCCCGGAACTGCTCAAGCGCCCGATCGAGCGCCCCGTGTTCGTATTCGGGGTGCCGCGTACGGGAACGACGCTGCTCAGCAACCTGCTGGCCGCCGATCCGCAGCGCCGCTCTCCGTTGACCTGGGAGATCGACGACCCGGTTCCGCCGCCGACTTCAGCGACGCTGTACAGCGATCCGCGCGCGCAGGCCCGCCTGCAGCAGGAGAAGGCGATGCTCGCGGCCCGCCCCGAGATGGGCAAGTACTACCGAAGCTCGGCGATCTATCCGAACGAATGCATGTTCTTCATCAACGCCGATTTCAAGGCCCTGATGTGGGAATCGCGCGGCGTGCTGCCGAACTATCGCGACTGGCTGTTTGGGCAGGCCGACCTGAGTTCGACCTACGAGTATCACAAGCGCTTCCTGCAGCTGCTGCAGGCCGACGCGCCGGGCGTCTGGAACCTCAAGCAGCCCTCGCATGCGCTATGGATCGAAACGCTGCTGAAGGTGTATCCGGACGCGCGCCTGGTGTGGACGCATCGAGATCCACTGACGGCGACGGGCTCGTTCTGCAGCCTGCTGTCGCTTTCGCACAATGCGTTCATGGGACGGGTCGACGCCAAGTGGCTCGGCGAGAACTGCTCGTACCAGGCCGTCGAGCATGCCGAACGCATCATGGACTTCCGCGACAAGTTCGGCGAAGACCGCGTCATCGACGTGCACTACGGCGACCTGATGCGTCAGCCGGTCGAAACCATGCGCAAGCTCTACCAGGCGCTCGGCGACGATTACACGAACGAGGCCGAGGCGAGCATGACGAACTGGCTCGACGACAACCCGCAGGACAAGTTCGGTCGGCATGAATACAAGCTCGCGCAATACGGACTGACGCCCGAACTGCTGCGCGGCAAGTTCGAGCGCTACCTGTCGCGGTACGAGGTCGAGGCGGAAGGCTGATGCTGCTACAGGGCCACTACCAGAACGCCTACGTCACGCGTGATATCGAAGAGGCGCTCGCCATTTTCCGCGAGCGCTATGGCGTGCAGGATGAGCGGTATTTCACGGCCGAGACCGAGGTGACGACGCCGGCCGGCACCGCCATCGCGGTGAACAGGATCGCCTTCATCTGGATCGGCAATCTGCAGTACGAACTCATCGAGCCCGTGTCGGGGCCGGTCGAGCTCTATCGCGAGGCCGTTCCCGCGCTAGGCGGGCTGCGTTTCCACCACATCTGCATGCGCACGCAGGATTGGGAAGCCACGCTCGCCGAAGTCGAGCGGCAAGGTCTGCCCATCGTCTATCGCGGCAACTCGTCCAGCGGGCTCAAGTTCATCTATGCCGACGCGCGCGACACGCTCGGGCACTATCTCGAGTTCGTCTGGGCTCCGCCCGAAGTCTGGAAAGCGCTCGGCGGTCGCTGAGCTCAGCCGGCCGCAAGCAGGCGCATCGTCTCGAGGCGATCGCGCCAGACTTGCGGCAGCGGGGTTGGTCCCTGGTCGTTGCGCGCCACCAGCACTACCTCGGCGTAGATTCCGATTGCGCCTTTCTGCAAGCCGATCTGTCCGAGGCGCATCGACGAGCGCCCGATCTCGATGACGCCGGTGCAGACTTCGACCGGATCCGGGTGGAACAGGTCGTCCGCGTATTCGATCAGGGTGGAGGCGACCACCACCTGCTTGTCTTCGATTCTCAGGACGCCGCAGTGATGATGAAAGCGGTTGCGTCCCTCCTGTAGCAGAGCGGAGGCGGCGACGTTGTTGACGTGGCCGAGAATGTCGAGGTCCGAGAAACGGGTTTCGATCTGGCAGCTGTAGGGGAATGCGGCGCGGTTCAGTCGCGCACGGTCGATCCGCATGTGGATGGGTACTGTTGGTGAGGGCAGGTTTCGCACTGTAACCCAGCTCGGAACCACGGTTCGCCACGAGGGACACCGGCGAATTCGAAAATGAACAGCGCTGTCGAACGGCGGCTTTGGTCCGCATGTCGGCTGGTGCTTCGAAGCCGCAGCTTTGACGCATCGAGCAGGCTATCATGACCCTACAGGCCGGCCTCGAGACCGGTCGAGCACGAGGAGAGAACGGTCATGGGACAGCAGTCCGCCGAGATGTCGATCGATGCCGAGATTCGGGTGCCCATGGCGACGGCGCAGATCGTTCGCTTCGACGTGTTCGGGCCCGCCGCCGGCACCTTGCGAACGACCGACGATTACCGGGTCGATCTGTCGCTGACGCCGCGGCCGAGCAATGCCCGCGCCTGTTATCACACGCACTGGAGCCCGCACCGCTACGAGCGGCTCGGCAAGGTGTACGTGCTGCCGCCGCACGAAACCATGCAAGCCTGCAGCGACGGCGTGACCTCGCAGACGTCGATCCTGTGCCACATCAAGAAAGAGGCGATTCCGGACGAACTGCAGTGGACCGATCGGCGACTCGAGGCGAGTCTCGACGTGCGCGATGCGAACGTGCGTGGATTGCTGCTTCGGCTCGCGCACGAAACGCGGCATCCGGGCTTCGCGAGCGAGATGCTCGTGGAACTCATCGTTTCGCAGATCGGTATCGAGTTGACGCGTTACTGCGGGCGCGTGCAGGAGGTCCAGACCAACGGCGGACTGTCGGGCTGGCGCCTACGCCTGATCGACGAGCGACTGCGCGAAGTGCGCGAGGCGCCGACACTGACCGAGCTGGCCAGCCTGTGCAAGCTGTCGGTTCGCCAGCTCACGCGCGGTTTTCGCGCGAGCCGGGGCTGCTCGATCGGCCACTACGTTGCCAATGCGCGCATCGATCACGCCAAGCGTATGCTGCTCTGCGACGACAGCGTGAAAGCCGTTGCGTACTCGCTGGGCTTTTCGTCTCCTTCGAGCTTCTGCTTCGCGTTCCGCCAGGCCACCGGCGTCACTCCGCGCGAATACCGGCAGCGCGTTCCGGCCGAGACGCCGCTTGCAGCTAGCGCCTGAGCGCCTTGCCGGCGCGTTCTTTTCACGGAACGGTGGACCAGGCTGCGGTCGGCCGCGGTGGCCGCTCGCGTCGAACCCGAATGGGTGGCTTGATCCTGACTTCAATTTGAAGTCATACTCGTGACGCCAATTAAATGAACACCGATGTCGACCAGTAAAGAGCCGGCGACATCCGCAACCGACGCAGAGAAGATCGTGCCCAGGATCACCTTCATCGAACACAATGGAACCTCGCACGTCGTCGAGGCCACGGTCGGCTCCACGCTCATGCAGGCCGCGATCGACAACATGGTGCCCGGCATCATCGGCGACTGCGGCGGCGCCTGCAGCTGCGCCACCTGCCATGGTTATATCGAGGTGAACGCGGCGGCCAATTCCATCGCGCCCAAGGACGAAATGGAAGAGACGCTGCTCGACGGAGCCTTGCACGTGCAGGCCAACAGCCGCCTGACCTGCCAGATTCGTGTGACTCCGGAGAACGACGGTCTGATCGTGAGCTTGCCCGTCAGCCAGTTCTGATCTGTGGGCGATTGTTTCGGTAGTCGTTGCGCTGTGCCGCGCAACGAGCGGTCATCGGACTCTCTCTTCGGCGACCGCATTGCAAGCCGGGGTTCGCCCCGGCTCTTTTATCGGCTTTTCAGGTCTCGCTCGGGCGCCGGCCCTGCCGAACCGCTTCCTCGATGAGCTTGATGCCCCAGCTGACGGTGCGCAGTGCGAGTTCGGGCGGCTGCTGCCAGGCCGTGAGCAGGCGCTCGTAGGTCGCGACGTGCCAGAAGATGTCGAGGATCGAGGCGGTGATGTTGCGCTCCTCCTCGCTCCAATCGGGCGCCGCCTGCTGCACGGCCGCGCAGACCGCGTCACGCCGATGCTGGTCGATTGCCGCGAAGCTCGGATCGATCACGGTTTCGGGTGTGACCGCGAACGAGGACAGATAGCCGAACTGCCTGCGCGTGGCCGCACCGAAGTCGCTCAGCCGCATGTTGTCGAGCATGACGCCCGATTCCTTGAGCAGGCATTCGACGACCGCATCGTGCAGCTTGCGCTCGTTCGAGAAGTGCCGATGGACGGTGCGCTCGCTGATGCCCGCACGCTCGCCGACCGCGCGAAACGTCAGGCCGCGCCAATCCCAGGCGGCGAAGCCACGCACGAGCTCGGCCCCCGCGGCGACGATGCGCTCGCGCGTCTCGTTCGCGCGCTGTTTTCGCAGCGGGCTCTCATAGCCGCGCTTGGGCTTCGGCGTCGCGACGCGGCTCTTGGTCCTGGACGGGGCGGCAGGGGACTTCGGCGGGTTCATGCGGGCGGACAGAATTGGTGTCAGCCGATTGTAGTGGATGCACGCGCGGATTCACCCCCTGCGGGTCGAGCCGGCATTGCGGCTGCACTCCGATACTGCGGCCGATGTTCGCAATCAAAAACGATTGCGCGCACAGAGCAAGCTGGCGAACATCGATAGGGCGCGAGAGGCAGGATCGACGCACCGACACTAGGAGACAGCATGAGCAAGCGTTTCGAGGGGCGTCTGGTACTGGTGACGGGCGGGGCCGCCGGGCTCGGCCGCAGCTTCGCCGAGCATTTCGCGGCCGAAGGGGCTCGCCTGATTTTGATCGACATCGACGAGACGGGCCTGCAGCAGACCGCCGAGCAACTGCGTGGCCGCGGCAGCGAGTGTTCGGTGCATCGGCTCGATCTCGCCGACGAGGCGCAGATCCAGAGCGTCGCCGCCCGGCTTTGCGGTGAGCATCCGCGGCTCGATGTGCTCGTCAACAACGCGGGGCTCGCTTACGGCGAAGTGTCGACGGGCTTTACGCAGCTGAGCCAGCAGAAGTGGCTGCACTATTTCGCGGTCAATACCGTGGCTCCGTTGTTGCTCGGGCAGGCGCTACGTCCCTCGCTAGCTGCGGCGAAGGGCTCGATCATCAACATCACCTCGATGGCGAGCTACATGCCGGCGACCGCCTACGGCGTGACCAAGGCCGCGCTGGCTTCGATGACCTACGGCATGGCGACGGCGTTCTCGTCCGACGGCATCCGGGTCAACGGAATCGCGCCGGGCATCCTGGAAACACCGGCCAGCAAGCAGGGCCTTTCCGCTGAAACCTATGCGCGCGTGCAGGGCCAGCAGATGCTCAAGCTGCACGGCCTCGCCGAAGACATCGCCAAGCTCGGGCTGTTTCTCGCCTCCGACGATGCGCGCTTCATCACCTCCGAGATCATCAGCTGCGATGCGGGCAATCGCATGCGTGGCTGGCGCGGCTAGTCGCTGAGCCCAGCCGCGTGCCGCGCGGCGACATAGCCCCAGGTGAATGAGGGACCGACGCTCGCGCCGGCGCCCGGATACTTGCCTCCCATCACCGAGGCGGTCGAGACGCCCGTCGCATAGAGGCCTTCGATGATCGATCCGTTGGCGCGCAGCACGCGCGCCTGCGCATCGGTGACCACGCCGCCATACGTGCCGACGTCGCCCGGATAAACCGGTATCGCGTAGTACGGTGCGCGATCGATGCTGCCGAGCGAGGCCGACGGTGTATGCAGCCAGTCGCCGAGCCAGCGATCGTAGGCGCGCTCGCCACGATGAAAATCCTCATCGCGGTCCTTGCGCACGAAGCCATTGAAGCGCGTGACGGTGGCCTCGAGCGTCGCCGGGTCGACCTCGATCAGCTCTGCGAGCTCGGCGACGCTGCCGGCCTTCTTGAGATAGCCCGAGTCGTACCAGGACTGCGGTTTTCGACTGCCCGGCATGGTGCCCGCGAGCATGTACTTGCTGATGTACTGGCTGTCGAAGATCGCCCAGCTCGGCACTGCTGGCGTGGTCTTGTCGCGTTCGAGCATGGCCTTGGCGTAGGCCATGTAGGAGCCGCCTTCGTTCATGTAACGCAGGCCGCTGCGATCGACGAGGATGCAATGCGGAGCGGCGGTCATCGCCTGCACGGTCGGCTTGGCCTCGCTGTCTTCGGCACCCGGAGGTAGCGTGATCTGGTTGCCGACGCGTTCTTCCATCTGCGCGACCGCCGCGCCGATGCGCATCATCTCGGTGATCATCTCGCCGGTGTCGCCCGGCGCGGCCATCGACCACTTCACCGAGGTGCCCGGCGCGTAGCGGTCGCGCAGGGCCTGGTTGCGCGCGAAGCCGCCCGCATTGACGAGCACGCCGAGCCTGGCCTCGATGCGCCAGGGCTTGCCGTTGCGCAGGCTCACCACGCCCTTGACCGCGCCGTCTTCGACGATGAGCTCGGACACCGGCGCATCGGTGCGAAGCTCTACGCCCGCGCGCAGCGCGGCCTTCAGCATACGGCCTTGCAAGGCGGCGCCGCCCGCGACCCATCGCTTGCCCGTGAGCTTGGCGATCAGCAGGCGCAGCATCAGCTTGAGCATCAGCGCTTTCACGGACCAGGAACGTTTGTAGGCCGGCAACTCCACATTTCTTCGAGCGTCGCCGGCAGCGGGGCGACGATGAAGCTCGGCCTGAGCCTGGATTTCCAGTCGCCGAGTTCGTTGATGTCGAACAGCTCGGCGACGACCGTGCGCCCGGGTTGCGATCCGCCGGCGAGCTCGTCGTAGTAGTCCGGCCATTCGCGTACACGCGTGAGCTTGATGCCTTGCGCGAGCAGGAATTCGATCATGCGCGGAGCCTGGCGCACGTAAGCGCGCCTTCGCGCCTGCGAAGCGCCCGGCATGTCGGATGTGTCGGGCGAGCCGTCGAGCAGGCTGTCGAGATAGGTGTCGGCGAGTTCGGTGCTGTCGTCGACGCCGGCTCGCTTCATGATCGGATTGTTCGGAATCCACATCACCCCGCCCGAGCGCGCGGTCGTGCCGCCGATCTCGGCGGTCTTCTCGAGAATCAGCACGGACTTTCTCGCCGAGCGCATGACCAGCCCGGCGCACATCGATCCGCCACCCGATCCCACGACGACGAAGTCGCGTGTCTCGTCGAAATCCGCCATGCCGTTCTCCTCGCTGATTTTATTATTAAACACTTGTGTCTATTGTATAGATGTGGCAGACGTCGCTGCGACGCAGGCTTTTCACGCACACATGAACCGCGCCCACGAGAGGCGTGGACGAACGATCGAGGAGGATGTATGCGTTACCGCAAGCTGGGTCGCTCCGGGCTGCTCGTGTCGGAGCTGTGTCTCGGAACCAACATGTTCGGCGGCGCCGATCTCAACTTCTGGAAGGCGCTCGGCGGGCTCGACCAGAACGCAGTAAACGCCGTCGTCGCGGCGGCCATCGAAGGCGGTGTCAACTTCATCGACACCGCGGACGGCTATACCGAAGGACAATCCGAGATGCATGTCGGACGTGCCTTGCGCGATCTTCGGCTCGATCGCTCGAGCATGGTGATCTGCACCAAGGCCGGCATGCAGACCGGCATCGGCCCCAATGGCGGCGGCACGTCGCGCGCGAACCTGCTGCGCGCCTGCGAGCAAAGCCTCGTGCGCCTCGGCACCGACTATATCGACTTGTATCTGCTGCATACCTTCGATCCGGCCACGCCGATCGACGAAAGTCTGCGCGCGCTCGACGATCTCGTGCGCAGCGGCAAGGTGCGCTACATCGGCTGCTCGAATTTCGCGGCCTGGGAGCTCATGAAGGCGCTCGGCATCTCGGAGCGAAACGCCTGGGCGCGCTTCGATGCGGTCGAAAGCCAGTGGTCGATCGCGACGCGCGAGCTCGAGCGCGAGCTGTTGCCGCTCGCGCGATCCGAAGGCGTCGGTGTCCTGGCCTGGGCGCCGTTGCTCGGTGGCGTGCTGAGCGGAAAGTATCAGCGCGATCATTCGTCCGATCAGCCCGGTCGGCATGGAGGCAAAGTGTCGCCGCTGCTCGATCACGACAAGGTGCACGACATCGTCGATGCGATGCGCGAGATCGCGGCTGCACATGCGGTGACGCCGGCCGAGATCGCGCTGGCGTTTTTGCTGCGCGAACCGGCGACGGCCAGCGTGATCTTCGGATCGACGCGGCCCGAGCAGGTGAAGGCCAATCTCAAGGCGAGCGGATTGCAGTTGTCGGCTGCGGAGATCGAGCGGCTCGACCTGTTGAGTACGATCAAGCCCGACTACGGCATGAGCATCGTCGCCAACGGGCGCAAGGCGCGCGAGCAGTATCGTTGAGCGCCTGCCTCAGGTCCGTGCGAAAGGCGAATGAGCGGTCCCGATTCGCGGGGCGCTCACTCGCCTGTAGCCTGCCGCGGTCTGTTCGCGGAGTTCGGCGGGCAACTCAGCCGCGAAACAGGGCGCGCACTTCGCGCCGCAGCAGCTTGCCCATTTCGTTGTAGGGCAGGGCGTCCAGAACCGCGATGCGTTCGGGCACGCGCGAAGAGCGCAGGCGATCGCGGATCAGTGCCTTGAGTTCGTCCTCGCTCGGCGCCGTATGCCCGGGACGCGCAACGACCGCGATGCCGACCGCCTCGCCCCATTCGGTCGAAGGTACGGCGACCGCTGCGGCTTCGGCGAGCGCCGGGTGTGTCATGAGCACGTCCTCGATTTCGCCGGGCGAGATGTTCTCGCCGCCGCGAACGATGACGTCATCGGCTCGGCCCGCGAGGAACAGGAAGCCCTCCTCGTCGATGTAGCCGGCGTCGCGTGTCGGGAACCAGCCCGCCGCGTCGAGCGCGCTACGGCCGCGGTACTCGCCGGAAACCTGCTCGCCGCGCACGTAGATTTCGCCGCGTTGGCCCGGCGCGAGCACCTTGCCGTCTTCGTCACGAATTTCGATTTCGACCGTCGGCAACGGGCGTCCGACCGAGCCCAGACGCGCACGCACGACCGGATCGGAAGACGAGAACGCGATGCGATGATCTTCGGGCCCGAGCAGCGCGATCGTCGAGCTCGTTTCGGTGAGACCGTAGGCGTTGGTGAAACCGGTTTCGGGAAACAGCACGAGTGCGCGCTCGATCAGTTCGAGCGGCATGCGTCCGCCGCCGTAGGCGATCGCCTGCAGCGAGGACAAATCGGGTTTGTTGCCGGCGTCCATGCGCAGGATGATGCGCGAGAGCATGGTCGGCACGACGAAGGCATTCGTCGCGCGCTCGCTGGCTGCGAGCTGCAACCAGGCATCGGGTTCGAAGGCCGGCAGCAGCACGATGCGGCGCATCGCATAGATCGACGACAGCAGCGCCGCGATGCCGGCGATGTGGTACGGAGGCACGCAGACGAGCGCGGCTTCGTCCTCGCTCGCGGAGGCGAATTCGACGGTACCGAGAATGTACGAGAGCAGATTCGCGTGGCGCAGCAGCGCGGCCTTCGGCGCGGCCGTGGTGCCGCTCGTGAAGATCTGCGCGGCGATGCCTTCGCCTTCGCGTTCTTCGCCCGATGCGCCGGCGCCGAGCTGTTCGGCCTTGGCGACGAAGTCGGCACGGGCAAAAGTCTGATGTCCGCTGTCCGCATCGAGCCGCTGCACGCGATCGACGTCACCGATCAGGTAAGCCGGCGCGATGCGCTTGAGCAGCGCACCGAGATCGGCGTCGGCCAGGCGATAGTTGAGCGGCACGTAAGGCACGCCCGCGAGCGCGGCGCCGAACAGGGCGATGGTCGCGGCCTCGCTGCTTTCGTCGAGCAGGCCGACGTGCGTGCAGCCGGAGGCGGCGATGGCCTCGGCCGCGCCGCGTGCGGCGTTCAACAGCGCGCCGTAGGACCAGCGCTTGCCGTCGCAGACCAGGCCGATGCGATCGGGCTCGGCATCGGCGGCCATTTGCAGAATCAGCGAGATGTTCATCGGGTTGCTTCTACTCAATCGGACGAGGGCAGGGGCTTGGCGTCCTTGAGCGTCAGCGCGGTGCCGTCGACGGACAGCGAGCCCTGTCCGGCTTTGATGCAGAGCAGTTCGAGCGTGCCGGCGGCGTTGACGTAGCGCTTGCCCATCTTGGTGCCTTCGGCGAACGACGGATCGATCGCCCCCTTGGTGGCCGGCTTGTCCTCGCCCATCGGCGCGCCGCCGCATGCGACGGCGACATCGGCTGCCTTGATGACCATCACCTCGGTGTCGCACACCGAGCTCTTGAGTTTGCTTCCGGCTTTCATTGGTTTCTCTGGCTAGTGTGTGGTCTCAGGCGATGGCGCCTGCGGCCTTCAGGCTTTCGATGCGATCCCACTCGAGGCCCAGTTCCATCAGGAAGGTCTCGGTGTGTTCCGAAGCCTGCGGCGCGCGCGTGGTCTTGAGCGGCTCGTGATTGAACTGCACGGGGCCGCGCACGACCTGGAACGGCTTGCCGTCGTCGCCTTCGAGCGTCACCAGCATGTCGTTGGCGACGGCCTGCTCGTCGGTGGTCAAGTCGCCGAGGCTTTGGATCGGCGCCCACTGGCCCTTCATCGTCTTGAGATGCTGACGCCAGTATTCGAACGGCTTGCTGCCGATCGCCTTGACGATCAGGTCGCTCGCCGCGCCCGCGTTGGCGAAGAGGCTCTTCACATCGGCGAAGCGCGCATCGTCCGCCGCTTCCGGAATGCCGAAATGGGCGAAGGCGTCGCGGATCAGGCCGGTCGGGCTGACCATGCAAAGGTTGATCGTGCCGCCGTCGGAAGTGCGGAAGTTGCCCATCAGCGGGTTGCGCAGCGAGCCGCCCGAAGTCGGCATCGAATTGCGCGAGGTCTGCCCCACTTCGAGGAACTGCGCGATGTTGGCGCCGGACGCCCACCAGGCGCTGCTGAGCAGCGAGACATCGAGCTCCACGCCTTCGCCGGTGCGCTCGCGATTGAACAGCGCCGCCGAAATGCCGCCCGCGATGAACATGCCGCCGATCGAATCGCCGAAGGCCATGATGCCCTGCGACAGCGGACCTTCGAGCTCGGGCGGCGTCATCGCGTGGCCGACGCCACTGCGCGACCAGAACGCGGTGCCGTCGAAACCGCCGACATCGCGTTCCGGGCCCTTGTCGCCGTAGGCGCTGCCGCGCGCGTAGATGATCTTCGGGTTCGCCGCACGAATGTGCTCGAAGTCGAACTTGTTCTTCTGCCGGACCGACGGTAGATAGTTGGTCAGGAAGACATCGGCGGTCTTGGCGATTTCGTAGAGCAGTTCCTGCCCTTGCTTGGTCGACACATCGATGCCGACGCTGCGCTTGCCGCGATTCGGATGCTCCATGAGCGGATTGCGGTTCGGATCGACCGAAATGCCGCCCATGTTGATGAAGCCACGCTGCGTGTCTCCGCGCACCGGGTGTTCGATCTTGATCACGTCCGCGCCCCAGTCGGCGAGGATCGCGCCGGCAGCGGGCACGAAGGTGAACTGAGCGACCTCCAGAATCCGCACGCCTTTCATCACCTGCGTCATACCTTCTCTCCGTCCACTGCTGCGTGCCGTTAATGCACACCGTTGTTGTGTACAGCTAGGGGCCGATCATAGCCGGTTTGGGTCTGATCCGGCGACACGAGAAGGCGCTGTGACGGCTTCGCTTTGCCCGGTGCGGGCACTGCGAGTTGCACCGTCAGGCAAGCGCTTGCGGCTCCGCTCCGCCAGCGATCCACCGGACATCGCCGGTCTACTCGAGCAGCTCCCGGCGGATGCCGGCGAGCTCGTTCGCGCCGATGCCGAGCACCTCGCTCAGGTAGCGATCGAGCTCGCCGTGGCGTTCCTCGATCGCCACGAACGCCGAGCGCAGGTAATCGGGATGCGTGCCCATGACCGACTGCAGTATCTCGGGCGACAACCGGCTCAGCAGGCTTTGCTTGTTCGGGCTGCCAGCGCGGCGCAGCGGATCGAGCAGCTGGTTGGTCAGGCCGTAGTCCTCGATGATCTGCTCCTGATCGACGCCGAGTGCGCTCAGGATCAGCGCGGCGGCGATGCCAGTGCGGTCCTTGCCGGCCGTGCAGTTGAAGATCATCGGCAACTCGCCCTGATGGAGCCGCTTGAACAGCTCGCGATACGCGGGCGCCTGTTCGAACGGCAGCTGCCGGTAGGCCGTCTGCATGGCCTGCCGAACGGCCGCGACGGTCGGCGGCAGATCGGCCCGCAGCAGGTTGCGCAGATCGCCGAAGCTCGTGAAGTAGTCGCGGCTCCAGTGGATCGTGCCGGCGCTTTCGGTCCAGGCACACGGGGCGGCAGCGCGTTCGTCGGTCGTGCGCAGATCGCAGACGAAGCGAATGCCGAGCCCGCCGAGGTAGTCGCAGTCGGCCGGCGTGAGCTCGGCCATGCTGCCCGAACGGTAAAGCTTGCCCCAGCGAACGCTGCGCCCATCGGCCGTGCGATAGCCGCCGAGATCGCGGAAATTGCGGGCGCCCTGCAGCGGCAGCGGGCGAGCCGCCCATGGCGGGGCGGCATCGAGCGCTGTGGACAGTTCGGCGGAATCAGACGATTTCATCGAGCCGCACCCAGCGCTGCTGTTCGGACGAAATCCGGGCGGCTTCGAGCGCGCGCTCGACCTCGAACGCCTGGGCGAAATCGGGTGCCGGCGCGCCATTGCCGCGAATCGCCTCGACCATGCGGTTCATCGACAAGGCCATCGGATGCGAGGCATTGGGCTCGCATTCGGAGTCGAGGCCGACTTCCGGTGTTTTGAGCAGGCGCTCCGGAATCGCGAGCTGCTCGAAGCGGCCGCCGAGCGTACCGGCGTGCAGCGTGGTGTCGCGGCTGGTCGGGAAGGTCGGCGCACGCGCGACGAATCGCCCCTGGCTGCCGAAGGCTTCGAGCGTCCAGCCCGGCGTCAGCGTCGCATTCCACGACACCTGCAATTGCAGGCTCAGTCCGCTCTGAAAGCGCAGCAGCAGATTGGCGAAATCGCAGGTCTCGGGCTTGATGAGCTTGCCGTCCGGGAAGCGCCATTCCTTGAGCAACTGGCGCTCGTCTGCGACGAGTTCTTCGATCGGCCCGAACAGGAACGTGAGCATGTGCAGCGCATGGCTGCCGAGATTGCGCAGCGCCGAAACGCCGAGCCCGCCCTGCCAGAACCAGTTGTAAGGAAACTGCGGGTTGAGCTGATTGAACAGGCTGATGTCGAAGATGCAGGTGCCGCCGAACGGCTGGCCCAGAAAGCCGTCGTCGACCATCTCCTTGGCGAGCCGATGGGCCGGCAGCCACTGCGAAAAAGCATCGACCACGGCCACGCTGCCGCTGGCTTTCCAGGCGTCGCGCAATTGGCGCGCGCATGAGAAATCCGCGGCGAACGGAATGCCGTTGTAGACATGCTTGCCGTTGCGCAGCGCCGCCAGCACCATCGAATGACGAATGCTGGGGCGCGTGCCGCAATCGACGATGTCGATGTCGGGGTCAGCCGCCATCGCCTCGGCGTCCCAGTAGGGACGCTCGATGCGGAAACGTTCCGCTGCTGCTTCGGCTGTTTCGCGGCGCGAAGTGCAAATGCCCACGACTTCGACCCCCGGAATGGCACGCCATCCGGGCAGGTGTGCGAAGGCACCCCAATTTGCGCTGATGATGCCGACTTTCAGCGTCTTCACTGTTCTCCTCCCTGGGCCAGTGGGGATTTTGTTGGGCCCTTTGTGTGCCGCAGCGGCTGCGGCTTTCGCCGCTTAACGCAGCGAGATGACCTCGGCCTTCGAAAGGCTCGTGGTGAGCTTGCCGTCCTGCATCGACAGCGTGCCAACCGGCACCGTCTTCATCTTGCCGTCCAGGATCAGCTGCACGGAACCATCGGTCTTGACGCGATACACCGAGCCGAGGCGGCCGCCGTTGGAGGCGAACAGCATCTTGCCCTTGGTTGCCGAAACCTGAACCGCCGAGGCCGACGGGGCATCCTGCGCCACGGCGGAGGTGCCGATCACAGCCAGCATCGCGAACACGAACAGCGACTTCTTCACTTCGTATCTCCGGAATTGGGGCCGAGACGGGGCCCCGCAACCGAATAATAAGCTACGTTAGTATTTCGGTGCAATTAGCTTTGCTTGCTCAGTCAAGGTCGCCGGGTTTGCGGCTCTCATGTCGCTGGGGGACGGCGATGTTGCGGGCGATGATGTCGAGCACGGCGTTCAGGCGGGTCAAATCCTCGTCGCTGAGCCCGGCGAAGGCGCTGGCCTCGTAGGCCGCGGCGGCCTCGCCGAGCTGGTCGAGCAAGGGTTTGGCCGCGGGCGTGAGATAGACGCAGTAGCCGCGCCGGTCCTGCGGGTTCTCGCGCCGCTCGAGCAGGCCGTCTTCGCAGAGCCGGTCGATCATGCGTCCGGCGGTCACTTCGGTGACTTCGAGCATGTTGGCGATCGCGCGCTGGGTGGCGCCCGGCGTGTGCGAAACCGCCGCGATCAGCCCCCACTTGGCGCGCGAGACGCCGGAGCTCGACACACTCTGGTCGAACTGATGCCAGAGCTGGCGCGAGATCAGCGTGAGCTTGCGGCCGATGGCACGCTTGCGAACGTCCGGCTGGCTAATGAGTCGTTCTCCCGTGTCCGAGTTCATGTTTCGGCGGGAACTTACACCATTGGCGGTGGCGCCGGGCCGCATGCCGCGCACTCAAACGCGCTCGATGATGATCGCCGGCGCCATGCCGCCGGCGGCACACATGGTGATGAGGCCGCGCTTGAGATCGCGGCGCTCGAGCTCGTCGAGCACGGTTCCGATCAGGATCGCGCCGGTGGCGCCGATCGGGTGGCCGAGCGCGATCGCGCCGCCGTTGACGTTGATCCGCTCGCGGTCGATGCGCAGGTCGCGAATGAACTTCTCGACGACGACCGCGAAGGCTTCGTTGACCTCCCACAGATCGATGTCGCCGACCGACAGGCCGGCGCGGGCGAGGATCTTCCTGGCCGCCGGAACCGGGGCGTTGAGCATCAGCGTCGGGTCGTCGCCGATGTTGGCGCTCGCGATCACGCGGGCGCGCGGCTTGAGCCCGTGCTTGCGCACATAGGCCTCGGAGGCGAGCAGCAGCGCGGCGGCGCCATCGACGTTGCCCGACGAGGTGCCAGCGTGATGGAACGCCTCGATCTTCAGGTCCGGATACACCTGGTTGATGATCTTGCGAAAGGTGGTGCCGGCCTCGTCGATCGGCATGTCGGCGATCTGGCCGAAGCTCGGCTTGAGCGCGGCGAGGCCTTCGAGCGTGGTGTCCGGGCGCGGATGTTCGTCCTTGGCGAGCACGAGCTTGCCGTCCTCGTCGTAGACCGGAACGATGGATCGGTCGAACCAGCCGTTGGCGATCGCGCGCGCCGCACGCTTCTGGCTTTCGACGCCGAAAGCGTCGAGCGCCTCGCGCGTGATGCCTTCCATCGACGCGATCGCATCGGCGCTGACGCCCTGGTGCGATTGCGGATACTTGGCCTGCAGGCGCGCGTTGCCGGTGCCGAGGCCCGGCGACTTCAGGCCGGCGGCGGCTTCGGCCTGCTGCATTGCGGCAATCTGCGACGTCATTTCGGTACCGCCGGCGACGATCAGGTCTTCCATGCCGGCCTTGATCTGCGCGGCGGCGAAGTTCACCGCGGTCAGGCCGCTGCCGCAGAAGCGATCGAGCGTGACGCCGCTGACGGTCTTGTCGTAACCGGCGTCGAGCGCGGCCATGCGGCCCATGTCGCCGCCCTGCTTGCCCTTCTGCGCGCTGGTGCCCCAGATGACGTCGTCGACATGACGCGTGTCGAAGCCGTTGCGATCGTGCAGCGCCTTGAGCACGGTCGCCGCCAGATGCTGCGGATGCAGGTGGGCGAGGGCGCCCTTGCCGACCTTGCCGATGCCGCGTGGAGTGCGGACTGCATCGATGATGTATGCCTCGGACATCTGGTTTCTCCGTTCGAATTCAGTTCTTCGTCTGTCGTCATGGCCCGCGCTTCACGGCGTGAAGACGCTGAGCGTGTCCCGCTTGGGGTCCGGCACGTCGGCTCGCCAGCGTACCGAACCGAAAGGGCGTTCGAGTCGCCGGCGCACGCGTGCGCCGGGCTCGGTCGTCGTATTGAAGGCATCCGCCTGCGCCTGCAGTTCGCGGTCGGATTGAGTGAAGCGCTCGCGCTGGCGCAGGTAGTCGCCCCAGGTCGGGCAGTAATAGCGTTCCGTCCACAGGGCCGGGTTGGCGATATCGCGTGACAATGACCAGTCGAAAGCGCCGTTGCGCAGCCGCGCGTGCTGCAGCTTGAGCATGGCGCCGTAGAAGTGGCGGGCCTGTTGTGGATCGACGCGGTAGTCGATCTCGACGACGATCGGCCCGCTGCGCGCGGTCAGCGGCAGCGCCACCTGCGGCTCGTGGCCGAGCTCGACGATCTCGATTTCGCTGAGCGACACGCGCGGCATCGGCAGGACCCGCCCGACCGCCGAACTCAGCAGCAGCAGGCAGCCGGCCGCGATGACGGCGACATCGACGCCGTGCGCCGCGGTGACCTGTCCCCAGATCCAGGCGCCGATGGCGATGCCGCCGGTCAGCGCGGACGAGTGCAGCGCGATCGCGCGCGCCGCGACCCAGCGTGGAGCTGACAGCTGCACGCCGACCGAGAACAGCGACACCAGCAGCATGTTGGCGGCGCCCGAGATCATCAGCAGCGCCAAGGTGACGGGCAGCTGCGAGCTCAAACCGATCGGAATCGTCGTCAGCGCCGAGACGATCGCGCACAGGGTGACGGCCTGCTCGGCCCCGAAGCGTTCGCGCACGTCGCTGACGGCGAGCGCTCCGATGACGGCGCCGACGCCGGTCGCGCCGAGCAGCAGGCCGAAGGTGCCCGCGTTGCCGTGCAGCAGATCGCGTGCGATCAGCGGCGTCAGCGCCGCGACCGCCGCGCTGCAGATGCCGAACACGAAGGCACGCAGCAGCACGATGCGGATCGCGGGCGAATGCAGCGCGTAGCGCGCACCCGAGACGATGGCGCGATCGATGCGCTCGGGCGGCAGCCGGTTCATCGGCTGCTGGCGGCTCCAGAAATAGAAGGTGATCAGCAGCGGCAGGTAGAACACGGCGTTGATCGCGAATGCGCCCTGGGCGCCGACCGCGAGCACGATCACGCCGCCGACGGCCGGCCCGAAGCTGCGCGCGATGTTGTAGCTCACCGCGCCGAGCGCAACCGCCGCGGGCAGATGATTGGGGTGCACCTGCTCGATGATCGAGGCCTGCCAGGCTGGCGCGTAGAGCGCGACGCCGCCGCCGATCAGGCAGCAGAACAGCAGCAGCATCCACGGTGTCGTGAGGCCCAGCAGCGCGAGCGTCGTGAGCATCGCGGCCGACAGGCTCGCGAAGCCCAGGCCGAGCATCGCGGTCTTGCGCCGGTCGAACATGTCGGCGATCGCCCCGGCCGGTACGGCGACCAGCATCATCGGAATCATCATCGCCGACTGCACGAGCGCGACCATGCTCGCGGAGGTCGTCAGCCGCGTCATCTCCCAGGCGGCGCCGACGCCGAGGATCAGCTGGCCGAAATTCGACAGCAGGCTCGCCGTCCAGATGTTGCGGAACACACGCTCGCGCAGCGGGGCGAACGCGCCTCGGGTTTCGGTGGACTTGCCGGCTGCGTTCGTCACGAACGCTGCTCCAGGGCGTCTGGCGCGGCTGCGTAGCGGCGACGGTGCACGATCAGCGTCTCCTCCGCCGTGGCTGGGCGTATTGGGTCAAGGCCTGTTTCGAGCGAGCCTGCTAGGGGCTTGCTTTGTTGTCCTATTTTACACACCAGTGGTGTTCACAAGGACACGGCTGCCTGTGCACAATCGCAGCAAGACCTGTTCAGACCATAACGATCCGAGGAGAACCGCATGAGCCACCTGGGCGCAGCCAGCCTTTCCCTGTTGCCGGCCAAACGCTATCGAGTGGTGCAATGGGCCACCGGCAACATCGGCCTGCGCGCCCTGCGCACGGTCATCGAGCATCCGGGGCTGGATCTGGTCGGGCTCTATGTCTATTCGGACGACAAGGTCGGACGCGACGCCGGCGAGCTCTGCGGCCTGCCGGCGGTCGGCGTGCGGGCCACGCGCAGCATCGACCACGTGCTCGCGCTCAAGGCTGACTGCGTGCTCTACATGCCGCAACGCATCGACCTCGACGACTTGCGCCGTCTGCTCGCCTCGGGCTGCAACGTGGTGACGACGCGCCCCGAGTTCCATCACGCCGATCGGCTCGATGCGGCGGCACGCACCCGCATCGAAGACGCCTGCCGCAGTGGTGGCAGCTCGCTGCACAGCACCGGCAGCAGTCCCGGCTTCATCACCGAGGCGGTGCCGTTCACGCTGCTGTCGATCCAGCGCAGGCTCGATGCGCTGCACATCAGCGAATACGCCGATTGCTCGGCGCGCAATTCGCCCGAGATGCTGTTCCAGATCATGGGATTCGGCCAGGCCCGCAATCCGCAGGCGGAGGCCGGGCGTGCGCATTACCTGCGCGAGGAGTTCGGCTATTCGCTGCGTGTCGTGGCCGAGGCGATCGGGTTGCCGCTCGACGACATCCAGGCCGGTGGCGACGTCGCGCTCGCGCGCAATCGAATCGAGATCGCGGCGGGTGTCGTCGAAGCCGGCACCGTGGCCGCCTTGCGGACGACCGTCTCGGGCCTGCGCAAGGGCAAGCCGCTGATCACGTTCACCGCGAACTGGTTCATCAGCACCGACATCGACAAGGACTGGAAACTGCGCGGCGACGGCTGGCAGGTCGAAGTCGAAGGCGACTGCCCGCTCGATATGCATCTGCATTTCACCGTGTCGCCCGAGCACAAGGCGGCGACGACGCCGGGCTATACGGCGCACCGCGCCGTCAACGCCGTGCCTTACGTTTGCGCAGCGGCGCCGGGCATCCGCCAGTCGGTGGACTTACCGCAGATCATTCCGGATTTGAGCGCCCAGCGTTGAGGCTGCGCGGCCTCAGGCGCGCGCGGTCGTTGCAGGGCTCAGGTTTTCCAGCGTTTCGCTGGATTCGTGCTCCTGCGCGAGCCGATCGGCGACGCGCGTGACGGCGGGCCTGCCGAGCGGCACGAACAGCGCGGAGCCGAACAACACGCCGACGCCGCAAGAGAGCACGAACAGCATGAAGTTGCCGGTCGCCGCGAGCGTGGCACTCAGCACCACCGAGCCGATCGCCGAGGCGATGCCGACGGCCGCGACCGCCAGGCCGAGCACGCCGCTGTAGACCTGCACGCCGAAGTAGCGCATGACCAGAAAGGCGAGGACGTCGCCTTCGGCGCCGAGCGAAAGTCCCATCAGCATCACGCCGCTCGCGAGCACCCAGAAGGAGTCGAACGGCGAGGCGATCAGCAGCAGGCCGGCGCTCGGCAGGCCCATGCTGATCGCGGCGACGAGATGTGCGGGCAGGCGATCGAGCGCGATGCCGCAGAGCAGGCGGCCGGCGATCACGCCGATCGCATAGCTCGACATCATCATCGCCGCGCCGGCCGAAGTCGCGCCGTTGTCGAGCAGCATCATCTTCATCTGGTGGTTGTGCAGGGCCATCGGAATGCTGCACAGGAAGGTGCCGGTCATGATGATCGCGAACGCCGGGTTGCGAAGG
Source organism: Hydrocarboniphaga sp. FW305-C-57 (assembly GCF_058783045.1). NCBI lineage: Bacteria > Pseudomonadati > Pseudomonadota > Gammaproteobacteria > Nevskiales > Nevskiaceae > Hydrocarboniphaga > Hydrocarboniphaga sp. FW305-C-57. The sequence continues at coordinate 229,826 of NZ_JBYSYG010000002.1, read as the reverse complement.
ATCAGCGCGTAGTCGCGACGCGCCGGACCTTGCGCCTGCACGGTCCTGGCTTCGGACTTCGACAGCGGCGGAATCAGGCTCAGTGCGAGCATGCCGGCGATCGTCGCGTAGACCGCGAGCGCCTGGTAACCAATGCGCCAGCCATGCGTCTCGATGAAGGCATTGAGTGCCGGGCTGCCGAGCGCGCCGACCACGGCCGGGCCGCAGGCGACCAGCGCGAGCGCGATGCCGCGCGCGCTGTCGAAGCGCTCGGCGACGAGCCGGCTGTAGACCGTCGCCGAAGTGGTGGTGCCGAAGATCAGCTGCAAGGCATAGATGCCGACGAAGCCGAGAATGTCTCCCTCGTAGAAGCTGAAGGCGAGAAACGAAACCGGCATCGCGATCACGCCGACCGTCGCCATGCGCCGCACGCCGAAGCGATCGGTTAGGCGGCCGATGAAAGGCACGCAGAACAGCACCACCAGGGTGGTGGTGCCGACGAGTGCGAACTGCGATTTCGACCAGCCGAAGTCCGCGATCAGGTACGGAGCGAAGATGCTCGTGATGTACATGTTGATCGACATGCCGGCGCCCATGCCGATGGCGGACGCCAGCAGCGCACGCCAATGCGTGCGCAATTCGCCGAAGTAGCTCATGCCGCGCTCTCGCTCCCGCTCTCTCGCACTTTCCAATTCGTACTAATCATCATATGTGTTGATTCATGAACTCGCGAACAGCTGTCGAAGCGCGGGCCGGTCGACCTTGTACGACGGCGTGCGCGGCAGGCTGTCGACGAAGCGCCAGGCCACCGGGATATGCGTAGCCGGAACGTGCTCGCGCAGATGCGCTTCGAGCTGCTCGGCCGTCGGCGCTTGCGCATCGGGCTTGATCTGCACAGCGACGACGGGAACCTGTCCGAGCCGATGATCGGCGATGCCGGTCGCAGCCGCGGCCGAGATCGCCGGATGCAGCAGCAGGGCGCGTTCGATGGTTTCGGGCAGCAGCTTGAATCCGCCGCGCATGATCGCGCCGTCCGCGCGGCCACGATGAAACAGGAAGCCGTCCTCGTCGATCAGCGCGACGTCGGCCGTGCGTATCCACTGCGGCCCGATGCGCGGAGACACCACTTCGAGAATGCCTTCCTGCCCGGCCGGCAGCACCGCGCCGGTCTCCGCATCGATCACGCGCAACTGCGCGCCCGGCAGCGCACGGCCGACGCTGCCGAATTTCGACTGGCCCCATTGCTGGTGCAGATCCAGCGTCATCGCCGATACCGGGCCGCCGAATTCGGTCGCGCCGTAGGACAAGAGAATCGGAATGCCGTACTCGGCTTCGAAGGCGCGCTGCACGGCCGGGTCGAGCGGCGCGGCGCCGGTGCCCATGCTGCGGATGCTCGCGAGGTCTGCCTTCGGAACCCTGGCGTCGAGCACCATCTGCACGCCGGCGGGCGGCAGCCCGCTCGCGAGCGGGCGATAGCGTTTCACGTAGTCGTGCCAGCCCGCGACGCTGAAGCGGTCGAGCAGCACCGCGCGCTGGCCCTTGATCAAGGGCGGAATCGTCGAATAGAGGCCGGTGATGTTGCCGAGCGGGAAATACAGCAGCGTCGGCGGCGCTTCGGACAGATCGCTCACGGCGCCGATGTGATGCCGGGCGATGAGCTCGTAGCTCACGGTGAACTGCTTCGGCGGGCCGGTGGTTCCGCTCGTGAGGATTTCGATGCGCGAATACGAGCCCGTGGTTTCCTCGATCGGATATTGCGTGCGCTCCAGGTCCGGAACCGCGAGCGCATCCATTTCGCTCAGCGCGATGCCGGCGATGCCGTATGCACGCGAGGCGCCGAGCACTTCGTCGGTGAAATCTTCGGCGGCCGCGATCACCACGGCCGGCTTCAGGCGTTCGAGGTCGCGCGCGATGGCGGCCGGTGACTGGAAGGCGTAGATCATGCGCAGATGGCAGCCGCGTGCGAGCAGCCCGAGCAGGGCGGCGATCGCCGAAGGCCGGTTGCGCGGCACGAAGCCGATCGGTCCGCTGGCCGGGCTGCCGCTCGCTTCGATCAGCGCGTCGATCTTCTGCGCCACGTGGCGCATCTCGCCCCAGTGGATCCAGCGCTGATCGAACTCGAGCGCCGGGCGATCGGCCGGACGCGAAAGCGCCTGCCGGCACAGGGGCTCGAGCCCGCTGCCGGAAGGCGAAGCGGTTTGCGCATCGAACGACGGGGTTTGCGAGCGGGCTGAAAGGGGCGCGTCGGTACTCATTCTGTCTCTGCGGATGGCGTATCCGAAATGCGGAGATCGGCCTTGATCGGGCCGACCAGCAGCGAAAGGATGAAGCGATGGCGCCCGCGATCGTCTGTGGTCCGCCACCCTCGAGCCTAAGCGTGGCGCATCGCAACAATCAACACGATTGTTGGGTGGAAGGACGATCGATGCCGTCCGCGATCCGGCCGTGCAAGGCGTGGCCCGATCGAGGCAATTTGGGTAGCCTCCCCGGATCCGGGCGGGCCGGGAGGCCGCGCCGTTGCCACGCCAGAAGGGCGTCGCTTACAATCCAAGTCAACAATACTGTCGATAATAAGCGCCGTAAGTGATTGTGGGCGGCCGCTCTCGCCATCCGGTTTTCGGGGCGCGGAGCTCGCAGGTCCCTCGCGAATCGGCCGGACAATGCACGCGGAGGAGCTTCACTTGAGTTCGGATCAGCAGTCCATTCCGCGAATTGTGCCCAAGCCGCCATCCGAGTGGGACGAGGCGGCACATGCGGCCTTGGCCGCGTTTCCGGCCAGCTACAATTTCGTCATCAATGGCTGGAAGGCAGGCGATGACAAGGTGCGCGGCGTCAACGTGCTCGGCACCTTTGCTCATTATCCGGCGCTCGCGAAAGCGTTCATGACGTACAACGCGCACGTGGCCGGCGGCAGCTCGCTGGCCTATCGCGACCGCGAGATCGCGATCCTGCGCCTGTCCTGGCTGATGCACTCCGAATACGAGCTCGTGCAGCACTGGATACTCGGAAAGCGCGCCGGGCTCAGCGAAGACGAACTGCTGCGCCTGCAAGTCGGCCCCGACGCCGAAGGCTGGAGCGAGGAAGATGCGGAGCTGATCCGCGCGGTGGACGAGCTGCAGGCGCTGTCTCGCATTACGCCGGACAGCTGGTCGCGGTTGTCGCGGCGCTACAGCCAGACGCAGCTGCTCGATCTGATTTTTCTGGTCGGCTGCTATGGAACCCTGGCCTTGGCGATCAACAGTCTGGAGACGCCGCCGGAAAGCGGAGCGCCTCCGCTCGACGATGCGACGCGTCAACGTTTGCTGACTTCGAAGGCGTCGGTCTGATCGTCGCTTCGTATCGAGCATCTCGAGACGAATGCCGGCCAGAGACGACGCAATAGGCGAGGGTGATCGAATGTCCCGTTATCTGTTCGTGGTTCACAGCAACGCGGCTGCAGGGCGGGAGCCGGAATACCTCGACTACATCGCGACGCATTTCGACCAGATCCTCGAACTCCCGGGAGTCATCTGGGGGCGCCGCGGAGCCATCGCCTCCGCGCAGGTGCGCCCGGCTCCCGATGCGTTCAAGTACCTCACGGTGTTCGAGATCGAGACCGACGATCTGCAGGGCTTCATCGACGAGATGAACTCGCGCGTCATCAGCGGCCGCATACAGCGCAGCACGGCGGTGGAAGGGGCCCAGCCGGTGTTCTGGGAAGTCTTGCAGATGGATGCAGCCAGCGCTGCGCCCACGAAAAACTGATACGGAATTTTACTCATGAGCGACACCAAATCTCCCGCCGCGGTGCTTGCGCCCTTGCCTTGGCCTGCGGACGACTTTTCCGTTTACGGTGCGGTCGAATCGCGTGCCGTCGGCAAGATCCAGCACTACGTCGGTCGTGTGATGCAGCGCAACTGGACGTCGATTCCGCACGTCACGCACAACGACGAGGCCGACATCACTGGTTTCGAGCGCCGCCGCAAGGAATGGAATGCGGCGCATCCGGACCAGAAGCGCACGCTGCTGCCGGCGCTGGTCAAGGCGGCGGTCGCCTGCCTGCAGAAATATCCGCAGTTCAACGTCTCGCTGTCGGCCGATGGCGCGACGCTGTTCCAGAAGGGCTACTACCACATCGGCATCGCGGTCGACGTGCCGAGCGGCCTGCTGGTGCCGGTGATTCGCGACTGCGACAAGAAGAGCGTCGGCGAGATCGCGGCCGAGATCGTGAAGACGTCCGAGAAGGCGCGCACCAAGGGTCTTTCGGTCGCCGAAATGTCCGGCGGCTGCTTCTCGCTGTCTTCGCTCGGCCACATCGGCGGAACGAGTTTCTCGCCGATCATCAATGCGCCCGAGGTGGCGATCCTCGGCATCACGCGCGCGGCCGATCGCTTCGTGCCCGACGCGGAGGGCAAGCCGGTGCTGAAATCGTTCCTGCCGCTGTCGCTGAGCTATGACCACCGCGTGATCAACGGGGCTGATGCGGCGCGCTTCACGCGCGCGTTCGCGGAGGCCCTGGAGGCTTTCCAATTCAATTGACGGCTCAGCTGATCGGCATCCGTTGAGCCGCATCAATTGAACTACACTGTTGGATGAAGGCTTGGCGATCGCTTTCGGACGATGTCCCGTTCAGCGATCGGCTCGCAGAGACCAGAACCATTCGAGGCAAAAGCATGCAAGCAAAAGCACCTACCGGCCTGGGCATCGAAGCCAAGACTCTGGTCGACATCTATCGCCAGATGGCGCGCATCCGCGCCGTCGACAAGGGGATTCAGGCTGGCCTGTCGGCAGGCAAGTTCCTGTTCTCGTACTGGCCGGCGACGGGTCAGGAAGTGATTCCGGCCACGGTTTCGACGCTGACCAGTTCGCGCGACTACATGGTCACCACCTATCGCGGCATTCACGATCAGGTCGCCAAAGGCCTCGATCTCGAAGGCCTGTTCGCCGAAGCCCTGGGGCGCGCCACCGGCGTCAACAAGGGCAAGGGCGGCGCTCCGCACATCTCCGATCCGGCTTCGGGTTCGATGCTGACCACGGCCATCGTCGGTGCGGGCGCGCCGATCGCGAACGGCCTGGCCTTCGCCGCGAAATCGCGCGGCGAAGATCGCGTGACCATCGTCAATTTCGGTGACGGCGCGACCAGCATCGGCGCCGTGCACGAGGCGATGAATTTCGCCGGCTCGTGGAAGCTGCCGGTGATCTTCCTGTGCCAGAACAACCAGTACGGCGAGTACACCGCGTACGCGGACTACACCGCGAGCCAGGATCTGGCCTCGCGCGCGGCCGGCTACGGCTTCAAGGGCGTCAAGCTCGACGGCAACGATCCGGTCGCCTTCTACCAGGGCATGAAGACCGTGGTCGAAGAGGTTCGCGCCGGCAAGGGCCCGGTGTTCGTCGAAGCGACCACGTATCGCCTCGGCCCGCATGCCGGCGTCGGCGACAATCACAACGCGCCCGCCGACGAACTCAAGTCCGGCAAGGAAGCCTGGCCGGTTCCGCGCACGCGCGCGCTGCTGATCGAGTCGGGCATCCTCACCGAAGCGCAGGTCACCGAGATCGAGGAAGCCGCGCGCATCGAGGTCGAAACCGCGATGGAGAAGGCGCTCGCCGCGCCGAACACGCCGGCCTCCGAAACGCTCGTCGACGTCTACGCCGACGTCAGCAACGTGCCGGTGCGCGGCCAGTATCCGCTGCGCGAAGCCGAGGTCGAGCCGACTGGCGAGCGCAAGAACATGCTGATGCTCGAAGCCGTCATCCAGGCGCAGGCGACGGCGATGGAACTGGACAAGGGCGTGGTCGCCTTTGGTGAAGACGTCGGCAAGCCGGGCGGCGTGTTCGGCACGTCCAAGGGCCTGCAGGCGAAGTTCGGCAAGGATCGCGTGCTCGATACGCCGATCGCCGAACAGGCCATCATCGGCGCCGGTGTCGGCGCCGCGCTAGTCGGCATGCGCCCGATCACCGAAATCATGTTCAACGACTTCGCCGGCGTCTGCATGGACCCGATCTTCAACCATGCGGCCAAGCAGCGCTTCATGTCGGGCGCCGCGACCAACGTGCCGCTCGTCGTGCGCATGATGGTCGGCGGTGGCATCGGCGGTTTCGGTGCGCAGCATTCGCAGTCGCTCGAAGCCTGGTTCGCGCACATTCCGGGCCTCAAGGTCGTCATGCCGAGCACGCCGTTCGATGCGAAGGGCCTGCTGCTGAGCTCGATCTTCGACGACGACCCGGTCATCCATCTCGAATCGATCAAGCTGCTGCGCGGCATCAAGGGCGACGTTCCGCTCGAGGACTACCGCATTCCGCTCGGCGTCGCCAAGATTCGTCGCGAAGGCACCGATATCACGCTGGTGTCCTACGGCTGGCAAGTGCACGAATGCGTCAAGGCCGCGGACGAATTGCAGAAGGAAGGCATCAGCGCCGAGGTCATCGACCTGCGTACGCTGGTTCCGATCGACTACGCCCGCGTGCTCGACTCGGTGAAGAAGACGCGTCGTGCGCTCGTCGTGCATGCGGCGACCGAGTTCGGTGGCTTCGGCGCCGAGATCGCGAGCACGATTTCCGAAGAGCGCTTCTCGACCCTGAAGGCCCCGGTGGGCCGTCTGGGCGCCGCGTTCGCGCCGATCGGTTATTCGCGCGACATCGAGATGAACCAGATTCCGAGCGCGCCCGCGATCGCCGCGCGCGTGCGTGAAATCCTGTCCTTCAAGAACTGATCTATCCCAATACGCCGGAGTGCCCTCAATGCCGACTTCACTCACCATTCCCAAACTCGAAATGTCCATGACCGAGGGCACCTTGACCGAATGGCTGGTCGCGGACGGAGCCGAGGTCAAGGAAGGCGATCCGATCTACTCGCTCGAAACCGGCAAGTCGGTGCAGGAAATTTCAGCTCCGGCGTCGGGAAAGCTGGTGCAGAAGCTGCCGGCCGGTGACACGCTCGACGTGGGAACCGAGATCGGCCAGATCGTCTGATCCGGCCGCCGGAGCAAATGAAAAGGCCCGCTTTCGCGGGCCTTTTCATTGCGCGACGAAAATGCTGGCGCGGCTTACTGCGCCGTCGGCATCACGAACTCCGGCCCCTTCGAAGCGCTGTCGGGCCAGCGCTGCATGATGCTCTTGTAGCGCGTGTAGAAGCGCACGCCTTCCTCGCCGTAGGCATGCGTGTCACCGAACAGCGAACGCTTCCAGCCACCGAACGAATGCCAGGCCATCGGCACCGGAATCGGCACGTTGATGCCGACCATGCCGACCTGCACGCGACGCGAGAACTCGCGAGCCGTCGCGCCATCGCGCGTGAAGCAGGCGACGCCGTTGCCGAACTCGTGCGCGTTGATCAGTTCGAGCGCGGTCGCGAAATCCGGCACGCGCACGACGCTGAGCACCGGGCCGAAGATTTCTTCCTTGTAGATCGTCATTTCGGGCGTGACCTTGTCGAACAGCGTGCCGCCCGTGAAGAAGCCGTTCTCGTGTCCCGGCACCTTGAGGCCACGACCGTCGACGACGAGCTTGGCGCCTTCCTTGACGCCCTTCTCGATGTAGCCCTCGACCTTGGCCTTGTGCACGGCGGTCACCAGCGGGCCCATTTCGGCGCGCGATTCCATGCCGTTGCAGATCACGAGCTGCTTGGCCTTCTCGGCGACCTTGGCGACGAGCTTGTCGGCGATGTCGCCGACCGCGACGGCGACCGAAATCGCCATGCAGCGCTCGCCGGCGGAGCCATAAGCCGCGCCGATCAACGCATCGACGGCCTGATCGAGATCGGCGTCGGGCATGACGACCATGTGGTTCTTGGCGCCACCGAGCGCCTGTACGCGCTTGCCGCGCTTGGTGCCTTCGGCATAGATGTATTCGGCGATCGGCGTGGAGCCGACGAACGACAGCGCCTGCACATCGGGGTGAGCGAGCAGGCCATCGACCGCGAGCTTGTCGCCCTGCAGCACGTTGAACACGCCATCGGGCAGGCCGGCCTGCTTGAGCAGGTCGGCGACGAGCAGCGAAGCCGACGGATCACGCTCGGAAGGCTTGAGCACGAAGGTGTTGCCGCAAGCCAGAGCGACCGGGAACATCCACATCGGCACCATCACCGGGAAGTTGAACGGCGTGATGCCGGCGACCACGCCGAGCGGCTGGCGCAGGTTCCAGTTGTCGATGCCGCCGCCGATGTTGTCGCTGTGCGAGCCCGTGAGCAGATGCGGCGCGTTCATCGCGAACTCGACCACCTCGATGCCGCGCGTGACTTCGCCCGAGGCATCCGAGAACACCTTGCCGTGTTCGCTCGTGATGATTCTGGCGAGTTCGTCGCGATGCGCTTCGAGCAGCTCGCGGAACTTCATGAGGATGCGTGCGCGGCGTAGCGGCGCGGTGGCCGACCAGGCCGGGAACGCGGCCTTGGCGGCGGCGACGGCGGCGTCGACATCGGCCTGCGTGGCGAGCGTGACCTTGCCGGTGACGGCGCCGGTGGCCGGATTGAAGACATCACTGGTGTTCACATCGCCGGAGGGCTTGCGAACGGCGCCGCCGATGTAATGGCCGAGAATGGTGACGCTTGAGGCGGAGGAGCTCATGTCCGATCCTGCTTCGCTGTGGGGAACACGATATTAAGCTGCAAAGCAGCCGATATAAGCCAATGAGTTAAACTGGCTTCGATATAAGAAACCTCAATATCGGCTCCTTCCATCGCTCGCTCGAACATTCGCCGTCACGCATGGACCTCAAGCAACTGCGCATCTTCGACATGGTGGCTCGCCACGGCGGCATCACGCGAGCGGCCGAGGTCGTGCATCTGACGCAGTCGGCCCTGAGCCTGCAGCTCAAGTCCCTGCAGGAATCGATCGGCACTCCGCTGTTTCGCCGCACGCCGCGCGGCATGGAACTGCTGCCGGCCGGACACGCCTTGCTGCCGTACGCGCAGGCCGTGCTCGCGGCTTCGGCCGAGTTTCAATCCGCAGTCGAGCGCCTGTCCAAGCGCGTTGCCGGCAAGCTCCGGATCGGCACGATCCTGGACCCCGATTTCCTGCGCCTCGGCGCCCTGCTCGGGCTCATGCTCGAGCGGCATCCGGCTTTGCACACCGATGTTTCGCACGGCATTTCAGGCTGGGTACTTTCGCAGGTGCAGTCAGGCGAACTCGACGTCGGGTTTTATCTCGGCGTGCCGGAAGACAAGCGCCTGCATGCCGTGGTGCTGACGAGTTTCGACTATCGCGTATCGGCTCCGCGTGCCTGGAAATCGCAGGTTGCGCGTGCCGGCTGGCCCGAGCTCGTGCAGCTGCCCTGGATCTGGACGCCGCCGGAATCGGTACACAACCGGCTGCTCGGCAAGCGCTTCGAAGCCGCTCGCGCGACGCCGAAGATCGCGGCGCAGGTCGACGTCGAGCCTTCGATGCTCGACCTCGTGCGGGCCGGCGTCGGGCTTTCGCTCGTGCGGGAATCGATCGCGCGATCGGAGAGCCGGGCCGGACGTATCGCGCTGTCGCCGGTTTCGCTGAGCACCGAGCTCACGCTCGTCTGTCTCAAGCGTCGCAGCCAGGAGCCCGCGGTCGTCGCGGCATTCGAGCTCGCCGAGGAACTCTGGGCCGACGCCCCCAAGTCGGCGGCCGCTGTGCCGAACTAGCCGGGCTTGCGACTGGCCGTAGCCGCGGCCTGCTTCTCGACGAGCGCCTTGACCGCCTCGCGATGCTCGGGCGTGCGCACGCTGAGCGATTCGTAGGCGACGCCGGCGTCCATGACCGCATGCGCAATGCGCTTGAGCTCGAGATTCGTCAGCACCTTGGTCCAGCGCACGGCCTTGATGTGGCCCTTGAGCAGGCGTTCGCAGAACGCATCGACGGCGGGAGCGAGCTCGTCGGCGGGCAGGGCGTGATTCACGAGGCCGATCTCCTGCGCCTTCTTCGCAGTCAGCAGATCGCCGGTCAGCAGATATTCCTTGGCCCGGCCTAGGCCGATGCGCTGCGCCCAGATCGCGGCGCCACCATCACCGGCGACGAGTCCGATGTTCACGTGCGGATCGCCGATCTTGGCGTTCTCGTTCGCGAAGATCACGTCGCAGAGCAGGGCGATCGTCGCGCCGAGGCCGACCGCATGTCCGTTGAGCTGGCAGATCAGCGGCTTGTCGAGATCGAGCATGCCGAAGACGACGCGCTTGGCGCAGCGCGCTTCCTGATCGAACAGCTCGGGGTTTTCGGCACTGCGCGTGATGTGCTGCAAATCGCCGCCGGCCGAGAAGGCGCGCCCGGCGCCGGTCAGCACGACGAGGTCCGAGTGCGAGTCGTCGAGCGCGAACACGAAGACGTCGGCGAGCTCCTCGTGCATGTCGTAGTTGCAGGCGTTGAGCAGCTCGGGGCGGTTCAGCGTGATCGTCAGCCTGCGGCCCTGGCGGCTCAAGGCCAGCGTGCGGTATTCGGGAAGAACGGTCGGGTCGGATGAATTCATGGGTCGATGCTGGTTGGGTTGTTCGCCGCTGCGAGGCCGCGGATTGCCACCATGCTCCGCAGGCTCTCGCTCTTGCCTGGAGCGTCATGCCGGGCCGCCTGGGCTGGCAAATCACGAGCCCGGATGTCTTGAACAACATCGTTGACACGGTCGCCTCCAGGGTCCGATAGTCGCTCCGGTGCCGGGCTCACGGCCGGATGTTCGGTGCGGTTCATGCCGCATTTCCCATCGAATCCGAACGCCACGAACTATAACGCGGGCGGAGCCCAGGCGCGCAGGAGAGAAGCTCGCAGTGTTCGCCGATCGTTCTTTCTCCGAAAGAGCGATAATGAACATCTCTGTCGAGTAGAGCGATAACCCCCGAAAACTGTCGGACGACCCTGATGGACTTTGACTGGACCCCGGAGCAACTCGAATTCCGCGCGACCGTGCGGCGCTTCCTGGCCGAGCATCTGCCGGCCAACTGGGAGGCGATTGCGCATGGCCCGGCCTCGGAGGTTCAAAGCGAATTCGCGGACAAGTTCTGCCGCAAGCTCGCCGAGGCCGGCCTGCTGGTTCCGCACTGGCCGGCCCGCTGGGGCGGGCGCGACGCCGACGCCTGGACGGCCTTCATCCTCGCCGAAGAAATGTGGATGGCCGGCGAGCCGCGCGGCGGCCAATACATGAACGTCAATTGGATCGGGCCGACGCTCATGCGCTTCGGTTCCGAAGAACAGCAGCAGCGCTACATCGTGCCGATGGCCCGCGGCGAAACCATCTGGTGCCAGGGCTTTTCCGAGCCCGAGGCGGGTTCCGATCTCGCTTCCCTGCGCACGCGTGCGGACAAGCACGGTTCGGTCTACCGCATCAACGGGCAAAAAATCTGGACCTCGTACGCCGGTTACGCCGACACCTGCTTTTTGCTCGCGCGCACGTCGCCGGGCAAGAGCGGCATTTCGATCTTCCTCGTGCCGATGGACACGCCGGGCATCACCGTGCGCGAGATTCCGAGCGTGATCGGCGAAGGCGACATCCACGAAGTCTTCTTCGACAACGTCGAAGTGCCCGAGAGCGCGATGCTCGGAGCCGAAGGCCAGGCCTGGGAGATTTCGCGCGCCTCGCTCGCCCTCGAGCGGGTCGGCATTCCGCGCTTCGCGCTGGCTTCGACGTCGCTCGCACGTGCGGTCGCGCAGCTCAGGCGCGAGGGGCGCTTCGGAGTCGGCGCCATCGAGCAGGCCGCGCGTGCGCATGCGGCTTGCGAAGCGGCGCGGCTCTACAACTACAGCATCATCGATCAGCGTGCGCACAATCTGCCGACCGGCGCCGAAGCGAATGCCGCGCGCTATGCGACGGTGATGGCCGAGCGCCTGGTTTCCGAGTTCGTCGTCGAGCACGTGCCCGAAGCGCTGGCCGGCGGCGACCCGCCGCTGCAGGCGCATCACCAGCGCGGCATCGTCGCGGGCATCGCCTCGGGTGCGGCCGAGATCCAGCTCAACATCATCGCCACCGATTTCCTCAAACTGCCGCGGGAGCCCCGCTGATGGACTTCCAACTGACTTCCGACCAGTCCGCGCTCGCCGACGCCGTCGATCGCCTGGCCCAGAGCTTCAAGGACAAGCCGATCGATGCGCATGGCTTCGTGCTGACCGGCGAGGCGCTCGAACGCGAGATCGAAGAGGGTGGTTATTGGGATATCGCGCAGATTCCGGAACTCGGCGCACTCTCGGCCGCGATCGCGGTGGAGCGACTGGCGCGCTCGCCGTACGCCGCGGAACTCGCGCTGTCGATGATCGTGCGTCCGCATCTGCCGGGCGACGAATGGCCGCGTCCGATCGCGGTCGTCGAAAACGGCCGGCCGGGCCGCTTCGTCGCCACTGCCAAGACCCTGATCGTCATCGATGGCGACAGCATCGGCCTCTCACGGCCCAAGCCGGACGACGTCGAAATCGTCGATTCGCTGTTCGCGTATCCGATGGGGCGCCTCAAGCGCGAGATCGCGGTGCAGAAACTGTCCGATGAAGAGGCGAGCGGAATTCGTCGCTGGCTGCGCGTCGCGCTGGCGGCCGAAGCGGCGGGCCTGATCCAGGCCGCGATCGATTCGACCGTCGAGCACATTTCGGTCCGCAAGCAATTCGGCCGCCCGATCGGCACTTTCCAGGCGCTGCGCCATCGCATGGCTGAATGCGCCGTGCTGGCCGGAGGTTTGCGTTGGCTCGCGCTCAAGGCCGCCGCGACGGGCACGCAGGCCGATGCGGCGCTCGCGGCGTATCAGGCGCAGGAAGCGGGCACGCGCGTTTGCTACGAAATGCACCAGATGCTCGGCGCGATGGGCATGACGCTGGAGCATCCGCTGCATTTGTGGACCTATCGGATCAAGGCACTGCTGTCCGAGCTCGGTGGCCGCGGCGGACAGGCGCAGGCGGTGGCGCAGTACGGTTTCGGCGCGTCGGCCTGAGCCGCTCAATCATCGCGCGTTCGTTTCACTGGACGGATGCGAACAGTCGGGAGTCGCATATGAGCTTCAAAGGCAAAGTGGTGCTCGTGACCGGCGCGGCCGGCAATCTGGGTCGGGCGGTGGCGCAGGCGTTCGCGCAGCAGGGCGCGGCGCTGGTGCTCGTCGATCTCGATCGCAAGCGCCTGCAGCAGGCGCACGGCGACGACAGCGAGACGCAGCTGCTCGCCGCGGCCGACCTGCGCTCCGCCGCGCCAGCCGCCGAGCTCGTCAAGGCCGCGCTCTCGCGCTTCGGTCGCATCGACGTGCTCGCCAACATCGCGGGCGGTTTTCGCATGGGCGAGGCCGTGCACGAAAGCAGTGACGAAACCTGGCAGCTGATGTTCGACCTGAACCTGCGGACCCTGCTCAACATGAGCCGCGCGGTGGTGCCGGCGATGCTGTCGTCCGGCAGCGGACGCATCGTCAACGTCGGCGCCAACGGCGCGCTGCGCGGCGGCGCGCTGATGGGCGCTTATGCGGCGACCAAGTCGGGCGTGATCCGCCTGACCGAATCGATGGCGGCCGAACTCGGCAAGCAAGGCATCAACGTCAATTGCGTGTTGCCGACGATCATCGACACGCCCGAGAACCGCGCCGCGATGCCGGATGCCGATACTTCCGGCTGGGTCGCGCCGGCCGCACTCGCCGACGTGATCCGCTTTCTTGCTAGCGACGCAGCGCGCGCGATCAACGGGGCCGCGCTGCCAGTCGGTACCTGATCGCGGCCACTCCACGAGCAGCACGCAATGGCGGCCTACATCCTGTTTCTGCGCGAAGGCGCGGTTCGCGACGCGAACGAAATGGCGCTCTACCGCCAGAAGAGCCGTGAGATTCCGCGGGATCCGAATCTGACGCCGCTGATCGCCTACGGTGCCATGGAGGCGCTTGAAGGCGAAGCGCCCGATGGCGTCGTGCTGCTGCAGTTTCCGACCGTCGCCGATGCCAGAGCCTGGTACGAGTCACCGGCTTATCAGGCCATGGCCGTGCACCGGCGCAATGGCGCCGACTACCGCGCGGTGATCATCGAAGGCCTCTAACGCGCGCCTGCAGTGAAGCGCTCAGCTCGACCAGGGCGAGGGCAGGCCCGGATCGGTGGACCTGATCACGCGGTTCAGGAACTGCCGCAGCAGGCGCGATTCGCTCGGGTCGAATCCGTTCTCGGCGTCGTCGTTGGCCGCCTGGGCGGCGGCGAGCAATTCGACGACCACATGCTGGCCTTTGCTCGTCAGCTTCAGCCGTGCATCGGACTGGCCATCGATGTCGACGAGCCCCAGATCCGCCAGGCGTCGCGCGCAATCGATGTCGACGTGATTCCCCGAATAGGAAACGAGCCGATCGAGCTCGGAGACCGTGCGTCCATCGCGCACGCCGAGCATGCTCAGCGCGAAGTAGTCCGCGACTCCGAGCTCGTGACGATCGAGTTCGGTGCGCAGGCGAGCGAACAGCTGATGGTAGGCACGGCCGAGCTGATAGATCAGAAAGTCCGGTGTGAACGCACCCGGTGACGCCGCAGCGTCGACGGCGGGTAGCGGATCGCTCGCCTTCGGCAGGGCGAATGCGTAGCGGCCGCCCTTGAACACCAGCGGCTCGCGATCGTAGTGATCGAACTCGAGCACCTCGCCGACCAGAATCAGGTGGTCGCCCCCTTCGTACTGGAATGCCATGCGGCATTGGAAGCGCGCCGCGCAGCCATCGAGCAGCGGCACGCCGCCCGGTCCCTGGCCCGGGTTCAGGCCTGCGAAGCGATCGACGCCGCGCTTGGAGAAATGGCTTGCCAGCGCGTCCTGGTCGCTCGCCAGAATGTGGACCGCAAAGTGGCTCGCGGCCGTGAAGGTGGCGATGTTGCTCGAGGTGCGGGCGATGCTCCACAGCACCATCGGCGGGTCGAGCGACACCGAGTTGAAGCTGTTCGCGGTGACGCCGACCTTGTTGCCGTCCTTGTCGACCGTGGTGACGATGGTGACGCCCGTCGTGAAACTGCCGAGCGCCTGGCGAAAGGATTTTGCGTCGATGCTGCCCATGGCTGGCTCCGCTGCGTCCAAGCCCGATTTCGGCTTGGCCCGCTTGTGTTGATCAACGGTAGGTTCGTGCGAGAAACGGATTCTCGTGTGCTTCTTCTCAGCTTTCGAGCGTCAGCCCGGCCTTGCGGGCGAGTGCGAGGCCTTCTTGCCACAGGCGGTCCGCAGCGGCCTTGTCCTGCGCCGCGGCGCTGACGTCGATCGGTTTGCGCTCGTCATAATAAGCTCAAGCCGGTCATCGATAGCCGCTACGCTTTCGAACAGGATGCTTGTCGCCGGCTCTAGAGCGGCGAAGCCTTCGGCAAGGTCGTGATCGAGCGCTAAGGGCCGTAGCGTCGGCGCACGGCGTCGAAGCGCTCGTGCAGTTGCGCCGCGCGTTGCTGCGGCGAGACCCTTGCGCAATCGCCCGGCAGCGCCTGATCGAGCGCGTAGCGCTTGACGAGTTTCGTCTCGAAGGCAGTCGGAGCCTGGCTAAGCAGGCAGCGATAGGTCAGGTTGCCGCGCTCGAAACCTTGGGTGTCGAGCCAGTTGTGATAACCGCAGTCATCGTGACTCAGGATCAGCCTGATCTTGCCGTCGCGATCGACCGCGGTCCGGCTCGGCGTGTAGCTGACCGGGCGATACAGAAAATCCATGCTATTGAAGAACGCGCCCGAGTTGGTGACCATCCAGAAGCCCTCGTGCGCATCGAACTCGACGATCAGCGCCTCGTCGGGCGCGAGCTCCCAGCACAGGTGCGCGATCGCGCGGCCGCGCTTGGCATCGGCCGCATCGCCGCCCGCCGTGCCTGGAAACCGGTTCACGCACAGCGGGTCGACCACGCCACCGCTGTACTGATACGGATGGTCGGGCCAATCGCGCATGAGTCCGTCGACGAAACGGCCGGCCCAATCCATCGCCTCGATCATCGTCTGCGGCGTCGGCAAGGGCTTGGGCTCCCGCATGCCGAGGCGCTCGATGCGCAGCTGTGCGGGCCGCTCGTCCCAGCGATCGAAGCCCTGGCGCAGGAACAGCTTGCGTGAGCCTGCGGTGGTCGGCAGCCAGTTGGAAGCTCGCGACTCGCCGCCGATGAAGAGCTCGAAATTGCCGTCCGCATCGGCCTGCAATTGATGACCGAAGAGGTTGGCTTCGGGAATGTCGCCGAAAGGCTCGTGCAGGCTCGGCCAGCCCGTGCCGGGCTGCGTTTCGAAACGCGGTCCTTGCACGGTGAAATTGAGGAATCGCGCGGTGCCCTTGTTGCCGCTGATCCGGTAAGTCGAGTGCCCATCGATCCAGGCCTGCAGATAAACGAAATCGGCCGCGTCTCCGCCGAGCTTGCGCGTCGGATGGCAGAAGGCGTGCAACGCCGGATATTGGGTGTCCCTGGTTTCGAGCGCGAGGTCGAAAGCCTGCCCGAGATTCTGCGTCAGAAAGCGAAACGCATCCGCACGTTGTAAAGCGGAAGCCGGATTGTGGTCCTTGAAGGCGCGCTCGCCGGCCTGCTGCAGGCGCGCGCAGAATTGCTGCCAGGCCGCGCGCAGCGCAGGGTCGTCAGTATGGTCGCCGAAGCTCATGCTCGTTCCGATCGATCCTCAAGCGCCGAGCGAGTACAGCATCTCGCCGAGCCTGTCGGCTGCGCGCGAGACTGCCTGCAGCCGGCCCTCCTGTTCGATGCGCGGGCCGATCAGCTCGAGATCGAAGGCGCCGTCGTAGCCGGCGGACAGCGTCCAGTCGAGCAGGCGCCGCAGCGGAATGACGCCATCGCCCGGCACCGCGCGCGAAGGCAGCGAGCGGTCGCCGTAGACGTAGTCGCTGACCTGCACGATGCCGCAGCGCGGGACTGCGCGTTCGATCGTTCGCTGAAGGCCCGCTTCGGTCCAGCAGGCGAACCAGTCGATGCAGACGCCGATATCGGCCATCTCGGCGAGTTCGACGGTGTCGCGCAGGCTGTGCGTGATGCTCAGGTCGGCATGCAGCGGCGAGGCGGGCTCGATCAGCAGTGAAACGCCGGCCGCGCGCGCTTGCGCGGCGCAAGGCGCGATCGCCGAGCAGAACGCGGCTGCGGCCTGTTCCCAGCTCAGGTTTCCATGGCCGCCCGTGAGCAGGTAGATCGAGCGCGCGCCGATGTGCTTCGCCACGTCGATCAGGCGACTCAGTTCGCTTCTTGCCTGGACCCAGTCGTTTTCATCCTCGGTCAGATGGCGGTCGGCCAGAAACACGTGCGTGATGGTTTCGACGCGATAGCCGCCTTCATCGATCAGCGATCGCAGCGCGGCCGGGTCCGCGCCGAGCAGCGTCCAGCTCACGAAACTCACGCGCTGCGGCGCGAGCCGGCGCCAGTACGCGGCGAGCTCATCCAGGCTCGCGCCGTAGAACGAGGTCTCGCCGGGCGAGATGCGCTCGTGCAGACGAGGTGTCGAAGATCCAGGCGCGCTCATTTCAGCGTTTCTCGATCTCGATGCCGAAGCGCTCGCGAAACGGAGCGAACTCCTTGTGCAGTTCGTCGATGTCGACGCCGATCAGATCGGTGGAATAGGTGAACTTGCCGTAGCGGTCGCCGCGGTTGTTCGCGAGATAGTGGCGCATCGCCGCCTCGGCTTCGTCCGTCCACGCCACCTCGCTGCGCTCGTAGAAGCGCCGGACGGTGCCGACCGGATCGGCCGTGAAGTCGGTGTAGCGCACGTGGAAGATGCGCGGGTCGTCGAGCATCGGCGCTTCCATCATCGCCTTCATGCCGGCGCGCGCGTCGGCGAGCTGGATCGCGGCCTGCTGCTTGAGATCGACATGGCCGACCAGGCCTTCGACGAGTTCGGCCGCCATCATGATGCGCGAGGCGATGACCTGCACCGGGTCGCGATGCGTCCAGATCATGCTCGCATCGGGATACGTGGCGAACAGCGCGTCCAGCCTCGCATAGTGAAAGCCCTTGAGCACCCAGTATTTTTGCTGTCTTCCATACTGGAACTGCTGCAGCATCTTCTTGTGGATCGCGTACTGCGCCTGCGCGTCGAGCGGCAGCCCGCCGATCTTCATGCCCATCGGCACGCGCCACCAGGCCGTCGGCGTCATCACGCGAAAATCGAGGCCCCAGGTGCGCTCGTCTTCAGGCAGGCCGTCGCCGAGCATGTCGTTGTACGGATGACTCAGGAGCCACTTCGGAATCTTCTGGTTGATCTCGCGCCAGTCCGCATCGGCTCGCGCGCGGCGGGGATCGTCGGCTGCGCTGATGCCGGGTGGCGGCGACGGATACATCACTTCCCAGAAACGCAGCGCGCGCGCGTTCGGATCGACCGACATCAGCGCATGCAGCAGCGTGGTGCCCGAGCGCGGCTGGCCGGTGGCGAACAGCGGCTTGACGATTTTCTCCTGCGCGATCGGATAGCGCTTGCGGTCTTCGAACAACTGCAGGCGCGTGACGAGCAGCCAATGACAGACCTGCGCACCACGGCGCTGTCCGTCCTCGTCCATGCCGATGCTGTTGAGGTGATCGACGGCCTTGCCGAAGCGCATCTTGAAGCTGCTGTCGTCGCCGTAATCATGCAGCCCGGTTTCAGCTTCGGCCGCGGCGAGCAGCTGGTCGGCATCGAGAATCCCGCTCATGCGATGTCTCCACAAAGGCGCAGCAATTCGTCTTCGGCCTCGCGGACTTTCTGCGCTGAACTCGCGGCGTAGGCGAGGCCGGCCATGCCGCCGTAGTCGAGTATCTTGGGCACGCGCAGCCCCGCGTCGACGAAGCCTTTGACCGTCTGCGCGACCTTCTTCGGCGAGCCGTGCGGCACCATCGCGAGCAGCATTTCGGGCCTTGTCTTGCCGAGCATGTCGACGATGCGCTCGCGCGGCAGCGCGCCGGGCGTGATGTCCTGATAGCCGCGCCAGTTCTCGCCGAGCGGATGCACGAATCCGCGCTGCTTCAGGGCATCGGCCGGGAACTGCATGATCAGTGAGCGCACGAGCGGCGCCTGCAGAATCTTGTCGAGCTCGTTGTCGTCTCCGAGCAGGCAGATCTGGATGTAGGCCGGCACGATCGCGAGCGGGTCGCGTCCCGCTTTCTCGGCGGACAGGCGCAGCGCCTGCAGCTTGGCGGCGTAGTCTTCGGGCGTCCAGGCGCCGGCAGGCCACCAGCCATCGGCGTAGCGTCCGGCGATGTCGAGCATGCGCGGGCCACTCGCGCCGATCCAGATGCGCGGAAACTTGCCTTGGTAGGGCTCGGTGTCGAGTCGCGCGTGATGCAGCTGGTAGAACTGGCCCTCGAAGTCGACCGGGCCTTCGCTTTCCCAGAGCAGGCGGATGACCTGCAGCGACTCCTCGAAACGGCCGACCGGCTTCGAGAAATCGAAACCGTAGGGAACGGTGTTCTCGGTTTCGCCGCTGCCGAGGCCGAGGATGAAGCGGCCCTTGGCGAGGTGGTCGATCGTCAGCGCGCTCTGCGCGAGCAGGGACGGATGGCGGCGCACGGTGTCGACCACGCTCGTCGCGATCGGCACCTCGTTCGTCAGCACGGCCGCGGCGGCTGCGACGGCCATGCCGTCGAGATGCCGATGCGGAGACGGCGATGCCGTTGCAAGGTCGGTGAACTCGGGCGTCCAGATCGCGTCGGGCCAGAAGCTGACCATGTGATCGGGCAGCCAGATCGAGTGATAGCGCCCGCTGTCGAGCTCGGTAAGGCGCGACAGGTCGAGCGGCAGGGTCGTCCGGAAAAAAGCGGCGGGTTGTACTTTCATGATCTGGCTCAGGCTCGAGCGCCGTTGGCGAACAGCCGGCTTTTCAATGGAAACGCGCGCTCGGGAAACGCCGCGTAATCCTGCGCCGGGCCGTCGAAGCTGTCGCCATGCGTGTCGGTCGCATCGTCGATGTAGAGGTCGCGCAGCAAGGCGGCATCCTTGCGATCGACGCCGCGCGAGTGCAGCAGCGCGAGCTCGCGAATTTCGTCCTTGGCCACCAGCGTGGCCAATGCGTCGGTACTCATGAAGCGCTCCTCATTGGGCGAACGAATAACCGCCGTTGACGGGATAGGTCTGCCCGGTGATCCACGATGCCGCTTCCGAACACAGGAACAGCGCCATGTAGGCGACATCGTCCGGCTTGCCGTAGCGGCGGATGGTGTAGCGGGCGAGCTGGGTCTTGGCGTGATCGCTGGCCAGGAAGCGGCTCATCGCGTCTTCGTCGAGCGGCGGCGCCAGCGTCGACAGCGAGATGGCGTTCGAGGTGATGCCGTAGCGTCCGGTTTCGCGAGCGATCGAGCGAACGAAGCCCGCGGCGCCGGCCTTGGCCGCGGCGTAGGCCGTCAACCGCGCTTCACCGACGCGACCGGCGTCCGAGACGACCGTGACGATGCGGCCCTTGCCCTGCCGGACCATGCCGGGCAGGGCGACGTGGCAGCAGTTCATCACGCCGTGCAGGTTGGTGCGGAAGTAGCGGTCCCATTCCTGCGGCGGCGCCTCCCAGAACGCGGGGGCGAAGCCCATCGTCGCGTTGGGGCCTGCGTTGCCGGCGTTGTTGACGAGCAGCGTGATCGGGCCGAGCGCCCGTTCGGCCGTGCTCACGGCAGACTGCACCGAAGCGTAGTCGCCGACGTCGGCCTGAACCGCCACCGCGCGAACACCGAGCGCCTCGATCTCGGCCGCCACCGCGGCTGCGCGCTCGGCGACGAAATCGTTGACCGCGATTCCGCCCGCGTTGTGGCGTGCGAGCGTCGTGGCGATGGCGCGGCCCGCGCCTTGTCCGGCGCCGGTGACGAACGCGATCTGGCCGCCCAGATCGAATGGATCGCTGCCGATCATGACTGTCTCCTCCGTTCGCGAGCTGCGCCGGTTTTTATATTCATGACGCTGCTGTCCGGCGGTTCGGAAGCCGCGACGCACGCCTCAAGTTGAATCTCGGGCGCTAGTAGTCAACCATGTTGATAATCGTGTCGGCTCGACCCCAGGTCAAGCCGATCGCGTTCCATGACAGGCCCATCCGCAGGTGGAATGGGCCGCATCGAGGAGATTCGGAATGTCGCTGAAAAGCGGGCGTTACACGGCTGCAAACCTGCCGGGCCTGGCCGAGGGCTGGAGCTTGCAACGGCTGACCCGGCCGAGCCGCCTGTTCGGCGCCAACGGCCTGCGGACCGGCCCGGATGGGCGCATCTACGTGGCGCAGGTCTCGGGCAGCCAGATCAGCGCGATCGACGTCGGCAGCGGCGAGATCGAGACCATCAGCCCGATGGGTGGCGACATCGTCGCGCCGGATGACCTCGTGTTCGACGACGCGGGCAACCTCTACGCGACCGAGATCACCGAGGGCCGCGTCAGCATGCGCGCCCCGAATGGCAGCACGCGCGTCATCAACGGCGACATGCCGGTGGCCAACCCGATCACCTTCCATCAGGGCCGGCTGATCGCGGGCGAATGCCGGCATGGCGGGCGCATCGTGGAACTCGATCGCGACAGCGGCGCCGCGCGCCTGATTCTCGACAACGTGCCGATGCCGAACGCGTTCTCGGTGGGGCCCGACGGCAAGCTCTACTTTCCGGTCATGGAAACCAACGAGATCTGGCGCGTCGATCTGGCCGGCGGAGCGCCCGAGAAAGTGGCGGCCGACCTCGGCGTGCCGGATTCGGTCAAGTTCGATTCCAAGGGCCGCATCGTGTCGACGCAGGTCGCCAGCGGCCAGGTGCTGCGCATCGATCCGCGTTCGGGCGAGCGCGAGCTGCTCGCCCAGCTCACGCCGGGTCTCGACAACGTCACGTTCGTCGGCGAGCGCATGTTCGTCTCGAACATTTCAGGCTACGTCGTCGAAATCCTGGACGGTGGCAAGACCCGCGATCTGGTGCCCGACGGACTCAGCTGGCCGCTGGGCCTGGCGATGGATCCGGCAGGCCTGCTGTTCATTGCGGATGGCCCGTTTTCGTACACGCTGCGCCACGGCGGAGAGCGCGAGCTGGCCGGCATGCTGTTCTCGCCCGGATATCCGGGCTATTCGCGCGGCGTGGCCGCCGCCGCGGCCGGCGAGTTCGTCGTCACCACGGCCAATGGCGACGTGGCGCGCTACTGGCCCGCGCAGCAGAAGAGCGAATTCCTCGCCCACGGCTTCAATCAGCTCTACGGTGTCGCGGTCGCTCCGCGCGGCGCCGTGGTCTTCGCCGAGCTCGGCGAAGGGCGTGTGCATTCGGCGACGGGTGGCAAGGTCGAAGCGCTCGCGAGCGGCCTGCGCGAGCCTTGCGGCGTCGCCGTGGCGGCGGACGACAGCGTGTATGTCTCCGAAGCGGCCGGCGGGCGCGTGGTCAAGCTCGTGTCCGGGCGTGCGGAAACGGTGCTCGACGGGCTCGTCAAGCCGCAGGGCCTGCTGGTGCTCGGCGACACGCTCTACGTCGTCGACGCGGGAAGCAAGCAGCTCGTCGAAGTCGGGCTGGCCGGCAAGACGCGGCGCGTCATCGCCTCCGATCTTCCGGTCGGGGCGCCGGCAGGCGTCAAGCCCAAGTTCCTCGGGCCGATCGGCAACATGTCCGGGCCGATGGGGCCGTTCGCGGGCATCACCTCTGGAGCCGACGGCACGCTCTACGTTTCCGGCGATGCCGACGGCAGCGTGCTTGCCCTGCGTGAGGGCTGAATTCCTGCAGGCCAGGCTCGAGGATGAGCGGCGCCTGTTCCCGAGCAACGGCAACCCGGGCTGCGGGGTCAAAGAGGTCGACTCGCCGATCGGGCCGGAAAACCGCATTCCGCGCGGGGTGGCCGCAGCGCCGGACTGACCGCTGCGTCGGTCGAGCGCGGTCTCGATGGCCGGCATCGTGAAAAATCAACAAGGATGTTCAATAGTTAGCGTTGAGGCCGCCCGCTGCAAGTCGGCAGTGCTGTTGATTGGAGCCGTTTTGCGGTTTGACTTATTTCGGTCCAGGGAACCAATATCGGCACGGAACGAGGAGCCAAAGCGATTGCCGTCGAAATCGCGAAGAACGCCATGAACAGAGCTGTCGATCTAGCAAAGGACATCGAGGATCTTTCGGAGCCCGTCACCATCGGGGTCGAGGCTTACATTTCGGAAGATTATGTGCGCGCCGAGCGCGATCGGCTCTGGCGCAAGGTCTGGCTGCAGGTCGGGCGCCAGGAAGAGATTCCGGAAGTCGGCAGTTTTCTGAGTTACGAGATTCTCGACGACTCGATCGTGGTCGTGCGCACGGCGACCGACAAGATCAAGGCGTATCACAACGTCTGTCCGCATCGCGGTCGCAGACTTGTCGACGTGCAGCAGGGTGCCAAGCAGGCCTGCGGCCGCAAGAAGTCCTTCGTGTGCCCGTTTCATGGCTGGACCTTCGATCTCGACGGTGATTGCACACGCATTCGCGACAAGGAAGATTGGCAAGGCGCGCTGACGGACGACAATACGCGCCTGACCGAAGTGAAAGTCGACACCTGGGGTGGCTGGGTCTGGATCAACATGGACCCGAACTGCGAGCCGCTGCGCGATTACCTCGAGCCGGCCGCGAGCATGCTCGATCCGTTCGAACTCGAGAACATGCGCGTGCGCTGGCGCCGCTGGGTGATCTTCGACTGCAACTGGAAGGTTTCGGCCGAAGCGTTCAACGAGATCTATCACGTCGACGTCACGCATCCGGAGTTCATGCAGTTCGGCCAGTTCAACGGCTGGTCGAAAGCGCAGGGCAAGCACAGCAACATCGGCTACGACGCGCCCAAGAATGTCGACGGCAACCAGCAGGCCAAGCTGCGCCTGGGGCATGGAGACGCGCGCATCTCGACCGCGCAGATGCAGAACTTCACCTGGGAGCAGGTCAACACCAACACCACGATGACGCTCGTGGAGGCGGCGCGCCGCCTGGCCGATGAGCTGCCCGAGGGCACGCCGCCGGGTGAGGTCTTGCAGCACTGGCTCAAGTCCGCACGCGAGGCCGATGAGGCGCGCGGCGTGTTCTGGCCCAAGGTCGATCCGGCGCATGTCGGCAAGAGCGGAACCGCCTGGCAGATCTTCCCGAGCTTCCAGATCGGCCATGCCGTCAACAATGCGCTTTGCTACAACTTCAAGCCCTACGGCTACGACCCGAACAAGTGCATCTTCGAGGTCGCGGTCTACGAGCTGTTCCCGAAAGGCGAGGAGCCGCAGACCGAGTGGGAATACACGCCGGTCGGCGATCCGCGCTGGCGCACCGTGCTGCCGCAGGATTTCTCGAACATGGCGGCGGTCCAGCAGGGCATGAAGTCGCTCGGATTCAAGGGCACCAAGCCCAATCCGTATCGCGAGCGGGCGATCGTGAGCCTGCATCGCAATCTCGCGAAATACATGGGAACCGGCGCGCCGCGAAAGCTCGGTTAGCGAATCAATACAAATCGAGGCGCAGCGATCGCCGGTTGTCAGGGCGGTTGCGCGGCATCGTTCAATGGAGAGAGCTTCATGACATTCACCACCGCGGAACTGACTCCGCGCATCGGCACCGAGATCCGGGCCGACAAGGCCACGCTGCTGAGCGGAGAGTACGCCGGCAGGATTCGCGAGCTGCTCGAGCAGCGCGGCGTGCTCGTGTTCCCGAAGATCGATTTCGACGATCAGGAACAAGTCGCCTTCACCAAGACGCTCGGCAACTTCGCTCCCGAACTGGCGGGCGAGATCATCTACAAGGTCACGCTCGATACCAAGGAGAACAAGCTCGCGGACTACCTGAAGGGCTCGCTGTACTGGCACATCGACGGCACCATGAACGAAGTGCCGATCCTGGCCTCGCTGCTGTCGATGAAGCAGCTGCCGTCCTCGGGCGGCGGCGACACCGAGTTCTGCAACACCTACGCGGCCTACGACGATCTGTCGGACGAGGACAAGCAGGCCTACGAGAAGCTGCGCGTGATGCACTCGGCCTGGAACACCTTGTTCTACTACGATCCGGAACCGCACATCGACGTGCTGCGCGGCATGATGCGCATCGGCGATCGCGAGCTTCCGCTGGTCTGGAAGCACCGCTCGGGCCGCAAGTCGCTCGTCATCGGCGCCACCGCGCGCCACGTCGTCGACATGGATTTCAAGCGGAGCGCCGAGTTGCTCGTGCAGCTGCGCCATTGGGCCACGCAGCCGCAGTTCGTCTATCGCCACCAATGGTCGGTCGGCGATCTGGTGATCTGGGACAACACCGGCACCATGCACCGTGCGACGCCTTACGATCCGAAGTCGGGCCGCATGCTGCATCGCACGAAGCTCGAAGGCGAAGAGGCTTTCGCCTAGCTCGCATTCTCGCGCGGCGGTCGCTACGGACCGGCCTCCGCGCATCGCACCACATGGAGACAGCATGAGCACGCTCAAGAGCGGCGCAGCGGAATGGCGAAGCTTCTGGTTCCTGCCGATCGTCGCGGCATTGGGCTACGCGACGTCCGTGTTGCACGTGTATTCGATCGGCCCGTTCATCGCGCCGCTGCAGCAGGAATTCGGCTGGTCGCGCGCGCAGATCGCGGCGGGCATCACGGTGTCGTCGATCATCAGCGGAATCTTCTGCATTCCGGTGGGCATGCTCGTCGACCGCATCGGGCCTCGCATCCTGGGCCTGATCGGCGTGCTCGTGATGTGCACGACTTTCGCGCTGCTGGGCCTGGCCAACGGCGGGCCGATGAACTGGCTGATGCTCTGGGGCGTCGTCGCGGTCGGCACGTTCTGGGTGCAAGCCACGGTCTGGACCAGCGCGGTGGCGAGTCGCTTCGAGGCCTCGCGCGGGCTCGCGTTCGCGATCACGCTGTCGGGTGCTTCGGTCGCGGCCACGGTGTTCCCGGTGCTCGCGAGCTGGTTGATTCGCGCCTACGGCTGGCGCCTGGCGTTCGCGGCGATGGCGGGCCTATGGGCGGCGCTCGTGCTTCCGCTGCTGTTCCTGTTCTTCCGCGGTGCCCGCGATCAGCGCGCCACGGCCAAGGTCGCCGCCGCCGCACCGGCCGAGCGCACCGGCGTGAGTTTCGCTCAAGGCCTGCGCATGTTCGCGCTGTACAAGCTGCTGATCGCCAGCGCGCTGTTCTCGTTCACGCTGATCGGCATCCTCGTGCACTTCGTGCCGGTGCTGACCGACGCCGGCGCGATGCCGCTCAAGGCGGCCGGCATCGCCTCGCTGATCGGCATCTTCTCGATCATCGGCCGGCTCAGCACCGGCGTGCTGCTCGATCGCCTGCCCGGTCATCTGGTCGGTGCGGGTGCCTTCCTGGTGCCGATCGTGGCCTGCGTGCTGCTGCTGTACGACGGCGCCAATCCGCTGAGCCAGGGCATCGCCGCGGCGGCGATCGGCCTGACCGTGGGTTCGGAGGTCGACGTCATCGCCTACCTGGTCGCCAAGCATTTCGGCCTGCGCAACTTCGGCGCCTTGTACGGCGTGCTGCAGATGGCGCTCGCGAGCGGCACGGCCTTCGGTCCGCTCGCAGCCGGCACGGTGTTCGATCACTACGGAAGTTATGCGCCGTTCCTGCAGATGACCATCGTCCTGATGGCCGTCAGTGCGATCGCGCTCGCGAGCCTCGGACGGCCGCCGGCGATCGCGGCCAGCGCGGAGCCCGCACCGCTACCTCATTAGAAATGCCGGCGCCGACGTCGTCACGGGTTGATCCCGGGCGCCGACGGCAGCCGACAACTCGAAGCCGCTGACGCCCGACGCTGCGGCTTGTGCGATGGAAGTGCACGTGCACCGCATCCGCATGCGCGCACGATAACGATGGAGGAGATGATCATGAAGAACTTGGCTGCCGCCTGGAGCGGCTTGGGCCTGACCGCGTTTGCGCTGTGTGTCCACGCGCAACAAGCTTCGCCGCCGCCGGCGGAAACCTCGGTCGAATCGCAGCCCGTTTCAACGCCGGAGCAGGCGCAGCCGGACGCCGCGGCTGATCTGGCGCCCGACACCGAATCCACGGGCGATGCGGCTGCCGCGTCGGTTTCCGCGAGCGACGGCGAGGGTGAACTCGCCGAGATCGTGGTGACGGCCCAGCGTCGCGAGGAGCGGTTGCGCGAAGTGCCGTTGACGATATCGGCGGTGTCGGCGCGACAGCTCGAGCAGGCCGGCGTCAGCAACATCTTCGATCTGCAGAACGTGGTTTCAGGGCTCAGCTGGGGCGGTGCCGGCAACGCGACGCAGACCTCGATTCGCGGACTGTCGACGCTGGTCAGCACCAACGGCAGCGAGAACCCCAATGCGCTATACGTCGACGGTGTCTATTACAGCCAGGCGCAGCTGCTCGGCGCCAACCTGCCGGACGTCGAGCGCATCGAGGTGCTCAAGGGCCCGCAGGGCACGCTGTTCGGCCGCAACTCGGTCGGCGGTGCGCTGCGCATTTTCACCAGGAATCCGAGTTTCGAGCGCCGTGGCGACCTGACGCTCGAAACCGGTTTCTACACCGGCGATGGCGAGAGCCGCGCATCGCCGCATCACGTGGCGCGCGGATACTTCACGGCGCCGATCGTCGATCAGAAGCTCGCGGCCAGCGTCTCGGGCGGCTACGACTGGACCGAAGGTTTTCTGACCGACGAAGCCAGCGGCGAGCAGTACGGCGAGATTCGGCGCGCCAACGCGCGCGGCAAGCTGCTGTGGCTGCCTGCCGATACCGTGCAAGTGGTGCTCGGTGCGTTCTATCTGAAGCATGACGACACCGGCCTGCAGGCGATGACGCCGATCGATGGGCAGGTGATCGCGGCGACTTATCCGGGCTCGATCGTGCCGAGCAGGCCGTTCCACACCGCCTACGACAGCGGCAACGGCTACGACTTCGACCGCGCCGATGTGCGCAGCCATGGCTACACCGCGCATGTCGACGTCGACCTCGGCGGCTACGGCAGCCTGTCGTCGATCACGGCCTGGACCGACAGCGAAGCGAACAACCTGACGACACTGAACCACTCCAAGGGCAGCGAGGCCTGCCTCGCCGCGGTGGCCTGCGTCGACTATGCGTACCGCATGTACACCGAGACGTTCTCGCAGGAGCTCAACTACGTCTCGCAGCAGATCGGCATCGTCAACTTCACGGGTGGCCTGTTCTTCTTCAAGCAGCGCCAGGGCACCGATACCGACGTGCAGCGCACCGTGTTCGAAAACGGCGTGAGCCCACGGTCGGTGCGCTTCGGCGTCGAGTCCTATGCGGCCTACGGCGAGGCCAAGGTGCAGGCCACCGAGCGCCTGGCCGCCGTGCTCGGCGCGCGCTACACCTACGAGCCGCACGACGACGAAACCATCGTGCCGACGCCGGTGCATCGCAAGGAGACATTCAGGAGCCTGGTGCCGCGCATCTCGCTCAAGTACGCGCTGAGCGCCGCGCTCAATGCGTATGCCACCTATTCGGTCGGCGAGAAGAGCGGTCTGTCGGGCGTCGACAATCCGGGCAGCGTTCCGCCGTACGACAAGATCGACCCGGAGGAGAACGACGCCTACGAAATCGGCCTCAAGTACGCCGCCTCGCGCCTCACGGCGAATCTGTCGGTGTTCTACTACGACTATAAGAACAAGCAGGAGCAGGGATTCACGGGCTCGCAGGTATTCCTGCAGAACACCGGCCCGGTGCGCCTCTACGGCCTGGACTTCGACTCGAGCTATCGGCTGCATCGTGACTGGACCCTGCGCACCGCACTGACCTGGGTGCCGCAGGCCGAGTACCGCGATTTCGGCGACGCGCTCGCCTACCGGCCCGGGCAGACCGAATCGGGGGCCTTTACCGTCGAACGCATCCAGTTCGACGCGACGGGTTACCGGCTGCCGCGGGCGGCCGAATTCATGGGCAATGCCTCGGTGCTGTACTCACACGCGGTCGCCGCCGGCACCGTCGATGCGAGCGCCAATTTCAGCTACACGACCAAGGCCTACCAGGACATCTACCACGTGATCGAGCAGCCGGCGTACTCCACGCTCAATGCGCGCGCGGGATTTCTGTTCGCCGGCAGCGGACTGCGGCTCGGGGTCTACGGCCGCAACCTGAGCAACGAAACCTACATCTCGCACGCCTTCGCGAGCGGCCAGGGCTTCACTGCGGCCTACGCGCGGCCGCGCGAACTCGGGCTGGAACTCAACTACGCGTTCTGAACGCCCGGCCGCGGACGGCGGTTTGCGGGTTGCTTCGTACCAAAGCCAGGTCGGCTCGTGACGGCGGCGTATAATGAAGACATAATGAACAGCATCGTTGATTAAAAAATGGAAGCAGGAGGAGAAACCCATGGAGTGTCGCCCGACGCACACCCCGGATGACATCGACATCCCCGCTCTGCGGGAGAAGTACCGCGTCGAGCGCGAGAAGCGCCTGAATACCCAGGGCCAGAAGCAGTACTTCCGCCCCAAAAGCGGAGCCCTGGCCGAGCAGATGGGCGATCCCCATACGCCGGTGACGCCGCGCGAACCTTTGTCGGAAGAGATCGACGTCGCCGTTCTCGGTGGTGGATTCACGGGCATCCTGGCGGCGGTCCAGCTCAGGAAGGCGGGCGTCACCAATGTGCGCAACATCGAGCATGGGGGCGACTTCGGCGGCGTCTGGTACTGGAACCGCTATCCGGGCGTGCAGTGCGACAACGAGTCTTACTGCTACCTGCCGCTGCTGGAGGAAACCGGCTTCATTCCGAGCAAGCGCTTTTCCGACGGCACCGAGATTCAGGCGCACTGCGTCCGCATCGCCAAGCAGTTCGATCTGTACGAGCGCGCGCTGTTCCACACCCAGGTTCGCGCCTTGCGCTGGGACGAGTCGATCAAGCGCTGGCATGTGGCGACCGATCGTGGCGACGAGATTCGCGCGCGCTTCGTGATCATGGCCGGCGGTCCGCTCAACCGGCCCAAGCTGCCGGGCATCCCGGGCCTGCAGAGCTTCGGCGGTAACGTCTTCCATTCCGCGCGCTGGGATTACGGCTATACCGGCGGCAGCTGGGAAAACCCGGTCCTCGACAAGCTCAAGGACAAGCGCGTCGCGGTGGTCGGCACCGGCGCGACGGCGATCCAGATCGTTCCGCACCTGGCCAAGTACGCCAAGGAACTCTATGTGTTGCAGCGCACGCCGCCGAGCGTCGATGCGCGTCCGAACCCGCCGACCGACCCGGAATGGGTCAAGACGCTGCAGAGCGGCTGGCAGAAGCAGCGCCAGGAGAACTTCCACCACGGTGCGATGGAAGGCTTCCGTCCCGGCGAGCCGGATCTGGTCTGTGACTTCTGGACCGAGATCAACCGCAACGTGGCGGCCAAGCTCGCGGCTCAGGGCTGGCCCGAGGTCACGCCCGAAGCCCTCATGGGCATGCGCGAGATCGAGGACTACCACGTCATGGAGCGCTTCCGGCGCCGCATCGACGAAATCGTCGAGGACAAGGCCACGGCCGAGTTGCTCAAGCCCTGGTTCCGGTTCCACTGCAAGCGGCCGCTGTCGAGCGACACCTATTACCCGGCGTTCAACCAGCCGAATGTTCATCTGGTCGATGTGTCGGACACCAAGGGCGTCGAGGCACTGACGGCGACCGGCTTCGTGCATAAGGGCGAGGAATATCCGATCGATCTGCTGATCTGCGCGAGCGGTTTCGAAGTCACCAGCGATCTCGACGTGCGCTGGGGCATCGACGAGATCACCGGTCGCAACGGCTTGTCGCTCTACGAGGAATGGGCCGAAGGCTACAAGACGCTGCACGGCGTGGTGTCACGCGGCTTCCCGAACCAGTTCTTTACCGGCTACATCCAGGGCGGCCTGTACGCGACGACGGTGGAGCAGTTCAACCGCCAGGGTTATCACATCGCCTACATCATCAGCGAGGCCCTGAAGCGCGGCATCAAGGCGCTCGAGCCGACCGCCCAGGCGCAGGCGGACTGGGTGCAGACGATGGCCCCGTCGACCGAATTCTCCAAGTACCTGCAGAGCGAATGCCCGCCGAGCTATCTGAACAACGAGTCCGGAAAGTTCCGCTTCTACCTCGGCGAGTTCTATCTCGCCGGCTTCACGGCGTTCGAGCGGCTGCTGCAGCAGTGGAGAGACCAGGGGAGCCTCGAAGGCCTGGACATCGATCAGTAATCAACAGAGCTGTCGCATGGCGATGCTCCGAGTATCATGGTCCGTGCGACCGCTCCTGCTGAATGAGGAGCGGAACGATAGCCGGCATGCATCGGCATCGAATGGATGGAGGACGACGTGAACTATCAGACCAAGCTCGATGTGGAGAAGCGCAATCTCGACATCGAAGATTTGAGCGAGCCGCTGACCTTTCCGGTCGAGGCCTACATTTCCGAGGACTACGCGCGCGCCGAGCGCGACAAGCTGTGGCCGAAGGTATGGCAGCACGCGGCCCGGCTCGAAGAAGTGCCGAACGTCGGCGACTTCGTCACCTACAACATCGGCCGCGAGTCCATCATCATCGTGCGCACGAGCAAGGACACGCTCAAGGCCTATTACAACGTCTGCTCGCATCGGGCACGCCAGCTCATCGATACGCCGCCGGAGACCAATGGCGTCTGCGGCAATCGCAAGGGTTTCACCTGTGGCTTCCATGCCTGGCGCTATGGCCTAGATGGCGTCTGCACCTACAAGCACGACGAGCCCGATTGGAAGGGCGCGCTGACCGACGAGCGCACCAGGCTCGCCGACGTGCGCGTCGACACCTGGGGCGGCTGGATCTTCATCAACATGGATCCGAACGCGATCCCCTTGCGTGAATATCTCGACGAAGCCGCCGACATTCTCGATCCGTTCGAGATGGAGAAGATGCGCTACAAGTGGCGCCAGTGGGTGATCTTCGATTGCAACTGGAAGACCGCGATCGAAGCGTTCATGGAGCCCTATCACGTGGCCGGCACGCATTCGCAGATGCTCGCCAACGGCGACTACTACGCCTACAGCGCGGCCTACGGTCGGCATGGCGTGTCGGGCTTCGACGTGCGCCAGAGCGGCAACCAGGAAAAGGAAGCCAGCTCGGTCACGCGTACCGGCAAGGCCGGCAAGGATCCGCGCGTCTCGACCTACGAGCTGCAGAAGGAAATCTACGACACGGTCAACAACGCGAGCACCACGCTGACGCTCGTCAACGCGGCCAAGCGCCTGGTCGACGAACTGCCCGAAGGCACACCCGGCCCGGAGGTCATCAAGCACTGGCTGGCGCGTGCACGCGCGGACGATGCGGCCCGCGGCGTCATCTGGCCGAACATCACGCCCGAGCAGCAGGGCAAGGCCGGCCTGGCCTGGAGCGTGTTCCCGAACATGTCGATCCTGCAGGGCATCACGTTCGCGCTGTGCTATCGCGCGCGTCCCTATGGTGACGATCCGAACAAGTGCATCTTCGAGTCCTACGCGATCGAGCGCTTTCCGATCGGTGAGGAGCCGAAGACCGAGTGGGTCTATGCCGAGGCGACCAAGGAGAAGTGGGGCCTGGTGCTCTCGCAGGATTTCTCGAATATGGCGGCGGTGCAGCGCGGCATGCATTCGCGCGGCTTCCGCGGCACCTTGCCGAATCCGCACCAGGAACGAAAGGTCACCAACTTTCATCGCAACCTGGCCGACATCATGGGCACCGGAACGCTGCACCTGCTCGCGAGTGGCAATCCACCAGAGGCCGGTTAAGCGCAGCAGCGCAGGCTCGCAGTCGCTGAATACATCCATCAGATCAATCGAATCAGACAAGGTAAAGAGAATGTACGGAGAAGAGAAAACCGCCGCCGTTGCGACCAGCGAGCGCGGCAAGGTGAAGGTGTATCAGCGCATCCTGGAACTGCTCGAAGCCGAGGGCGTCAACGCCGTCTTCGGTATTCCGGATCCGAACTTCGTCCATCTGTTCGTCGAGGCCGAGAAGCGCGGCTGGACGGTGGTGACTCCGCACCACGAGCTGTCGGCCGGCTTCATGGCCGAAGGCTACGCGCGCATGACCGGCAAGCCGGCGCTGTGCATCGCCACGCTGGGCCCGGGCATCGCCCTGACCTCCGGCTCGATGATGACCTCGCTGGTCGAGAACACGCCGGTCATCTACATCGGCGGCCAGCGTGCGCGCATCACCGAGCAGCGCGTGCGTCGCGGCCGCATCCAGTTCATCCAGCAGGAGCCGCTGTTCGAGAACTCGGTGAAGTGGAGCGCGAGCATCGAGTACGCCGAGCAGACCGACGAAATCATTCGCCACGCGCTGCGCGTCAGCCTGTCCGGCACGCCGGGTCCGGTCTACATCGAATATCCCTCTCACATCATCCAGCAGGAGCTCGACGTGCAGCCGGCACTGCCGCCGTCGAGCTACCGCCTGGTCCAGCCGGGCGCGGACGGCAACGCGGTGGCCAGGGCCGCCGAGCTGATCAGGAACGCCGAGTGCCCGGTGCTGCTGGTCGGCCATGCGGTGCAGTGCACGCGTGCCGGCCAGAAGGTGCGTGAACTGGCCGAACTCATGGGCTGCCCGATCCTGCAGACCTCGGGCGGCACGGCCTTCATCGAAGGCGTCGAGGACCGCACCTTCCCGTATCTGTTTTCCGACGTCGGCGACGAGATCGTCGCCAAGTCCGATGTGGTCGTCGCCATCGGCACCGAAATCGGCGAGCCCGTGCACTACGGTCGCGGCCATCTCTGGGCCAAGGGCAATACCGACCGCAAGTGGATCTACGTCGAGCTCGATCCCGAAGCGATCGGCCAGAACCGTGCTATCGACGTGCCGCTGGTCGGTGACCTGCGCACCGTCGTGCCGCAGCTGTCCGCCGCGCTCAAGGGCAGCCCGCGCAAGGCGCATCCGGATCTGCAGCGCTGGATCAAGGAAGACGCCGAGCGTCTCGCCGCGCTGGCCAGACAGGACTTCAAGACCGAGAGCGGCCGCGTGCACACCGGTCAGTGGGTCATCGAAGCCACCAAGGCGATGCCGAAGAACGCGATCCACGCGCGCGATGGCGGCTGCACGGTGATCTTCACGTGGACCTATCTGCAGGCCAAGCCGCACGACGTGGTCTGGAACCAGAATTTCGGCTGCCTCGGCACGGGCCTCGGCTACGCGATCGGCGCCTCGATCGCCGACGGCGGCAAGCGTCCGGTGCTGCTGACGACCAGCGACTCGTCGTTCCTGTACCACACCAGCGATCTCGAAGTGGCGCACCGCTTCAAGCTGCCGCTCGTCGTCGTCGTCGGCGTCGACAACTCCTGGGGACTCGAAGTGGGCGTCTACAAGCGCACCTTCGGCCACGGCAATACGACGGAGCCGGGCGTGCACTGGAGCAAGGACGTGCGCTTCGACCAGATCGCCAAGGGCCTCGGCTGCGAAGGCGTCTACGTCGACAAGGGCGAAGATATCGGCAAGGCCGTGGAAGCCGCCTTCGCCAGCGGCAAGCCGACCGTCATCCATGTGCCGATCGACCCGGTCGTCAACCACGGCGGCCTGCAGAATCTGGATACGCCCAACTACGCGCGCTTCCGCACCTGGTACGCGGAAGGCACGCAGTAAGTTGTATCCCTCTCCCGCCTGCGGGAGAGGGGATAAAAGAAACTGCGGTGGTGGTTTTAGGAGAAACCGATGCGCGACTACCTGAAGTTCTACATCGATGGAAAGTGGGTCGATCCGGTCGAGCCCAAGACCGCGAACGTCATCAACCCGGCAACCGAAGAAGTGTCGGGCCGCATTTCGATGGCCTCGCTGCCCGATGTCGAAAAAGCCGTGCAGGCGGCGCGCAAGGCCTTCACGAGCTGGTCGCAGACCACGCGTGAACAGCGGCTCGAAATCCTGCTCGCGATCCAGGCCGAATATGCGAAGCGCCAGAACGAAATCGGCGAGGCGATCACCGAGGAAATGGGCGCACCGAAGGCGCTCGGCAACGGTCTCCACGTCGGACTCGGTGGCGGTCACATCGCCGCGGCGATCGAATCGCTCAAGACCTTCAAGTTCGAGGAGCTGCGCGGCAACACCCTGATCCACCGCGTGCCGATCGGTGTCTGCGCGATGATCACGCCGTGGAACTGGCCGATGAACCAGGTCGCGGTCAAGGTGCTGCCGGCGCTCGCGACCGGCTGCACGATGGTGCTCAAGCCGCCGCAGCTCGCGCCGTACTCGGCGCAGATCTTCGCCGAAGTGCTCGACAAGGCCGGTGTGCCGGCCGGTGTGTTCAACATGCTGCAGGGCAGTGGCGCGGTGGTCGGCGCAGCGCTGTCGGCGCATCCCGAAGTCGATCTCGTCTCGATCACGGGCTCCGAAGCGGTCGGCGTCGAGATTGCCAAGGCCGCGGCACCGACGGTCAAGCGCGTCTGCCAGGAACTCGGCGGCAAGAGCGCTTTCATCGTGCTCGACGATGCCGATCTCGCGAAGAACGTCGCCGGCGCGACGAGCGGCATGATGATCAACTCGGGCCAGACCTGCAGCGCGGGTTCGCGCCTGCTGGTGCCATCGAGCCGCATGGCCGAGGCCATCGAGGCGGCGCGCAAGGCCGCGAACGAAGTCACCGTCGGCGATCCGCTCGGCAACTTCGCGATGGGGCCGATGGTGTCGAAAACCCAGTTCAACGAAGTGCAGCGCTACATCAACATCGGCATCGAAGAAGGCGCCGAGCTCATCGCAGGCGGGCCCGGGCGTCCGGACGGCATCAGCAAGGGCTACTTCTGCAAGCCGACGGTGTTCGCCAAGGTCAGCAACCAGTCGAAGATCGCGCGCGAGGAGATCTTCGGGCCGGTGCTCGTGATCATCGGCTACGACGACATCGACGACGCCGTCGCCATCGCCAACGACTCCGACTTCGGTCTGGCCGGCTACGTCAACGGCGCCGATCGCGAGCTGTGCAACAAGGTCGCCAAGCGCCTGCGCACGGGCTGGGTGTCGATCAACGGCGGCTTCGATTTCCAGGCGCCGTTCGGCGGCATGAAGAAAAGCGGCAACGGCCGTGAATGGGGCGAATTCGGTTTCCACGAGTACGTGGAAATCCAAGCGCTGCTCGGCTACGCCTGAGCGCCTCGCGGCGCAGGCCTTGCTTGCGAGCGGACGCGCGTCCTCGGGCGCCGAGTCCTTCTGCCTTCGAGTTGATTAAGCCGGGCCCGAAATCGGCGCGCGTTGCGGGGAGAGGAAAAACAGCATGGCGGATCGCGAAAGCGCGGTGAAAGAGTGGCGCAGCCACGGCACGCTGCCGGTGGCAGCCGCGGTCGGCTATTCGACCGCGGTGCTGCACACCTATGGCATCGGCGCATTCGTCGCTCCGTTGCAGCAGGAATTCGGCTGGACGCGGGCGCAGATTTCGGTCGGCATCACCATCGCCGGTCTGGTCGGCGCCTTGCTGAGCGTGCCGATCGGCATGCTCGTCGATCGCCTCGGCCCGCGCATCGTCGGCTTGATCGGCGTGGTGCTCATGACGAGCGCGTTCGCGCTGCTCGGCACCACCACCGGCAGCACTGCGAACTGGCTCGCGCTGTGGGGCTTCGTCGCGTTCGCGAACCTCTGGCTGCAGGCGACGGTCTGGACGAGCGCCGTCGGCAGCCGCTTCGAGAAATCACGAGGCCTGGCGTTCGCGATCACCTTGTCGGGCGCCTCGCTGAGCGCCGCGGTATTTCCGGTGCTGTCGACCTGGCTGATCGGCGCTTACGGCTGGCGCACCGCGTTCGCGGCGATGGGCGGCATCTGGGCGGCGGTGGTGCTGCCGGTGATGCTGCTGTTCTTCCGCGGCGCGCAGGACGGCCCGGCGGCCCGGCGCGGCACCACCAAGGCGGCGGCCAACATCCTGCCTGGTGCGAGCGTGCGCGAAGGGCTGTGTTCGCCGGCGTTCTACAAGCTGCTCGTCGCGAGCGGCCTGTTCACGTTCACGGCGCTCGGCATCGTCGTGCACTTCGTGCCGATCCTGAAGGATCGCGGTGCCGACCCGCTGGCCGCCGCAGGCATCGCTTCGCTGGTCGGCCTGTTCTCGCTGATCGGCCGGCTCGGCACCGGTTTTCTGCTCGACAGATTGCCTGCGCATCGCGTCGGCGCCGTGGTGTTCCTGCTGCCGATCGTGGCCTGTGCGCTGCTGTTCTTCGATGGAGCCAATTCCCTGAGCCAGTCGGCTGCGGCGGCCGCATTCGGACTCACGCTCGGCGCCGAGGTCGACGTGATCGCCTATCTGATGTCACGCCACTTCGGGCTCAGGCATTTCGGCGTGCTGTTCGGCGCGATCACCGGCGCGCTCGCGCTCGGCAGTGCGTTCGGCCCGTTCGCGGCGGGTGCGGCCTTCGATCGCTTCGGCAGCTACGCGGAGTTTCTCGTGCTGACGATGCTGTTCATGGCCGTGAGCAGCCTCGCGCTACTGACGCTCGGCCGCGGCCGCTACGGCGTGCCCGGGCACGGCGACGGTGCCTAGCCGCCTCAGCGGCTCCGCGACTAGTTCTTGAGCAACTGCGCGCGCGTGAACGGATCGTCGCCGACGAACAGCGGTGTTCCCGTGAACGCAGTGATGCGCCACCTGCCGTCGCCTTCGAGACGAAAGTCCATGCGGCAGCGCGTGATCATCGCCGGCGTGATGGTCGCCCGCACGGGCGGATGGCCTTCTCCGGCATAGCTCACGTTGGTGAAGAACACCGATGCGTTTTCCGCGTCCTTGATCTCGCTGCGCAGGTTCAGAAAGGTGTGGCAGCCGACGCGGATACCGTCCTTGTGCTGGGACGGAATGCGCGCGAGGCGATCGGCGTAGAACTTGGTGATCGCGGCGCGGCCCTTGTATTCGGTGTCGCCGACGAAGAACACGCCGTCCGCGGTATAGAAGTCGGCGATGTCGAGCCCGTTGTTGGTGTCGATTTCGTGTGCGAATTCCGACACGAGCTGCTGCACCTGCAAGGCGATGGCGGCGGTTTCGGGCGTGAACTTTTGCATGATTCTCCTTCGATCTTGTCTTGTATCGTCGCAACGCCGGCTCGGTTCCACCGCGGCGCGGCCGACCGGCCATCTACTGTACAGTGCTGTGCATTGAATATCGCATTGCCCGCATCGATCAGCCCCAGACCATGACCGAACCCCAAGCGCCAAGCGACTGGCGCGAACTCAAGAAACTGCCGGGCCTGATGGGGCATATCGGCCCCCTGCTCGCGAAGCGCGAAGGCGAGAGCTGGCGTTATGGCCTGCAGACGACCGAAATGCACGGCAACCCGATCGGCATCATCCACGGCGGCACCCTGATGGCGATGCTCGATCAGACCGCGACGATGATCGCGATCTGGATCACCGGCGAAAAAGCGGTGCTGACCGTGCAGATGGACACTCGCTTTCTGGCGGCGGCGCGCATCGGCGATCTGATCGAAGGCACGGCGACCTTGCGGCATCGCACCGGCACGATGCTGTTCATCGATGCCCAGCTCAGCATCGATGGCAAGGCGGTTGCGGACGCATCGCTGATCATGAAGCTGCTGGCCAGGCGCGAGGGCAGGAACGAGCCCGCCTAGTGCCGGCAAGTCACTGACTTCCTAGGGCGCGAATTCGCCGCTGAGCTGATTCGACAGCTGTCGGGCCGACGCCAGCAGCGCCTCCTGCAGGGCTGGCAGGCCGTTGCGCTTCATGGCGCTGCCGATGCCGATCGTGACGAGCGCGTGGCTCAGCTTGCCGCGGGTTTTCCAGACCGGTGCCGCGAGCACGGTGACGCCCGAAATGTAATGGCCCTCGTCGATCGCGAAGCCTTGCTTGCGGGTCTGCTCGACCTGCGCTTGCCAGTCTTCGTAGCTCGGCGGCTCGTCCCAGCGCAGCGTCTTGAAGCGTGAGCGCAGATCGCTTTCGGAGTGCTCGCCGAACGCGGCGATGCAGCGGCCGGTGGCGCTGATCAGCGCGGGAAAGCGGCTGCCGATCTGCGCGCTGAGCTGGAAGTTGTTGCCCGACTGCGAAACCGCGACGACGACGATGTGATCGAGCCCGACGATATGGACGCCGAGCACGGTGGCGTCGAAGTCGCGGCTGATGCGGTCCATCGCCGGCTGCGCGAGATCGTTGAAGCGATTGCGCCTGAGCCAGTGCCGGGCAAGCGTCAGCACGCCGGCTTCGAGCGAATAGCGCTTGGTCTGCGCATCGAAGGCGACGAACTCCTCGGCGACGAGCGCCCGCAGCACGTAGAGGCAGGTGCTCGGGACGAGCCCGAGTTCGCGCGCGATCGCCTGCAGGCCCAACGGTGCGTCGCTCTTGCCGAGCAGGCGCAGCACGGCCGCCGCTCGCGCGATCGCGGGCGCCTTGCTCTCCTGCAGGGCGGCGGTGAGTTCATGTTCCGGAGTGCGATCCGCTGTGCGGTTCTGGGGTCGGCTGGAGGGCTGGTTCATGAGTCTGGCTCGGCGTGGATATTCAAAATATAGAAAACCGTTCTATATTTGCAATAGTCGACAGTGTTGTTGCAAACTCGCCGCGCTCCGAAAAGCCCCGCGCCCAGCGGCGGCAAGACCAAGACGACCTCCGGCGACCGATGGCCAAGCTCACCGATTACACCGACTACGCCGATGCCCAGCAGCACGCCAGTTCGAAGGCGCTGTGGGAGCTGTTCAGCGGCACGCGCGAGCGGTTCAACATCGCGGACGAATGCATTCTTCGCCACGCCAAGGGCGATGGCCGCGCGGCCGTGCGCATCGCGCATTCCAGCGGTGCCGACGAGATTCTGAGCTTCGATACGATCGCCGCGGGCGCCAGCCGCTTCGCGCACTGGCTCGAAGCCAACGGCATCGCGCCGGGCGATCGCATCGCCTTCATGCTCGAGCCTTCGCTGCCGTTCTACGTGAGCCTGTTCGGGGCCACGCTGACGGGTGCGATCAGCGTGCCGCTGTTCACGCTGTTCGGTCTCGATGGCCTGCGCCTGCGTGTCGACGACTGCAAGCCGAAGTTGCTGATCACCAATGCCGAGAAGGCCGAGATCGCCAGGCAGATCGACGGTGTGAAGGTGATCGTCGCCGATGCGGCCTTCCTCAAGACGCTCGAAAGCTTTCCGGCCAGCTACACGTCGAAAACCAAGGGCGACGATCTCGCGGTGTTCCAGTACACCTCGGGCACCACGCGCGAACTGCCGGCCGCGGTGAAGCACACGCACAAGGCCATCGTCACGCTGATGTTCGCGGCGCTATACGGCACCGGCATTCGTCCGGGCGACGAATTCTTCTGCCCGTCCTCGCCGGCCTGGGGCCACGGGCTCTGGCACGGCACGCTCGCCCCGCTTGCGCTCGGCGTGACCACCGGCACCTTTTCGGGCCGCTTCGATGCGGTGCGCCTCATGAAGGCGCTGCAGGACTACAGGATCACCAACATGTCGGCTGCGGCGACGCACTACCGCATGATGAAGAACACCGGCAAGGCGTCGGAATTCCAGTTCTTCTTCAAGAAGCTGTCGTTCACGGGCGAGCCGATCGACCCCGCCACGCTCGAGTTCATCGACCAGTATTTCAAGGTTCCGGCCTGCAGCATGTATGGCACGACCGAGATCGGCGTGGTGCTCGTGAACTATCCGGGCGCGAGCGATTTCGCGGTCAAGCCGGGCTCGCTCGGCAAGCCGGTGCCGGGCCTCAGGCTCGAAGTGCAGAACGCGGACGGCACGCCGTCCAAGCCCGGCGTCGTCGGCGAGCTCATGCTCTGGAAGAAGGATCATTGGGAGACCACCAAGGATCTCGCGCGGCTCGACGACGAGGGCTACCTGTACCACTGCGGCCGCGCCGACGACGTGATCATTTCGGCCGGCTGGACCATGAGCGCGGTCGAGATCGAGGCCACGCTGCTCAAGCATCCCGACGTCAAGGAGGCCGCGATCATCGGGGTGCCCGACGCCACGCGCGGCCAGGTCGCCAAAGGCTTCATCGTCAGCGATCGCGCGGGCAGCGACGCGTTCGCCGACGAGCTCAAGACGTTCACGCGCGAGCGCCTGAGCCAGCACGAGTTTCCTCGCCACGTGGTGTTCGTGAGCGAGTTGCCGAAGACGCCTGCGGGCAAGGTTCACCGCAAGGTGCTGCGCGACCGGGAAGCCGCCGCCGCCCAGGCCGCCGCGAGCGCCGGCTGAAATCAATGATCAATCGAATTCAAAGGAGACACACTCATGGCTGCTGACGGTTCCACCAACAAGTTCCCCAAGATCACCGAAGAGGGCCTGGCCTCTCTGCGTGAACGCATCGGTGTGCCGATCGTCGATACGGTCGAGCCCTGGAACTACGAGGCCACGCGCGACGGCATTCGTCACTACGCGCACGGCATCGGCGATGACAACCCGCTCTGGAACGATCCGGCCTACGCCGCCAAGACCAAGTACGGCACCATCGTGGCGCTGCCGAGCTTCCTGTTCTCGATGAGCCGCATCATCTCCGGTTACTGCGGCGGCCTGCCCGGCGTGCACGCGATGTGGGCCGGCGCCGACTGGACCTGGTACAAGCCGATCCTGCGCGGTGACGTGATCACGACGCAGGCCTACCTCAAGGATCTGGTCGAGCACCAGACCAAGTTCGCCGGCCGCGCGTTCCAGCAGATCTATCACGTCGATTTCTTCCGCGCCGGCGAAAAAGTCGCCGAGGCCGACAGCTGGGTGTTCCGCACCGATCGCGACGAAGCGCGCGAGCGCGGCACCAAGTACACCGAGACCAAGGGCAAGGTGGTGCCGTTCACGGACGAGCAGCTCCAGGAGTTCTACAAGCTCTACGAGAACGAGGAAATCCGTGGCTCCAGGACCCGTTACTGGGAAGACGTGAAGGAAGGCGAAGATCTGCCGAAGATGCTCAAGGGCCCGATGACGGTCACCGGCTTCATCGGTTACGCGCAGGGTTGGGGCGGCCTCTACATTCGCGCCAACAAGCTCGCCTGGAAGTTGCAGCAGAAGCATCCGAGCGCGGGCATCAAGAATCGCTTCAACGTGCCGGATTGCCCCGAGCGCGTGCATTGGGACGAAGCCTTCGCGCTCGAAGTCGGCGCCCCGGGCGCCTACGACTACGGCCCCGAGCGTTGCTCCTGGCTCACACACCAGATCACCAACTGGGCGGGCGACGATTCGCACCTGTTCAAGGCCAAGAGCCAGATCCGCCGCCACAATCCGGATGGCGACGTGATCGTGATCGAAGGGCAGGTGACGCGTAAGTTCGTCGACAACGGCAAGCACTACGTCGAGATCAGCCAGAAGGCGCTCACGCACCGTGGCGAGCTGTCCGCCAGCGGCGTGGCGATCGTCGAGCTGCCGAGCCGCGGTTGATAGAAGAGGCTGGTGTCGCGAGGGCGCTCGATCTCTCTCGGCCTTCGTTCGCCTCGCGGCCTTGGCTATAAGTTCGGCGCCGAAAGACGTCGAATCGCGGTAAAACTCATCCCGGCCGCGCGGCTTGCACAAGCCGGCGCTGTCGGGATTTTTGCCATTGAGAGCAGACCTCATGCAAGAGCAGAACCACTGGGCCGGTCCGCTGCGAGGCATTCGCGTACTCGATTTCACGCGCGTGCTCG
The DNA here is from genome assembly GCF_058783045.1 of Hydrocarboniphaga sp. FW305-C-57. Lineage (NCBI taxonomy): Bacteria > Pseudomonadati > Pseudomonadota > Gammaproteobacteria > Nevskiales > Nevskiaceae > Hydrocarboniphaga > Hydrocarboniphaga sp. FW305-C-57. The sequence goes on along the minus strand of NZ_JBYSYG010000002.1, from coordinate 187,703 downwards.
CCGGGCCTTCGGCCGCGCTCGCGCTCGCCGACCTCGGCGCCGAAGTGATCAAGATCGAGCCACCCGGAACCGGCGACGAGACGCGCACGTTTCCGCCGTTCCGCGATGGCGAGAGCCATTATTTCCTGAGCATCAACCGCGGCAAGAAAAGCATCGTCGTCGATCTCAAGACCGAGCAAGGCGTCGAACTCGCCAAGCAGCTCGCGAGCCATTGCGACGTGCTGATCGAGAACTATCGGCCCGGCGTGATGGACCGGCTCGGCCTCGGCTACGAGACGCTGGCCGCGATCAACCCGCGCCTGATCTATTGCGCGATCTCGGGCTTCGGCATGACCGGCCCGCTGCGCGACCGGCCGTCGTTCGACATCGTCATGCAGGCCTTGTCGGGCGCCTTGAGCGTCAATGGCGAGCGCGGAATGCCGACCAAGCTCGGCATTCCGCTCGGCGATCTGGTCGGCGGCATCAACGGCCCGATCGGCATCCTCGCGGCGCTGCACGAACGCAGCCAGACCGGGCGCGGGCGGCTCATCGACGTGAGCCTGCTCGACGGCATGCTCGGCATGCTCGGCTATCTCGCGCAGCTCGCCTACTTCAACGGACGCGATCCGGAGCCGCAGGGCTGCGAGCATCCGAACCTCGTGCCCTACGGCCGCTTTCCGGCGCGCGACGGCGCGATCATCGTCGCCTGCCTGACCAATGGATTCTGGGGGCGCATCAGCCGGGCGCTCGGACGTCCCGAATGGGCCGAGGACGCGCGCTTCGACAGCCTCGAGAAGCGCCGCGACCAGCGCGAACTCGTCAACGCGATGATCTCGGAGATCACGCAGCTGCATTCGGTCGACGAACTCGTCGTGCTGTTCGAGCAGTTCGAGGTTCCACATGCGCCGGTGCTCGGTGTCACCGAAGCGCTCGCGCAGCCGCAGTCGGTCGCGCGCGAAATGGTGGTCGAGGTCGAGCACCGCAGGCTCGGCCGGATTCCGATCGTCAATCGGCCGATCAAGTTTCCACAGGACCAGCAGGCAGCGCCGAGCGCGCCGCCGGTGCTGGGCCAGCACACGGACGAAATCCTCGCCGGCGTGCTCGGTTTCGATGCCGAGCGCATCGAGCAGCTGCGCGCCGCAAAGGTTGTGGCCTGAGACGGGTTGAACGATCATCAACACCACTGTTCGGTAGCGAGCCGATCACGATATCGATCGCACCGAGGGCTCACGACATAACGAGACGAGGAGAACCCATGTCCGAACTCAGATTCGACGATCGCGTCGCGGTCATCACCGGCGCCGGCCGCGGCCTGGGACGCGCTTACGCGCTGCTGCTGGCCGCCAAGGGCGCGAAGGTCGTCGTCAACGACGTGGGTGGCAGCCTCAAGGGCGAGGGCGCCGACATCGGGCCGGCGCAGGAAGTCGTCGACGAGATCAGGGCCGCGGGCGGGCAGGCGATCGCGAACAGCGATTCGGTCGCGACCGAGCCAGGCGGCAAGGCCATCATCCAGTCCGCGCTCGATCATTTCGGTCGCATCGACATCCTCATCCACAACGCGGGCAACGTGCGTCGCGCGCCGCTGCGCGACATGAGCTACGAGGATTTCAACGCGGTGCTCGACGTCCATCTGCGCGGCGCGTTTCACGTCGTGCGCGAGGCGTTTCCGCTCATGTGCGACCAGGGCTACGGCCGCATCGTGCTGACCTCGTCGGTCAGCGGGCTCTACGGCAACAAGCAGGTCGTCAATTACGCGACTTCGAAGACCGGCATGATCGGCCTCTGCAACGTCGCAGGCCTAGAAGGGGCCGAGCACAACGTCAAGTGCAACATCATCGCGCCGGGCGCGGTGACGCGCATGGCCGAAGGGCTCGATACCTCGGTCTATCCGCCGATGGGCCCGGAACTCGTCGCCCCGCTGGTGGCCTGGCTGTCGCACGAGAGCTGCTCGGTGAGCGGCGAGATCATGAGCGCGATGGCGGGCCGCCTGTCTCGCCTGTATCTGGCCGAGACGCCCGGCAAGTACCTGCCGTCGTGGACCGTGGAGCAGGTGCAGCAGCACATCGAGACGATCCGCGACACTCGCGGCGAGCAGTGGATATTGCCGCCGGTGCCGACCGGACAGCCCGACCACATCCGCCGCAGCTTCGAGATGGCGCGCAAGGGATAGCGGCCGTGCGGGGCGTGGGCGCGCGCTTATCAACACGACTGTCTATTCTCTTGATCGATCCCTGTATTTGATGTCACAGTGTTGACGTCAAATACAGGAGAGCCAGCGCAAAGCTGGCCCCCAATCGAGGAGAGACGGATGAAGATGTCCGGTGAACAGCGCATCGCGGCCAAGCGCGGTGATGTCTGGAAGGCGCTCAACGACCCCGAGGTTCTGCGTCGTTGCATTCCGGGGTGCCAGTCGCTGACCAAGGAATCGGATACGCGGCTCGTCGCCACCGTCGAGATCAAGATCGGCCCGATCGGCGCGCGATTCAACGGCGCCGTCGAACTCGCGGACATCAACGCGCCGGAGTCGTACACACTGATCATGGAAGGCCAGGCCGGCACGGTCGGCTTCGTCAAGAGCATCGTCAAGGTCAGGCTCGCCGACGATGCGGGCGGCACCTTGCTGAGCTGGGATGCGGATGCGCAGGTCGGCGGGCGCCTCGCGCAGCTCGGCGGTCCGATCATGGACGCCACGTCCAAGCAGCTCGCGGCGCGTTTCTTCTCGCAATTCGCGAACGTGATCACCGGTGCGCCAGCCAAGCCCGCAGCCGCAGCGTCGGCTGTCGGTGCTGCGCCGGTCTACGCGCCGGCTGCCGCGCCTGCGCGCGGCTCGCCGGTGCTCTGGCTGCTCGTCGTCATCGTCGCCGCGCTCGGCGGCTACCTGTTCGGCCACGGCCTGCAGGCCGATGCGCATTCGGACTGGATGGGCATCGCGATCGGCCTGCTGCTGTTGCTCGTCGGCATCGCCGGCTTCTCGTTCGGACGCGCCGCGGCCGCGCCGGTCGTGACGCTCGACGCGGCGCTGCTTGCGCGCCTGCTCGCGGGCAGTGATCGGGAGCGGGAGCGGTGAAGCCCGCTTCGTTCGATTACTACGTGCCGAGCACGATCGACGAAGCCTGCCAGCTGCTCGCCGATGCCGGCGGCGGTGCGCAGGTGCTCGCGGGCGGGCAGACACTGATGCCGCTGCTCGCGCTGCGCATGAGCCAGCCGTTCATCCTCGTCGACATCAATCGCATCAAGGCGCTCACGGGCATCACGACGGCCGATGGCGTGACGCGCATCGGGCCGATCACGCGCCAGAACGACGGCATCGCCGATGCCACGCTCAATCGCGTGCAGCCCTTGCTCGTCACCGCGCTCAAACACGTCGGCCATCACCAGACGCGCAATCGCGGCACTATCGGCGGCTCGATCGCGCTCGGCGAGCCTGCCGCCGAACTGCCGGCGACGGCCGTCGCGCTCGGTGCGACGGTGGAAGTGCGCTCCACGCGCGGCACGCGGCGCATCGATGCGGCCGATCTCTATCTCGGTCCGTATGCGACGGCGCTCGAACCCGACGAACTGCTGACCTCGGTGCAGGTGCCCGAATGGCCGGCCGGCACCGTGAGCCTGTTTCGCGAAATCACGCAGCGTCCGGGCGATTTCGCGCTCGTCGGATTGACCGGCGCGCTCGCGGTGCAGGAAGGGCGCATCACGCGCGCGAGCATCGCCTGGTTCGGCATGGGCCCGACGCCGATGAAGGCCAAACAGGTCGAATCCGCGCTGGTCGGCCAGTCGATCGACCGTCTCGACGCCAAGGCACTCGCCGATCTGGCGATCGCCGACACCTCGCCATTCGACGATCAGCACGCGACCGCAGAATACCGGCGCACGGTGGGCCGTCGCGTGTTCGCACGCGCCTTGAGCGAGACCTTCGACCTGAGGGCCGCGGCGTGAGCGCCCTGCCGCTTCTCGATCGGGAGCGCCGCATCGGCTCCCGCCGGCGTCGATTCGCGACGCTGGGATTCCCACGCTTCGCGTGTGGCCCTTCCACGCGACTCACGACGCCATGAGCGAGCATTCCATCCAACTCAGCATCAACGGGCGCAAGCACGAAGCCAAGGTCGAAAGCCGGCTGACGCTCTGCGATTTCCTGCGCGGCGATGCCGGTTGCACCGGCGTGCATGTCGGGTGCGAGCACGGCGTCTGCGGCGCCTGCACGGTGATCGTCGACGGCGCGGCCGTGCGCTCCTGCCTGATGCTCGCGGTGCAGACCGACGGCTGCGCGGTGACGACGGTCGAAGGTCTCGCGCCCGATGAAGAAAGGTTGCATCCGGTGCAGCAGGCGCTGCGCGACGAGCACGGCCTGCAATGCGGCTTCTGCACGCCGGGCATCGTCATGACGCTCGCTTCGCTGACCGCCGATGCGCAGCAGATCGATGCCGACAAGCTCATGAACTCCCTGTCCGGGCACATCTGCCGCTGCACGGGTTACCAGGGCATCCGCCGCGCGGCGCGCAAGCTCGCCGGTCTCACGCAGACGGAAGGCGCGGCATGAACGCGCCGCTCGCCCAGCCCGATGTGAAGACCGGGGGCTACATCGGCAAGCGCATGGCGCGCACCGAAGACGCGCGCCTGCTGACCGGTCGCGGCGTCTACACCGACGATGTCGGCGTGCCGGGCATGCTGCAGGTGGCGTTCCATCGCAGCCCGATCGCGCGTGGCCGCATCAAGGCTATCGATCTGTCGGTGGCCCGCGAGCTTCCGGGCGTCTACGCGATCCTGACGGCGGACGACCTGGCGCATTTCAAGGTCGACATGCTGAGCTTCTTCCTGGCGCTGCCGACGGTGCCGGTGCCGGTGCTCGCGACCGACCGCGTGACGCACGTCGGCGATCCGATCGCGCTGGTCGTCGCGCAGAACCGCTACATCGCCGAAGACGCCGCCGGCCTCATCGTCGTCGAATACGAGGAGCAGGATCCGATCGTCACGCTGGCCGATGCCAAGGGCGAGCAGCTCGTGCATCCGGAAACGGACTCCAACGTCGCGGCCGCCACGGGCTCGGAAGATCTAGACGAGGATCTCGAAGCCCAGCTCGTGGGCGCTCCGCACTTGGTCAGCATCGAGCTGCAGCACCAGCGCATCTCGCAGTCGCCGATGGAAACGCGTGGCGTGGTCGCGGCTCCGCAGGGTTCGGGCGAGATGACGGTGTATCTGTCCTGCCAGGGCCCGCAGCTGTGCGCACGCTGGTTCGCGCATGCGCTCGACCTGCCGCAGACCGCGATCCGCGTGATTTCGAAGGACGTCGGCGGATCCTTCGGCCTCAAGGGCCAGCCCTGGCGCGAGGAAGTCGCGGTCGTGCTCGCCGCGCGCCTGCTCAAGCGCCCGCTCAAGTGGATCGAAGACCGGCTCGAGAACCTCACCGCCGCGAATCAGGCGCGCGAGCAGGAGATCAAGCTGCGCGTGGCCTTCGACGCCGACGGCAACATGCTCGCCTCGCACGCCGACTACGGGATCAACAACGGCGCCTGGCCGCAGGGCGCGGACAGCAACATCGCGGTGATGATGTTCCTGTGGGCCGCGCACAAAGTGCCGAGCTTCGGCTTCTATTCTCGTGGCTGGTTCACCAACACGATCGGGCTCGGCCCTTATCGCGGACCGTGGGCGCTCGAATCTCTCGCGCGCGAAGTGCTGATCGATCGCGCCGCGCGCCAGATCGGTCTCGATGCGATCGAGCTGCGCCGCCGCACGCTGATCACCAAGAAAGACCAGCCCTGCACGACGCCGATGGGCCTGCAGCTCGAGGACATCAGCCCGGCCGAATGTCTCGAAGAACTGCTCAAGCACGTCGACGTGGCGGCGTTTCGCGCCGAGCAGGCCGAGGCGCGCAAGCAGGGGCGCTATCTGGGCATCGGCTTCGCAACCTACATCGAGCCGACCGCGGGCAGCACCGGCATTTCGGTGCTCATGAGCGAGTCGGCGCACCTCCGCATCGAGCCCAACGGCAAGGTCACGGCCGTGGTGTCGACGCACTCGCAGGGCCACGGCACGCAGACGACGATGGCGCAGGTGATCGCCGAGCGCCTCGGGGTGGCGTTCAGCGACGTCACCGTCTACGAGGACGACAGCTCGCGCGGCGGCTATGGATCGGGCGCCTACGGCAGCCGCCAGGCCGTCGCGGGCGGCGGCGCCTGCATCCGCGCGGCCGACCTGCTCGCCGACAAGGTCAAGCAGGCGGCGGCGCATCTGTTCGAGGTCAAGCCCGAAGACGTGTTCCTGCGCGACGGCAACGTCCACATCCTGAGCGGCGACAAGCAGCAGACCGTCGCCTTGAGCGTGATTTCCGACATGGCCTACACCGAGCCGGATCGCATGCCCGAAGGCAACGCCGGGCTGGAGGTCCAGTATCGCTATCGTCCGCCGCCGATCACGATGACGAGCGCGGCGCACTGCTGCATCGTCGAAGTCGACGCCGAGACCGGCTTCGTCAAGATCAGGCGCTGGGTCACGAGTGAAGACTGCGGCGTGATGATCAACCCGGCCGTCGTCGAAGGGCAGATCGCCGGCGGACTCGCGCAGGCGATCGGCAGCGTGCTGATGGAAGAAGTCCACTACGACCCGCGCGGCAACCCGACGTCGGTGACGTACAAGGACTACATGCTGCCGACGATCTTCGACGTGCCGGAGTTCGAGTATCACCACGGCGCTTCGGCGCCGTCGAAGGCCGAAGGCGGATTCCGCGGCGTCGGCGAGGGCGGCTGCATCGTCGGCCCGCCGACGCTCGTCAACGCGATCGCCGATGCGCTGATTCCGTTCGGCGAACTCAAGCTCGAATTCCCGCTGACGCCGCCGCGCCTGCTCGCGCACATCGAGGGGCGGCCGGAGATCGCGCAGCCCGCAGCGCCGGCGACGGAATCCACACCGGCCCCGGAAGTTGTCGCCGAGCCGAAGCCCGCGCCCGTGCACAACGTCGTCACGCCGTCGGCACCGCAGGAAATCATCGAAACCAATACGACCGCCAAGGTCGACGGTGACTGGAAGCTCGTGCTGTCGACGCCGATGGGCCCGCAGGCTTTCACGGGCAAGTTCGCCACCGACGGCGACAAGCTGTCGGGCTCGTTCAAGATGAACGCGATGGACGAGGTGTTCTTCACGGGCACCGCCAACGGCAATCACCTCAAGTGGGATCTCAAGGTCACCAAGCCGATGTCGATCACGCTCAAGTACGAGGCGACCGTCGACGGCGACAAGCTGACCGGCAAGTGCAAGATGGGCATCTTCGGCACCGCCAAGCTCGTCGGCGAGCGGGAGACCGGGTAGCATCGGGCCTGTCGCCGCATGGCGACAGGCTTTGCGAGGTTCCCATGAAGCACTGGCTGATCGCGATTCCGGTTCTGCTGCTGGCGCTGGCCCTTTACGTCGTCGGATTCGGCAGCGGCGCGATCGCCGTGGTCTGCCTCGGCGCCGTGCTCGAAGCGGGCGTCTGGCTCGGCCTGTTCCAGGCCCGGCGAAATCGCACCGGAACCGCTTAGGTCACAGCGGTTTTTGCATCGCGGGCACTGCGCTTCGGCTCAGTGCCCTTTGAAATTGCCGGGACGGCGCTCTGTCATCGCGCGGACGCCTTCGGCGAAATCCGCGGTTTTCTGCAGCTCGATCTGAACGACGTGCTCATGCACGAGCGTGGCGCGGACTTTTTCGAGCAGATCGCCGCGCAGTGTCGCGCGCGTGCTCAGTAGCGACAGCGGAGCGTTCTCTGCGATTTCTTCCGCGAACTGCAGTGTCGCCTCGCGCAGCGATTCGGCGCTCGCCACGCGATCGACGAGTCCCCAGCCTGCGACTTCCTCGGTCTTGTAGCGTGCGCCGCTCAGGAACATCTGTGCGGCTCGCTGCTGCCCGATCACGCGCGGCAGGGTGTGCGTGAGCGCGAAGCCCGGATGAAAGCCGAGCTTGACGAAATTGGCCGAAAAACGCGCCTCGGGCGAGGCCACGCGAAAATCGGCCGCGACCGCGAGCCCGAGCCCCGCGCCGATCGCAGCGCCTTGCACGGCCGCGACGATCGGCTTGCGGCCCGCGAAGATGCGCAAGGCCTGGTCGTAGAACTCGCGCAGCGGATCGGAACCTGCCGCACCGAAGCCGTTGGGCGACACGAGGTCCGCGCCCGCGCAGAACGACTTGCCTTCGGAGGCGAGCACGACGGCGCGCACCGCGTCATCGGCATCGCTGCGCTCGAGCGCATCGGCGATCAGCCGCAGCAGGCCCACGGTCGCGAAGTTCAGCGGCGGATTCTGGAACGTCAGCAGCGCGAGGTGGCCGCGCCGCTGCAGGTCGACGTGCTCGCTCATCGGTCGATCAGCGGCCTTGCCACTGCGGCTTGCGCTTCTCGGCGAAAGCGCGCGGACCTTCCTGCGCATCGCTGCTGCAGTAGGTGTATTCGTGCGCGGCGCGTGCGGCCTGCAGCGCCGCGCCGCGGCCCATTTCGGTGGCGAGCATCACGGTTTCGCGGCCGGCCTTCACCGACAGCGGAGCGCCTTCGAGAATTTCCTGGGCAAGCTCGATCGCCGCAGCTAGCAGCGCAGCCGGTTCGGCGAGGCGATTGACGAGGCCGATCTCGTAGGCGCGCTGCGCGGTGATCGGCTTACCGGTCAGGATGATCTCCATCATGATGCGCTGCGGAATCATGTGGATCAGCGGCGCGGCCCACGGCGAGCCGCGGCCGACCTTGACCTCGGTGATCGCGAAGCGGGCGGCCGTGCTCGCGACGCAGAGATCGCAGGCCTGCGCGATCATCCAGCCGCCCGCGAATGCGACGCCGTTGACGGCCGCGATGGTCGGCTTCGACAGCTCGATGTTGTCGTAGGGCATCGGGAACATGTCGCGCGGAGGCACGCGCAGCCCGCGCTCGACCATCTCCTTGAGATCGCCGCCGGCGCAGAAGGCTTTCTCGCCCGAGCCGGTCAGGATCGCCACGCGCAGCGCGTCGTCGCGCTCGAAACGCTCCCAGGCCGTGAACAGGCCTTCGCGAACCTCGCGGCTCAGCGCGTTGCGCGTATCCGGACGGTTGATCGTGATGATGGCGATGCCGTCTTCGCGCGCATCGAACAGCACTGCCTCGTTCTGGGCCTGGCTCATTTCTTAGAAACCTCTCTTCTGAATTTCGTGTGCGGCGCGATCGAGTTCCTCGCGGAAGTTTGGATGCGCGATCGCGATGAGCCGGCGCGTGCGCTCGGCCAGCGTCTGTCCCTTGAGTTCGGCGGCGCCGAATTCGGTGACGATGACGTCGACGTCGCTGCGCGCGGTCGTCACCGGGCCCGACAGCGTCGGCACGATCTTGCTGATGCTGCCGCCCTTGGCGGTCGCTGACAGCGCGATGATCGAGCGCCCGCCTTTGCTGCGCGAACCCGCGCGCACGAAGTCGACCTGCCCGCCGGTTCCGCCGAGATAGGCGCTGCCGCTCTGCTCGGCGTTGACCTGGCCGGTCAGATCGACTTCGAGTGCCGAATTGATCGTGACGAGGCGATCGAGCTGGGCGAGCACGGCCGCGTCGTGCGTATAGCTCGTCGCGCACATGCGCATGCTCTTGTTGCGATTCGCCCACTGATACAGCCTGCGCGTGCCGATCAGCGCGCCGTTGATCGAAACGCCGGTGTCGATGGCCTTGCGTGCATTGGTGATGACGCCGGCCTCGACGAGCTCGACGAGCCCGTCGCCGAGCATGCCCGAATGCACGCCGAGATCCTTGCGATCACGCAGCAGGCGCAGGATCGCGTCGGGCACCGCGCCGACGCCGGTCTGCAACACCGAACCGTCTTCGATGTAGGCGGCCGCGAATTTGGCGATGGCCTCGTCGGTCTCGCCGATCTTGGCCGCGGCGACTTCGACTGGCATGCGCGAAACCTGCACGGCGCAGTCGATGCGCGAGGCCGGCAGCCGTTCGCCATGCGTGTACGGCACCTGGTCGTTGACTTCGGCGATGACGACGCGGGCTTTCTTGACCGCGGACTGCACGTAGTCGGCGATCAGGCCGAAGCTGTGCTCGCCGTTCTCGTCGGCCGGGCTCACCTGCACGAAGGCGACGTCGCAGCCGATGATGCCTTGCTCGATCATCGGGCCGATCTGGCTCACGTGACAGGGCACCACGCCGAGCTTGTGCGCCGCCGTGAGCGTGCGCAGGGTTCCGATCGCGCCCATGCTCGACAGCGAAAACTGGCTCGCGGCCTCGGGCGTCAGCAGCTTCGAGAAGCTCGTCGCCGCGAACGCGGACAGCTCGCCGATGCCGCTGGCCTGCGCGATCAGCGCTTCGATGAGCGCCTGCGGCTCACCGCAGGCCTGGCCCCAGACGATGCGATCACCGCGCTTGAGGAACCTGCCGAGGTCGAGCCCCGCGGCGTCGATCTGCACGCTCACTTGCGGCCTGCGAGCTTGAGCAACTGCTGGGCGCGCGCCAGATGCGGGCGATCGAGCATCGCGCCCTTGTAGCCGATGGTGCCGAGCCCTGGATGGGCGGCGAACAGATCGACGATCTCGCGCGCGGCGACGAGCTCTTCCTCGGACGGCGAGAAGGCCTCGTTGATGACGTCGACCTGGGCCGGATGAATCGCGAACATGCCGCGCCAGCCCGCGCGGCGCATCTGCACGGCGCGCTTGCGCAGGCCGTCGAGATCGCGGAAATCACCGTGGATGGTTTCGATCGCGGCGACGCCGGCCGCGGCCGCGCCGAGCAGGCAGAGGCTGCGCGCGAGATCGTAGGTGTAGCCGTAGCTGCCGTCGGCGTTCTTGTTTTCGCTCGCGCCGAGCGAGTCGGCGAGATCTTCGGCGCCCCAGGACATCGCGACGAGTCGCGGCGCGCCCTTGTAGGTGCCCGTGTTGAAGACGCCTTCTGCGGTCTCGGTGACGAGCGCGAACACCGGCGTCGAACCCGGCTCGATGCCGTACGCGACTTCGAGTGCGGACAGGTAGTGATCGAGCACCACCACGTCGTCTGCGCTGCGCGACTTCGGCAGGATGATGCCGCCTGGCTTGCTCGGCATGACGGCCGCGAGATCGGTCAGCGCATAAGGGCCATCGAGCGGATTGATGCGCACCCACAGACGCGATCGCGCTTCGGCCGGCTGGGCATCGAGAAACGCGGAAACGAGCTTGCGCGCCTTGGGTTTTTCTTCGGCGGTGACGGCGTCCTCGAGATCGAAGATGACGGCGTCGGCCGTGCCGGCCGTGGCCTTCTCCATCTTCTTTTCGCTGTCGCCCGGGGCGAACAGCCAGGATCGGGCGCTGAAGGTTTTGGGTTCTGCCGCCATGCGTTTCTGGTCCTATTTTTTTAGCCGCGCACAAATGAGATCAGCATCGCCGCGAATCGGCAAGACGCATTGATGCCAGGATTTCTCAGTACGATTTGGGTAGTTCCAACACTTTTTCGGCGAGGAAATTCAGGATCATGTGCGGGCTGACCGGCGCGGTGCGCGGGATCAGCACTTCGCGCAGCAGGCGCTCGACGTGGTACTCCTGTGCGTAGCCCATGCCGCCGAGCGTGAGCATGGCGGTGTGGCAGGCTTCGAACGCGAATTCGGCCGCGAGGTACTTGCCCGCATTGGCCTCGACGCCGCAGTCGACGTGCTGGTCGAACTTGGTCGCGGCCTTCATGACCATCAGGTTCGCCGCCTCGAGCTGCGCCCAGCACTTGGCGAGCGGGTGGGCGATGCCCTGGTTCTGGCCGATCGGCCGGCCGAAGACGATGCGCTCGCGCGCATAACGCGCCGCGCGATCGATCGCCGCGCGGCCGATGCCGACCGATTCGGCCCCGAGCAGCACGCGCTCCGGATTCAGGCCGTGCAGGATGATCTTGAAGCCCTGGCCTTCCTCGCCGATGCGATGCTCGTCCGGAATGAACAGGTCTTCGATGAACAGCATGTTCGAATCGACCGCATGGCGACCCATCTTGTGGATCAGCCGCACTTCGATCTTGCTGCGGTCGAGGTCGGTGTAGAACAGCGTGAGGCCGTCGGTCTTGCGCTTGACCTGGTCGAGCGGCGTGGTGCGCGCGAGCAGCAGCATCTTGTTGGCGACCTGCGCGGTCGAGATCCAGATCTTCTCGCCGTTGACCTTGTAGCCGCCGGGAACCTTGTCGGCGCGCGTCTTGATCTCGGTGGTGTTGAGACCGGCGTTGGGCTCGGTCACCGCGAAGCAGACGCGGTCCTTGCCGGACACCACGTCGGGCACGAAGGCCTGCTTCTGCGCGGTGGTGCCGAACAGCACCACCGGCTGCATGCCGAACACCGGCAGGTGAATGCTCGACGCGCCGGTCATGCCGGCGCCCGATTCGGCGACCGCCTGCATCATCACCGCGGCCTCAGTGATGCCGAGGCCGGAGCCGCCGAATTCGCTCGGCATGGCGATGCCGATCCAGCCGGCCTCGGCCATCGAATCGAAGAAGTCCTGCGGGAACACGCCTTCGCGGTCGCGCTCCAGCCAGTATTCCGCCGAGAACTGGGAGCAGTGCTTGAGCACGGCATCGCGGATGTTCTGCTGGTCGTCAGTCAGGGAAAAGTCCATCGCCGAGGGTCCGTTTGCGGGGTTCGATAGGGCTTCAATCAACACGTCTGTATTGTGAAGCGCGCCGCCTTGGCCTTAAATTTGGCGCGGGCGAGAATGTGCCGATATTAAACCAGTGGACGTAAATGTGTACGAGCCTCCCGCACGGGAGCCGCCCCTCGGAACGCAGCGTCGGAGAAGCCAGAATGACGAGCCGCCCCCAAGCATCGGGTCCACTCGCGGGGATCCGGGTGGTGGATCTGACGAGCATGGTCATGGGGCCTTACAGCACCCAGATCATGGCCGACATGGGCGCCGACGTGATCAAGATCGAGCCGCCCGAAGGCGACAACACGCGCTACATCTCGGTGGGCCCGGCGCACGGCATGGCCGGCGTGTTCGTCAACGTCAACCGCGGCAAGCGCAGTGTGGTGCTCGACCTGCGTTCGGACGAAGGCAAGCAGGCCCTGCGCGCGCTGATCGCGAGCGCCGACGTCTTCATCCACTCGATGCGCGCCAAGGCCATCGCCAAGCTCGGTTTCAGCTACGCCGCAGTGCGCGAGATCAACCCGGCCATCATCTACACGAATTGCTACGGCTACGGCCGTCGCGGGCCCGATCGCGACCGGCCGGCCTACGACGACACCATTCAGGCCGAATGCGGAATTCCGTACGTGCAGCAGCTCATGACCGGCAAGGCCGATTTCGTCGGCACCATCATGGCCGACAAGATCGCCGGCCTGACCGTGCTGTACTCAACGACGATGGCCCTGTTCCATCGCCAGCGCACGGGCGAGGGCCAGGAAGTGGAAGTCGGCATGTTTGAGACCATGGCCTCGTTCATGCTCGTCGAGCACGCCAACGGCGCGATGTTCGATCCGCCGCTGTCCAAGGCGCACTATCCGCGCGCGGTCGCGCCGAATCGCCGGCCGTACAAGACCAAGGACGGCTACATTTCCGCGCTCGTCTACAACGACAAGCACTGGTCCCTGTTCGTCGACGCGGTAAAGCCGAGCTGGGCCGGGCCCGAGCTCGCGACGCTCGCCCAGCGCGCTCGGCAGATCGATCGCGTCTACGGCCTGCTCGGCGAAACCTTCATCGAGCGCAGCACGCAGGAATGGCTGGACCTGCTCGTCGGGCTCGGCATTCCGGCGGCGCCGCTGCGCAGCACCGACGAGCTGTTCGAGAACGAGCACCTCAACGCGGTCGGCTTCTTCGAAACCGTGGAAACATCGCACGGAAACGTGCGCTTTCCAGGCGTGCCGAGCTGGTTTTCGCAGACGCCCGGCAAGGTCGCCGGACCGGCCCCAATGCTCGGCGAACACACGCGCGAGATCCTCGACGGCCTCGATCTTCCTGCGGCAGCCTCGGCCTCGTCGGTGATCGTGCGCTGAGCTTTTGCCGGCATCGCCGGCTGCGAGCGCTAGGGCTTGCGGTACCCGAGCGCCGCCGAAATGGCCACGGCTTCCTGCACCACGAGTTCGATGAGCGCTTCGCTGCGCTGCTGCATGCGCCAGCTCGGTGCCGCAAGCACGAGCGCGCCGATCGCGGCGCCCGAGGAATCCTGGATCACGGCGGCGATGCCGGCCGATCCGTCGCCGGCCTGATCGAGGGTTTGCGCGAATCCGCTCTGGCGAGCGGTGGCGATGATCCCGGCCAGCTCGCGCTTGTCGATCACGGTCTGCGGCGTCAGCGGTTCGGGCTTGAGGCGTCGCAGGTACTGGCGGACTTCGCTGTCGCTCGCGGCCGACAGCAGCGCGCGGCCACCGGCCGTGCAATACATCGCCGCGCGATCGCCCATCGTCACCGCGAAGCGCACGACCTTGCGGCTCTCGATCGAATCGATGTACGTGATCGTATCGCTGGTCTTGTCGCGCACGGCGAACAGCACGGTTTCGCCCGATTGCTCGGCGACCCGGCGCATGCCCTCGCGTACGAGCGTCTGCGATTGCAGGCGCCGGCGCGCCTGCAGCAGCGCCCCGCCGAGCCCGAAGGCGGCCGGACCCAGGCGATAGCTGCCGTCGTAAGGCACCACGAAATCGGCATCCACGAGTCCACGAACGAGCGCCGCGATACTGCTTTTGGGCGCGTTCAGATCGCGGCTGAGCTGTGCAAGGCTGACCGGCTTGGTGCTTGCGCAAAGCACTTCGAGGATCTGGATGACGCGCGTGACCGACTGCGGTGAATTGATTCGTCGATCGTCCGCTAGCATCGCCGGATCGGCCGAAGCGCTTGAGGTCACCGCGTTCTGGGTCATGCTGTCTGTTCTGTCGTTAGGTGCTGCGCTCAGCGGAATGCCGGCATCACGTCCTATGCGAAAACCTCCGCATATTGCCTGAATTTCCCAGGCAGCAAGCCCGGCGGCAACAGCATCATGCAATGCCCGACCGGCACCTCGATGCCGCTCGCCCTGCGCATGCGGCCGAGCTGGCTCGCGCGGCTGCGCGCCGCGACTGCGGCGAGCGTGATCGGCGGAGCATGGCGCCGGAGTGCGCAAGCCCTGGAGATGGCCGACCGTGAGTTCGCCGCTCACGGCACATCCGCCGCAGCGGCGGGCCAGGTGAGGCGATGCGCAGGATCAGCGCGGGCCTCTCGGCAGGCCGAGCACGCGCTCGCCGATGATGTTGCGCTGGATCTCGGCAGTGCCGCCGGCGATGGTTTCGGAGAAGGCATCGAGGTAATCGTGCCCCCAGCCGTGCATGCCGATGACCTCGGGCGCGGCGAGCCCGTAGAGGTCGATCGCCGCACTGGCGACGCGCTGGCTGAACTCGGCGAACGACAGCCGGATCATCGAGCCGCTCGCATCGGGAACCGAGTTTTCGGAGTCGAGCGCGAGCCGGTAATTGGCGGCGCGGATCGAAGCGCCTTCGGCGCGCAGGCGGGCGATGCGCAGGCGCAGTTCGGGGCGGCTCCGCGGGCAATCCTCGAGCAGCTTCTCGACCTTGAGCACGAGGCCGATCAGCAGCGCGAGCGCGGCGGTTCCGCGTTCGAACGACAGCGTCGCGTTGGCCGTCGCCCAGCCGTTGTTGAGCCCGCCGACGATGTTCGCGAGCGGAACGCGCACGTTGTCGTAGAACACTTCGCAGTACTTGTGCGGGCCGGCCATCGTGCGGATCGGGCGCACGGTGATGCCCGGCGCGTCCATCGGGCAGATCAGCCAGGTCAGCGCCTTCGACGTCGAGGCGTTTGGATCGGTGCGGATCAGCAGTTCCTGCCATTCGGCGATGTCGGCGAAGCTCGACCAGATCTTGGTGCCGTTGATGACGAGCTCGTCGCCATCGACTTCGCCGCGGCACTTGAGGCTGCCGAGATCGGAGCCCGCGCCGGGCTCGGAGAAACCCTGGCACCAGAGCACGTCGCCGTTGAGGATCTTCGGCAGGTGATAGGCCTTCTGCTCGTCGGTGCCGCAGGCGATCAGCGTGGGGCCCGCGTGGTTGAGCATCACGAAGCTCGGGTTCAAGGTCGGCGGAGCGCCGGCGCGCGCGTACTCCTCGAACCAGACGATCTGTTCGAGCACCGACAGCCCGCGTCCGCCGTGCTCCTTGGGCCAGGCGATGCCGGCCCAGCCGCCCTGCGCCTGCCGCTTCTGCCAGGCGAGGATGTACTCGCGCTGCGGCTGGCCGTCTTCGGGGCAGGGGTGTTTCGGTACGTTGGCCTCGAGCCAGCTGCGGGCCTCGTGCCTGAAATCACTGATCGATTGGGGTGTCGAGCCGGTCATGGCGTTCCAGTCGTGTGTCTGTTGTTTTCTTGGGATGCGTCGCGCGCGAGCCGGACGATGTCGCGACGCTCAGACGATACCGGCCTCGTGCAGGCGGGCGATGTCCTCGCTCGGCAGCTTGAGCACCTCGCGCAGCACTTCGTCCGTGTGCTGGCCGATGGTCGGCGGCGCGGTGTAGCGCATCGGTGAATCCGACATGTAGGCCAGCGGGCTCGCGATCAGCGAGACTTCGCCCGACACCGGGTGCGGAATCGTCACCTTGAGCTTGCGATGCTGCACCTGCTCGTCTTCCCAGACCTCCGGGAGCGTGTTGTAGCGCGCGGCCGGGACGCCGATTCGGTCGAGCGCCGCGAGCAGATCGGCCGTCGTCCAGTGCTTGCTCCACTCGATGATGATCGCGACGAGCTCGTTGCGGTTGCGTCCGCGCTTGGGGTTGGTATCGAAGCGCGGATCGGCGAACAGGTCCGGACGCTGCATGAGTTCGCAGAGCAGGCGCCAGTGTTCGTCGGTGCCGGCCGAGATGTAGATGATGCCGTCCGCGCAGTTGATCAGGTCGGCCGGACCGCCGCCGTTGCCGCCGTTGCCCAGGCGCGGTGGCGCGACGCCCGAGACGAGGTAGTCCTGCATGATGTGCGAGACCATCGCGATCGAACAGTCCAGCAGCGCGACGTCGATGTACTGGCCTTTGCCGGTCTTGTTGCGCTGGTTCAGTGCGCCGAGCACGGCGATGGCGGCGTTGTGGCCCGTGAACACGTCGACGAGGCTCGGGCCGGCCTTGAGCGGGCCGGCGCCCGGCGAGCCGTCCGGGTGGCCGGTGACGGCCATCAGGCCGCCGGTGGTCTGGAACAGGCCGTCATAGCCCGGGCGCTCGGCCATCGGGCCGGTCTGGCCGTAGCCGGTGATCGAGCAGTACACCAGCCCCGGGTTCACTTGCTTGAGGCTGTCGTAATCGAGGCCGTAGCGCTTGAGGTTGCCGACCTTGTAGTTCTCGATCAGTACGTCGCATTCGGCCGCCAGGCGGCGGATCAGGGCCTGGCCCTCGGGTTTGGAGATGTTGACCGTGACCGACTTCTTGTTGCGGTTGGCGGTCAGGTAGAACGCCGATTCCCGGGTCGGTTTTCCGTCGCGATCCTTCAACTGGGAGAAACCATAGATGCGTCCGTCGTCACCGACGCCCGGGCGTTCGATCTTGATGACCTCGGCGCCGAGGTCGCCCAGGATCTGCCCGCAGAACGGGCCGGCCAACACGCGGGTCAGGTCCAGCACCCGGACGCCTTGCAATGCTTGGGAGTCGGTCATTGTCTGTTTTCTGTCGGAGGCGGCGGCGCATCGGCATCGCCAATTCCGCAAAAGCGCGGGCCGCGAAGATGACAAGGATATGGGCCGATCGCCCAGTTGATCAACAACTGTGTTGATAATCTGTGAGGGGCGCCAAAGGCGCGATACACTATACCGACACAAGCACGACGCATGGCGTCACCGAACGGGTCTGTCGACCAGCCCCGGCGCGATAATGACGACCGTGCTGACCCGATAACGACTGGGCGAGGCAGGAGAGCTGTGGAGGACACCCGCTACCATCCCAATGCCGATCAGCTGGCATTGGCCGCCGCGATGGACGACACCATCGCCGAGCTGCTTCCGATTTCACGGCTGCACGCGGCCAGCGACGAAAGCGCCGAAACCTGGTCGCATCTCGAGCAGGCCGGCGTGTTCGGCATCTGTGTCGGCGAAGAAGCCGGAGGCAGCGGCCTGGGCGCCGCCGAAGAGGCGCTCATCGCCATCGGCCTCGGCCGCCGGCTCGCCTCGCCGTCGGTGCTTGCGACGCTCGGCGCCGTGCATGGCGGCGCCGGCGATCTCGCAGGCCGTCGCGTCGCGGTCGCGTATCGCAGCGGCGGACGCATCGTGGTCGTGCGAAGCCCGGGGGCCGATCTGTTGTTGCTGCGTTCGGCCGACGAAGCCTCGTTGCATGCCTTCGACGATTCGCAGCTTCAGGCGCTCGAAAGCCGGCTCTGGCTCGCCGATCTCGCGAGCCTCGGTCAGGTGGGCGAGCCGCTCGCCCGCTTCGATCAGAAAGCCCTGTTGCGTCTGCGCCTGCTCGATGCGGCGATGCTCGCGGGCATCGCCGAAGCGGCGCTGCAGATGGGCGTCGACTACGCCGGCCTGCGCGAGCAGTTCGGCCGGCCGATCGGCAGCTTCCAGGCGGTCAAGCACCATTGCGCGAACATGGCGATCGCCGCGCGTTGCGCGCGCGATCAGGTCAGCTTCGCCGCGGTCGCGCTCGACGAGGCGCGCGACGATGCGGCGCTGCAGGTGGAGAGCGCGCTGTTCGTCGCCGGCACCGCCGCGATCGACAACGCTGGCAAGAACATCCAGATACACGGCGGCATCGGCTTCTCCGACGAAGCCGATCCGCATCTTCTTCTGAAGCGGGCGCAGGTGTACGTCGCCGTCGCAGGTGGTCTCGAAGCGACGAACGAGCGCATCGCCGAAACCAAGGCAGGGTGGTGAGATGCAGGTCGCGATCATTACGGGTGCGAGCAGCGGCATCGGCTTCGGCACCGCGGTCAAGCTCGCGGGTGCGGGCATCCATGTGCTCGGCGTCGGCCGCGATTCGGGCAAGCTTGCCGAACTCGAAAAAGCCGTCGAAGTGCGCGAGCGCATCGCCACGCTCGCGGTCGACGTCATGCTCGACGACGCGCCAAAACGCATCGTCGACGCCGCGCTGTCGAAGTGGGGACGCATCGACTTTCTGATCAACAACGCCGGTGCGGGCAGCCCCAAGCCGCTGCACGAAACCGACGATGCGATGCTCGACGGCTTTCTGAACCTGATGCTGCGCGCTCCGTTTCGCCTGGCGCGCGAAACGATTCCGCACATGAAGCCGGGATCGGCGATCATCAACGTGACCTCGACGTTCGCGGTCATCGGCGGTCGTCGCGGCGGTGCGTATTCGGCCGCCAAGGGCGGGCTCAATGCGCTGACTTCGCACATCGCCTGCCAGTACGGTGCGCTCGGCATTCGCAGCAACAACGTCGCACCGGGCGTGACGGTGACGCCGATGGTGCAGGGGCGTCTCGAAGATCCGCTGTTCAAGCGCATCAATGTCGAAATGACGCCCAACACGCGGCTCGGCGAAGTCGAGGACATCGCGAGCACGATCGTATTCCTGTGCTCGCCGGGCGGCAGCTTCATCAACGGCCAGACCATCGTCGTCGACGGTGGCTGGAGCTCGACCAAATATCTTTCCGAATACGCACTGACGTCGACCTGGTCGGCGCCCGGCGAGCCTTCCGCATGATCCTCAACGAAACCCAGCAAGCCATCCGCGAGGCCGTCCGCGAATTCGCGCAGGAACGCATCAGGCCGCACAGCGCCGCGTTCGAGGAAGCGCGCGGCTATCCGAAGGAACTGTTCGAAGATCTCGCCGGCCTCGGCGTGATGGGCATGACGGCGCCCGAAGCATTCGGTGGCGCCGGTGCGGACTACGTTTCGTACGCGCTCGCACTCATGGAGATCGCGGCGGCCGACGGTGCGCTGTCGACGATCGTGAGCATCCAGAACAGCCTGATCGTCGCGAGCCTGCTCAAGGACGGCTCGCCGGCCCAGCGTGAGCGCTATCTGCCGGATCTGATCGCGGGCCGCATGATCGGCGCGTTCGCGCTGACCGAAACCGATGCGGGCTCCGATGCGGCGGCGCTGCGCACGCGCGCGGTGAAAGTCGACGGCGGTTATCGCCTGAGCGGCAGCAAGCAGTTCATCTCGAACGCCAAGATCGGCGGCATCGCGATCGTCTACGCGGTCACCGATCCGGCGGCCGGCAAGCGCGGCATGACCGGCTTCATCGTGCCGACCGATTCGCCGGGTTATCGCGTCGACAAGGTCGAGCACAAGCTCGGCCAGAATGCCTCCGACACCTGCGCGATCCGCTTCGACGAGGTCTTCGTGCCCGACGAGCTGCGCCTCGGAAAGGAAGGCGCCGGCTACGGCATCGCGCTCGCGAACCTTGAAGTCGGCCGCATCGGCATCGCCTCGCAGTGCATCGGCATGGCGCAGGCGGCGCTCGATCTCGCGGTGAACTACGCCAAGGAGCGCAAGAGCTTCGGCAAGGCCATCATCGAGCATCAGGCCGTGGGTTTCCGCCTGGCCGATCTGGCCGCGCGCCTCGAGGCGGCGCGCCAGCTCGTGCTGCACGCGGCCGCGACCAAGGACGCCGGCCTGCCTAGCCTCAAGGAAGCGTCGATGGCCAAGCTCATCGCTTCGGAGACCGCGGAAGCGGTGGTCTCGGGCGCGATCCAGACGCTCGGCGGTTATGGCTATCTCGAGGAGTTCGGCATCGCCAAGATCTATCGCGACGTGCGCGTCTGCCAGATCTACGAAGGCACCTCGGACATCCAGCGCATGGTGATCGCCCGCGCGCTGTAGGCTAGGCGGGCGCGCGCCTCGTCGCGACGCAAGACATCGACTCAAAACGCTGAAAAATTGCTATCGGGACGAGCCCGAAAAGGATTGGGAATGGAGATCAAAGGAGCCACGGCGATCGTCACCGGTGGCGCATCGGGCCTTGGCGGCGCGACCGCGGAGCGCCTCGCCAAAGCCGGAGCCAAGGTCACGATCTTTGACCTGAACGCCGACCTCGGCAAGAAGAAGGCGGCCGAAATCGGCGGCCACTTCGTCGCCGTCAACGTCACCGACGAAGCGGCCGTCGAAGCCGGGCTCGAAGAGTCCGAAGGTGTCAATGGCAAGGCGCGCATCCTCGTCAACTGCGCGGGTATCGGGCCTCCGGGTAAGGTCATCGGGCGCGACGGCAAGGCGCTGCCGCTCGCCGAGTTCAGCAAGATCGTCGCCATCAACCTGTTCGGCAGCTTCAACGTGCTGTCGAAGTTCGCGGCGCGCCTGCACACGGCCGATCCGATCGGCGAAGAGCGCGGCGTGATCATCAACACCGCCTCCGTGGCGGCCTACGAAGGCCAGATCGGCCAGCCGGCCTACGCGGCGTCGAAGGCCGGCGTCGTCGGCATGACCTTGCCGATCGCACGCGAACTCGCGCGCTACGGCATTCGCATCAACACCATCGCGCCGGGCCTGTTCCTGACGCCGCTGATGGAATCGCTGCCGCAGGAAGCGCAGGACTCGCTCGGCAAGCAGGTGCCGTTCCCGAGCCGTCTTGGCAAGCCGAGCGAATATGCGCTGCTCGTCGAGAGCATCATCGTCAACCCGATGTTCAACGGCGAGACCATTCGCCTCGACGGCGCGATCCGGATGGCCGCCAAATGACGATCAAGACGCGCTTCACCGAACTGCTCGGCATCGAGCACCCGATCGTCCAGGGCGGCATGATGTGGGTCGGTCGCGCCGAGCTCGCGGCCGCGGTGTCCAATGCGGGCGGCCTCGGCATCCTGACTGCGCTGACGCAGCCTTCGCCCGATGCGCTGCGCGCCGAGATCGACCGCTGCCGCAAGATGACGGACAAGCCTTTCGGCGTGAACCTGACGATCCTGCCGTCGGTGAACCCGCCGCCGTATGCGGAGTATCGCAAGGCCATCATCGACAGCGGCATCAAGATCGTCGAAACCGCGGGCCACAAGCCGCAGGAACACGTCGACGACTTCAAGTCGCACGGCATCAAGGTCGTGCACAAGTGCACGGCCGTGCGCCATGCGCTGTCGGCAGAGCGCATGGGTGTCGATGCGATCTCGATCGACGGTTTCGAATGCGCCGGGCATCCGGGCGAAGACGACATTCCGGGCCTGATCCTGATTCCGGCCGCGGCCGACAAGGTCAAGATTCCGATGATCGCCTCGGGCGGTTTCGGTGACGGCCGTGGTCTCGCCGCGGCGCTCGCGCTCGGGGCCGAGGGCATCAACATGGGCACGCGCTTCTGCGCGACCGTCGAGGCGCCGATCCACGACAACGTCAAGCAGCTCATCGTCAACAACGACGAGCGCGGCACCCGCCTGATCTTCCGCAGCCTCAAGAACACCGCGCGCGTCGCGGCGAACAGCGTGTCGGACGAAGTGGTCGCACGGCTGTCGAAGCCTGGTGCGGTGTTCGAGGACGTGCGCGAACTCGTGCCGGGCGCCAAGGGCCGCGTCGCGCTGGAGACCGGCAACGTCGACGCCGGTTTGATCTGGGCCGGCCAGGTCCAGGGCCTGATTCACGACGTGCCGACCTGCAAGCAGCTGATCGATCGCATCATCGGCGATGCCGAAGCGATCATTCGCGGCCGGCTGGCCGGTTTCATCGGCAACTGAGCTTCGAGCATCGGCGGCCGGCAGGTGACCGGACGGCCGTCGATGCGCTTGAAAATCGCAGCGCCGCAGGCGTAGATTGCGGCAGGTATCGATAGTAGTCACTGCTGTTGAATAGTAGAGGCGGCCAGATGGCGCGGTCCGCCCGGCCCGCCGGCGCGCAAGATCGCGCTCGCCGCGGGCATCACTGGAGGAAGAGCATGTCCGAGCTGGCGCAGAGAGCGGCCCTCAAGAACGCATCGACCGGCGGAAGTTCGTCGTCGTGGCCACCGAGCTGGCACACGAAGCCGCACGGCATCAGCGTCGGCCGCTACATCGATCCGGATTTCACCAAGCTCGAATACGAAAAGCTCTGGAGCAAGGTCTGGCAGGCCGCCGCGCGCTTCGACGAGATTCCGGAAGTGGGCGACTACACGATCTACACGATCGGCGATCAGTCGGTGCTGATCGTCCGCGCCGATGGCGACACCGTCAAGGCGTATCACAACGTTTGTCCGCATCGCGGCACTTCGCTCGCCGAAACACCCCAGGGCTGCTTCGAGAACAAGCACGTCATCTGCCCGTTCCACGGCTGGCGCTGGGACTTGCACGGCAACAACGAGTTCGTGCTCGAACGCCAGGAGTTCCGTGGCGGCCAGCTGCAGAACAAGGACGTCGCCTTGCGCGAAGTCCATCACGTGGTCTTCGCGGGCTTCATCTTCATCAACCTCGCCAAGGATCCGCAGCCATTCGACGACTTCATCGCGCCGGTGCGCGAGATGCTCGACAACCTCGCGATCAGCGAGATGCGCAACTACTGGTGGAAGGCGATCCCGGTGAAGTCGAACTGGAAGGTCGCGCAGGAAGCGTTCTTCGAGGGCTACCACGTTCCGGCCACGCATCCGCAGCTGGAGCCGCACTCGGCCGATTTCATCTACAAGCCGACGCCCGACGCCAAGCCCGATTTCAATCACTGGAACGTCGCCTACGAGACCTATGCGCGCGGGCACGGCCGTTTCTTCGGCAAGAAGACGCCGATGAAGGGCAACGTGCGCGCCGCCGCCAATCTCGGTGCGGCCGTCTCGACCGACGACATGATCGAGGCGATGGCCGCGCGCCTGAACCTGCTCGCCGAAGGCATGGACGCGCAGGTGCTGCCCGAAGACGTCGCCGTGGTGCGCTCGCTCAAGGGCAAGCCGATTCCCGAGGATTCGAGCCTCGGCGCCGAGTACGTCAAGGCGCTCTACACGCGCGCCGCGATGCAGCAGCGGCCGATGCCCAAGCCCACGCCCGAGAACATCGGCATGTGGGGCGGCGAGATTTTCGTGTTCCCGAACCTGATGATTCTGCCGCAGGCCGGCAATGCGATGATTTACCGCGTGCGCCCGGACGGCAACGATCCCGACAAGTGCATCTTCGAGATCCTGTCGACCAAGACCTATCCGGCCGCCGAGAAGGTGCCACGCGCGATCATGCGCCTGGTCACCGATCTCGAAGACCCCGAGCAGGTCTACCTGATCCCGCGCCAGGATCTCGGCAACATCCCGCGCATGCAGAAAGGCCTGCACTCCAAGGGCATTCGCCAGACCTGGCTCGCCGTCGAGCAGGAAAAGATCATCCTGAACATGCACCAGGAGCTCGATCGCTACCTGCTCGACGAGGTCTGAAGACGCTTCGGGCATGAAAATGAAAAAGCCGGCTGCGGAGTGAATCCGCAGCCGGCTTTTTCGTTGATGCAGTCCGCGCCGATCAGCGATCGTTGCGATACATCGTCACCACGCAGGCGCCGCCGAGACCGAGATTGTGCTGTAGCGCGACGCGCGCCCCTTCGACCTGGCGTGCGCCGGCCGTGCCGCGCAGCTGGCTGACGAGTTCGGTGCACTGGGCGAGGCCGGTCGCGCCGAGCGGATGGCCCTTCGACAGCAGGCCGCCGGACGGATTCGTCACGTAACGACCGCCATAGGTGTTGTCGCCATCGTCGACGAACTTCTCGGCGCCGCCGACCGGGCACAGGCCCAGCGCTTCGTACGAAATCAGTTCGTTGTGCGCGAAGCAATCGTGCAGCTCGACGACATTCACATCCTGGGCGCCGATACCGGCCGCTTCGTAGACCTGGCGCGCCGCATCCTGCGCCATGCCGAAGCCGACGACTTCACGCATGTCGCGAGCGCCGAAGGTCTTGGTGGTGTCGGTCGTCATCGCCTGCGCGACGATCCAGACATCGGCCTTCAGGCCGTTGCGCTTGGCGAACTCCTCGCTGCACAGCACGGCCGCGGCGGCGCCGCAGGTCGGCGGGCAGGCCATCAGGCGCGTCATCACGCCTTCCCACATCACCGGCGAGGCCATCACTTCTTCGGTCGTGACGGGCTTGCGGAACAGCGCCATCGGATTGTTGACCGCGTGCTGGCTGGCCTTGGCGCGAATCTTCGCGAAGGTTTCCAGCTTGGTGCCATATTGCTGCATGTGCGCCAGGCCGGCGCCGCCGAAGAAGCGCAGCGCGAGCGGTACCTCGCTGTTGCCGACGAGCTCGTCGGCCGCGGCGTCGAAGCGCTCGAACGGGCTCGGACGATCGCCGAAGGCGGTCTTGAGCGCGCCGGGCGTCATCTGCTCGAAGCCGAGCGCGAGCACGCATTCCGCAGCGCCCGAGGCGATCGCCTGGCGCGCGAGGAACAGCGCGGTCGAACCGGTCGAGCAATTGTTGTTGACGTTGACGACCGGAATGCCGGTCATGCCGACTTCGTAGAGCGCGCGCTGGCCGGCGGTGGAATCGCCGTAGACGTAGCCGACGTAGGCCTGCTGGATCTTCTCGTAGGCGATGCCCGCATCGGCGAGCGCCGCATGCGTGGCGGCAGCGGCCATCGCGGGATAGGGCTCGTTGGAACCCGGCTTGACGAACGGGATCATGCCGACCCCGGTAACGAAGACTTTCCGACTCATGGCCTGACTCATGGGATTTTCTTCTGCGTAGTGAAGGAGGAACGAAGCTCGACAACGGGCGGCTCTGGCGGCCGCTGGCTCGGCAGCCTGCCATCGATGAAATGCAGACTCAAGGCATTCAATGGATAATTGAACGGTATTGTTGATTGATATTGAAGCGCGGATCGCCCATTCAAGGGTCGTGCACGAGTGTTATGCCACGAGCGCAAGATTCGGGGCCCACTCTCTTGAGTAGGTCGCCACCCTGGCTGGCGTAATGAACCCTGCCGCCCCATCGGGGTCCGTTTGCTGGCGGACATCGCCAAGATGCGGAAACCAAACAGCTTTAAGGAGACGCAGCATGACGCAGTTGATGCGCGAAGCGAGCCTGATCGCAGGGCAATGGGTGACGGCGGATCGCTGGATCGATGTCGACGATCCGGCGACCGGCGAGCGCATCGGCCGGGTGCCGCGCTGCACGGGCGAGCAGACCGCGCAGGCCATCGCGGCGGCCGAAAAGGCGATGGGCCCCTGGGCCAAGCGCCCGGCCAAGGAGCGAGCGAGCATCCTGCGCCGCTACTTCGACCTGATCATGGCGAACCAGGAAGCGCTCGCCGCGCTGCTCACGCGCGAGCAGGGCAAGCCGCTCGCCGAGGCCAAGGCCGAGATCGCCTACGCGGCCGGCTTCATCGAATGGTTCGCCGAGGAAGCCAAGCGTATCTACGGCGACGTGCTGCCGAGCCACGCGGCCGACAAGCGCATCGTCGTGCTCAAGCAGCCGATCGGCGTCGTCGCCGCGATCACGCCGTGGAATTTCCCGGCCGCGATGATCACGCGCAAGATCGGCCCGGCGCTCGCGGCTGGCTGCGGCGTGGTGCTCAAGCCCGCATCGCAGACGCCGTTCACCGCGCTCGCGCTCGGCGCGCTCGCGCTGGACGCGGGCTTGCCCGACGGACTGTTCAACGTGGTGACCGGCAGCGCGGCCGAGATCGGCGACGTGCTCACGAGCAGCGAAACGGTGCGCAAGCTCTCGTTCACGGGTTCCACCGACGTCGGTGCCAAGCTCTATGCGCAGTCGGCGCCGTCGATCAAGAAGCTCAGCCTCGAACTCGGCGGTAATGCGCCTTTCATCGTCTTCGACGATGCCGATCTCGATGCCGCGGTCGTCGGTGCCATCGCCTCGAAATTCCGCAATGCCGGCCAGACCTGCGTCTGCGCCAACCGCATCTACGCGCAGGCCGGCATCTACGACGCCTTCGTCGAAAAGCTCGCCGCCGCGACCGCCAGGCTCAAGGTCGCACCGGGCACCGAGGCGGGCTCCGAGATCGGCCCGCTGATCGATGAAAAGGCCGTCGCCAAGGTGCGCGAGCACATCGACGATGCGCTGTCGGGTGGCGCTCGCGTGGTCACCGGAGGCAAGGCGCACTCGCTCGGTGGCCGCTTCTTCGAGCCGACCGTGCTCGCCGGCGTGAAGCCGTCGATGATGATCAGCCGCGAGGAGACCTTCGGCCCGGTCGCGCCGGTGTTCCGCTTCGAGACCGAGGACGAAGTCATCGCGCTCGCCAACGACACGCCGTTCGGCCTGGCCTCGTATTTCTACGCGCGCGATCTGGGCCGCGTCTGGCGCGTGGCCGAGCGCATCGAGGCCGGCATCGTCGGCGTCAACACGGGCCTGATCTCGACCGAACTCGCGCCGTTCGGCGGCGTGAAGCTCTCGGGCCTCGGCCGCGAAGGCTCGCGCTACGGCATCGACGACTATCTCGAGATCAAGTACGTCTGCATGAGCGTCTGACGCCTACGCAGTGCACCGCCGCGCGGCTCAATGCGTGGCGGGCGGCACCGTCTTGCGGAACTGCTGCGGCGTGGTGCCGGTCCAGCGCTTGAAGGCGCGGCCGAAGCTCGATTGCTCGGAGTAGCCGAGCAGCGCGGCGACCTCGTCGAGCGTCGCTTCCTCGCGTTCCAGGTAAAGCCGGGCGAGTTCGATGCGCTGGCGTTCGAGGATGTCCGAGAACTTGAGCTCGTACTCGGAGAGGTTGGCCTGCAGCGTGCGCACCGAGGTGCCGAGTTTTTTCGCGCAACGCTCGATCGAGCACTGGCCCGATGGCAGGGCGCCGCGCACGTAGTCCTCGACGCGCTCGACGATGGTCGTGCGCGACGATTCCTTCACGCGCTCCATATAACCACCGAGCAGGCGATACAACAGCCGGTTGGCGCTCGCCACGGGCTGGTCGAGCACGACGGACGGGAATGCGATCGCATGCGTGCCCGCGTTGCCGTGGAAGCGGCAGCCGAGCCGGCTCTCGATCTCGGCGACGTCCTTGGAGCGCGTTTCGAGCGCCAGATTGACGTAGTTGAGGCTGAAATTGCGGCCGCCGAGCAGGCGCAGCAGCTTCACGTTGAGCATGGTCGCCTGGTAGTGCGCCTGCACGTTGGCGCCGAGATCGTTGCGCACGCTCCAGCGCAGCTCGGCGATGCCGTTGGACTCGAGCAGCTCGATCGTGGTCGCGGGCGAATGCACGACCGGGATGTACTTGATGAAGCTCTGCACGCCTTCGCGCACGGTCGCCGCGGCCCGGCACAGCGCGGCGACGGCGCCGTAGACGTCGGGTTCCTGAAGCTGGGCCAGGTGCAGGCCGAACAGCGGATCGTTGAACGAGGTGCTGCAGTACTCGAAGACATCGACCAGCGATTTGCAGTCGATGTAGAAATCCGGATCGCGCATCGCGCGCGGGTCGATGCCGTGATTCTCGAGGATGCTGCGCGGATCGCCGCCATGCGCGCGGACGATGTCGGGCAAGCCCAGCAGGTTGGCCGTGCGCATCTGGCGCGGCGCCGGCATCGAGTCCAGCGGGCCCTCCAGCGCGTAAAAGTAATCACTCATCCGTATCTCCTCACCGCCTGCGCGGCCCGTCCGTAGCGGGCCGGCTTTGCGTTGATTGTAGATACGGGAACGTGAATTGTCAGGACAGCCCGTCGGTTCCGCCCGTACTTTGGACCTTCGGTCGGAAACAGCCGCCACGGAACGCGGCCAGCATTCTGGCAAGGCCTGGACCGAACCCTGAAAAAAGGCATCGAGGAGAAAGCCGTGGCAGACGAGTCCAATCGCCCTTCGCCCGAAGAGATCATCCTGTACAGCAAGGATCCGAAAACGCGGATCGCGACGATCACGCTGAATCGCCCGGACGCGCTCAACGCGCCGACCATCGCGGCCCGGCTGCGCTACGCCGACCTGATCCACCGGGCCAACGTCGATGACGACGTCAAGGTGCTCGTGATCCGCGGTGTCGGCAATCATCTGGGCGGCGGCGCTGACCTGCCCGAGCAGGAGGCGATGCTGGCCGACGACGGCGACTACTCGCTGCTGCACGAATTCCGCATCAAGGACGACGAGGACATCAAGTATCCGCCCAAGGGCAGCTATCGCTACCTGGCCCAGCTGACGCAGCTCTATGCGAATTCCAACTACGGCTGCCGCAGCCTGCAGGATTTCAAGAAGATCAGCATTCTGGAAGTGAAGGGCTATTGCTACGGCTGGCACTTCTACCAGGCCGCCGATGCCGATCTCGTGATCTCCTCCGACGACGCGCTGTTCGGGCACCCCTCGTTCCGCTACGTCGGCTGGGGGCCGCGCATGTGGCAGTGGGCGCAGACCATGGGCATGCGCAAGTTCCAGGAAATGGTGTTCACGGGCCGGCCGTTCACGGCCAGGGAAATGGCCGACTGCAATTTCCTCAACAGCGTGGTGCCGCGCGATCAGCTCGAAGCCGAGACCGAGAAATACGCGACCTCCTGCGCGCGCACGCGGCCGACCGATGTGGTCTACATGCAGAAGCAGTTCTTCGAGATCATGAAGCAACAGCAGGGCGAGTACATGGGCAGCATGATGACGGGCTGGCTCGAATCGATGCTGCCGCTCGTGAAGAACGATGCCGAGGAACTCACGCTCGACAAGGCGACGTTCGAAAAAGGCCTCAACAATGCGGTCAAGGACAACGACGGCCAGTATCCGCCGGATTTCCGCCTGAGCCGTTCCGGCCGCAAATCCAAGTCCTGAGCGCGTTTCGATGAAGTACGCGCTGCTCGGCAACACGGGCCTGGTCGTCTCGCGCCTCGGCTTCGGCGCGCTGACGTTCACGCAGGGCAACCAGTCGATCCAGTCGGTCTACAAGGTCGACACGCATCTCGCGCGCACGATGGTCGAACGGGCGCTCGAAGCCGGCATCAATCTGTTCGACACGGCCGATGTCTACGCCGATGGCGAATCGGAGCGCTCGCTCGGCGCAGCGCTCAAGCCGCATCGCGACAAGGTCGTCATCACCACCAAGGTCGGCAATCGCGGGGGCGACCGCTCGCCGCTGCGCACGGGCCTGTCGAAGCGTCACATTCTGTGGTCGGTCGACCAGAGCCTGAAGCGGCTCGATACGGACTGGATCGATCTCTACGTGCTGCATCGCGAAGACCCGTACACGCCGCTCGAAGAAACGCTCGCCGCGCTCGACAGCGTGGTGCGCTCGGGCAAGGTGCGCTACCTCGGGTTTTCGAACTGGTCGGCCTGGAAGGCCGCCGCCGCGATGGAGATCCAGAAAGCCAGCGGCTACGCGCCGTTCACGCACGGGCAGATGTACTACTCGCTGCTCGGCCGCGACGTCGAACGCGATGTGTTGCCGATGATGCAGCGTTACGGTCTCGGCATGACCGTCTACAGCCCGCTGGCCTTCGGCTTCCTGAGCGGCGCCTATACGCGCGCCGACCTCGACAAGCCCGGCAACCGCTTTTCGAACTTCGACATGCTGCGCATCGATCGCGAGCAGGGCTTCGCGCTGATCGAACGCATGCGCCGCATCGCGCAGGCGCATTCGGTGAGCGTCGCGCAGGTGGCGATCGCCTGGACACTCGCGAGGCCCGGTGTCGACTCGGTTCTGCTCGGCGCGACCAAGCTGCATCAGCTCGACGACAATCTCGGCGCGCTGGCGCTCACACTCAGCGAGACCGACCTCGCCGAACTCGATGCGGCGACCGCGATCACGCCGCTGTATCCGAGCTCGAACTGGATGGCGCCGGATCGGCTCACCGCGCGGGCGCTGAAGACTTAAGGAAACAGCCTTGGCGCGATCGGAAAGCCGAGCGGCACAGTCGACGGATCGCCAGCCCTGGGTCATCGGCGATGCACTCGGCCTCGCCCTGCCGGCCGATGCGCAGGCCTTGCGGGAAGGCGGCGCCGACTGGCTCACGCGCGCGTTTCGCGCCTGCGGCGCCCTGGCGAGCGACAACGCGGTCGTGCGCATCACCGAATGCGCGGAATGCCCCCGTGGAAGCACCGGCCGCAAGCTGCTGCTCGCGGTCGAGTACGCCCGCGCGGCGCCCGGCTTGCACTGCGAGCTGTTCGCCAAATTCTCGCGCGACTTCGACGATCCGATTCGCGACCAAGGCCGCACGCAGATGGAGCTCGAAGTGCGCTTCGCGGCGCTGTCGCGGGCGCCGGGCTTTCCGATCGCGGTGCCGGCCTGCCATTACGCCGACTACCAGGCCGCATCGGGGACGGGCCTGCTGATCACGCAGCGCATCGGCTTCGGTCGCGATGGGATCGAGCCGCACTACGCCAAATGCCTCGACGACGAAATGCCCGAGGCGTTCGCGCATTACGAGGCGCTGATCAAGTCGCTCGCGCGGCTCGCGGGCGCCGATCAGGCGCAACGCCTGCCGGCCGAACTCGTCGCGAGCTTCGGCTTCGATACAGGCCGGCTCGCGGTTGGCGAGCGCGCGTTCTACAGCGAGCGCCAGTTGCAGAACCGCGTGAGTCGCTATGCGGAATTCGCCGAGCTCCACGCGGTGCTGCTGCCGCCGGCGATCCGCTCGGCCGACTTCATCGCACGGCTGCTGCGCGATGCGGTCCGGTTTCCACGCCACGAGGCCGCGATACGCGCGCATCTGCAAGCCCAAGCGGATGCGATCGCGCTGTGCCACTGGAATGCGAACGTCGACAACGCTTGGTTCTGGCGCGAGCCGAACGGCGAACTCGCCTGCGGCCTGATGGACTGGGGCTGCGCGAGCCGCATGAACGTGGCGATGGCGCTCTGGGGCTGCCTGAGCGCGGCCGACACGGCGCTGTGGGACCGGCAATTCGACGTCCTGCTGGACCTGTTCGTCGACGAATTGCATCGCAGCGGCGGTGCGCGGCTCGACCGCCGGAGGCTCGAAGATCAATTGCTGCTCTACGTGGCGCTGATGGGCCTGACCTGGCTGCTCGACGCGCCGGCGTACCTGCGCTCGCTCGTTCCCGAACTGCAGGCGATCACCGATCGCCGCGATCCGCGCTTGCGCGACAACGAGGCCGCCCGCAGCCAGTTGCAGATGCTCACGAACGTCCTGTACCTCTGGCAGGGCCGCGACATCGGTGGCGTGCTCGATCGCTTCCTCGCCGCGCACTGATCCGAAACGTCGGCCGGGGTTTCCGCTACCTATCGAAGAAATTGCAGCTTCTGTAGAGACGCTGGCCGCGAGCGGGCTTGAACATTCGGCTGAATCTCCAAACTTCCGTTCCGAGGAAGCTGCAATGTCATTCGAACTGAACAAGCGGCTCGCCGCTCGCCGCCCGTCGCTGCCGACTGCCACCGCGGTCGACCCGGTCACCGCGAGCATCATTCGCGGGGCGATGGAAACCGTCTGCTTCGAAGCGGCGACGCATCTCGGTCGCGCGGCCTCGTCGCCGATCATCAACTCGTCGAACGAGCGCAACGCGGCGATCATCGACGCGCACGGCCGGCTCGCGGCCTGCTCGATCGGCACGCCGCACCTGACTTTCGTGTCGCAGCTCACGGTGCGCTACGGCATCGAGATGTTCGACGAATTCAACTGGGGTCCGGGCGACGTCTTCGTCGGCAACGACCCCGATTACGGCGGCGGCCATCTGCCGGACTACAACGTCTACGCGCCAGTGTTCGACGACAACGGCGAGCTGATCCTGATCCAGGCACTGCAGGCGCATCAGGGCGACACCGGAGGCAAGGATCCGGGCGGCTTCACGCTCGAGGCCACCGACATCTTCACCGAAGGCCTCGCGATTCCGTGCGTGAAGCTCGTGCACCGAGGCGAGAAGCGCCGCGACATCATCAAGCTGCTCGAGCGCAACAACCGTTTCGCCACATTCTCAGGTGATCTCGCGGCGATGATCAGCGGTGTGCAGCTCGCAGTCGGGCTGCTGCAGAACGTCATCCGCAAGTGGGGCTCGGATCGCGTCAAGGCCGCGATCAACTACAACATCGAGCACACCGAACGCCGCCTGCGCGAGGAAGTCGCCAAGTGGCCCGACGGCACCTACTCGGCCGACGTGCTGATCGATCACGACACGCTCGGCACCAAGGACATCAAGGTGCACGTCGACTGCATCATCGAGGGCGATCAGCTCACGGTCGATCTGACCGGCACCGACGATCGGCAGAACCTCGTCGGCGTCTGGAACACCTTCGGCAATACGCGCAGCTACATCATGACGCAGATCGCCGCCTCGGTTGACCCGGGCATCGTCAAGAACGAGGGCATGTTCAACGGCGTCGAGATGATCATTCCCGAAGGTACGATCGCGCATCCGCCGCCGAACAAGCCGGCCGCGCTCGGGTCGTTCCATCCGGCCTGCGAAATCACCGAGGCGGTCTGCATCGCGCTGTCGCAAGTCGCGCCCGAGCGTTCGGCTCCGCAGGTCTACAAGATCGGCATGCCGAACGCGGTGATCGGCTTCAACGCCAAGGGCATGTGGATGGACCAGGGCGTCGACGCGCGCTCGATGGATTCTTCGGCCGTGCAGGGCATCGACGGCTGGGGTTCTTCGTGCGTCGGCCTCGGCAACCTGTTGCTATCGGAAGCCGAAGACGCCGAGAGCCGCTTCGGCATCCTCAACATCAGCCGCGAGATGACGATCGACGCCGAGGGCGCTGGCCAATGGCGCGGTCTGCCGGGCAGTCTCAACATCAAGAAAGTGCTCGAGCCGACCTTCGCGATGGCCTGGATGGTCTCGTCCGAGCATCCCTTGCGCGGCCTCTGCGGCGGCGACGATGCGGGCGCGTACTCGAACCGCTTCGAAGTCGGCACCGAGAACGAATACAAGATCGAACTGACTGCGCGCGCCCAGCTGCCGGTCGGCGCGGTGATCGCCTACCAGCATGGTGGTGGCGGCGGTTTCGGCCCGGCCCTGCAGCGCGATCCGGAGGCCGTGAAGAACGACGTGCTCGACGAACTCGTGAGCCTGTCGCGCGCGCGCGACAAGTACGGCGTGGTCTTCACCGGCACGGTCGAAAACTACGATCTGGCGGTCGACCTCGGAGCGACCCAGGCGCTACGCGAACAATTGAGCCGCGCCTCGGTCGCCGCTGCGGCTTGAGCGGGCTCGTCACATAAAAAATTCGGGAGAGAACATGGGCTATCGCGTCGGCATCGACATCGGCGGCACCTTCACGGACTTCGCCTTGCTGAAGGGCCGCGAGGTGAAGCTCTACAAGAACCTGAGCACGCCCGAGGATCGTTCAGTCGGCGTCATGAGCGGGCTCGCCAGGCTCGCCGACATGGAGCAGCTGCCGCTCGCCGATTTCCTCGGCCAGTGCGACGCGATCGTGCACGGCACCACGGTGGCCGACAACACGCTGATCGAAATGAACGGCGCGCTGACCGGCCTCATCACCACCGAAGGCTTTCGCGACGAAATGGAGTATCGCCGCGGCTACAAGGAAAACATCTGGGACGTGCGGCTCGAACCGCCCGAACAGATCACGCCGCGTCGCCGCCGGCTCACGGTGCCCGAGCGCGTGCTGCACGACGGTTCGGTGCACAAGGCGCTCGACGAGAACGCGGTGCGTGAAGCCTGCCGGCGGCTCGGCAAGCAGCAGGTCGAGTCGGTCGCGATCTCGTTCCTGTTCTCGTTCGTCAATCCGGCGCACGAGAAGCGCGTCGCCGAGATCGTGCGCGAGGAACTGCCGAACGTCGAAGTGTCGCTCTCGCACGAGGTACTGCCGCGCGCGCCCGAATACGATCGCACGAGCACGACGGTGGTGAACGCCTACGTCGCCCCGCGCGTGAATCACTATCTGGAGAAACTAGTCACGCGCGTGCGCGACGGCGGCTATCGAAAGCAGCTCATGGTCATGCAGGCCAGCGGTGGCGTGATGACCAAGCAGTACATCGAAGGCGCACCGATTCGCGTGCTCGCCTCGGGCCCGGCCGGCGGCGTGATCGGTTCGGCGCACGTCGGTGTCGCCAAGGGCTATTCGAACATCCTCTGCGTCGACATGGGCGGAACGTCCTACGACATTTCGGTCGTGCAGGGCGGTTCGGCACCCGCGATCGCGGGCTGGAACATGCATCACCGCTATCTGATCGGCGTGCCGATGGTGCAGGTCGAAACGCTAGGCGCGGGCGGCGGCTCGATCTGTCACGTGAAGAATCGCGAGATCCAGGTCGGCCCGGCGTCGGCCGGCTCGGTGCCGGGGCCGATCTGCTACGGACGCGGCGGAACGAAGCCGACGATCACCGATGCCTTGCTGATGCTCGGCATCCTGTCGGCCGATTCGGAATTCGCGGGCGGCAGCTTCTCGCTCAGCAAAGACGGCGTCGAAGCCGCGTTCGCCGCGATCGGCGAGCAGATGGGCTATGACGCCGAACAGGCCGCGTTCGACTGCTGGCGCGTCGTCAACGCCAACATGTCGCAGGGCGTGCGCCGCATCACCGCGGGCAAGGGCATCGATCCGCAGGACATGGTCATGCTCGCCTATGGCGGTAATGGCCCTGCGTTCGCCGCGATCCAGGCCGGCGATCTCGGCATCGATCGCGTGCTCGTGCCGAAGGCCTCGCCGACGTTCTCGGCGCTCGGCACGCTGGTCGCGAATCCGAGCATCGACGAGGAACGCTCGTATGTCTCGGCGGCCGGCTCGCTCGACATCGACAAGCTCAAATCGCTCTGGAGCGATCTCGGCGCGCGCGCTGCGCGCTACTTCGCCGACGCGCACTTCGCACCCAAGGACGTGAGCGCGAAGTACCAGATGAACATGCGCTACCCGGGCCAAAACTTCTCGCTTAGCTTCGACATCCACGTCGCCCAGGGCATCGGCGATCTGTCGTTCATCGACGCAGACATCGGCCAGCGCGCGATCGCGCAGTTCAACAAGCGGCACATGGAGGAATACCACCACGTGCGCGAGGACGAGATGCCCGAAGTCACCGGCGTGCGGCTCGAAACCTCGGTCGAGACGCCGTCGCCCGTCGTCGGCAAGGGCTTCACGGCGGCGAAGTCGGCGGCTCCGGTCGCCAAGACGCGGCGCGCGAATCTCGGCCAGGGCTTCCAGCAGACCCGCATCTATCGCGGCATCGAGCTCAAGCCGGGCCATGAAGTGATCGGCCCGGGCATCATCGAAGAAACCTTCACGACCATCGTCGTCTACCCGGGCTGGAAGGCGCAGGTCGACGATGCGGGCGATTACGAACTCACGCGGCTGAGCTGAAGGCGGCGCGACATGTCCGCATTGAACGGCTACAAGATCCTCGAACTCGCCGAAGGCGTCGCCGGCGAATACTGCGGCAAGCTGCTCGCCGATTTCGGCGCCGAGCTCATCAAGATCGAGCGGCCGGACGGAAGCCCGACGCGCCGGCTCGGGCCGTTCGCGCAGGAGCTCGATGCGGATGACCTCAATCGCGGTGAAAGCAGCGGCCTGTTCGCGTATCTGAACACCGGCAAGCAATCGGTCACGCTCGATCTCGACAGCGAACAGGGCCTGCAGACCTTGCAGTTGCTGCTCGGACGCGTCGACGCCCTGATCGACGATCACGCGAGCGGCTGGCTCGCGCAGCTCGGGCTCGATGCGGCGACGCTCGAGCGGAGGCATCCACGCCTCGTCGCCTGCACGATCACACCGTTCGGTCTCGATCCGCTCGAAGAGCGGACGCATGCCGAAGACCTCACCGTCCTGCATGCGAGCGGCTGGGCCTATCACACGCCGACGGGCGCCGATCCTTCGAAGCCACCGCTCAAGGGCCCGGGCCGCTTTCTGCCGAGCTACGAATCCGCGCTCGACGCCGCGCTCTGCGTGCTCGCTGCGCTCTACGAGCGCGAAAGCTCCGGGCTCGGGCGCTTCATCGACATTTCGAAGCAGCAGGTGATGGCCTCGCGCGTCGACTACGTGCTCGGGCAGATGATCGCGGGCGACATGGACCCGAGCACCGAGCGTTCGGCCTTCGACCTGTTCGGCCCGGCCGGCATCTTCGAATGCCGGGACGGCTACGCCTACATCTGGATGTCGGCGCCAGCGCATTGGGAAGCGCTGCGCCAGCTGCTCGGCGATCCGGCCTGGATGCGCGACTTCCCCGAGCGCTGGCTCGAACTCGCCTGCACGCCCGAGCGCGTCGCCGAGTGTCGCAAGCACATCGGCGCCTGGCTGCGCACGCAATCGAAATCCGAAGCCGTCGCCCAGGCGCAGAAGCTCGGCTTGACGATGGCCGAGGTCAACGCGCCGGCCGATCTGCTCGAATCCGCGCAATTCCAACATCGCGGGTTCTTCTCGAGCGTGGAGCATCCGCGGCTCGGCCGGCTCACGCATCCGGGCGTGCCTTACAAGCTCAGCGCGACGCCGGTTGCGATCAGCTCGCCGGCGCCGCTGCTCGGACAGCACAACGCCACGCAGCTCAAAGGGGCGCAAGCATGAGCACGCAGCAGCGAGGCGGCCCCTTGCAGGGTGTGCGCGTGGTCGAACTGACCAAGGTCTGGGCCGGTCCGTACACGGGCAAGCTGCTCGCGTTCCTGGGGGCCGAAGTCATTCGTGTCGAAAGCCTAGAATCGCTCGACGTGACGCGCTCTTTCGGCGTCAAGGACATCGACAACGCGCCGGGCTTCATGGCGGTGAATCCGCAGAAACTCTCGGTGCAGATTGACATGAAGAAGCCCGAGGGCGTGAAGCTGATCCTCGATCTGCTCAAGCGCTCGGACCTGCTCGTCGAGAACCTGCGCCCTGGCGCGGTCAAGCGGCTCGGGCTCGGCTACGACGCCGCAAAAGTCGCGAACCCCGACCTGGTCTACGTGTCGATGGGCATGTACGGCAGCGAAGGGCCGCTGAGCTACCAGACCGGCTATGCGCCGTGCTTCGCGGCGCTCGGTGGCGTCAGCGGCCGTGTCGGCTACGAAGGCGAGCCGCCGGTCGGCATGAACGTGCGCTACGCGGATTCGACCTACGGCACCACGGCCGCGGTCGCCGCGATGGCCGCGCTGCTGCATCGGCGTCGCTGCGGCGGCGGGCAGTTCATCGACGTCTCGGCGGTCGAAACCATGAGCAGCATGATCGGTGACAGCTTCATGGACTACGCGCTCAACGGGCGCGTGTCGGGCTGTGAGGGCAATCGCCACGACGAAATGGCGCCGCACGGCGCGTATCCCTGCGCGGACGGCGAGTGGATCAGCATCGCGGTGCCGTCCGACGACGGCTGGCGCGCGCTGAGCGAGGTGATCGGCAGGCCAGAACTCGCGCAGCATGCGGATTTCGCCACGCTCGCGGCGCGCAAGCGCAACGAAACCGCGCTCGACGAACTCATCGCCGGCTACACGCGCGGGCAAGATGCAGCAGCGCTCACGGTCAAGTTGCAGCAGCTCGGTGTGCCCGCAGCGAAAAGTCTCAGCTCGGTCGATTTGGTGTCAGACGCACAGCTGTGGACGCGTGGCTTCTACCCGGAAGTGAGCGACGGCGCGGGTCGCAGTCGGCCCATCGTCGGCACCTCGTGGCAGATGACGCGGGCGGCCGAGATCGGCGCGAGCGCCCCGCGCCTCGGAGAGCACAACGCCTACGTGCTCGGCGACTTGCTCGGCATTTCACCGGTTGAACAGCAGCGGCTGGCTGACACGGGCGTCACGCGCTGAGCATCTACTTTTGGTGTCAGACTGCCTACGCGAAATGTCGATACGATCGCGCAAACTGCCGGGATCACTTGTCTGGCGAGGCATAGACTGAAAACGCAGCTGGAGGTGCTGTGCCGCAAGCGGACTCGAAGAAGTACCGCTGGGGCCGTCATAGGGACTTCGCGATTGGCAGGAGATCGAGATGACCGAAACGCTCTTTGTGTTCGACAAAAGAAACTACATGGACTGCCAGAAGTCCTTCCGCGGCTCGCGCAACCAGGAGTACTACCTGGGCGAGTACACGATCGAGTCGGGTGCCTCGATCGATGTGCGCGCCGATCGCAAGGCCGTCGGCTCTTGCTCGATCATCCGGCTGCGCTCCAAGACCAAGCTGAGCTTCCGTCGCACCTGGACGCATATCCGCGAAGACGGCACCGATGTCGCGGTGCTCTGGTTCGTCAAGCGCGGCAAGCTCTGCGTTTCTCATCAAAGCGGGTACAGCGTTGCCAAGGCCGGCGACTTCGCGATCACCAAATCGCTGACGCCGTTCGTGATCGAATGCCAGCCCGACGACGATGCGATGCACGAGGTGTTGCACGTGATCGTGCCGACGCATCTGATGCGCCGCGTGATTCCGCAGGAGATCAAGACCGGCTTCACGATGCCGGCGAGCCTGCGTGAACTCGCGATCGCCGAGCGCATCCTCGGCGACATCTTCGACGACAGCGACGAGCTGCCCGAGCACATTACCCAGCTGCTCGTCGACAGCGCCCTGCTCGTCATCAGCGACGCGATCAAGGCCCGCGACGCCTGCAACCCGGCGCGCCAGAGCATCGCGGACAAGCGCCTGCAGGACGTGCTGCGCTACATCGAGATGCACCTGTCCGATCCGAAGCTGAGCATTTCGACGGTCGCCAAGGGCTGCGGCATCTCGCCGCGCTATCTGTCGTTCCTGCTCAAGCTGCACGGCAAGCCGTTCTCGACGCTGGTCTGGGATCGCCGGCTCGAAATCGCGGGTCAATGGCTCGCGGCCTCGAACGCGAGCGAAGTGGCGATCAGCGAGATCGCCTACAAGGTCGGCTTCAAGAGCCCGGCGCATTTTTCGCGCATGTTCAAGCGCGTCTACAAGATGAGTCCGCGCGAATATCGTGGCAGCGGAGCCGGTGCATCGCCGGTGTCGGCTTTGGCCGACACAGCCGTGCAATAAAAGCCGAACCAATACGGAGTCGAAAAATGCTGAGCGAAGCTGCAAAAACTGCCGACAAGGCCGCCGCTGGCGGCGCCTGTCCTTACAGTGGCCAGAGCGCGGCGGCTTTGCTTGCGAGCGCAACGCTCTCCGATCGCAAGATCGGAGCGCAACCCAACGCCTATTACAAGGCGATGCGCAGCGAAGATCCGGTGCACTTCGACGAGAAGCTCGGCATGTGGCTGGTCACGCGCTACGACGACATCGTCACCGTGCTGCGCGATCCGCTGACGTATTCGGACAAGCATGGCTACGAGAAGATGTACGCGAGCGGGCATTTCGAGGAGTTCAAGCAGATCCTCGAGCGCGACGGCGGCGGCTTCTTTCCCGATGCGATCAAGGATGATCCGCCCGCACATACGCGCGTGCGCCGCCTGCTCGACAAGGCCTTCACCGCGCATCGCGTCGCCGCGCTGGAGCCCGGCATCACCAGGATCATCGTCGATCTGGTCGAGCAGTTCGCGGCCAGGGCCGCGAACGGCGCAGTGGTCGATGGCGTGCGCGACTTCGCGGTGCCGCTGACGATCCACGTGATCTGCGAGCAGCTCGGCATCAGCCAGTTCAACGCGGGCAAGATCCAGGCCTGGTCGGGCGCAGTGACGGCGCAGATCTCGAAGATGCAGAACCGTGAGCAGATGCACGAGAACGCCGCACAGATCTGCGAGTTGCAGAACTTCATCATCGGTGAGATGAAGGCGCGCGAAGCGCAGCCGCGCGAGGACATGATCTCCGACCTCGTCCACGCCACGCTCGAGGACGGCAGCAAGCTCACGTTCGCCGAAGCGGTGTCGCTGATCCGTGCGCTCGTCATCGCGGGCAACGACACCACCGCGACCGCGATCGGCAACCTGCTGTTCGTGCTTGCGACGCGTCCGGAAGTCGCAAAGACCCTGGAGAGCGCCGTCGACGACGATCGCCTGCTCAACCGCTTCGTCGAGGAGCTGCTGCGCGTCGAGCCGCCGGTGCGTGGCCTGGCCAAGATGACGACCAGGGAAGTCGAGCTCGGTGGCCGCAAGCTGCCCGCGGGCGCCCATCTGCTGGTCATGTACGCCTCGGGCAACGACGACGAAACGCAGTTCGCCTGTCCGCGCGATTTCGACGTCAATCGCGCCAACGTCGGCAAGCACGTGGCCTTCGGCGTCGGCGTGCATCGCTGCGTCGGCGCGTCGCTCGCCCGCATGGAGATCAAGGTGGCGGCGCGCGAGATCGTGCGCCGGTTCACCGACATCCGGCTCGCGGTCCCGGCCGAGCAGATCACGTATCTGCCGACCGTCGCCACGCGCTCGATCGAGAAGCTGCCGCTGACCTTGAAGCGGCGCTGATCATTTCCTTCTCCCTCCGGGAGAAGGTGGCGCGGAGCGCCGGATGAGGGCCTGCAGATTCAAGCGAGTTTCGCGATCGCGGAGAATCCCTCACCCCAACCTCTCTCCGGGCGGCAGAGGGGCTGAACTCATCACGAGGAAAATCCAGTGGCCAACGAACTAGCAGGCAAAGTCGCGATCGTCACGGGCGGAACGGGCGGCATCGGCCGCGCCAGCGTCGAGCTGTTCGTCGCCGAAGGCGCGAAGGTCGTCATCGCCGACGTCGATGCGCAGGCCGGCGAAGCTTTCGCGGCCCAGCTCGGGCCTTCCGCGGTATTCAGGCGCACCGATGTGTCGAGCGAGAACGAGGTGCGCTCGCTCGTCGATTTCGCGGTCTCGCATTTCGGCGGACTGCAGATCATGTTCAACAACGCCGGCATCTCGGGCGCGCAGTATCCGCGCTTCCTCGACGACGACCTCAAGGACTTCTCGCGCGTCATCGGCGTCAACCTGTTCGGCGTGATGGTCGGCTGCCAGGCGGCTGCGAAAGTGATGTCGCAGCATGGCGGCGGCGTGATCCTCAACAACGCCTCGATCGCCGGTGTGCTGCCGGGCCAGGCGCTCATGAGTTATCGCGCGAGCAAGGCCGCCGTGATCATGCTGAGCAAATCGCTCGCGATCGATTTCGCCGAATACGACATTCGCGTGAACTGCCTGGCGCCGGGCCACATTCGCACGCCGTTGACTTCGTTCGTTCCGCCGGGCACTCCGCCCGACGTCGCCGAACGCGTGAAGGCCGCCGTCGGTGCCGCCTTCGACATCAACCAGCCGCTCAAGCGCACCGGCCGTCCGGAGGACGTCGCCCAGGTCGCGCTGTTTCTCGCGAGCGACCGGGCCGCGCAGCTCACCGGCATCGTCATGCCGGTCGACGGCGGCATCACCGCGGGCGATCCGGTGAATCACTTGAACGAGATTCAGGCCGCGCGGGCCAGGGCGCTCGCGGGCGATTGAGCGAATCGGTCGCATTCAATCGATCCGGCCTCCTTCGGCGGATTTCGCAGGCAATCGGAACTGCACTCTGGGTCATCCGACCCTTGCGGTGTTGGAGAAGAATAGTCGGCGCATTCATACAAACGCTGCGGCAATCGTGATCGCAGCAAGCCGGGGGGAGATGACATGGGCAGCAAGCAGTTCGGTGGCAGCAGGTTGGCAACAGTGATCGCGATCGGCAGTCTGGGTCTGGTCAGTGGCCCCTTGCAGGCTCAGGAGACGGGCACGCCGGTGGCAGAATCGGCGACAGCCGACAACGCCGCTTCGAGTGCCGGCGACATCGAAACCATCGTCGTCACCGCGCGTCGCCGCGAAGAAAGCCTCGAAAAAGTTCCGACCGCGATCACCGTGCTCGATGCGCGCGCGCTGGAGCAGCAAGGCATCACTTCGCAGGCCGATCTGCAGCTTTCGGTGCCGGGCCTGACGGTGCGCCAGACCCAGGGCTCCAATTCGCTGACCTTTTCGATCCGCGGCCAGACCATCGACGCCTTCACCGGATCGCGCAGCGCCGTGGTGCCGTACTTCAACGAGGTTCAGCTCAACAGCGGTGGAGCCTCCACCTTCTTCGATCTCGAATCGGTGCAGGTGCTCAAGGGCCCGCAGGGCACGCTGTTCGGCCGCAACACCACCGGCGGTGCGGTGCTCTACACGGCGGCCAGGCCGAAAGACGAATTCGGCGGCTACGCCAAGCTGCGCGGCGGCAATTTCGGCCTGATCGAAGGGCAGGGCGCGATCAACCTGCCGCTGCTCGACGACACGCTGCTCCTGCGCCTGGCCGGCAACATCACGCAGCAGGACGGTTGGCAAAAGAACCTTTACGACGGTCGCGATCTCGGCGAGGTCGATCGCAAGAACGGCCGCCTGAGCGCGCTGTGGAAGCCCGCCGAGGCGCTGGAGAATCTCACCGTTCTCGAAGTCGATCACGCGGGCGGCAACAGCACCGCGACGCGGCTGCGCACGGTCAATCGCTGCGGCCAGACCAACAACGGCTTCGCACTCAACTGCGCCGCCGACGCGCTGTTCAATCCGGCGACCTGGGCGGGCAGCGGCATCTGGGAAAACTATCTGGCGCACAATCCGCAGGCCAACCCGGGCGGCATCGCCGACTATCTCGACAACGTCTCGCCCAACATCGGCTTCTTCAAGGCCAACGAAGTGGCCCCGGTCTATCACGACGAAGACGATTACTTCGCCGCCAACACCACGACCTTCGATCTCGGCGACGATCTGCTGCTGAAGAACATCGCCGGCTTCTCGGCCTCCGACACGCGCGATCTGGGCAGCTCGGTCGGCGCGCCCGATCCGGTGTTCTACTCGGCCACCTTCGCCACCGATGCCAACGGCGTGATCACGCTGGACGCCAACGGCAACCCCACCTACAACAAGCGCGGCAACCACGTCGAGAACAAGACCTACTCCAACGAGTTGCAGCTCCAGGGCAAGACGCTCGACAAGGCGCTGGCCTATATCGTCGGTGCGTACTACCAGTACGAGGATTCGAAGACGCTGTTCCCGCAGGTCTACTTCAACCTCTACCAGCCCGGCCTGTTCCTGCCGGCCAATGCGACCAGCCACTTCCAGATCACCGACGAGACGCCTGCGCTGTTCGCGCAGGGCACCTACGATTTCAGCGAAATGGGATTGACCGGGCTGAGCTTCACGGCGGGCTTCCGCTACACCTGGGAAACCGTTGAGATCAAGCAGCTCGCATTGGGTGACAACTATCGTGATCCGGCGCAGCCGAGAAGCCAGAAGAAGAGCTTCAGCGATCCGAGCTGGACGCTAGGCCTGTCGTATCAGGCCACCGACCAGCTGCTGCTCTACTTGCAGACCCGCCGCAGCTGGCGCGCGGGCGGTTTCAACGGCACCGCTCCGGCGGCGATCGATCCGGCCAATGGCGATGCCGTCATCGAGAACACCAATCTGTTCGAGCCCGAGAAGACCTATGACGTCGAAGCCGGCACCAAGTTCGCGGGCGAGCTTTTCGGTCGTCCGCTGCGCGTCAACCTCGCGGTCTACAACCAGTGGATCAAGGACGTGCAGCGCGCGGTGTTTCCCGATCCACCCGGCCCGGCGCAGTCGATCGCCTACACCGTCAACGTGCCCGAGGCCCGTGTCAGCGGCCTGGAAATCGATGCGATGATCAAGCCCGTGCGCTGGCTCGAGACCGGCGTGTCGGGCTCGCTCACGAAGGCGCGTTTCGTCAACGGCAAGGACGAGGCCGACGTGTTCGGCACCCTGTATGTGTTTGGCCCGTATGCCGACGCGCCGCGTCTGTCCGGCTCGGCCTACGCGAGCCTGCTGCTTCCCACGCCCGCGCAGTGGGGCGTCATGGACCTGCGTGCCGACATCTACAGTCAGAGCCACATGTATTTTTCGAACAGCAACGATTCGATCACGCCCGACACTCGAATCCCGGGTTACAGCGTGATCAACCTGCGCTATGACTGGACGCAGATTCACGGTTCCAGGTTTTCGCTTGCGGCGTTCGTGCGCAATCTGACCGAGAAGGAGTACTACACCGGTGGTTTCGCGCTGACCGGCTCGCTGGGCGTGAACTCGGTCGCGATCGGCACGCCGCGCATGTACGGCGCTGAGCTTTCGTATGAGTTCTGATCGGCGGGTATCGGTTGGGTTCGGGGCTGGGTGTCAGGGCTGCGCCCGCATGTCGCGGGCGTAGCGGCTCGATGAGCAGGAGATGAGGGTCATGGCGGCATTGAAGGTCACGTTCGTACAGATCGATGGTGTCGAAAAAGTGGTGGAGGTCAGCCCGGGCGAAACGCTCATGGAGGCCGGCCGCAATGCC
Source organism: Hydrocarboniphaga sp. FW305-C-57 (assembly GCF_058783045.1). Classification (NCBI taxonomy): domain Bacteria; kingdom Pseudomonadati; phylum Pseudomonadota; class Gammaproteobacteria; order Nevskiales; family Nevskiaceae; genus Hydrocarboniphaga; species Hydrocarboniphaga sp. FW305-C-57. The sequence goes on along the minus strand of NZ_JBYSYG010000002.1, from coordinate 143,094 downwards.
GGCGTCGACGGCATCCTCGGCGATTGCGGTGGCAGCTGCTCGTGCGCCACCTGCCACGTCTACGTCGATGCGCAGTGGCGGGACAAGGTCGGTGCGCCCGACGAAGTCGAAGCGAGCACGCTCGACATGGGATCGAGCGTGGCACGCGAGGACAGCCGCCTGTGCTGCCAGGTGATCATGCGCAGTGAGCTCGACGGTTTGCGGGTGACGGTCGCACCGAGCGATTGATGCAGCGCTGAAGTCTTTTGCCGGCGGCGCTCGAACATCGCCGCGTTTTCGTGGAGGAGAACGACGATGAGCAACCCCAATCAGAAGGCCGAGACCTACGACGTGGTCGTGATCGGCTCCGGAGCCGCCGGTGCGATGGCGGCCCTGCGTGCCGCTTCGCTCGGCCTGTCGGTGCTCATCGTCGAGAAGGCGCACAAGTTCGGCGGCACCTCGGCGACCTCGGGCGGCGTGCTCTGGGTGCCGGATCACCAGCTCGCCCCGAACGACGACGATCGCCAGAAGACGATGCAGTATCTCGAGGCCGTGATGCCCGGACCGGTGCAGCGCGACCGGCTGGCCGCCTATCTCGACAATGCGCCCGAGATGGCGCGCTTCATGAAATCGCTCGGCATCCCGATCGGCGTCGCCGCCTGGCCGGACTACTATCCGCATGCGCCGCAGGCGCGCGCCGACCGCTCGCTGATCTGCGACACCTTCGACGGCCGCGAACTCGGCGAGCACTTCCCGCTCATGCGCGAGCAGTACAACCGCTTCAAGGTGTTCGGTCGCTACTCGATGGACGTCATGGAGTTCTTCTCGCTATCGACGCGCGCGAAGGGCTGGGTGATGACCTTCATCAAGATGTTCCTGCGCTACTGGACCGATCGCAGCACGCGCAAGCTCGGCGCACGCGACCGCCGCTTCACGATGGGCGCCGCGCTGATGGGCTGGCTCTACAAGAAAGTGCTCGATCGCAAGGTCGAAATCCGGCTCGACACCAAGCTCGACGAGCTGATCGTCTCGGGTCGCGAAGTCACGGGCGTCATCGTGAGCCATTACGGCCGCCGCTATGAAATTCACGCGCGTCATGGCGTGGTGCTCTGCGCGGGCGGCTTCGAGTGGAACCAGGAGCTGCGCGATCGCTTCTTCCCGGTGCCGGGCCTCACGCGACACAGCAGCTCGCCCGAAGATGCGAATCGCGGCGAGGCGCTGATCGCCGGCATGAAGATAGGCGCAGCGACCGAGCACACCGAAGCCTGCTGGTGGATTCCGACCATGCACACGCCGATGCCGGGCGCCTCGAACTTCGAGGAGATTCACCAGGCGGCGTTCGATGTCGGTCGTCCGCACAGCGTCGCGGTCAATCGCAACGGCCATCGCTTCGTCGATGAGGCTTGCGGCTACGACGACTTCGGCAAGGCGATGGTCGCCGACCAACTCGCCACCGGCGCGAACACACCGTGCTGGCTGATCTTCGATGCGACCTTCCGCGAGAAATTCTCGGCCGGCGGCGTGATGCCGAACCTGCTGACGCCCGACAAGAAGATTCCGCCGGACTGGTGGGATCACTACATCTTCCGCGCCGGCAGCATCGCCGCGCTCGCGGCGAAGATCCAGATTCCGGCCGATGCGCTCGCCGCGACCGTCGCGAACATGAATGCCTACGCCAAGACCGGTGTCGATCCCGAATTCGGTCGCGGCGGCAACGCCTACGACCAGATGTTCGGCGACTGGAACGTCAAGCCGAATCCCTGCCTCGGGCCTATCGACCAGGCGCCGTACTACGCGGTGCCGATCAATCTCGGGGATCTCGGCACCAAGGGCGGACTCAAGGCCGACGCGATGGCGCGCGTGCTCGATGCCTCGGGCCAGCCGATCGGCAGGCTCTACGCGGCCGGCAACAACGCCGGCAGTCCGTTCGGCAACTGCTATCCGGGCGCAGGCGGAACGATCGGGCCGGCCTTGACCTTCGGTTTCGTCGCGGCCAACCACATCGCCGCGACGATCGGCCAGCGGCAGTCCGTCGCGGCGGCGGCCTAGGCCGACGTTTCGCCGGTTGAATCCGGAGCAGCCGGGCGCGCCGCCGTGTCATGCTCGCCCGCAGTCGCAACGGATGGGCGGATACGGAGACTTCATGGCTGAGCTCGAACGCTTGCAGACGCTGGTCGATCGCCAGCAGATCAGCGAGCTGATCTATCGCTACTGCCGCTCGGTCGATCGGCTCGACGTTCCGCTTGGGCATTCGATCTGGCACGAGGACGGCGTCGCCGACTACGGCGCCGACGTCTATCGCGGTGACGGGCGCGGCGTGATCGACCACATCTGCGCCCAGCACCGCCAGCTGCTGCATCACGCGCACCAGGTCACGAACCTGCTGATCGACCTCGATGGCGATCGCGCCGGCAGCGAGGCCTACGTCATGGCTTGTTTGCGCATGCGCCGCGGCGACAAGCTGGTGCAGATGGCGGTCTGGGGACGCTACGTCGATCGCTGGTCAAGGCGCGACGGGCGCTGGGGACTCGATCATCGCCTGGCGATTCGGGATTTCGATGAAGTGCGCGAGGTCATGCCGCTGCAAGAGCACGACCTCGCTCGCCGCGATCGTGGCGATCCTTCGTATCGCGTCATCGGACCCTAGGCGAGCCCACAGGCGCAATCCGCCGTCGCGTATCTCAAGGATCGAAGAAGGTGCCAGCTCGCGCGCTGCGCGCCAGCCGTATTACGCAGCGCGAGCGCGCGGACGCACGGTGGCCTGGTCGAAAGCCGCGAGCAGCTCGGGCAGACGCGCTGCGTAGCGCTCGACCGCCGCGTCCTTCACCGGGCCGTAGCCCGCGATTTCGCTCGCGGCCTTGGCGATCTCGATCGCGGCCGGTAGCTTCGCCTCGTCGATGCGGTCGGCGATGCCGTCGATGAGCTCGCGGTACTCCTCGATCAGCCTGCGCTCCATGCGGCGCTCGGGGAAATAGCCGAACGGATCGAACGGTGTTCCGCGCAGCCGCTTGAACTTCACGAGCAGCTGGAAGGCCCGCATCATCCACGGCCCGAAGCGACGCTTCTTCGGACGGCCCGAGCCATCGCGTCCCGGCAGCATCGGCGGCGCGAGGTTGAACTCCATCTTGAAATCGCCTGAGAACTGCGCGCGCATGCGCTGCATGAACTCGCTCTGCGTGTAGAGCCGCGCGACTTCGTATTCGTCCTTGTAGGCCATCAGGCGAGCTAGCGTGAGCGCGACTTCGCGAACGAAGGCCTCGCTGCCGTTCAATGCACTCAGGCGCTGGCGCAGATCGAGAACGAAGTCGCGATAGCGCTGCGCATAACGCTCGTCCTGATACGCGTTGAGCAGGCGCGTGCGGCTCGCGAGCACGTCGTCGACGCTCTTGAGCGGCACCGGCTCGGCCTTGAGGCCGATCTCGCGCTGCAGGCCTTGCGGATCGTGCGCGGCGACGCGGCCGAGCGCGAAGGTACGCAGATTGCCGTCGACGAAGCTGCCGTTGAGCCGGATCGCCTGTTCGATGGCTGCGATCGACACCGGCAGCAGGCCGCGCTGCGCGGCGTAGCCGAGCATCAGCACGTTGGTGCCGATGCTGTCGCCCGTGAGTTCGGTCGCCAGGCGGCTGCCGGGCAGTTCGAACAACGGCGCGCCGCCGAGCGCGGCGACGACCGCGGCGCGCATGCGCGATTCGCCGAGATCGAGATTCTTGTTGCTCTGGAAATCGCCGGTCGGCGCGATGTCGGTATTGAGGATCGCGCGTGTGTGGCCTGGGCGCAGCGTCTTGAGCACGGGCGCGCCGGAGCCGACGATCATGTCGCAGGCGATCAGCAGGTCGGTCATGCCTTCGGAAAGCCGCGAGCTGTAGATGCCTTTCGGATCGGGACCGATGCGGATATGGCTCGTCACCGCGCCGCCCTTCTGCGCCATGCCGGTCATGTCGAGCACGCTGCAGCCGAGCCCGTCGAGGTGCGCGGCCATGCCGAGCAGGGCGCCGATCGTGAGCACGCCGGTGCCGCCGATGCCGCCGACGAGAATGTTGCAGCCGCGCTCGTCGAGCGCCGCGACGACCGGTTGCGGCAGCGCATCGATGAGCTGCTGCAGGCGCTCGCGATTGCCCGAGGCGCGCACCGCGATCTTCGCGCCCGTGACCGTCACGAACGAAGGGCAGAAGCCCTTCACGCAGCTGTAGTCCTTGTTGCAGGTCGACTGATCGATCTTGCGCTTGCGGCCGAATTCGGTTTCGAGCGGCAGCACGCTGATGCAGTTCGATTGCACCGAGCAGTCGCCGCAGCCTTCGCAGACGTCCGGGTTGATGAAGACGCGCTCGTCGGGCTCGGCCATGTAGCCGCGCTTGCGCCGCCGGCGCTTCTCGGTCGCGCAGGTCTGCTCGTAGACGATCGCCGAAACGCCCTGGAGCTCCCGCAGCTCGCGCTGGATCGCATCGAGCTCGTCGCGATGATGCAGGCTGCTATTCGGTGGCAGCGTCAGGCCTTCGTACTGCGACGGATCGTCGCTGAGCAGCTTGACCGGGCGCGCACCTTCGGACAGCAGCTGCTTGACCATGTCGATCGGCGTGATCTGCTGTTCGACCGGCTGGCCGCCCGTCATCGCGACGGCGTCGTTGTAGAGGACTTTGTAGGTGATGTTGGCCTTGGCCGCGACGGCCGCACGGATCGCGAGCACGCCCGAATGCGAGTAGGTGCCGTCGCCCATGTTCTGGAACACGTGCTGGGTGTCGTCGAGGAAGCGATTGACGCCGACCCACGGCGAGCCTTCGTGTCCCATAGGCACGAACTGCATGGTATTGCGATCCATCACCACGGCAACGAGGCCGTGGCAACCGATGCCGCCGAGGGCGAGCGAGCCGTCCGGAATCCTGGTGCTCGTGTTGTGCGGGCAGCCCGAGCAGAAATACGCGGGACGCAGGCTTCCGCTGCCGAACGTGAGCGCCTGCGTTTCGAGCGCGCGATAAGACTCCAGGCGCGACAGCGTGGTCTCGTCGCGGATGCCGATCTGCTCGAGCAGCGTGACGATCGCGCGGCGCACCTGTGGCACCGTGAGTTCGCCGCTCGCCGGCAGCAGGGCTGCGCCGTGCAGATCCTGCTTGCCGGCGAGCGAGGGCCTCCGGTCGGCCGCGACGCCGTATAGAAAGCGCGCGATCTGGTCTTCCATCACCGGACGCTTTTCCTCGATCACGAGCAGCGTGGTGCTGCCCTGCGCGAATTCGCGCAGGCGCACCGGGTCCATCGGCCAGATCAGGCCGGGTTTGTAGAGCCGGATGCCGAGCTGTTCGCAGCGCGCCTCGTCGAGCCCGAGATCGGACAGCGCCTGGCGCACGTCGAGATAGGCCTTGCCGGCGGTGACGATCGCGAGGTTGCGGCGCGCTCCGTCGAAGATCACGCGATCGATGCCGTTGGCGCGCGCGAACGCGGTCGCGGCGGGCAGGCGATGGTTGACGAGTTCGTTCTCCTCGACGAGCGGCGGCTGGTTCGGCCGCAGGTTCAGGCCGTGCGGCGGCAACACGATGTCGCTCGGCTGCGCGTAAAGGCGATACGGATCGGGCAGCTCGATTTCGCCCGACAGGTCGAGCGTGTCGGTGATGCACTTGAGCGCGACGTAGCAGCCGCTGTAGCGCGACATCTGCCAGCCGAACAGGCCGAATTCGATGATCTCGGCGATCGTGGCCGGATACAGCACCGGCAGCATCGCCGCGATCAGCGTGTGCTCGGACTGATGTGCGCTGTCGGACGATTTGCCGCCATGATCGTCGCCCGCGATCGCGAGAAAGCCGCCGTGTGCCGAGGTGCCTTCGAGGTTGCCGAGCTTGAGCGATTCGCAGGCGCGGTCGACGCCGATGCCCTTGCCGTACCAGAGCCCGAACACGCCGTCGTAGCCGGACTTGCCGTACCACTTGAGCTGCTGGGTGCCGCGAATGGCCGACACCGCGAGCTCTTCATTGAGTCCCGGCACGAAGCGCACGTCGTGCTCGTCGATGAGCTTCTGCGCGCCCCACAGCGCGGAGTCGAACACGCCGAGCGGGGAGCCGCGGTACCCCGAGATGTAGCCCGCGGTCCTGAGCCCGGCGGAACGGTCGCGGCGGGCCTGGTCGAGCGGCAGGCGCACGAGCGCCTGGTTCGACGAGATGAAGACGCGGCCGCCGGATTGAAGGTACTTGTCGTCGAGGGTGGTCGCGGACTTCGTGTTCATCGCTTCTTTGCTTGTCAGCCTGCGTCAGGCCGGAGTCTTCGGCAGCTTGTCCATGCGGAAATCGCAATGCGCCGCGGTCTGCTGCACTTCGATCAGGTTGCCTTCGGGATCACGGCCGTAGATCGACTTCACGTGGCCGACGTCGATCGGGCCCGGCTGGCTGAACGTCATGCCGAGCTGCTTGAGCCGCTCGTATTCGTATTCGATGTCGGTGGCGTCGACGCAGAAGTGCGTATAGCCCTTGTCGTAGGGATTCAGCGGCTTGGTCACGTCGGGCGCCGGCGCGGCGTACTGGAACATCTCGATGTAGCAGCTGCCTGCGCGCAGCATCGCGCCCTTGGCGGCCGAGCCCTGTACGTCGACGATCCTGTCGATGAAGGCGTCCTGCGCCCAGGCGAACGGCTCGCCGACCACTTCGAAGCCGAAAGCCTCGTTGTAGAAGCGGATCATGCGGTCCATGTCCCGGACATGGATGGCGACGTGGTGGATGCCTTTGATCATTGCGTGCTCCCCGGTAGCGCTCGGCGCAGGGTTTTCGTGATGGTTTCAAGCGGGTCGATGGCGAGTCTAGCGAGCGCGAACTCGCTCCCAGGCGCACTGGCCCCGACAGGCAAGCTGGCCTGCGTGGCGGGTCATCTGCCGGGCCGGTGTGCTTTGATGTCTTTTCGAGGCGCCAAATGTGACTTACGCTGCGCCATGCCCGTGCCCAGCCCCAAATCAACACCTCCGTCGTTCAGTGGATATTTCGCGCGTCCGTGGCTATGGATGGCGGCATGAAAGCCCGCCTGATCGAGACGCCCGATCTCACGCCCGCGCTGGACGCCGGGGCCGACGTGGTCTATCGCCAGGTCGAGATCAGCCTGAGGACGCGCGTGATCCTGCGGCTCATGCGGCTGGTCATGAAGCCGCTGCTGTCGCGCATGATCCGCTACGACTACACGCGCATCGCGCGCACGCAGTTGCAGGTCGCGGGCATGAAATGCCCCGATACCGCCGGCCTGCCGCTCGATTACCAGGTGGTCGGCCGCGTGCCCGGGCACGTCGTCGGCTCGCTGTCGAGTCCGCCTGGCCGCAGTCGCCGTCCGGTGGTGCTGTGGATCCACGGCGGTGCGTTCATGCTGCCCGCGGCTCCGGCCATGCATCTGGTGATGGTGGCGCGGCTGTGCAGGCAGCTCGACGCCGACGGTTTCGTTCCCGATTACCGGCTCGCGCCGTTCAATCGTTTTCCGGCCGGGCTCGACGATTGCGAATTCGCCTATGCGGCCTTGCTCGAGCGCGGCTATTCGCCTTCACAGATCGTCATCGGCGGCGACTCGGCCGGCGGCAACCTGGCGCTAGGCCTGCTGCAGCGCATCCGCAAGCGCGGCCTCGGAATGCCGAACTGCGCGGTGCTGGTGTCGCCGGTCACCGAAATGGGCCGCGTGCATTCGCCTCCGTCACGCCATCGCCTGCTCAAGCAAGATCCCTTGCTGCCGGTCGCCGCCTTGCAGCGTGTCGACGAGCTCTATGCGGGCGACTGGGACGCGGCCGATCCGGAACTCTCGCCGCTGTACATGGAGTGCCACGATCTGCCGCCGCTGTTCTTCCTGGCCAGCGACAACGAGGTGCTGATGGACGAAACCCTCATGCTCGCGCGGCGCTGCCGCGAGGCCGGGGTGCAGACCACCTGCCATGTGTGGCCGATCCTGCCGCACGCGTTTCCGTTGTTCGAACATTACTTTCCGGAAGTGCGCCAGGCTCGCGAAGAGATCGCGGCGTTCGCCCAGGCGCACCTGCGCGCAGACCAATAAAAATGACACGAGGCCTCGGGTAGGGGAGCCATATGGCCGTAAAGCAACACGTGCAGGCGACGCTCGCCGGCAAGATCGCGCTCGTCACGGGCGGCAACAGCGGCATCGGCTACTGGACGGCCTTGCAGCTCGGGCTCGCCGGTGCGCGGGTGGTGATCGGCTGCCGCTCGGCGTCGCGTGCGCAGACGGCGATCGAGCAGTTGCAGCAGGCGGCTCCGCAGGCAGCGTTCGAAGTCCTGCCGATCGACCTCGCCGATCTCGAGTCGGTGAAATCGGCCGCCGCGCTGTTCATCGCGCGGTATCCGCGGCTCGACATCCTCTGCAACAACGCCGGCATCGCGCTGACGCCGTTGACGCGCACGGCGCAGGGTTTCGAGTCTCAGTTCGGAGTGAACTTTCTAGGCCATTTCGCGCTGACCGGCGCGCTCATCGAGCTGTTGCGCGCGACCTCGGGCAGCCGCGTGGTGCATGTCTGCAGCCTCGCGCATCGCATCGGGCGCATCGACTTCGGCGACCCCAATTTCGAGCATCGACGCTATTCCGCCTGGCGCGCCTACGGCCAGAGCAAGCTCGCCAACGCGCTATTCATGGCCGAGCTGGATCGCCGCTTCCGGCGCTCGGGCATCGACGCGCTCAGCGTCGGCGCGCACCCGGGCATGTCGGGCACCAACATCGGCAACAGCCTGCCGCTGGTCGGCAATCCACGCTTCCGTGCGCTGGTCGCGCCGCTGGAGCGTCGCGTGCTGAACTCCGCCGAGCAGGCCGCCACCGCGACCGTGCATGCCGCGACCTCGCCGGAGGTCGAAGGCGGCGCCTACATCGGCCCCGATGGCTGGCTCGAAATTCGTGGGGAACCGCAGCCTGCGCGCCTGGCCGCAGCCGCCGTCGACGAACAGGGCGCTGCCCGTCTGTGGCAACTCGCCGAGTCGCTGACCGGCGTGCACTTTCTCGCCGAGCCTAGTGCGTCGTCGTCCGCCCGTCGCACGCGCATGAGCAGACGCACCGCCACCAAGCGCACGCTCAAGTCTCCGCTCAAGTTCCCGCGATCGGGCGACCGGCCGGTCACCATCGGTGACGAGGATCACGGACACCTGGGTTCGAACGAAGTCGAGGCGATCTGGTCGGCCGTCGAGAAGCTCTACGACACCGGCATGCATCCGGCGATCACGCTGGTGCTGCGCCATCGCGGCAAGCGCGTGCTGCATCGTGCCATCGGCCATCTCGATGCGGCGAAGACGCGGCTCGTGCAGCCGGATTCGCCGATCTGCCTGTTCTCGGCGTCGAAGGCGATCTCGGCGATGCTCGTGCACAAGCTCGCCGAAGACGGATCGGTGGGGCTCGACGATCGCGTCGCCAAATACATTCCGGAGTTCGGCTGCCACGGCAAGGAGAACGCCACCGTGCGCCAGCTGCTCGCGCATCGCGGCGGCATTCCGTCGATTCCGATGAAGCATCCCGACCCGGAACTGCTCAAGGACTGGCCGCGCATCATCGAGATGCTGTGCGCCGCCAAGCCGATCGGCATCGGCTTCGAGAAGCAGGCGTATCACGCGATCACCGGTGGTTTCATCCTCGGCGAACTCGTGCAGCGCGTATCGGGGCTGCCGCTCGAAACCGCACTCAAGCGCTGGTTCGCCGAGCCGCTGGGCTGTCGCTATCTGCACTACGGCTTTCCGGCCGAGCAGCGCGATCAGCTCGCCGAAAACCTGCTGACGGGTCCGTTTCCGCGCTGGCCGATCTCGAAGCTCGCCAAGGGCATCCTCGGCCTGCCGTTCGAACAGGTCACGGCCATCTCCAATACGCCGATCTTCTACGATTCGCTGATTCCGTCGGCCAATCTGTACGCGAGCGCGGACGACGCCGGGCGATTCTTCGAGATGCTGTTGCGCGGTGGCGAGTTCGAAGGCCGGCGCATCCTCAAGCGCCAGACCATCGTCGAAGCGACCAAGCCGATCGGCGATCGCCAGTTCGACGGCACGCTGTTCATTCCGCTGCGCTTCTCGGCCGGCTTCATGCTCGGCGAAAAGGACATCGGCCTCTACGGCCGCGCCTCGCCGCGCGCCTTCGGCCACATCGGCTTCATGAACATCCTCTGCTGGGCCGATCCGCAGCGCGATATCTCGGTGTCGCTGCTCAACACCGGCAAGAACATTTCGCCGAGCGCGCTGGGCCGCCTGCTCGGCTTCATCGACCTGGTTTCGCGCGTCACGTCGGGGCGCTGAAAGACTGCTTTAAACGTGCACAGTCAAGTTCTGTAGAGCACTGGCACCAGCAGGCAATTTGGTCTGCCGACAGGGTCATCCGAGCCCTTCGGACCCGCCTGCATAATCCTCGAACCTATGTCCGCGACAGCGGAATCGGCCGAGGAGAAAACCATGAACAGAGTTCTGATCGCTGGCGCACGCGTGTGGGACGCCTCGGGCGCGGCGCCTTTCGAAGGTGACGTGCTGATCGAAGGCAATCGCATTCGCGCCGTGCAGCGTGGACGCGGCCAGCTGGCCACCGCGGGCTGCCAGGTCATCGAAGCCAACGGGCGCTTCCTGATGCCCGGCATGACCGAAGGCCACGCGCATCTGTCGTTCGAATCGGTGACCTCGACCGAAGACCTCATCACGCCGTCGCCCGAGGCGCACACGCTGCTCACCGCGCGCGTCGCCAAGGTGCTGCTCGATCACGGTTTCACAAGCGCATGGGGCGCTTCCGAAGCCAAGCTGCGCCTCGGCGTGGCGGTGCGCGACGCCGTCAACGCCGGCCTGCTGCCCGGGCCGCGCATTCGTGCGGGCTCGCTCGAGATTTCGGTCACCGGCGCGATGGGCGACGAAAGCAGGGAACACAACCCGCGCAGGGGCCCGTCGATCATCGTCGACGGCCCCGAAGAGATGCGCAAAGCCGTGCGCCTGTCCTGCCGCGAAGGCTGCGACAACATCAAGCTCGATGTCTCGGGCGATCCGTTCTATCCGAACACGCCGGCGCACACGACGCCGATGTCCTTCGAAGAGATCAAGATGGCGGTTGATACCGCGCACGCCTACGGTCGCAAGGTCAACGCGCACACGCGCTCGATCGGCGGCACCAAGGCCTGCCTCAAGGCCGGCGTCGACATGCTCTATCACTGCGAATATTCCGACGAGGAAACGCTAGACCTGTTCGAGCAGTACAAGGATCGCGTGTTCGTCGCGCCGACCGTGAGCCTGTTCCACAGCATCGTCAACAACGAGGCGGCGCCGAATGGCCTGACGGCCGAGATCGGCGGCTACATGGGCATCGACGCGCTGCTCGAAGCTTCGGTGAAGACGCATACCGCACTGCGCAAGCGCGGCGTTCGCCACCTGATCGGCGGTGACTACGGCTTCGCCTGGAGCAAGAACGGAACCAACGCGCGCGACATCCGGTTCTTCGTCGACTACTACGGCTACACGCCGGCCGAAGCGCTGGCCTGCGCGACGCGCAACGGCGGGCTCGCGATGGGCTCGGCCGTCGGCGAACGCCTGGGCGAAATCAAGGAAGGCCACCTGGCCGATCTGCTGCTCGTCGACGGCGATCCGCTGGCCGATTTGTCGGTGCTGCTCGATGCGAACCGCATCGAGCTGATCATGAAGGACGGCGCGCTCTACAAGAACCTGCTCGATGCCGAACGCGGTTCCGCGCAACAGCGCGCCGCCGCCTGAAGCTGCATTCAAAGATTGCGAGAACACGCATGAACGAAACCGTCATCAAGCTCAAAGACCTGCCCAAGGGCGCGGCGCGCTGCCCGGGCGCACCGAGCACGCAGGACATCATCGCGGCCGACAAGGTGCCGGCGCCCGGCTGGGTGCGCTCGGAGTCGTACCAGTTCCTCGGCGACGAGGACATCTCCAAGGACCGCTACATCGATCCCGAATACGCCAGGCGCGAGTTCGAGGATCTGTGGACCAGGACCTGGCAGTTCGCCTGCCGCGAAGAGCACATTCCGAACGTCGGCGACTACCACGTCTACGACATCGGCCCGTACTCCTTCATCATCACGCGCGTCACCGAGAACGAGATTCGCGGCTACTACAACGCCTGCCTGCATCGCGGAACCAAGCTGCGTGCATCGGGAACCGAGGGCAGCACGGACGAGTTCAAGTGCAGCTTCCACGGCTGGACCTGGAACCTCGACGGCTCGCACCAGAAGACCGTCTGCGAATGGGATTTTCCGCACGTCGATCCGAAGAAGTTCGCGCTGCCGCAGGTGCGCGTCGAGCGCATGTGGGGCTTCGTGTTCATCAACATGGACCCGAATGCGCCGTCGTTCGCGGATTACATCGGCGCCGAGGCGAAATCGCATTTCGACGCCTGGAAGCTCGAAGACCGCTACATCTACCTGCACGTGACCAAGCGCCTGCCGTGCAACTGGAAGCTTGCGATCGACGCGTTTCTCGAGGCCTACCACGTCATCGAGACGCATCCGCAGGTGGCGATCTCGAACGCCGACGCGAACTCGCAGTACGACATCTACGGCGAGCACGTGAATCGCTTCATCTCGCTGCTCGGCGTACTGAGCCCGCATCTGACCGGCCAGTACAGCGAGCAGGACATCTTCGATCAGTTCACCATCGGCGACGCGAGTTCGATGGGCGGCGCGGCCAAGCCCAAGCTGCCCGACGGCAGCACCGCGCGCGCCGCGATGGCGGTGATGTTCCGCGGCATGTTCGAGAAGGCCACGGGCCTGGATCTGAGCAAGGTTTCGGATTCCGAACTGCTCGACGCCTTCTCGTACACGGTGTTCCCGAACGTGTTCCTGTGGCCCGGCATTTCGCTGCCGCTGGTCTACCGCTTCCGGCCCGATCCGAAGGATCACCGCAAGTGCCTCTACGAAGTGTTCTTCATGCGCCAGGTGCCGCCCGGCGGCGTGCGCCCGATGCCGGCCGAGCCGATCCACCTGGCCGATCACCAGTCCTTCTGCGAAGCCGAGGGCATGGACCCGGGCTTCGGCAAGATTCTCGATCAGGACACCGACAATGTCGGCCTGCAGCAGGAAGGCCTGGAGGCGAGTGCCAAGAGCGGGCTCACGCTCGGCAATTACCAGGAAATCCGCATCCGCCACTTCCAGAAGGCGGTCGATAAGTACATGAAGAAATCGGCATGAAGCAGTCATGACCCATCTCACGGTCGACTGTCCGCACCCTTCCAATCAAGAGACGCGAGTGACCCGCACTTTCACGCGTGTACTGCCGGCTGCGGAGCTGCCGCCGAACAGCAAGAAGCCCGTCGTCGTCGAAGGCAAGGCGCTGTTGCTCTGCAATGCGGCCGGCAAGCTCTACGCGATCGCCAACCAGTGTTCGCACAACGACAAGCCGCTCGAGCGCGGGCGCATCGGCAACGGCTGGATCGCCTGTCCGACGCATGGCGCGCGCTTCGATCTGGCCACCGGCAAGGCGCTGTGCCTGCCGGCGACGCAGCCGATCGTCACTTTCGAGCTGCGCGTGGTCGACGACTGGATCGAAGTCGCGCTCTGAGCCTGCGTCGCGCGTGCGCCAAATGTCGAAGCGGCGGCACTAGATGGCGGGATGCGGTTCGAGGCCGCAAGATAGGATCGGTCATTCCTGTTCGAAAGCCTTGGAGAATCGCGGATGTCCGCTACGCCGGCACAGTCAAGCGAAGTGAAACTGGACATGAGCGATGTCGACCGCTGGGTCGGCAAGCCGGTGATCTTCGCGGAACTCTGGGATCCGTGTAACGAAACCGATATCCGTCGCTGGGTGATGGCGATGGATTATCCGAATCCGATCCACTGGGATCATGACTTCGCGCAGCAATCGAAGTTCGGCGGCCTGATCGCGCCGCAGTCGTTCGCGGTGGCGATGGATTACGGCCACGGCTGCCATCCGGCCTGCCTCGGCAAGATTCCGGGTTCGCACCTGATCTTCGGTGGCGAGGAATGGTGGTTCTTCGGCGCTCCGGTGCGTCCGGGCGACAAGTTGTTCCAGAAGCGCCGCTTCGACGGCTACGACGTCAAGGACACCAGCTTCGCGGGCCCGACCGTGTTCACGCGCGGCGATACCGAGCACCGCAACCAGAACGGCGTGCTCGTCGCGCGCGAGCGTGCGACCGCGATACGCTATCTGGTCGAAGAGGCCAACAAGCGCAAGGTCTACGGCGCAGAGAAGGCCACGCCCAAGCGCTGGGACAAGCAGGAGCTCGCCGAGATCCACAAGATCCGCTACGACTGGATCCTGTCGAATCGCGAAGGCAAGTCGCCGCTGTTTTCCGAAGTGAAGGTCGGCACCAAGCTGCCGCGCCGTGTGATCGGCCCGCATTCGATCGCGACCTTCGTGACCGAGTATCGCGCGTTCCGCCAGAACATCTGGGGAACCTGGCGCTGGAACGTGCCCGAAGGCGTCTACGATCCGGCCAAGGAAGACGCCGGCTTCGCCAAGGACATGACCTACGATCACGACGCGCGCAAGATCGATCCGCGCCAGGGCGATGGCCTCTACTACGGCCCTTCGAGCGGTCACGTGAATCTCGAAAAGGCGTCGAACATCGGCATGGGCGGCATGTACGGCTACGGCGCGTCGATGAACGCCTGGCAGGTCGATTACATCGCTTACTGGGCCGGACACGACGGCTTCGTCTGGCACTCGCAGACGCAGTTCCGCAGCCCGGCGTTCGAAGGCGACGTGACCTTCATCGAAGGCGAAGTCGTCGACAAGATCGAGCGCTCGCCCTATGGCTGCCCGGTGGTCGTCGTGCAGGTGAAGATGACGACGCAAACCGGCGAGACGATCCTCAAGGGCACGGCCGAAGTGCAGCTTCCGGTCTGAGCACGATCGCATGAGCCACGCGCCGTATTCCGCGCTGTCGATCGTTCGCGGCATCGCCCTCGGCGAAGAACCCGGCATGGGGCCGCTGTCGATGCCGGGCTATCTGCGCGAAGTCTGCTCGCGCCACGGCGATGCCGAGGCGCTCGTCATGCATGGCCCGAACGGCATCGAACGCTGGTCCTACGCGACGCTCTGGAGCCAGTCGGTCGAAGTCGCCAAGGCGCTCATGGCCAGCGGTATCGGCAAGGACAGCCGCGTCGGCATCCTGATGACGAACCGGCCCGAATATCTGTCGGCGCTGTTCGGTATCGCGATGGCGGGCGGTGTTTCGGTGGGCCTGAGCACCTTCTCGACGCCGGCCGAGCTTGAGCAACTGCTCGCGATCTCGGGCGTCTCGGTGCTGCTGTTCGATGGCCGCGTGCTCAAGAAGGATTTCGGCGCGATGCTCGCCGAACTCGAACCGCGGATCGTCCCGGCGAGCGCCGGGCAGCTCGGCTCGCCGAAGTTCCCGTTCCTGCGCCGGCTCGTGCGCCTGCCTTCGGTCACCGGGCCGGCGTCCGCCGATGAATTTCAGGCGGCCGCGATCGAGTCGTGGAGCAACTTCCTCGATGGCGGCGCCGGCATCGCCGATGCGATCGTCGAGGCGCGTGCCGCGACCGTCGCGCCATCCGACGCCGGCGGCCTGTTCTTCTCGTCGGGCACCACGAGCCTGCCGAAAGGCATCCTGCATGCGCAGCGCTCGTTCGCGATTCAATGGTGGCGCTGGCCGCGCGTGATGTCGGTCAAAGGCGCGGTGCGCAGCTGGACCGGCAATGGCTTCTTCTGGTCGGCCAACGTCACGATGATCGTCGGCGTGGCCTTGTCGACCGGCGGCGCGGTGGTGCTGCAGCCGTACTTCGAGCCCGACAAGACGCTCGAGCTGATTGAAAGCGAGCGTGTGAGTTTCCTGTCGGGACGTCCGCATCAATGGGCGCGCCTGCAGGAGTCGCCGAAGTGGGCGCATGCGGATCTTTCGAGCCTGCGCTACGTGACGAACGCGGAGCTCATGCAGACGCATCCGACCGTCAGGCTCGCCGACTGGCACCTGCCGATGACCTTCGGTACCACCGAGACGATGACGGCCGCGACCTCTTATTCGGCCGATACCCCGCTCGAACAATATGCGGGCAGCGCGGGCGTTCCGCTGCCCGGCAATGTTCTGAAGATCATCGATCCCGATACGGGAGCCGTGGTTCCACGCGGCAGCCGCGGCGAGATCTGCCTCAAGGGGCCGACGCTGATGCTCGGCTACATCGGCAAGGGCGTCGAGGAAGCCTTCGACGAAGACGGCTACTACCGCACCGGCGACGGCGGCTACGTCGACGACATCGGCCGCCTGTACTGGGAAGGGCGGCTCACCGAGATCATCAAGACCGGCGGTGCGAACGTGTCGCCGCTCGAGATCGACGCGGTGCTCGCGCTGTATCCGGGCGTACGCCGCGTGCAGACCGTCGGCGTTCCGCATGCGACGCTCAGCGAGATGGTGGTGTCCTGCGTGGTCGCGCAGGACGGCGTCACGCTCGACGCGGCCGCCATCACCGCGTTCGCCAAGGACAGGCTCGCGAGCTTCAAGGTGCCCAAGGCCGTGCTGTTCTTCGCCGATGACGAAGTCGCGGTGACGGGCAACGGCAAGGTCAAGTCCAAGGAGCTGCGCGAACTCGCGCAGAAGCGCTTGATCGCCGCTGCCTGAAGCTCCAAATCCCGGGCTGCGCTAGCGATGCGACCGGCGCGCGTCCAGGCGGCTTCGCCGGGCTCGAAGGCCCTGTTTCGTGTGAGTGGTCCAAGTCGGACAACGCTGATGCCTGCTGCCGCAATGCAGCGCTTCCACGACATCCTGCATGGGTTCACGGACATAAGATCGCGCATTCCTTTAGGCGGCGAGATCAAGAAATGAAGGCAGCACAGAAACCCGTTGCGATCGTCACCGGCGCGAGCGCCGGTATCGGCGAGGCGATCGCGCAGCGCTTGGTCAAAGGCGGCTTCAGCGTGGTGGCGGTCGCACGCAGGCCCGACAAGCTCGCGGAACTCGAGCAGCGCCTGTCCGCGGCCGGAGGCCAGGTGCGCGTGCTCGCCACCGACGTCACTGCCGCCGATGCGCCCGCGCGTGCGGTCGCGCTCGCGGTGAACGAATTCGGCCGGCTCGATTGCCTCGTCAATAACGCGGGCTCGGGCCGCTGGGCTCCGCATCGCGAGACCGACGACGCGATGATGAACGAGGTCATCGACGTGAGCCTGAAGGCCCCGTTCCGCTTCGCACGTGAGGCGCTCGGCGTGATGAAGGCCGGTTCTTCGATCATCATGGTCGGTTCGGTCTACGGCGTCGTCGGCGGGCTCAACGGCGGCATCTACTGCGCGGTGAAGGCCGGATTGATCGGCATGACGCAGGCGCTCGCCGTGCAGTACGGGGCGAGCGGCATTCGTGCGAACGTCGTCGCCCCTGGCGTGATCAAGACCGACATGACGCGCGATTTCTGGGACACCGAGGGTTTCCAGCGCACCAATCACGAAATGACGCCGTTCGATCGTGACGGCACCGTCGAAGACGTCGCCAACGCGGTGCATTTCCTCGCGTCCAGCGAAGGCAGCTACATCAACGGCCAGACGCTCGCGCTCGACGGCGGCTGGTCGACGACCAAGTTCCTGAGCTACGAAGCGCTCGTCGCCAAGCGGCTGCCGGCTTGATCCGGCCGCGGCTGCATTCGTTCCCGATTGAGCTGGCGCTGCCGGCCCGGTGTTCTTTAGCCGCGCTCGACGCGGCCCGTTCTTCTTGACCTGCCACCTCATTTGATGTCACAACTGTGACATTAAAATTCTCGAAACTTCTCCTGTGACGATGCCGGCCAGCAGTGCTGTCTATTACGATCCGTACGGCAGGAAGAGCGCCAGGCCTGCGCCGCCCGCCGAGGCCACGATCGACGGCACCTGGACCGTGACGATCAAAGGCCCGACCGGGCCGATGGCGACGACGCTGGAACTCAGCCTCGCCAACGGTACCCTGAGCGGCGTGCAGAGCGGGCAGGGCATGAGTTCTCCGCTCCTCGATGCCAAGTACGCGGGCGGCAAGATTTGGTGGATCGACCAGATCACCAGGCCGATGGAACTGAAAGTCGAATTCTCCGGAGCGGTCGAAGGCAACACGATGACCGGCAAGGCCAAGGCCGGATTCATGGGCTCGTTCATTTCCCGGTCTCTACTTATTCGATAAGGATGTCGGTATGCGCAAACTTCGCTGGTTGATGCCTTCGCTGCTGTTCGCCGTGCTGCCTTCGCTGGCACCGGCGGCGCAAGCGGACTGGAAGCTCGAAAAGGACAAGGACGGCATCCAGGTCTACACGCGGGC
Organism: Hydrocarboniphaga sp. FW305-C-57; assembly: GCF_058783045.1. Lineage (NCBI taxonomy): Bacteria > Pseudomonadati > Pseudomonadota > Gammaproteobacteria > Nevskiales > Nevskiaceae > Hydrocarboniphaga > Hydrocarboniphaga sp. FW305-C-57. The sequence goes on along the minus strand of NZ_JBYSYG010000002.1, from coordinate 124,950 downwards.
GGTCGAAGGCTGGAGCATTCACGAGATTCGCGGGGTGACCTACGTCCCGGCGAAGCTTTCGAGCGTCGTCGCGGTGATCAACGACATCGCGGCCCAGGGCGAACTCAATGAGTACGTCGCAGAGGCCACGGTGCAGAACCGCGAAAGCGACGCGCGATATCAGATCTATGCGCTGACCAAGATGCCCTGGCCGGTCAGCAATCGCGACATCGTCAATCAGCGCAGCATCTCGCAGGACCCGTCCAGCCTCGTCGTGACGATCACCGACACCGCGGTCGACAAGGCCTCGCCGCCGCCCAGGAACGGCGTGGTGCGCATCGTCAAGTCCAAGCAGGTCTGGACCCTGGTGCCCGATGCCAAGGGCGGCGTGAACGCCCAGATGCAGCTGCTCTCCGATCCCAACGGGCCGATTCCGGCCTCGCTGATCAACTCGATGTCGATCAGCACGCCGTTCAAGACGCTCGGCAAGCTCAAGGCGCTCGCGCAGAAGCCGCAGTACGCGAGCGCCAGGTCGGCCTTCATCAAGGAGCCGGCCGCGGCCCAGTAGCGGCCGGTCCGCGGAAACGAAAAAGGCGGGCCGCGATCGCGAGCCCGCCTTTTTTCGTGCGGCGCCGTTGCCGGCGCCGCGGTGTCTCGAAACTCAGCCGTTCACATCGACCACGACACGGCCGCGAATCTTGCCCGAGACGATGTCCTCGCCCGCCTGCACGGCGCCACTGAGGCCGACGAGTGTGCTGATCGATTCGAGCGCCTTGCCGTCGAGATCGCGAGCCAGGCGCTGCCAGGCGGTCTGGCGAAGCGCGATCGGCGCCATCACCGAGTCGATGCCGAGCAGCGAGACGCCGCGCAGGATGAACGGGGCGACCGAGGCCGGGAAGTCCATGCCCTGGGCGAGGCCGCAGGCGGTGACGACACCGCCGTAGCGGGTCTGCGCGGCCGCGTTGGCGAGCGTGTGGCTACCGACGGCGTCGACGACACCGGCCCAGCGCTCCTTCTGCAGCGGCTTGCCGGGAGCCGACAGCGTGTTGCGATCGATGATGTCGGCAGCGCCGAGCGACTTGAGATAGTCGGCCTCGCTGGCCTTGCCCGACGAGGCGACGACCTTGTAGCCGGCCTTGGCGAGCAGGGCGATCGCCACGCTGCCGACGCCGCCGGTCGCGCCGGTGACGAGGATTTCGCCCGCCTCGGGCTTCACGCCGGCCTTTTCGAGCGCGTTGACGCAGAGCGCGGCCGTGTAGCCGGCGGTGCCGATGGCCATGGCCTGCTTCGCGGTGAATGCGGACGGCAGCGCGATGAGCCACTCGGCCTTCACGCGGGCCTTCTGCGCCAGACCGCCCCAATGGCCTTCGCCGACGCCCCAACCGTTGAGCACGACGCGGTCGCCGGCCTTCCACTGATCGCTCGTGCTCGACTCGACCACGCCGGCGAAGTCGATGCCCGGCACCATCGGGAACTTGCGGACCACGGGCGACTTGCCGGTGATCGCGAGGCCGTCCTTGTAGTTGATCGTCGAGTATTCGACCTTCACGGTCACCGCGGCTTCGGGCAGCTGCGATTCGTCGATGTCGGTGATGGAGACGGACTGCGCGGTCTCGTTCTTGTTGATCAGCAGAGCTTTGAACATACGTTTCCTGTAGACACCGAGGTTGGGGATGGGTGGCCAGCGAACGGGCTGTCGTGAGCCGTGGATTCTATAATAAACAGCTGTGTTGGTTTTGGCCTTCGTCTCCAGCCGGGCTTTTCCCCGGCCGCGATCGCGTGGCGGCGACCTCGCCAGTGCCCGAGCATACCGGCCGGCGTGTGGCCCTGAACAGCCGGCCCCTCGACCGCCGCAATCCGGCGGTCGCACCGATGGCGGATGTTAGTTTTGTGAATATCGGCTAGCATTTGCCAGTTATTCTCGGGCTGGGGACGGACTTGAAGAGGGAAAAGGCAGAGGGCACCAAGCCGCGTCGGCGCCGCGATCCGGATGGAACGCGTGCGGCCATTCTCGAGGCGGCCGGGGCGCTGCTCGCGAAAGACGGTCCGGAAGGGCTCAGCGTTTCGCAAGTCGCGCAGCTCGCCAAGGTCAACCGCGGCACTGCCTACCAGCATTTCCAGACCCGCGAGCAGCTGCTCGAAGCCACCACCGGCTGGGTCAGCGAACAGCTCGTCGAGGCGGTGTTCGGCAATGCCGCCATCGGCACTTCGGTCGAGCACATCGACCCGCAGGGCGTCATCGATCACATGGTCGATTTCGCGATGCGCAATCCCGAACTCGGCCGCGCCTGGCTGTTCCAGCTGCTGAGCTCGCCGCACCCGGCCAGCGACCCGTTCTGGAAGCACTACCGCCAGCGCTTCCAGAAGTTCGCCAAATCCGACTCGGCCCAGGCCGGCATCGACGTCGACGTGCACACCGTGCTGATGCTCGTCGGCACCTTCCTGTGGCCAGTCTGGGCGCGTGCGCACACGCGCACGGCCAAGGAGCGCGATCTCATGGCCAAGCGCTACTCGTCGGAAGTGCTGCGTCTGAGCCTCTACGGCAACATGCGCCCGGATCACTACCCGGAGCTCGCCGCCACGCTGACGAAGAAGCCGGCCAAGGCTGCCAAGAAAGCCGCGACGACCAAGACTCGAGCCGCCAAGCCGTAATGCGAAACGAGCAGGAAAAAGCCCGCCATCCGGCGGGCTTTTTTCGTTGTGTCTGCCTGCGGCCTCGTCGGCGCTCTTATCAACACTACTGTTGATAAAAGGCGCCCGCTGTCTTAGCTTTGCCGCCTGGGTCAACGGCCGGCGCCTTCCCGAGCCTGGGCGCACGGCAGCCTGCAAACAACGAAACGAGGAGAACGCAAATGTCTTTCAACGGAAAAGTCGCCATCGTCACGGGCGCCGCATCGGGCATCGGCCTGGCGACCGCCAAGCGTCTGGCGCGCGAGGGTGCGCGCGTGGCGATCTGGGATCTCAATGAAGCCGGAGCCCAGGCCGCCGCGGCCGAGATCAACCAGGCCGGGCAGCAGGCGATCGCGAGCCGGGTCGACGTCTCCAGGCGCGATCAGGTCGACGCCGCCGTGAAGGAAATCCACGCCCGGTTCGGGCCGGTCGGCATTCTCGTCAACAACGCGGGCATGACGCTGTTCCGGAATTTCATGGAAATGGACGAAGAGACCTGGGACAAGGTCATGACTGTCAATCTCAAGAGCATGCTGGTCTGCACGCAGGCCGTGCTGCCGGACATGATCGAAGCCAAGTGGGGCCGCGTCGTCAACGTGTCCTCGTCGAGCGCACAGACCGGTTCGGCGCGCATGAGCTGCTACGCGGCGTCGAAGGGCGGCGTGATCGCGTTCACCAAGGCGCTGGCCCAGGAGTTGGCCGCCACCGGCATCACCGTCAACAACGTGCCGCCGGGCTTCGTCGATACGCCGATGCTGCGCGGCAGCGATATCGGCAAGGTGGTCGACCAGGTGGCGGCGGCCTCGCCGATGAAGCGCGCCGGCCAGCCTGAAGACATGGCGGCGGCGATCGCGTTTCTGGCCTCCGAAGATGCCGGCTACATCACCGGGCACACGCTCAGCGTCAACGGTGGCCGCTACTCGAACTGAGCGCTGCACGCTGAAATAGAATCGAACGAACGAGCGCGCAGCGTATTCGAGACTGCAACGCCGACGGAGAAGAACCATGTCCGAAGAAGCGCCGCACCTGCTGACCACCGAGGAAGGGGCGATCCTGATCGTCACGCTCAATCGTCCCGAAAAGCTCAATGCGATCACCGGCCAGATGATGGGCCTGTTCGAAACCGCGCTGCGCCGGTTCCGTGACACGCCCGAGCTCAAGGTGATGCTGATCCGCTCCACCGGCCGCTATTTCTGCTCGGGAGCCGACATGCGCGGCGCCGATCAGGCCCCGGCGCGCACGGCGACGGCGATTCGCGAAAAGCATCGCCTGCAGCTGCACGGCATGCACCGCATCTACGACGAGATGGAGCACATCGAAAAGCCCATCGTCGTCGCGCATCACGGCATGTGCGTCGGCGGCGGCCTCGAAATGTCGCTGTCCTGCGATTTCCGGCTGGCGTCCAGGAGCGCCGGCTATGCGTTTCCGGAAGGCAAGTTCGGCGTGCTGCCGGCCTCGAACGGTGTGAGCCGGCTCGCGCGCATCATCGGCACGCACTGGTCGCGCTACCTGATCATGGCGAACCTGCCCGTCAACGCGGACAAGGCGCTGATCATGGGGCTCGTCCACGAGGTCTATCCGGACGAAACCTTCGGCGATGATGTGATGGCCTTCTGCCGCCACCTCGCGCAGCAGCACGCCGAGCAAATGGGCGCCGCGAAGATCGCGATCGAGCTCGCGCACGACGTCGGTCTCGCGCAGGCTCGCAACGTCGAGCGCATGGCCAACAGCGCGCTGATGCTCAACCCGGAATATCTCGCCGGGATCGAGCGCTACGTGCAGGGCATCGGCAGCAAAGGCAAGAGCTGAGGGCTCTTCAGAACGCCCTGTCGAGCGCGCGTGATTCCTTGGGGCCGCGGAACACCAGCGGCTTCTCGATCACACGCGGCCTGGCCGCCGTTTCGATCGCCTGCTGGATCAGATGATGATGCGCTGACTTGTCGCAGACCGGATCGGCCGCGGCCGGATCCTGCGCGAGCATGAAGGCCTGGCAGCGGCAGCCGCCGTGGTCCTTCTCTTTCTCGGGGCAGCTGCGGCAGGGTTCCTGCATCCAGCCGTCGCCGCGATAGCGGTTGAAGCCCTCCGAGCGATACCAGACGTCCGACAGGCTCATGTCGCGCACGTTCGGAAACGCGAGGCCCGGCAGCATGCGCGCGGTGTGGCACGGCACTGCGGTGCCGTCGGGCGTCACGGTCAGGAACACGTTGCCCCAGCCGTTCATGCACTTCTTGGGCCGCGTCTCGTAGTAGTCCGGCACCACGAACAGCAGCTTCATGCGCTTGCCGAGCCTGTCGCGCCATTGATTCGTGATCGCCTCGGCGCTTTGCAGTTGCTCGCGCGTCGGCATGAGCTGCTCGCGGTTGAGCTGCGCCCAGGCGTAGTACTGCACGTTGGCGAGCTCGAGATAATCCGCATCGAGTTCGACCGCGAGCTCGATGATGCGCTCGACGTGATCGATGTTGAGCCGATGGATCACGCAGTTCATGACCATCGGATAGCCCTGTGACTTGATCAGCTCGGCGGCTTTGCGCTTGAGATCGAAGGTGCGCGTCGACGACAGGAAGTCGTTGACCTCGCGCGTCGAATCCTGGAACGACAGCTGGATGTGATCGAGTCCGGCCTGCTTGAGCGCGACGATGCGCCGCTCGTCGAGCCCGATGCCCGAGGTGATCAGGTTCGTGTAATAGCCGAGCCGGCGCGCTTCGGCGACGAGGATTTCGAGATCCTTGCGCTGCAGCGGCTCGCCACCCGAGAAACCGCACTGCACGGCGCCGAGCGCGCGGCCTTCGCGAAGCACGCGCAGCCAGTCGTCGGTCGACAGCTCGTCTTCGTGGCGCGCGAAATCGACCGGGTTGTAGCAGAACGCGCAATGCAGCGGGCAGCGGTACGTGAGTTCCGCGAGCAGCCAGAACGGCGCGCCGACGTCGGGCCGGCGCTCGACGAGCGTCGCCGCATGGGTTTCCGCGACTGTGCTCACGTCCACTCCACCCAGCGCTGCTGCGCGGCCAGATCGAGGAAGGCGAGCACGTCGTCTGCGAGCCCTTCGGTTTCGAAATCGCGTTCGAGTTCGCCGACCACTGCACCGACGCTGCGCTCACCGTCGCAGCGGCTCAGAATCTGTCCGGCACTCGCGTTGAGCTGCACCATGCCTTCGGGATACAGCAGCACGAAAGCCTGCTGCGCTTCCTCCCATTGCAGGCGAAAGCCGCGCGCGATGCGCGGCGTCTTCTCGAGCATTCCAGCAGCCAGGCCCGCGCCCATGTTCAGCGCACTCCGTAGGCGAGGGCCATGGCGTCGTTCATGGTCCACAGAATGTCGAGCTTGAACTTCAGAATGGCTAGCGCCTTCTGCTCCGCTTCGGGACCCTTGAAGTAATCGAGCGTCACGCGCAGCGCCTGGTCGACATCGCGACGCGCTTCGGACAAGCGCTTCTGGAAGTAGTATAGGCCCTCGCTCTCGATCCACGGATAATGCTGCGGCCAGTTCGCGAGCCGCTCTTTGTGAATCTTCGGCGCGAACAGCTCGGTCAGCGATGAGCACATCGCCTCCTGCCACGGCGCCCGGCGCGCGAAGTTCACGTAGGCATCGACCGCGAAGCGCACCGTCGGCAAGACGTGGCGCAGGTCTTCGAGTTCTTCGCGCGATAGGCCCACGGCGAGCGCCAGGCGTGCCCAGGCCTCGATGCCGCCGTCGTCGTTGCCATGGCCGTCGTGGTCGAGGATGCGCTGTATCCACTGCCGGCGCAGCTCGCGGTCCGGGCAATTCGACAGAATCGCCGCGTCCTTGAGCGGAATCGAGATCTGATAGTAGTAGCGGTTCGCCACCCAGCCGCGAATCTGCTCGGGCGTCGCGCGTCCTTCGTTGAGCATGCGGTTGAATGGATGATGGATGTGATACGCCGTGCCCTGCTCGCGCAGACGGGCTTCGAAGGCTGCGGCCGAATCAAGTGAAATGCCGAGCGGAGCGTTCACAGGCGAATCTCCATGCCGTCGTAGGCGACTTCGACGCCGGCCGCACGCAGCTCGGCGTATTGCGGGCCGTCTTCGTCGAGGATCGGATTGGTGTTGTTGATATGGATCAGAATGCGCCGTGTATTGCTGGGCAGCTGCGCGAGCCAGCTCAGCATGCCGCCTTCGCCCTGCTGCGGCAGATGGCCCATGCTGCGCGCGGTTTTCTTGCTCGCGCCGAGGTCGACGAGTTCGGTGTCGGTCCAGCAGGTGCCGTCGACGAGCACCGCGTCGGCGCTGTTCATCGCGTCCCAGACGCGTGCTTCCATTTCGCCGAGTCCCGGCGCGTAGAACAGCCGCCTGCCGTTGCCGACGTCTTCGACCAGCAGGCCGATGTTGTCGCCCGCGACGGGCCGGTCGCGGTGCGGCGAATACGGCGGTGCGTTGCTGATCAGCGGCAGTGCGGTGAAGCGCAGCGTGTCGAGCGCAGGAATCGCGAACGGCTGGCCATCGAGCGGAATGCGGTTCCAGTCGATGCCGCAGTAATGGCCGAGCAGGTTCAGCAATGGATTGCCGCGCGTGAGGTCTTCGTGAACCGGCGCCGTGCACCAGAGCGGCCAACGCTCGCGATGCTCACGCAGCATGTACAGGCCGGTGGTGTGATCGATCTGCGCGTCGATCAGCAGCAGGGCGGCGATCGCGGTGTCGCGCAGGGCGCGCGCGGGCTGCAGTTCGGGGAAACGCTGCAGCTGCGTCAGAATGTCGGGCGAGGCGTTGCAGAGCAGCCAGCGGGTGTCGTTGCCCGGGGCGTCGCCCGTAATGGCGATCGAAGACTGCGTGCGGGGGCGGGCCTTGATGCTGCCGCGGCGAACGCCATCGCAGTTTGGGCAATTGCAGTTCCACTGCGGAAAGCCGCCGCCCGCCGCCGAGCCGAGCACGTGGATGCGCATGCTGCGCTTCCTCCTGGTTACGGGCCTTGGGGCCCTGTTTTCTTTCTGGACGCAAATCAGCGTTGTGAGCGAAGGCAGGGGGCACGAGGCGCCCTCGTGCGCCCTGCCGAGCGCAACAGCTGATTCAGCGGTTGGCGATGTACATCGTGATTTCAAAGCCGAACCGCAGATCACGGGCCGTCGGGGTTTCCCATTTGAGCTTCATAGTGATGGTCTCCATAGATTTCGCATGACGGTCCGGCACTGGACCGCAGCCACAGTTTCGGCGAGCCGGTGAGCCGGACGCCTCGCGATGCCCCTGAGTTGGCGCTCACGATTTTCTGTAGTGCGAGGTCGGCACTGTGCCGGCACTGCCCGTGAGGCCGCGACGGCAGTAGCATGCGCAGCCATGAGCGCTATCCATGCACCGAGGCCGGCACGGCCCCCGAACCCGGCAGCCGGAGCGGCCGCTTGAGCCTGCGCCTGCGCATCAACCTGATGATCGCCGGGCTCATGCTCGTGTTCATCGCCCTGGTGATCGCCACGCAGATCCTGACGACGCGCAAGAGCGTGCTCGAAGAGATCCGGGCCAGCAACAGTGTGGCCACGCGCCTGCTGAGCGCCTTCATCTCGCCCGACGACGTGCCGAGCAATGAAATGCTGCAGGCCACGCTGCAGCGTCTCGGCCGCGTGCGCTCCACCGAGATCACGCTGAGCGACGCCAACGGCAACATCGTCTATGCCTCGCCACCCTCGACCTACAAGGCCGGCCGCAGCGCTCCGGACTGGTATGCGCGGCTGGTCTCGCCCGCGCCGATGGAAGAAGGCTTCATGCTGCCGGACGGAGCGCTGTCGCTGCATTCGAACGCTTCGCGCGCGGTGCTCGACGGCTGGGACGACACCAAGCGCCTGCTGTGGATCGGCCTCGGCGCCCTGCTGCTCGTGCAGCCGCTGGTGCTCTGGCTCGTGGGGCTCGCGACGCGGCCGCTGCGCCAGATCGTCGTCGGCCTCGAAAGCATGGAGCGCGGGGCGTATCACACGCGCTTGCCGAAGCTGCCGAGCAAGGAGTCCGACACCATCGGCCAGGCCTTCAACCGCATGGCGCAGGCGATCGAGGACAACATCGATGCGCGTCGCGAGGCCGCCGAAGCCACCGTGAACCTGCGCCGCAGCCGCGAGCTCGCCAATCTGGTCGAGTTGCGCATGGAGGACGAGCGCCGGCAGATCGCGCGCGAGCTTCACGACGAAACCAGCCAGAGCGTCACCGCCATCCACAGCCTCGCGCTGTCGCTTTCGCGTCGCGATGCGCTCGACGAGGACACGCGTCGCGTCGCGCGCACGATCGCCGACGCGGCCGGGCATCTGCACGGCGTCGTGCACGAGATGATTCCGCGCCTGCGCCCGCTCGCGCTCGACAACCTCGGCCTGGCCGACGCGGTGCAGAACCAGATCGACGACTGGCGCCTGCAGCACGAGGGCCTGCGCATCGAAGGCCGTGTCGAAGACTTGCCCGACGAACTCGACGAGCGCGTGACGCTCGCCGCGTTTCGCCTGTTCCAGGAGGCCTGCAGCAATGCCTTGCGCCATGCGCACGCGAGCCGGATCGACATTCACATGACGACCGAAAGCGACACCCTGATCGTGCGCGTTCACGACGACGGCATCGGCCTGCCCGAGGACTGGCGCAACAGCGGCGGCTTCGGCTTGCGCGGCATGCGCGAGCGCGTGCAGACGCTCGGCGGCGAGCTGTCGATAGAGCGCCGCGATCCGCGCGGAACCCGCGTATCGGCGCGTCTGCCGCTCAAGGTGAGCGTATGAGCAGGAAGATTCGCGTCATGCTCGTCGACGACCATGCGATGGTGCGCATGGGCTTTCGCATGCTGCTCGGCGGAACGCAGGACGTCGAGGTGGTCTGCGAAGCCGAGGACGGCGAGGCCGCGTATCAGCTCTACACCGAGATCCAGCCCGACGTGGTGGTGATGGATCTGTCGATGCCCGGCATGGGCGGCATCGAAGCGCTGCGCAGGCTCACCACGCGCGACCGCGAAGCGCGCGTGCTCGTGCTGTCCGCGCACGAGGACAGCGCGCATCCGCGCCGTGCGCTCAAGGCCGGCGCGATGGGCTACGTCTCCAAGCGCAGCGCGCCCGAGGAGCTCATCGACGCGGTGCGCTCGGTCGGTGCGGGCCGCATCTATCTCGGCGTGGAGCTCGCGCGCAAGCTCGCGGTGCAGGAGCTGCACGGAGCGGCGAATCCGGTCGAGAGCCTGTCCGAGCGGGAGTTCGCGGTGTTCCTGCAGCTCGCCCAGGGCCAGTCGGTCGCGCAGATCGCCGAGACCCTGCACCTGTCGCCGAACACGGTCGGCACGCACCTGTACAACATCAAGCAGAAGCTCGGCGTCGGCAATCAGGCCGAGCTCACGCTCATCGCGGTGCGCAACGGATTGCTGGACGTGTGATGGCGGGTTTCGGACAGCTGCATGCCTTCGGCCTCGAAAACGGGCTGCGCGTGCTGCTCAACGAGGATCATCGTCTGCCGCTCGTGGCCGTGCACATGGCCTATCGTGTCGGCGCGGCCGACGAAGCCGATGGGCAGCACGGGCTCGCGCATCTGTCCGAACATCTCATGTACGGCGGCAGTGCGAATCTGCCGGGCCCTTACCTGAGCCATCTGTTCGCGGCCGGAGCGCACGAGCTCAACGGACGCACCACGCTCGACAGCACGCATTACTTCGAAACCGTGCATCGCGATGCACTCGACTTCGCCCTGTTCGCCGAAGCCGATCGCATGGGGCGGCTCACACTTAGCGAAGCGACCCTCGAGAAGCAGCGCCAGGTCGTGCTCAACGAGTTGCGCCAGTATCGCGAGCGTTCGCGTGGCTGCTTCGTCGAGCGCATCGACGCCGAGTGCTATCCAGCCGGACATCCGTACCGGCATGGCGTCATCGGTCGCGAAGCCGACTTGCAGGCACTGCAGCTCGATCAGGCGCGTGAATTTGGCCGGCTTCACTATCACCCGGCGAATGCCGTGCTCGCGCTCGCGGGTGATCTGACGCTCGACGAGGCGATGCGCCGCTGCGAGCGGGCTTTCGGTGGCCTGCGTTCCGGTCAGCCGCTGGTTCAGGCCGCGGTTTCGGCACCCGCGGCGCGCTCGTTCTGTTTCGATGACGCGTCACCGCACCCGCAGAAACGCCTGGTCTGGCAGCTGCCCGCGATGCCCTCGATGATCGATCGCGAAGGCCTGCGCCTGTTCCAGATCGCGCTCGAAAGCCGGCTGCGCGCCGGGTGCCCGACGGGCACGAGCCCGCCACGCGTCGGGCTCGCATTCCATCGCCTCGCGACTCGCTTGGAGCTCGAATGGAATGCGCCGGATCAATCGGGCCTGGAGCGATCGTTTTCTTCGTTCGGCATGCTGTGGAATCGCCTGATCGACAGCGGCTTCGGCGCTCCGGAGGCCGAGCGGTCGCGCCGATTGCGCTGGCGCCAGCGCATGCAGGGTCTCGACGCGCGCAGCGGCGTCGCGGCGCTGATGATCGAAGGCGAGCTTGCGCAGCGCGATTCGGCGGCCGCATTCGTTTCGCGCGAGCAGCTCGGTGCGATCGATCCTGCTGCCGTCATGCGGCGCTGGTTCGCAATGGACGAAGCTTTCGCGAGTCCGCATCGGGCCAGCCCTGCAACCGAGCCAGCCTGCGAGAGCGGCACCGGACCTGCACGGATCGGCGCGCAAGTGCCTGAGCCATCGTCCACCCACACAGACTCGCAAACGCTCGATACCGGCCTGAAGCTCACGCTGCAAGCCCGAAGCGGCGCCGAACTCGTTTCGGGCCGCCTGCTGCTGAGCGCCGGTGCCAGCGCCGAGCCAGCGGGACAGATGGGGCTCGCGCAGCTCTGCGCCGAGGCCTCGCTGCAAGCCCGGCTTGACGGCGCGAGCTTGCGGCAGCGGGCCGAAGCGATCGGCTGCGACATCCACGTCGAAGTGCAGAGCGATGCGCTGCGCCTGAGCTGGTCGTCCGCGTTGGCGCAGTGGCGCGAAGCGCTCGTGCTCGTCGAGTCGTTTTTGAACATCGGCCTCGACACCGAGGCATTCGCCGCCGCGCAGTCGCGCCAGCTCGCGGCGATCGAACTGGCTGCGACGTCGGCCGAAGCGGCGACGCAGCGCGTGCTGCCGGCCCTGCTGTTCGATGCCGCTCACGCATCGGCGCGCATCGCGAGCGGTTTGTGCACGAGCGTCTCAGCCTTGAGCCTGGATCAGGCGATCGCCTTCAAGCAGAGCGCCTGGTGCCTGCGCGATGCGCAATGCGTGCTCGTCGGCGACCTCGAAGCAGGCGATGTGATCGAAGTGCTCAAGCGCTGGAATGGGGGCTCGCAGAAGACGCAGCCAGCGATCGGAGCCGCTGCGCCGAGAGCGACGAACCCGTCAGTGCATCTGCTCGATATTCCGGGTGCGCAGCAGACGCTGCTGACCGTCGCCTGGGCTTTGCCGGAACCTGCCCAGGAAACCGAGCCCGCGCTGCGCGTCCTCGATCTGCTGCTGGCCGGAAGTTTCTCCTCGCGCCTGAACCTGCGCCTGCGCGAGGAGCTCGGCTGGACTTACGGTGTGCGCAGTCGTCTCGGCGACATCGCAGCCGCTCGCCGCTACGAAATCCAGGTCTGGATTCCGGCCGAGCGCAGCTGCGATGCGCGCGATGAAATCCTGCATGCGGTCGCTGCCTTCGGTCGCGAGCCCGTCGATGCGCAGGCGCTTGCGAACCTGCAACGCGGCGAGGCTTTGCGCACGGTAGGCCGTAGCGAGCGCATCGACGACGCGGCGAGTGAAATCGCAAGCCGCCTGCGCCTGGGGCTCGATCCGCAGCGAGCGCCGGACCTGTCCACGGTGACGGCCGGGCAGCTACGCACAATCGCCGACACGCTGCTCGATCCGGACCGCGCCATCAGCGTGTTCGCCGGCGACGCGGCGCTCCTGCGCGAGTGCCTGTCGGCAGCCGGCATCGCCGCGACTCCGATTGCCGCCGATGCCGAAACACTCTACGCGCGCTAGCCGAAGCGAAATCCCGACGTCGCGACGCCAAAGACGAGCTCGCCGAACAAGCGCGTGCCGATGTCCTGGCCCGCCGCGCCGGCGGCGATCATCAAGGGCAGCAAATGCTCCTCGCGCGGATGCGCAGCGCGTGCGGACGGCGCGCGCTCCCAATCGCGCAGCCGCTCCTTGCGCGTCTCCGGGTCGGCGGTGAGCGCCTCGTTGAGCCAGTGGTCGAACTCGATCGACGGCCGCTGTCCGGCGCCGCCGTAGCCGCGCATGTTGTGGTAGCTGTAGCCGCTGCCGATGATCAGCACGCCCTCGTCGCGCAGCGGGGCGAGCGCCGCGCCGACCGCGAGGTGCTCGGCCGGATTCAGGCCCGTGCGCAGCGACAGTTGCACGACCGGGATGTCCGCCTGCGGATAGATGAGCTTCAGCGGTACGAACACGCCGTGGTCGAAGCCGCGCTCGCCGTCGAGTTCCGCGGGCAGGCCGGCGACGCTCAATCGCCGCACCACTTCGCTCGCGAGCGCAGGCTCGCCAGGTGCCGGATACTGCAGCTCGTAGGTGTGCGGCGGAAAGCCGTAGTAGTCGTAGATCAGCGGCGGCTGCGGATGCGCGGTGACGCTGTAGCGCTCGGCCTCCCAATGCGCGGAGACCACGAGCAGCGCGCGCGGCTTCTGGCCCACTTCGGCGGACAGCCCGCGCAGCCAGGCTTCGAGCGAACGCCAGGTGTCGGGCGGATTCCAGTCCATGAAGAAGCAGGGGCCGCCACCGTGGGCGATGAACAGCGTCGGCAGGCGGCGGCTGGCTTCGGTCATGACGTTTCCTCGCGGCGGAGAGACGCTAGCCTACACCGTCGCTAGTAGATGCCGACCAATCGGCGCGCCGTGGCCCGACTCTTGGTTTCGGGACGGCACATGCAAGGGGAGTTGGGGGGCCATGAAGATCGCATCGACGCTGGCTGCGCTGTGTCTGGCGGGGACGCTGCCCGCACTCGCGCAGCAAGGGGCCGAGTCCGGACTCGACACCATCGCGGTCGATCCGCGCGTCGGGGAAGACGCGAGCCTCGCCCCGGAGGCGAGCGAGCCTGCCGAGGTCGCCGAAATCATCGTCACCGCGCAGAAGCGCGCGCAAAGCCTGCAGAAAGTGCCGGTGTCGGTCGGCGTGGTCGATGGCGAAGCCTTCGCGCAGTCGGGCAACTTCGATGCAGGCGCGCTCGAGAACTTCGTGCCGAACGTCGAGATCGACATCGATGCGCAGGCGCCCGTGATCGGCATTCGCGGCTACAACACCGAGACCGACAATGTCGGCTTCGAGCCGGCCGTCGGCCTGGTGCTCGACGATCTCGCGCTCGGCCGTCCCGAGTTCGTGCCGGATGGCCTGTTCGACATCGAACGCGTCGAAGTACTGCGCGGTCCGCAAGGCACGCTGTTCGGCAAGAACACCATCGCCGGCGTGATCAACTTCCGCAGCCATGAGCCGGACAGTGAATTCGGCGCCGGCCTCGCGCTGACGGGTGGCGATCCGCGACAGCGGCGGGCCGAGGGCTATCTCAATGCTCCGCTCGGCGACGACGCCGCTGCGCGCCTCGCCGGTGTCTACTGGGACAAGCGCGGCGATGTCTGGAACAGCACGCTGCAGCGTCACGAGAACTCGCAGGAACAGTCCGCGGTTCGACTCAAGAGCAGCTGGCAGAACGAGCGCTGGCATCTGGCGCTCGGCGGCCAGTATTCGGATACGTATGCGAGCTACGCGCCGTGGCAGCTCTACGACGCGAGCGCGGCCTCGCTGCGCTACGCGCAGGGCTACGACGCGCAGACCGAGGACGACCCGCTGAACGCGCGCACGGCTTTCGATCAGCCCGGCTTCGTCAATCGCACCTCGAATCTCGTGCGCGGGCTCGCCGAATACGAGGCCGGCGACTGGGGCGCGCTGCACGACGTGAAGTTGACGGCCATCGTCGGCCATGCCGGTTTCGACCTGACCACGCTGATCGATTCCGACGTCAGCGCGGCCGACATCATCCACACCGATTTTCTCGTCGACTACGCGCAGGATTCGCTCGAGCTGCGGCCGTCCGGAACTGCGGACAGCCTGTTCGGGCTCGGCGGCAATGTGGAATGGACGCTCGGTCTCTACGCGTTCCGCTCGAAGATGACGAGCCATCTCGATGCGGTCGCGGGCGACGATCTGATCGACTTCGCGCTCAGTGCGGCCGGCGTCGAAGCGCTCGGCGGCCCGGACCTCGGGCCTGTCGGCGAGCTCATCGATCTGTTGCCGAACCTGCCCGGTGTTCCGCTCAACGACGCGCTGCTGCGCGGCTTCGCGCAGGACACCGAGAGCTACGCGCTGTTCGGGCAGATGACCTGGTCGCTGACCGAACGGCTTTCTGCGATCGTCGGCGCGCGTTTCGGCCTCGAATACAAGAAGGCCGACTTCGATGTGCAGCGCGTCGGTCTGGGCATCGTCGGCCTGGTGATCGGGGCCGAGCCGTTCACCGATACGCGCAAGCGCCGCGAGACCGATGTGTCGCCCAAGCTTGGACTGCAGTACGAGTTCACGCCCGAGGCGATGGGCTTCGCGACCTACACGCACGGCTTCAAGGGCGGCGGTTTCAATGCCACCGCGAGCGACGACAGCAATCTGGAATTCGAGCCCGAGCGCGCGACGAGCTACGAAGCCGGGCTCAAGTCGCGCTGGTTCGACCGGCGCTTCACGTTCAACACCACGGTCTATCGCACCGACATCGATGATCTGCAGACGGTGGACTTCGACGGCGTGGCCTACAAGACCGCCAATGCGGCGAAGGCGCGTTTGCAGGGCGTGGAGATCGAAACGCTTTGGAGGCCGCAGAGCGGCTGGTTCAGCCTCGCGGCCGCGGCGGCTTTCAGCAAGGCCGAATACGTGAAGTACGACAACGCGCCGGCTGCTTCGGAAAACGGGGATGCGGAGACGCAGGACCTGAGTGGACGCACGCTGGCGAATGCACCGCGCGTGACCGCGACCCTCTCACCGCAATTGCACTTCGGGCTGCCGTGGAATGCGAGCGGCCTGTTCGGCATCGACCTGAGCCATCGCGGAGATCAGTATTCGGCGGTCGATCTGGATACGCACAGCTTCCAGAAGGCCTACACGCTGCTCGGGGCGCGACTGGCTTTCACGAGCGCCGACGAGCGCTGGCAGTTCGTCGTCAACGGCACCAATCTGACCGACAAGCGCACGCTCGATCTGGTGTTCGATCACAGCGTGTTCGCGAGCACCTATGTGGCCCAGCAGAATCCGCTGCGCAGCGTCTCGGCGACGCTGCGCTACGGGTTCCGTTAGTCCGCATGAGGCTTACTGCGCCGAGGCGACTTGCAGTTCGAGCGAGGGCAGCAGCGATTGCAGCTGCAGTTCCAGCTCGCTGCGCAGCTCGAGGTCCTGCTGCTGCAGGGCGGCGTCGGCGCGGGCGGTGAACAGCTGCTGCTGCAGCTGTTGCTGCAGTTCGCTGCGCAGTTCGATGTCCTGCTGGCGCAGGGCCGCATCGGCCTGAGCGGCGATCTGCAGGCCGACGGCGGTGCTCGCGAGCGGCATCGCGCTCGCATCGGCGGCCGTGCTGCTCATGCTTGCGATGGCGAGGCCGCCGCTCAGGGCGAGGCCGGCGACGAAGCGGACGGTGTTGCGGATGGTGTTGAGGTTCTGCATGGCACGACTCCTTGTGGTGGACGTCTGTTCTATAGCGACGCGCATGCCAGCTTGAATATTTTTCGCAAGTCGTTGTTATGTAATTGATTGTTTCGTAATGACCGGCGCCGGCGAGTGTCCGCGGACAGTCTGCGGGGCGATCGGCGTCCGCCTCCGGTGACCGCGGACGCGCGCTACCATGCGACGCTTGCCGATGCTTCCATCGACGCCGAAACGAGAGGGCCCATGCCGCGTTCCACCCTGCAGGTCAGCTCCGCGCTGACGCTCGAAACCCGCTCGGGTCATCTCGCCGGCAAGCGTTGGGTCGAGCTGCTCGCCGCCATCGAGACCACGCAGTCGATTTCGTCGGCGGCCAAGGCGATCAAGCTCAGCTACAAGGCGGCCTGGGATGCGGTCGAAGCGATGAACAACCTCGCCGATGCCCCGCTCGTCGAGCGCTCGGTCGGCGGCAAGGGTGGCGGCGGCACCAAGCTCACCGAGCGCGGACGCCAGCTCGTCGAGACCTTTCGCGCGGTGGAGCAGGAGAACGCGCGCTTCCTCGCGGCCGTCAACGCGCGCATCCGCAATGCGGAGCGCGATCTTTCACTGATCGGAAAATTCAACATGCTCACGAGCGCGCGCAATCACTTCTCGGGCAAGGTGCTGCGCGTGCAGCGCGGCGCGGTCAACGATGAGGTGGAGCTGCAGATCGCGGGCGGCGAACGCCTGATCGCCGTCGTCACGCACGAAAGCACGGAGACGCTTGGCCTGGCGCCCGGAGTCGAGGCGATCGCGCTGATCAAGGCGTCGTGGGTGATGATCGCGATCGAGGACGATGGCGCGCCATACAGGCTGTCGGCGCGCAACCGCCTGCTCGGCACCGTGAGCCGGCTCACGCCCGGCGCGGTCAACACCGAGGTCGTGCTCGAACTCAAGGGCGGCAATGTGATGGCCGCGATCATCACCAACGAGGCGGCCACGGAACTTAAGCTCGCCGTGGGCGTGAAGGCCTCGGCGATCTTCAAGGCTTCGAGCGTGATTCTCGGCGTTTCGGGCTGATCCGCGCGGCCGCTCCGCGACCTCGCGCGGACGGGGATTCAGCGCGGCGCCGGGCTCTCGGCGCCGGGCAATCGCCCGCTCTGCATGCTCAGCACGCGATCGGCCAGGTAATCGACCTCGGCGGTCGCGTGCGTGACGTAGAGCATCGGAATGCGCGTTTCCTGCTTGATGCGCCGCAGAAACGGCAGGATCTGCTGCTTGAGCCGGTCATCGAGCGAGGACAGTGGTTCGTCGAGCAGCAGCAGGCGCGGCGAATACAGCAGCGCGCGCCCGAGTGCGACGCGCTGGCGTTCACCGCCCGAGAGCTGTGCCGGACGACGCGCGACGAGCGGCCGCAGCTCCAGCAGGTCGACCACCGCATCGAAGCCCAGCCGGCGCTCCTCGGGTTCGAGCCGGCGCCAGCCGTAGAGCAGGTTGTCACGCACCGACAGATGCGGAAACAGCTGGCCGTCCTGGAACACGAGCCCGAAGTGGCGCTTCCACGGCGGCACGAATTGCCCGGCCGCGACGTCGACGAGGGTTTCGTCGCCGAAGCGCAGCACGCCGGCCTGCGGCCTGAGCAGGCCTGCGAGCAGGGCCAGCAGCGTGCTCTTGCCGGTGCCAGACGGCCCGACGATACCGGTCACGCCAGTCTCCAGGCGCGCAGTCGCGTCGAGCAGGAACTCGCCGCGCCGGTAGCGCAGGTCGAGCTCAAGCATGCGGCGTTCTCGCATCGCCGATCAGGCGTTCGGCGCGCCGGCCGATCCAGTGGCTCGCGAGCAGCGCGCAGACCGCGAGCGCGATCGACAGCAGCACGAGCCGCGTCGCCGCGGCTTCACCATCCGGCAGGTGCGAGTACGAATAGATCGCCAGCGGCAGGGTGCGCGTCTGGCCTGGAATATTGCCGACGAAGGCCATCGTCGCGCCGAACTCGCCGAGGCTGCGAGAGAAGCACAGCATCGCGCCGATGACGATGCCGGGCAGCGCGAGCGGCAGCGTGATCGTGAAGAAGCTGCGCAGCGGCGTCGCCCCGAGCGTGGTCGCGGCGGCCTCGAGCCGCGTGTCGATCATGCGGAACGCGAGCCGCACGGGCTGCACCATGAGCGGAAACGCGATCACGGCCGACGCGAGCACCGCGCCTTTCCAGTCGAACGCGAAGACCAGACCGAACTGCTGCTGCAGCCAGCCGCCGAGCGGCCCGCGCGTGCCGAGCAGCATCAGCAGCAGGTAGCCCGGCACCACGGGCGGCAGCACCATCGGCAGCTGGATCAGCGTTTCGATCAGCGCCTTGCCGAAGAACTCGCGCCGCGCCATGAGCCAGGACAACGCGATGCCGAGCGGCAGGCACAGCAGGGTCGCGAAGGCCGCAACTTTGGCCGACAGCCAGACCGCCTGCCATTCCTCGGGTGTCAGCGCCATCTGTTACGGCCTGCGTGCGAGCAGCGCGAAGCCGTAGCGCTCGAACACCGCCGCGGCCTCGTTCGAGGTTTGCAGATGGCGCAGGAATTCGCGTGCCTGCGGACGCGCGTTCCTGACCAGTGCGATCGGATACACGATCGCCTCGTGCGTGTCTTCGGGGAACGTGGCGATGGTCTCGACCTCGCCGCTGATCGCCGCGTCGGTCGCGTAGACGATGCCGGCCGCGCATTCGCCGCGCTCGACGAAATTCAGCGCGGTGCGCACGTCGTCGGTGCCGACGATGCGCGGCTCGATCGCCTCCCACCAGCCCAGCGCTTCGAGGCTCTGCCGGGCGTAGACGCCCACGGGCACCACGCCGGGCTCGCCCGTGCAGAGCCGGCCGTCGAAGGCCCTGGCGAAGTCGTAGCCCTTGCGCATCTCGGCGTGGAAGCGCCGGCCCTTCGGCGCGATCAGCACGAGCGTGTTGCCGAGCAGGTCGGCGCGCGTGGAGGCTTCGATGCGACCACGCTGCTGCAGGTAGTCCATCCACTTGCGGTCGGCCGAGGCGAACACGTCGGCCGGAGCTCCGGCCTCGATCTGCTTGGCGAGCGCGGACGAAGCCGCGAACGCGAGCGTCGGCGCCGCGTGTCCGCCCTGTTTCCACTGCGCGGCGATGTCGGTCAGCGCGCTCGTGAGGCTCGCGGCCGCGAACACGCGCACGGCCTCCTCGGCGCGTGCGGACAGCGACGAGCACAGCAGCAAGGCCAGGACGAACGGCCGCGGGAGTAGGCGCATGGTTTGCCGGAGAGCGAGGACGTTATGGAGATTTGTATATAACGCGGACAGTGTCAATCGAAGCGAGGCGATCGGGGCTCACGCGCGGACCCGCCCTGCGGCCTTATGATCGACGCAAAAGGGGAGAGTGCATGAAGCTGATCGCCGACGTCGCCATCGTGCTGGTGGCCCTGCTGCACCTGTATTTCCTGGTGCTCGAGATGTTCTTATGGACCAAGCCGACGGGCCGGCGCGTGTTCGGCCTGTCCGCCGAATTCGCGCTCGCCTCGAAGGCGCTCGCGGCGAACCAGGGGCTCTACAACGGTTTTCTCGCCGCCGGCCTGCTCTGGGGCGTGGTCGATGGCCTCGCCGCGTTCAAGCTGTTCTTCCTGGGCTGCGTGATCGTTGCGGGCGTCTTCGGTGCGGTCACGGTGAACCGGCGCATTCTGTACGTGCAGTCGCTGCCGGCGGTGCTTGCGCTGGCGCTCGTCGTCTTCAGCTAGAAGACTTTGCGAAACGTGAGGTTGTAGCGCAGCGATCCGGTCGCCGGATGCTGCGCCTCGGCGAGCGGTTGCACGCCGTGATACGCGAGCCGCGACACGCCGCCCCAGACCACCACGTCGCCGTGCACGAGGCGTGAGCGCCTGGTCGGGCCGCTGCGCGTGTTGCGGCCGAACACGAAGATCGCCGGCACGCCGAGCGAGACCGAGATGATCGGCGCCTGCACGTCGCGTTCGTCGCGATCCTGATGCAGCGTGAGCCGGCTTCCGGGTTCGTAGCGGTTGACCAGGCAGGCGTCGGTGCCGAGTTCGTCGTGATAGCCCGCCGCGTTCGCGGCCCGCTGCGCGAGCGCGGCGAACGCACGCGGCAATGCGGGCCAGGGCTGCTGCGTGATCGGGTCGATCGCCTCGTAGCGATAGCCGCGCGTATCGCTGACCCAGCCGAGCCGGCCGCAATTGGTCATCGCCACCGACATGCGCTTGCCACCCGGGACGATCAGGTGGCGAAACGGAGATTGCGCGCTGATCGCGTCTATCTGCGCGAGCAGCTCGCTCGCGACATCGAGCGCGAAGCCGCGAAGGATCACGGCGCCGTCGGCGAGCGCTTCGGTACGGCGTTCGGTCTCGATCGAGTCGAACAGATCGCTCATGCCGGTGTCCCGCGTCCGCTCGCGTCTTTCATTCGAGGCGCTTGAGCAGTTCGAGTCCGCGCTGCGTCACCACGTGCATGTGATTCCAGCCCGCCATCAGCAGGCCGAGCTTTTCGAGCCGCGCGAGTATCGGCAGCGGGGCCTGCGAATCCTGCTTGTCCTGCGCGTAATTGCGCAGCCATGCCAGCTCATCGGCGGTCAAGCTTGGGTCATCCATGATCGGCTCCAACAGGGTTGAACAGCGAGCTGAAAGCGTTCGGCTCGTTTGGCCAACATCGAGCAGGTTCCCACTATAACGCCGGCTTTCGACTTCGCTGGGCGAAAAACCAGGAGGGCGAATGAAAGAGTTGAGCTGCGATGTCGCCGTGATCGGCGCCGGTACAGCGGGACTCGCGGCCAGCGGGGCCGCCCATCGCGCCGGCGCGAAAGTCCTGCTGATCGAATCGGGCTCATCGGGAACCACCTGCGCGCAAGTCGGCTGCATGCCTTCGAAGCTGCTGATCGCCGCCGCCGAAGTCGCCCATCAGGCCGCGACCGCGAGCATCTTCGGTATCGAGACGGCGCCGATCCGCATCGACGGCCGCTCGGTGATGGCGCGCGTGCAGCACGAGCGCGATCGCTTCGTGCGCTCGGTGCTCAAGTCCTACGAAGCCATTCCGTCCGAGAGCCGGCTCTCGGGTCTGGCGCACTTCGTCGACCCGGCAACGCTCGAAGTCGAGAACGAAGCCGGTGAACGCACGCGCGTGCAGGCCAAGACCATCGTCATCGCCACCGGCTCGCGTGCGAGCGTGCCGAAGGCCTTCGAATCGGTGGCCGCACGCGTGCTGACCAACGAAACGATCTTCGAACTCGAAACCTTGCCCGCGTCGGTCGCGGTGATCGGTGCGGGCCCGGTCGGCATCGAACTCGGCCAGGCCTTGCATCGGCTTGGCGTGCGCACGACGATTTTCGATCACGACACCGACATCGGCGGCCTGCAGGACGAGGGCATCAATCGGCATGCCCGCAGCTTGTTCGCCGAAGAACTCGATCTGCGGCTCGGCGTCGACATCGAAGCCGAGCCGACGCCCGGAATCGCCGATTGCGTGCGCATCAAATGGCAGGCCAAGTCGGGCGAAGGTGCGGAGGGCACTGCGGATTTCAGCCACGTGCTCGTCGCGGCGGGACGGCCGCCGAATCTCGACGCGCTGCGCCTGCAGCACGCAGGCGTCGAGCTCGATGCGCATGGCGTTCCCGAATTCGATGCCGAAACGCTGCGCTGCGGCAGCAGCCGGGTTTTCATCGCGGGCGATGCGAGCGCCTGGCGTCCGCTGCTGCATGAGGCGGTCGATGCGGGAACCATCGCCGGCCACAACGCGGCGCGGTTTCCCGACGTTCGCGTTTCGACGCGCAGCGCTCCACTGGCGATCACGTTCACCGATCCGCAGATCGCGATCGTCGGCGATACCTCGATGAAGCCGCGTCTGGTCGGCAAGGCGGACTTTTCGGACCAGGGGCGTGCGCGCGTGATGAACCGCAATCGCGGGTGCATCCGGCTCTATGCCGATCCTTCCACGAATCGTCTCGTGGGCGCCGAGATGATCGGCCCGGCGGTCGAGCACCTGGCGCATCTCGTCGCCTGGGCCGTGCAGGGCAACGCGCAGGTGCACGAGCTGCTCGAATTGCCGTTCTACCACCCGACGCTCGAGGAGACCTTGCGTTCGGCCCTGCGCGATCTCTGCGCCCGACTGCGCCTGGCGCCCGCGTACGAAGTGGGGTCCATGGAATACGGACCTGCGATCTAGCGAGGGCTCATCGACGCACATTTTTTCGTATGAACCATTGGCGACGTCGTGGTTCAAACATCCGCGGCACGGACGTCGCGCTGTAGTTTCATTCACTTGAAAGGAGGATGTCATGGACGACACCATCAAGACTTTGAACAACCTGATCGAAACCTCGGAAGACGGACTCAAGGGCTTCAAGGAAGCGGCCGAGAAGGCCACCGAAGCCAAGCTCAAGCTGCTCTTCAACGAACGCGCGGCGGCCTGCCAGCAAAGCGCCAACGAGCTGCAGTCACTGGTGACTTCGCTCGGCGGCAAGCCCGAGCAATCGGGCAGCGTCGCAGGCGCGGCGCATCGTGGCTGGGTCAAGGTCAAGGCGGCGGTGACCGACAGCAATGTCGCGGTGCTCGAGGAGGTCGAGCGCGGTGAGGACTACGCCAAGGCTGCCTACGGCAAGGCGCTCAAGGCCGATCTGCCGCCGCAGGTTCGCTCCGTGGTCGAACGCCAGTATCAGGGTGTGCTGAGCAATCACGATCGCATTCGCGATCTGCGCAACCAGTATCGCGCGGCTGCTTAGCGTTTCGTGTGTAATGGCCGGGCGGCTCCAGCGGGCCGCCCGGTTTTTTGTGTCCGGCCGACCGCTCAGGGAATCCAGTTCCAGATGTCCGGCTGGGTGTCGAGCCAATCGTGCGCCGCGGTCTTCAGATCGTGGTTCGCGGCCTCGATCGAATACACCGAGCTTCCTTCCTGCGTATCCGACGTCAGCCGATAGCCGCTCTGGCTGGCCTGGTCTTCGAGAAAGCGAAGATAGGGGCTGATGTTGTCGTCATAGGCTTGCGCCGCGACGCGCTGGTTGTTTTCGATCCTGAGCGCGGTTTCGCGATGCTGGGGCAGGTGAAAGGTGATCGTGGCTTTTGGCGTAGAACTCATTGCGGTCTCCTGTCGTCTGCAGCGCCGGCGCGGCGCCGGTTGTGACTCGTGGCATGACAGGCTGAGCGATGCTTGCTGAGCTCAGGCTGGCTGAGGCCCGCGCGCAAGCGTCCGCCTACACCGCTGCGCGCTTGCCGGGCTTCTTGGCTCCGCCGTTGAGGTCGCGGGTGTTGAGCCACTTGGCGTAATCGTCGAGATCGCCGTCGAAATCCACGCAGCGGCCATCGGCGATGAGCCAGAATTTTTCGCAGGTACTCGTGAGCAGGTGGCGATCGTGCGAGACCACCAGTACCGCACCGGCGAACGTCATCATCGCGTGCTCGAGCGCGTGGCGCATGTCGAGGTCGAGATGGTTGGTCGGCTCGTCGAGCAGCAGCAGGTTCGGGCTCTGATACACCACCATCGCGAGCGCGAGCCGCGCTTTTTCGCCGCCCGAGAACGGCCCCACCGGCTCGTAGACGCGATCGCCCTTGAAGTTGAAGCCGCCGAGAAAGGTGCGCAGGCTCTGTTCGGTGGCGCGCGCATCGATGCGCCGGAACAGCACGATCGGCGAGGCGTCCGGATCGAGCTCCTCGGTGGTGTGCTGGGCGAAGTAGCCGACGCGCAGATGCGGATCGCGCATGAGATCGCCGCCGAGCGCCGGAATGGTTCCCGCGATGGTCTGCACGAGCGTCGATTTGCCGGCGCCGTTCTGGCCGAGCAGGCCGATGCGCTCGCCGGGCGCGACGAGCACGCGCAGCTTGTCGAGGATCACGGTCTCGCCGTAGCCGGCGGTGACGTCGTCGAAGCGCACCAATGGCGAGGGCAGCCGATCGGGCTCGGGGAATTCGAAGCTGAATTCGGAATCGGCATGCACGGCGGCGACCATTTCCATGCGTTCGAGCGCCTTGATGCGGCTCTGCGCCTGCGTGGCCTTGGCGGCCGATGCGCGGAAGCGGTTGATGAACTTCTGCAGGTGCGCGACCTGCTTCTGCTGCTTGGCGTAGGCGCCGGCCTGCAGGGTCATGCGTTCGGCGCGCTGGCGCTCGAACTGGCTGTAATTGCCGGTGTAGAGCGTCGCCTTCTGGTTCTCGAGATGCAGCGTGTGCGTGGTCACGTCGTCGAGAAACTCGCGATCGTGGCTGATCACCATCAGCGTGCCCGGATACTGCTTGAGCCAGCCCTGCAGCCAGATCACCGCGTCGAGATCGAGGTGGTTGGTCGGCTCGTCGAGCAGCAGCACGTCGGAGCGGCGCATGAGCGCGCGCGCGAGGTTCAGGCGCATGCGCCAGCCGCCCGAGAAGCTCGACACCGGCCGCTGCTGGGCCTCCTGCGAAAAGCTCAGCCCATGCAGCAGCGAGGCGGCGCGGGCGCGGGCCGAATAGCCGCCGATGATCGCGAGGCGCTCGTGGATCGCGCAGATGGTGTCGATGTCCTCGGCGGCCTCGGCCTTTTCGAGCCGGCGTTCGAGATCGCGCAGCTCGACATCGCCGTCGAGCGCGAAATCGATCGCCAGGTCGGGCAGGGCCGGCGTTTCCTGGGCGGCGGTGGCCACGTCGAGGTGCTTGAGCGACGACATCTCGCCCTTGTCCGGTGCGAGCTGCCCCAATACGGCCGCGAACAAAGTCGACTTGCCGGTGCCGTTACGGCCGATGAGGCCCACGTGCCAGCCCCCGTGGATCGAGAAGTTGGCGTCTTCGAGCAGGGCACGGGGACCGCGGCGGAGGGTGAGGCGAGAGGCGGAAATCATCCGCCATTGTACGGGTCCGCCGCTGTCCGCCTCATCAGCCTTACCGATGCAGCCGCAAAGTTTTTTTGTGAGGCATGGTTCATCTGCCAGTTTCTAGCCCGGTTTTTGCTTGATCGAGGCTTGCCGAGCGGCAACGAAGCCGAGCGGCGGCTACCGGGCGGTTCTTCGCCGGGTGCGTCATGGGGGCGCTATCCACTTAATTCTCAACATAATTTTGGGAGCGTTACCGTGTCCAAGACTTTTCTCGCCGCCATCGCCCTCTCGCTCGTCTCGTCCGCCGCGCTCGCCGACGGCTACAACAAGGGCACCTACACCGGCACCTCGAGCGCCGACAGCCCGCTCGCCGTGAACAACTCCGACTACGAAGACAAGAACGGCGACGGCTGCCTCGACGCCAGCGAACTCAAGCCCGGCTCGCAGCTGTTCAAGCGCCTGCAGACCCGCGACAAGAACGGCGACGGCAAGCTCTGCAAGGACGAGTACTACTTCAACTGAGCGCCGCTCCGGTCGCATCCAGCCCCCGGCGCCGCACCGGCGTCCGGGGGTTTTGCGTTTTGGCGGCCAGCCCTTACGCGGCGGCACTGCCTTGATATTCCAGGCGCTCTTCACGAAAGTCGGGCCTGAGCCCGCAGACGTGCAATGCAAGGAAACGACGGAATGAAAGCAAGGGATTTGATCGGCGCGCTACTGGTGGTCGCCATCGTGGTGGCCGGAGCGCTCTGGCTGTTCCGCGAGCAGCTCGGTCTGGTCGCGAAGACCGAGCCCGTCCCGCCGGTCGTCGAGCACCAGCCCGAAAGCATCCTCGAACCCGGCCGCACGCTGGCTCCGCCGCCGCCCGCGGTGGCGGAAGACGCGCCGGCCACTCCCGACCAGGACGCCGTGGTCGCGTCCGCTCCGCTGCCGAGCCTGCAGGACAGCGACGAGCCCGTGCGCCAGTCGCTGATCGATCTGTTCGGCCTCGATGCGGTCGAGCAATACCTGCTGCCGCAGGCGCTGATCATGCGCTTCGTGGTGATGATCGATAACCTGCCGAATCCGAACCTGACCGCGAAGATGCGCTCGATCCGCAAGGTCGGCGGCGACTTCATCGTCGAGCAGCGTGACGATCGGCTTTATCTGAGCGAGTCGAACACGGCGCGCTATGGCGTGCTCGTGCAGGCGCTGCAGATGGCCGACATGAATCGCGTCGCCGCGTTCTATCGTCAGCATTACCGGCTGTTCCAGCAGGCTTACGACCAGCTCGGCTATTCGCAGCGTTCGTTCAATCAGCGCTTCGCCTACGTGCTCGATCACTTGCTCGCGACGCCGAGCGTCGACGGGCCGATCGAACTCGTGCGCCCACGCTTCTTCTACGAATTCGCCGATCCGCAATTGCAGGCCCTGTCGTCCGGGCAGAAGGCGATGCTGCGTCTGGGACCGCAGCATCGGGCCGTCGTCGAAGCCAAATTGCGTGAGCTGCGCGGGCTGATTTCGCAGCTGCCGCCGCGCTAAGCCTGAGTTCACAGCCAATTCATCGCCAAGGGCTAGCTTGGAGTCGTCTGACGACAAGGAGGTAGTACGACATGGACGTCTCTACAAAACTTGCTTTCGCCGCGGTGCTCGCGGCCGGCTTCACGGCTCCAGCGATGGCCGACACCTATGTCAACGACCAGGGACAGCGTGTCGAATGCCACGATGAACAGGTCAAGACCAAGGATGGTCACCCGGTCGCGGCGCCGCTCGCCGGCGCGGTGGTCGGCGGCGTGGTCGGTCACCAGTTCGGTGGCGGTCGCGGCCAGGACATCGCCACCGCGGCGGGTGCGGTCGGCGGCGCTTACGCCGGCAAGAAGTACAACGACAACAAAACCGAAGACAATGTCGCCGTCCGCCAGGTGTGTCGGCCCGTTGGTTGATCGCTGAAGGATCGATGCATCGAAAAAGCCCGCCATCCGGCGGGCTTTTTCGTGCTGGCTGCGATGGAGGGGCTACGGCGCCTCGCCGCCGGCCTCGGGCAACGGAGCCGGAGCATCCCTGGGCGGCTTGCTCGCGAATCGAAAGCTGCGAAAACCCAGCGCGACCGAGATCGCGCCGACCGCCGCGATCATCGCCGCCACTCCGTTCCAGCCGGCGTGCGCCCAGATCGCGGCGGGCAGCACGCCGCCGGCGCTGCCGCCGAGGTAGTAGCAGGTCACGTACAGGCCGACCGAGGTCGCGCGCGCCTCGCCCGAGGCTTCGGCGACGAAGCTCGTCGCGGCGGCCTGGGCGCTGAACAGGCCGGCCGAGAACAGCCCGAGCGACAGCACCACGGCCGGCAACGATGGCAGCAGGCTCAGCAGCAGGCTCGCGATCACCGCGAGCCAGGACAGTGCGAGCACGCGCGCATGGCCGTAGCGATTGAGCAGCTTGCCGCTGTACGAAGTGGCGAGGATGCCGAACAGGTAGACCGCGAAGATCGACGACATCGCCGCCGGCCCGAGCGAGAACGGCGCTCGCGCGAGCCTCAGCGTGATGTAGGTGAAGCCCGCGATCAGCGCGAACAGCAGCGTGAAGCCCACCGCGTAGGCGCCGCGCAGATCGGCATGCGCGAGCAGGCGCCGCATCGTCACGAGCGGTCGGGCGCTCGGCCGCGAATGATGGGTTTCGGTAGGCAGCCAGGCGCGGATCGCGATCGCGAGCACCAGCTGCATCAGCGCGAGCGCGGCGAAACCCCAGTGAAAGCCGGCGAATTCCGACACCAGCCCCGACAGCATGCGACCGCAGAAACCGCCGCCGATGGTGCCGGCGACGTAGAGCCCGGTGACCTGCCGGGCTTCGGCGGATGGCCATTCCGAGCCGATGTAGGCGACCGTGATCGCGAAGATGCCCGGCAGGAAAAGCCCTTGCACGAAGCGCGCGGCGATCAGCTGCTCGGGCGTCCGTGCGAGCGCCGCGCCGAGCGACGGCAGGCAGACCGCGAACGCGGCGAGTACGATCACGCGCCGGCGGCCGATGCGGTCGGCCAGCAGGCCCGCGAATGGCGCGGCGAAGGCGACGCCGAGCGTGCCCGCGGAGACGATGGTGCCCGCGAGCGCCGCGCTGTCGCCGAGCCAGTCGTGCAGCAGCGGCATCAGCGATTGCGGCGCGTAGAGGCTGAAGAAGGCTGCGGCACCGGCGAGGATCACCGCAAGGCGGCGGCGGTCGGGCATGAGGTTCTGGCGCGAAGTGGATGAGTTCAGCGCGCTAGGGCCTGTTAACGCTAATCCGCTCGCCGCGACGGAGGTCGCTTTGGCGCAGCGCAAGGAAGGAGGAGCGCGCTGTACTGGACGTACAGGAGCGACGACTGACGCCGCGATGCGCCAAAGCGGCCCCGTCCCTTCGGGTTGCCGTCAGATTTTCGATCATGCAGCGTTGCTCCTCGATCGTTTGGAACCACCAAACTTCCTCGTCGCGCCTTGCCTGATCGAAAATCTGATGGCAACGCGACGAGCGGATTAGCGTTAACAGGCCCTAGTGTCCCACAGCCGCTAGGTTTCGCTCGGTGATTCGAGCCGCAGACAGTTCTGGAGATTCCCATGCAGATGCGTTACGTACAGATGAGCGGCGCCGGCGGCCCGGAGGTGCTGAGCCTCGGCGACATGCAGGCCCCGCAGGCCGGGCCGCGGCAGGTGCTGATCCGCGTGCTCGCGGCCGGCGTCAACCGCCCCGATCTGGCACAGCGCCAGGGCTTCTATCCGCCGCCGGCCGATGCGAGCCCGATCCTCGGGCTCGAAGTGGCCGGCGAGATCGCGGCGGTCGGCGAGGGCGTGACGCAGTGGAAAGCCGGTGATCGCGTCTGCGCGCTCGTGCATGGCGGCGGTTATGCCGAATATGCGCTCGCGCACGAATCGCACTGCCTGCCGTGGCCCAAGGGCTACGACGCGATTCGCGCCGCCGCACTTCCCGAGACTTTCTTCACCGTGTGGGCCAACGTGTTCCGCATGGGCGCGCTCGCGCCCGGCGAGACGCTGCTCGTGCACGGCGGCAGCAGCGGCATCGGCACCGCCGCGATCCAGATCGCCAAGGCGCTCGGCTCCACCGTTTTCGTCACCGCGGGCAGCGCGGCCAAGTGCGAAGCCTGCGTGAAGCTCGGGGCCGACGCGGCGATCAACTATCGCGAGCAGGATTTCGAAGCCGAGATTCGCGAACTCACCGGCAAGCGCGGCGTGGATGTGATTCTCGACATGGTCGGAGGCGCGTATCTGCCGAAGAACCTGCGCTGCCTCGCGCTCGACGGGCGCATCGTGATGATCGCGACGATGCAGGGCGCCAAGGTCGACGGCGTCGACCTTCGCGAGATCATGAAGCGCCGCGCGCGGCTCACGGGCTCGATGCTGCGTCCGCGCAGCGTCGCCGAGAAAGGCGAGATCGCGGCCGAACTGCGCGAGCAGGTCTGGCCGCTGCTCGACGCCGGCCGCGTCGCGCCGGTGATCGAGCGCGTGTTCGCGTTCCAGGACGTCGCCCGGGCGCATGCGGAGCTCGAGGCGGGCTCGCATGTCGGCAAGATCATGCTCGAGCTCGGCGCCTGATTCGCAGGCTTGGGAGTTCACCACCGATTCAGTGCCGGCGCTCCACTTTGGGCGCCAAATTCAGTCTTGATCCAAAGAGATAAGGGAGCCGCCATGGCCGATATCGAAGTCACCCGCGCGCACGGAAAATCCGTCGCCGAGGCGCGCAAGATCGCCGAGAAACTCGTCACCCAGCTCAGCGAGGAATTCGACTTCAAGCACCGCTGGGAAGGCGACACGCTCAAGTTCGAACGCAGCGGCGTCAACGGCCAGCTCGCCATCACACCCAAGGATCTGCAGCTCTCGGCCAAGCTCGGCCTGCTGCTCAAGCCGCTCAAGGGCCGTATCGAGAAGGAAATCCAGGCCACGCTCGACAAGCAGCTCGCCTGAGCCGATCGATGAGCGCCTCCACCGGATCGGTCGCGGAGCCGGATTCGCCAGCCTCGTCGGGCGAATCATCCCCGATCGACCGCAGGCGCGATTCGTCCACCGCATCGGCGATCGCGGTGGCCAACCACAGCATCGTCGTCGTCATCGCCGTCGTCGCGCTGGTCGCGGCGCTGCTGATGCTCAAGCTCATCGTCATGAGCGCGCTGATCGGCCTTGGCATCGGCGTGCTGCTGGCGGCTCCGCTGCGCGGTTTCCAGCGCCGCTTCCATCTGCCGAAGGCGGCCGGCGCCGCGGTGGTGCTGCTCGTCACCGTGCTCGTGATCGGCGGTGTCGGCTACGGCGTCTTCTACATTGCCGACGCGCAGATCACCTCGCTGTCCGAGCGCATGCCGCAGCTCGTCGATCGCCTGCAGGCGATCGCCAACGGCATCACCTCGCGCTATCCGTGGATCGGCGATCGCGTCGAGTCGTTCAACGTCGCCGACACTGCACGCACGGTCGGCGGGAAGCTGTTCCAGGGCGCCTGGTCGAGTTTCGGCCTGCTCGGCGGCCTGGTCTTCGCATTCGTGATCGGCCTGTACACCGCGGTCGAATCGGAGACGTATTACCGCGCGATGCTGAAGGCGTTTCCGGCCCGGCATCGCGAGACCACCGCGAGCTTTCTGCAGGAAAGCGCACGCACCTTGCGCAACTGGTTTCACGCGCAGCTGACCGACATGGCGATCATCGGCGTGCTGACGGCGCTCGGCCTGTGGATCGTGGGCGCCGATTACTGGCTGCTGTTCGGCCTGCTCACGGGCCTGCTCGGCATCATTCCGTATGTGGGCATCGCCATCGTCGTGACCTTTTCGGGCCTCGTGACCCTGGCGTCCGATCCTTCACGCCTGCCGTGGGTGCTCGGCGTGTTCGTCGCCACGCAGCAGCTCGAAGGGCACCTGATCCTGCCACTGGTCATGAGCGGCCGCGCCTCGCTGCCCGCGGTGCCGCTGCTCGTCTTCATGCTCATGCTCGGCAGCTGGGGTGGACTGCTCGGCGTGCTGATGGCACCGCCGCTGTTCGCCTTGCTGCTGCTGGCCTACAAGCGCTTCTATCTGCCGCGCATGGAGCGGAATCCGCTACCCGCGGAGGTGGCGGAAACCTGAGTCGTATCAGGTCCCGGGCAAGGCCGGTGAGATGCCGCTCAGGGCTTTGCCTTCATCGTGTAGCCGTGATCCATCATGCAGCGCTGCACGAGCGTCTTCTGGTCTTCTTCCAGGCGCGTGATCAGCGATTCTTCCTTGCAGGCCATCAGGTCGGAGCGCATGGTCTCGTCGGAAACCCCGGCGGCGGAATAGACCCAGCGATCACCCGCGCAGGCGGTCAGCGCGAGGCAGCACAGCACAAGCAGTCGTGACATGAACGATCGGAGGCGGCAGCGAAGGCGCAAGCCTAACGCAGCCGCGTCGCGGGCGCCGAATCGGTTTGCATCGGCGACCAGCCTTACCTGGTCGCGACGCTGCGATACAGCGCGCCGACGACCTTGCGCAGCAGCCAGCGCGGCCCGAGGCGCGGGCTGATCGCGAGCAGCTTGTTGTGGAAGCGCGGAATGATGATCGCGGGCTTGCGCGCGAGCGCGTCGACGGTGATGCGGGCGACGTCGCTCGCCGACATGATCAGCGCATCGGGCGCGGCCTTCTCGATCTGGATGCCGGCCTTGTCGAAGAACGGGCTGCGCGTGGTGCCCGGGCACAGCACCGACACGCTGACGCCGAGCGGCGCGAGTTCCTCGCGCAAGGACTCCGAGAAGATCAGCACGTACGATTTGCTCGCCGCGTAATTGCTCATCCACGGGCCCGGCATGAAGCCGGAGACCGACGACACATTGAGAATCTGCCCGCGTCCGGCCGCCGCCATGCGCTTGCCGATGCGATGGCACAGCGCGACGAGCGCGAGCACGTTGACCTGCAGCAGATCGCGCTCGGATTGCCAGCTGTTGTCGACGAAGCTGCCGCTGGTGGTGAAGCCGGCGTTGTTGACGAGCAGGTCGATCTCGATCGCCTCGGCTTCGAGCGCGTCGAGCAGCTGCGCGACCTGCGCCTCATCGGCCAGATCGCAGACGCGCTCGAGCACTTCGACGTGGTTTGCGGAGCGCAGTTGCTTGCCGACCGCCGCGAGCGCATCGGCCCTGCGGCCGACGAGGATCAGCGAGCGGCCGCGAGCGGCCAGGGTTTCGGCGAGCGCCAGTCCGATGCCGCTGGTGGCGCCGGTGACGAGTGCGTAGGCCGTCATTGGCAACAATCTCCCTTGGTCTTCAAAAATCCTGCTTGCGATTCACTTCGACAGCTTGGCCAGCCGTTGATACAGCGGCGTCGGGCTCGCTTCGTGCTTGGGCGCATAAGGCCCGGACACCACCGGGATGTAGATCACGCGCCGGCGGCTCGCTTCACCGGTCTGCGTCGATTGCGCCACGCGATGCCAGAGCCGGCCGTCGTGCACGGTCAGATCGCCGGCACGCGGCACGATCGCCACTTCGCGCGGGTCTTCGCGGTGATCGATGAAGTAGCGCTTACGGAACAGCATCTGCCAGATCGATTGCCGATGCGTGCCGGGCAGCAGGCGCAAGCCGCCGTGCTCGGTGCCGAGCGTGCTCAGGTGCACGCCGACGTTGAGCAGCGGCTGCAGCCGCGTGCCGAGGAAGATGTCGCGCAGGCCGTCGGTGTGCCAGCCCAGGCGGCTGAATTCGCTGTCCGGCCCGTGCACGTAATGGTTGAGCACCATGCCGTCCTTCTCGTGCGTGCCGATGCGCACGTCGTCGCGGCCGATCAGCTCGAACAGCAGCTTGAAACGCGGATCGTCGAGGAAATTCGCGAGCCGCTGATCGTAGAGGTTGGCGAACGCGAAGCGCTGCACGATCTTGCTGCCGTCGAGATCGCGGCCGTAGCGGATCGGCACGCCGTTGACCTTCTCGCGCGACTCGGTCACCCATTGGCGCTCGACGGCTTTCGAGGCTTCGATCAGCGTCGCCACCTGGCGCTCGTCGATGAAGTTGGCGAAGTGCAGGAAGCCGTGGCGCTCGAAGTGCTCGCGCTGCTCGTCGGTGAGCTTCGATCCGAGTTCGAAGCGCTGGTAGTCCTTGGCCATGTTGAAGTCCCTGTGCGCACTAATCGAAATTGAAACGAACGGTCACGCCGTAGCTGCGCTCGTCGCCCGCGGTTCCGCCGTAATCGCCGACGCCGTAGAGCGCATAGATGGCGGCGAGGTAGCGCTCGTCGAAGACGTTGCGCACGAACGCGGAGACGTCCCAGCGACGCTGCGAATCGCGCAGGCCCAGGCGCGCGTTGACGATGTCGTAGGCGTCGATGTAGCTGCCTTCGCCGTGCTCGACCGTGGCCCAGGCGCCGCTGCGGTAGTAGTAGTCGAGCCCGCTGTAGAGTTCGAAGGCCTTGCGCAGGCGCAGGCTGTATTCGGCGCCCGTGCTGACGGTCCAGCGCGGCGCGTTGTAGAGCGTTTCGCCGGACAGGTCGCGCGTGTTCTGCCGCGTTTCGACATCGGGCGCATTCGGGAAATCGCGCGTGACCGCGTCGTTGTAGGCGGCCGAGACGCGCAGCAGCAGGCCGGGCGCCGCGATGCCCTGCGCTTCGGCCTCGGCGCCGCGCAGCCGCACCTTGCCGACGTTGAGCAGGTTGATCTGCCGCGGGTTCGGGATCAGTGTCTGCTCGTCGTCGAAGGTCAGCGCCTGGTAGTCGTCGACATCGGTCTGGTAGACCGCCAGCGCCGTGCGCAGGCGGTTGGCGAGCCAGCGATTCTTGAGCCCGATCTCGTACGACAGCGCTCGCTCGGGCTTGAACGTCGGCGGCACCGATTCGCCGGTCGCGCCGAGGTTGATGCCGCCGCCCTTGTAGCCGAGCGCGACCGAGGCGTAGGCATTCGTGTCGCTGCTGGGCTTGTAGCTCAGCGCGACCTGACCCGAGAAATTGCCCTCGTCGCGCTTGGTGTAGCGCTCGTAGTCGCCGCCCGCGACGCCGTCGAGCAGGCCATCGAGGCTGGCTCCGCTGAGGTCGAGCCCGAGCAGGCTGGCGAGGTCGGCGATCGGGTTGGTCAGCGACAGCACCGTGCAGTTCGGGCAGCCGCCCGAACGCATGCGGGTCACGCCGGCGTCTTTCCACTCGTGCGTGTAGCGCAGGCCGGTGGTCAGGTCGAACCGCTCGCTCAAGTGCCAATCCACCGAGCCGAACGCCGCCGCGCTGTGGCTCTTCTGGTAGGTGTCGGTGTCGACGCGCATGCCGTCGAGCGTGGCCGGCGGAATCAGCGCGTAGAGCAGGGGCCCGAAGTTCGACTGCGTCGCGAACGGCAAGGCCTGCCGGATGATGCCGCCGAAGGTCCAGCCGACCAGATCGTCGCCGAAGATGTTGCGCTCGTCTCCGCTGAGATCCTGGTACAGGTAGAACAGTCCGGCGGTCGCGTTGTAGCGCTCGTCGTCGATGTTGACGCGCAGTTCCTGGCTGAACTGCCGGTGGTCGTTGGCGATGCCGGTTTCGGGCACGAGCTGCAGCGAGGTGGCGTCGTCGCTGGTGGGCTTTGCCGTCCAATGGCGGTACGCGGTGATGCTCGTGAGCCGCTGCGCTTCGGCGTAATCCCAGTTGAGCTCGACCGAGACGGCCTTCTGCTCGACTTCGCTGTGCGTGCGCGTATCCGCGTCGGCCTGGCGGTCATACGGGTTCAGCGAAGCGCGCTCGTATTCCATGAACTCGTCGCGCGCGCGTACCGCATCGCGATAGACGATCAGCGGATAGACGCAGCAGGTTTCGTCCTGCTTGCCGTACTCGGCGATGAGCCGCGCCGACAGGCTGTCGATCGGCGTCCACAGCAGCTGCCCGCGAACACCGTAGCGGTTCTGCTCGTTGAGATCGCTGCCGTCGTAGCGGTTGGTGTACTGGCCTTCCTTCTGCGTCACGTAGCCGGTCAGGCGGCCCGCGAGCAGGCCGTCGACGAGCGGGCCGGTGACGCTGCCACGCGCCTGGCGAAAGTCCTGGTCGCCGAGGCTGCCTTCGAGCGAAGCCTCGTAGGTCTGCGACGGCAGCTTGGTGGCGATGTTGAGCGCGCCGGCCGTGGTGTTCTTGCCGAACAGGGTTCCTTGCGGTCCGCGCAGCACTTCGACGCGATCGAGATCGACGAGATCGAACATCGACAGTCCCTGCCGGCCCAGATAGACGCCGTCGAGGAACAGGCCGACGCTGCTTTCCATGCCGTCGTTCTGCGAGGTCGAGCCGAGGCCGCGGATCGTGTATTGCGTGAGGCGAGGGCTCGCCACGCTCACGGTCATGCCGGGCGTGCGCTGCTGGATGTCCTGCGGACGAAACAGACCGGCTTCGGCCAGGTCGTCTCCGCTGACCACGGCCATCGACACCGGTACCTGCAGCGCGCCTTCCTCGCGACGACGCGCGGTGACGATGACCTCGGCGAGTTCGGTGACCGCGCCGCTGTCGGCCTGCTGCGAAGCCGGCTCGCTTTCACTGTCGACGCCGCCGCCGACCGCGATGGTGTCGAGCTCGGCCGCGTCGCTGTCGGGCGCTGCGGTTTCCTGCGCGGGCGCGCTGCTCGCGAAGCCCGCCAGCAGGGCGAGCAGGCCGGCGGATTTCAGCGGGCTCATCGCACGCTCCGTTTTGCGAGCGTTTCGGCCGAGAAGACTTTCTCGGGCAGCGAATCGAAACGGCGCTCCGCCGCGGGCTTGACGCATTCGCGCAGCAAGCGGCGGTACTCGGTGCGGAACGCGTCGTGCGTGCGACTGCCGAACATGGTGTGGCCTCCCTCATACGACTGCGCCTGGTATTCGTGCCAGGTCGTGCAGTAGCCGGAATAGGAATTCGCGTAACTGGAGATCACCACGTGGCGTACGCCGCAGGACGCAAGTGCTTGAAGACAGAGTTGCTGCAACTGCTGACCGGCGACGGTGGTGATTTCGCCGGGAAAACCGATGATCGCGAGCTCGCCGATGCGCAGCATCTGCAGCGGCAGCACGGTCGGAACCCAGGGCAGCTCGTCGAGCGCACCGGCGCGATCCTGGCGCTGCATTTCGGCGAGCGAGCGATCGAGGAAGGAGGGCAGGAACTGCCGGCTCTTCATGCCGACCAGCACGCCGTCTCCCGATTCGCTGACGATGAGCTTGGGCCGCTGCGCGCGCAGCAGCTCGGGACGCTCACGCTGCAGGCGCTTGCGCGCGCGCGAGGCGAGCAGGCGGACGAGCGACACCACCGGCTCGCGAATGCCCGGACCGTCGACCGGCGAGCCGCGATAGAACGCCAGCCCGTGACACGGCGCGCTCGTGCGTTCGCCGGTTCTTCCGTCGGCGAAATCGGCATCGATCTCGACATTGGACAGATCGCGATTGACGAGCACGGCATCGAGCGTGTGGACACCGAGCGCATGCGTCGCGTCGAGCTCCTGGATGATTTTCCAGGCCTGCTCGCTCTGCAGTTCGCCGTTGTAGCGCGCGTTGGCGATCTCGTCGCGCGTCGGTCCGCGCAGCCAGTCGGGCTTGGTGTCGCCCTGCGCGTTCGGTGACACGTCGCCCGCGAAATGCTGGGCGAAGATCGCGACGCTGCCGGGCCCGAGTCGGGCTTCGAGCGAAGCGGCCGCATAGCCCTTGTTGTCGGACGACAGCACCGACAGGCGGCTGCTGATGCTGGTCGGATGCACGCCGAACCAGTTGATCTGGCCGATGCAGCGGCCGTCATCGCTGCACGCTTCGAGCAGCCACATGCGCCGGTCGATGGCCTTGTGCGTTTCGTGATCGCCGAACTTCGCGACACTCGGATTGCGGTTGTAGGCCGACAGCGAGCGGTTGAAGGCGACATCGACGTCGTCGGCGAAGGCCTGGCACGAGAAGCGCAGCTGCGCGGCTTCGCGCTGCGACCAGGCCTGCAGGCTCGCCAGCACCAGACTGTCGACGATGGCTTCGAAAATCTGTGGCCGGAAGCCCGGCACCGCGAAGTTGTAGAACGGATAGTGCGAATAGCCGCCGGGGCCGCAATGCGTGTGCTGCGAGCACAGCATGTAGCGCTCGCTCCTGATCCGCTCGCGGCCGAGCCTGGCCTGCAGCCGTTCGACCACGGCGCGCCGCAGCTCCGGAAAGATCATGCAGATCTCGGACTGCGCGAAGAACAGCGGCTCGGCTTCGCCGTTGGCACCAGCGAAGCAGAACACGCGGCTGTAGAGCGCCGTCGAGCGTTCGAGCGCCTTGTGGTTCGGCTGCCCGTAGCCGAGCAGGCCGTAGTCGCCCGTCGGCACGCTGATCTCCTGTTTCCCGGCTCCGATGTGCGGTCCTTGCATGGCGGATCGTCAGGAAACGAAGAAGCGTTGCAGCAGCGGGTTCAGGAACAAGCCCTTCGGATCGAGCTCGCGGCGCAGGCGCTGGAAGTCGTGCCAGCGCGGATACAGCGCGGCGAGGTCGCGCGCGCCGAGCGAATGGATCTTGCCCCAGTGCGGACGGCCGCCGTGATTCAGGAAGATCGCCTCGGCCGCGGCGAAATAGCGCTCGTGCTCCATGCCGACGTACTGGTGCACCGAGATCGACACCGAATCCCGTCCGTAGAACGGCGACAGCCAGATGTCGTCGCCGCGCACGTGGCGATACTCGATCGGGAAATGCACGAGCACGGGCTTGCTGTTGACGTACTCGGCGAGTTCGCGCATCGCGTCGGGTCCGCGCTCGACCGGCAGCTCGTATTCCATTTCCTGGAAGCGCACGAGACGCGCGGTCGCGAACGCGCGATGGCAATCGGCCACCATCGTGCTCTGGTTGCTCGAGCTGATGCTCGCGATGAGCCTGCTGATGCGCGGCGCCCAGCTCGGCCTCAGGCGCACGAGTCGCGAGAGCAGCCCGAACAAGCCGTTCTCGAGCACGAGTTCGGAGGCCGTGGTCAGGCCGTTCGACGACTCGGGCTGGTCGGTCCAGTCCATCAGCTTCACTTGCGTGAGCTGCGTATGCGGCATCCAGAAGAACTCGAAATGCCGATACAGCTTGGCGAGGTCGAGCGACTGGTCGAGGCAATCGCCGAGCGGCATGTTGCGCTTGATGAGCTTGAGCCGGTACGCGGGCTCGAGCTCGATGTCCATCGCGGTGATGATGCCGAGCGCGCCGAGCGACACGCGCGCCGCGTCGAACAGCTCGGCGTTCTGCGTCGCCGAGCAATGCACCTGCTCGCCGCTCGCGAGCACCATGCTCAGGCCGCGCAGCTGCGTCGAGATCGAG
Organism: Hydrocarboniphaga sp. FW305-C-57; assembly: GCF_058783045.1. Classification (NCBI taxonomy): domain Bacteria; kingdom Pseudomonadati; phylum Pseudomonadota; class Gammaproteobacteria; order Nevskiales; family Nevskiaceae; genus Hydrocarboniphaga; species Hydrocarboniphaga sp. FW305-C-57. Next base: position 86,841 of record NZ_JBYSYG010000002.1, on the reverse strand, counting down.
CCGAGCTTCAGGCCCGTGCCGTGCGTGCCGGTCGAGACCGCGCCGGCGAGCGTCTGCTTGTTGATGTCGCCGAGATTGGTCATGCCGAAGCCGCGCCGGGCGAGCTCCTTGCCGAGCCAGGACAGCTGCGTGCCAGCCTGGATGCGCGCGCGATGACCGTCGATGGCCTCGATGCCGCTCAGGTGATCGAGCGTCACCAGCGTGTCGCTGGTCTTCACGAGCGGGGCGAACGAATGGCCGCTGCCGGCGACGCGCAGCTTGCCGCCGCGCGCGCCGACCTCGCGCACGATCTCCTGCAGCGCCGGCACGCTCGTGGGCGCCGCCGTGCTGCGCGGTGTGAAGCGCACCGAGCCCGACCAGTTGCTCCAGGGTTTGGAATCCGCAATCGGAGTGGAGTGGTTCATCGCGACCGTCTCTAGAAGAAGTTCTGCCCCTGGCCGCGATAGGTCGGCGTGATCGCCACCACCCGGTCCGCGCGGAACAGCAGCAGCCGGTCGAAGCGCTCCATCATTTCACCGGCCTTGGCGTGTCTGAAAAACAGCGGGGCGCCGAGCCCCGGCGTGAAGCCGCGTGGCAACTTCACGGGTGTCTGGACTTCGCCGGCGCCCTCGTCGCCGAGCAGGCGCATGCCGACCGGCAGGAACGGGCTCGGCAGCCGATCGGCGCCGGCCGGCCCCGAGGCGACGTAGCCGCCGCCCGCGCAGGTCGCCAGGCCCGGCGCCGGACGGCGCACGACGGGCAGCGCGAAGAAGGCCGCGGGCAGGTGATGGAAGTGGCCGAAGTGATCGAACAGCGTCGGCGAATACAGCCCGGAACCCGCGGTGGCCTCGGTGATGCAGGCATCGGCCGCGGTGGCTTCGAGGCTGCCGGTGCCGCCACCGTTGACGAAGCCGATGTCGTGTCCGGCCTCGCGCAGCGCCTGGACGATGTGCTGCCGACGCTGGCTGAGTTCGCGCCGCGAATGGCGCTTGAGCGCGCGCAGCAGCTGGTTGCGCAGCGGCGAACCCGGCGCGCGATCCTGCAGGCCCGCGAGCTGGGCTTCGTAGCCCATCGCGCCGACGAGTTGCAGGGCGCCGGCCTGTTCGCGAATGCAGGCGGCCACCGCGAGCGCGGCCTGCGCATCGCGCAGCGGCGAGCGGCGCACGCCGAACCAGAGGCCCGGCAGCTCGCTCGACATGTCGAGGTCGAGCGCAACGCGAAAGCGCACGCCGAAGCCGCGCGCGGCCTGCGCGAGCGCGAGCGCCTGGCCGGCCTCGTCGATCATCAGGGTCAGCGTGGCGCCATGGCGCACGGCTTCGGCGGCGGCGGCGAAATCGTCGGCTTCGAGCGTCGGATAGCCGACCAGCAGATCGTCGAAGCCCTGCCTGTGGAGCCAGGCGGCTTCGCGCGCGCTGTAGCAGAACAGGCCGCGGAACTGCGCCGACAGCACCTGCACGTGGCGCAGGATCTCGACGCAGCGGATCGACTTGGTGCCGAGCCGGATCGGCAGCCGGCCCGAGCGCAGCTGCAGCGCCTGCGCATTGGTGTCGAGCCGATCGAGATCGACGAGCGCGAGCGGCAGGCGCTCGCCCTCGACCACGCGCAGCAGCCGGCGGTAGTAGGCCTCGCTGTCGCGCAGCGTCGGCTCGGTTTGCGGCCTGGGCAGCATGAAGGCGTCGGCGCGCGTCATTCGCGCAGCCCCCTGCTGTCGCCTTCGGCGAGCTGCTTGAGCAGCTTGACCACGCGCCTGCGCTGCCTGGCGTCGAGTGGCGACACCTGGAACAGCTCCATGAGCCAGAGGCCTTCGGTCGCCAGGTGCACGAGCGCGGCGCGTTCGAACGGCACGTCGTGCGAGATCGCGGCGAAGCGGGCGGCGAAGTAGTCGGCCACGCTTTCGATCATCGCCGGGCTGCTGTTGAGCACCGCGAGCAGCGCGCCGCTGACGTGATCGTCCTCGTCGGGCTCGCGCACCGAATTGGTCACGTAGGCCTTGAGCTCGCGTCCGGGTCCGGCCGGCGTCCTCGCGAGCGTGCTTTCGTAGGCCGCGCGGTTGTGCGAGGTCACGCGTTCTAGCAGGGCTTCGAGCAAGGCTTCCTTGCTCGGGAAGTGGTACAGCACGCCGCCCTTGCTCGCGCCGGCGCGCACGGCCACCGCATCGAGCGTGAGCTTGCCAGCGCCCTGTTCGAGCACCACCGCGGCGGCGGCGTCGAGCATGAGCTCGCGCGCGCTCGGCCGGCCGCGCGTGGCCGCGCCGTCGCTTCTGGATGCTGCTGCTCTGGAGCTTCGCGTGACCGGCATGCCTGGATTGATGCTTGATGCGCTAATTTATGTACCGACTGGTCGGGACAGTAAAACCGCCTTCGGACAGGGTCAAGCTGAGGGGGATTTACCCTTGTGGCCTGCAGGCAAAAGGTCTATCGATATTCGTCCTGGGCAGGGGGAAAAGGGAATGGAACGGGTCACGAACGCCGGGCTGCAGTCGCACGCAAAGCCGCATCGGTCATCGCTGGGGATGCGGGCTGGATGTCTGGCACTGCTGCTGGCTGGCTGCGGCGGCAGCAATTCACCGGATGGCGCGCCGTCGTCGCCGCAGGCCGCGCTGCCGCCCGAGGCGAGCTGCGTGCTCGAAAGCCCGGCGCTCGCGCTCGGCACCACGCCGGAGTTGACCGTCAACGGCACCACCTACACGCGCAGCCACGTGCCCGACGCGCCGGGGCCGCTCGAGACGCCGCGCGAGAACGTCGGCCCGGCGCCCGAAGGTCCGTGCCGCGACAGCCAGCGCTTCCGTTTCGGCAGCGGGCTCTACGACACCACCGGACCGATCGGCGGGCAGCCGACCGGGCACGCCGACCTCGCCGGCATGGTGCTGCCGCCGCAGCCGCAGATCGGCATCCACACGCGGCTGTACGCGCGTGCCTTCGTGATCGAATCGCCGTGCAACGGCAAGCGCGTGGTCTACGTCTCCGACGATCACACCTTCTCGACCGCGCTCGTGCGCCAGGAAGTGCTCAAGCGTCTCGCCGCGGATACGAGTCTCGGCGGCAAGTACACGGGCGACAACGTGATGCTCTCGGCCACGCACACGCATGCGGCGGGCGGCGGCTATGGCGATCCGACCGTGCTTCCGGCGCTGCCGGCCGGCGTGCCGCAGGTCTTCATCGACGTCTACAGCTACGCGCAGTCGCTCGCGCTGAGCGTGAGTCCGTTCGACGCCGACAATTTCGAGGCGATCGTCGACGGCATCACACGCGCGATCGTGCGCGCGCACCGCAATCTCGAGGCGCATCCGCAGACCGCGTCGATCAAGCTGTCGATCGGCGAGCTGCTCGACGCCAACCGCAGCCGCGATCCGCCGGCCTACCGGCAGAACTCGCCGAGCGAGCGCGCGCGCTACGTCAACAAGGCCGGCCACGAGATCGAGGTCGACAAGCGCTTCCTGCAACTCACTTTCGTGCGCGACGACGGCAGCGCGGCCGGCGTGCTGAACTGGTTCGGCGTGCATCCGACCGTCATGGGCAATCACGGGCTGATGATCTCGGCCGACAACAAGGGCGAGGCCTCGCTGGGCTTCGAAAAGCTCATGCGCACGCGCTACCTGCCCGATGCGGCGGCTGGCGATGCGGCCGACAACTTCGTCGCCGCGTTCGCGCAGACCGACGAAGGCAATTCGGTGCCCGACCTCTTCATCTTCGACAAGGATCTGAACGGCAGCGACGCGCCCGGCGAAGGCGTGCCGTACCGTTATCGCCTCGGCACCGACGATCCCTACGATTTCGACACGCCGTATTACGAGCGCGGTCTGCCGAAGGCCTCCGCGATCTTCGGCACCAAGCAGCTCGCGCAGTCCTTGCGCCAGTACGGGCAGGGCGATGCGCTCAAGGGCCCGGTGGACTACCGGCTGTTCTACGTCGACATGACGGCGGTGACGATCGACGACCCGACGGTCACCGAGCGATCCACGTTCGCCGACCTGCCGGCCGAGCTGTATCCCGAGCAGCGCAACACCTGCACGGGCGCGGTGGGACTCGGCAAGCTCGTCGGCGGGGCCAACGGACCCGCGTTCGGCGCCGCCGGCTTCGCCTGCGTCGCCGATGCGCCCGTGGACGTGACCAACGAGCTGCGCAATCACTACAACGGCCTGTTCAACGGCAGCGGCGCGATCACCGCCGTGGTCGAAGGCAACAAGATCAACGTGCCCGTCAACGGCGTCGCGCTCTACAGCGTGGTGGCGCCGGTGCTATGTACCGCGCAGCTGCTGATGCCGCAGTACGAATGCCAGCGCGAGAAGGTGGTGGTCACCGAATTCGGCGCGGGCCCGGCGCCGATCCAGCTGTTCCGCATCGGCAATCTCGCGATCCTCGGCGTGCCGTGGGAAGTCACCACCATGGCCGGCCGCCGGCTGCGCGAAACCGTGCTCGATGCACTCGCGCCCGTGGGTGTCGACACCGTGGTGATCTCGGGCCTGTCGAACGCCTATCTCGACTACATGACCACGCGTGAAGAATATTCGGCGCAGCTCTACGAAGGTGCTTCGACCAACTATGGTCCCTGGCAGCTCGCCGCCGCGCAGCAGCAGGCGCGCAAGCTCGCGCTGGCGATGGCGACCAACGCGCCCGCACCGGCCGGCGTCACGCCGCAGGCGCTCGCGCTCGGCCCGCCCTCACCAATCACCACCGATGCGGCCGCCGAATTCGGCGCCGTGGTCGACGATGCGCAGCCGAGCTATGCGCGCGGCCAGACCGTGGAAGTGAGCTTCGTCGGTGGCTATCCGGGCAACGACCTCAAGCGCATGTCCTCGTATCTGTTCGTCGAGCGCCGGCAGGGCGAGGGCTGGGTCACGGTGGCGACCGACAAGGATCCCGAGCTCATGTTCATCTGGGACGGCAGCACCAACCTGGTGTCGACGCTCGGCCACTACGTGGCGAGATCGGAGAACCGTGCGGTCTGGACGATTCCGCGCAACGCACCGGCGGGTGTCTACCGCATCCGCCACGAGGGCGTGTCGCGGGCTTCGGCCGATGCGGCGCCGGTGCCGTACAGCGGCGTGAGCTCGACGTTCGAGCTCAGTGGCGAGATGGCGCGCTGCGCGCAGTGATGTCGTTTTTTTCCTCTCTCCCGCGTGCGGGAGAGAGTCCCTCGCGTCAGCGAGGGGAGAGAGGGGCTTTTTGTGTTGCAGAGAAAAGCAAAGCCCCTCACCCGGCGCTGACGCGCCACCCTCTCTCCCGCACGCGGGAGAGGGGACTGCAAAGAGAGGTCAGGCTCTGCTTCGTTTCACTCCTCCACATTCAACGGCGAAACCCCGCCCGGTGTGAGCGAGGGCATCGCCGGTGGGCAGCCGCGGCATTCGGTGGTCAGCGTGTCGTGAAACACCGTGTACTTGAGCAGCGCGCCTTCGAGGTCGGCCTGGCTCAGGTTGGCGTTGCCGAACTTGGTTTCCTGCAGGTTGGCATTGCGCAGGATCGCGCTTTGCAGGTTGGACTTGTTGAGCAAGGCCATCTCCAGCGTCGCCGCGGTGAGATCGGCGCTCGTGAAATCGGCCGTGGTGACGCGCGCGAATGCGAGCTGCGCTCCGCGCATCGTCGCGCGCGTGAACCTCGCGCCCTGCGCGAAGGCCATGCGCAGATCGGCGCCATCGAGATCGGCTCCGCTCAGATCGGCGCCTTGCAGGTTGGCGTGACGCAGATCGACGCGCGCCATCTTCGCTTCGCGGAAATCGGCGCCGCTCAGGTCGATGTCGTGCAGCGGCGCGTGGCGCAGATCGGCGCCACGGCATTGCGTCCTGGGCTTGAGCTCGCAGCCGTTCCAGACCGTGGGTTTCTTTTGCAGCGGTTCGTCGCCGCTGATGGTGACGCCATCGGCCTGCACGGTGGCGCTCGCGAGCAGGCCGAGCGACAGCATCGCAGTCGTCATCGTTCGAATGTTCATCTGGATTCTCCTCGCGCGGAATAAAAGACAAGCCGGGCCGCGAGTGTTGGCGCACTCGCGAAACCGGCTTGAACACGCTTGTTTTTCGTTGTTAGCGCATCAGCTCTGGCGCTTGGGCAGCTTGAACACCCAGTACGAGCCGCCCTGCGTCACGCGCATGGTCAGGTCGGCCATGTCGCCGCCCCAGAGCGGAACCGCGCCGCCGTAACCCGAGGCGATGCCGATGTACTGCTCGCCGTCCATTTCCCAGGTGATCGGCACCGACACCACGCCCGAGCCGGTCTGGAATTTCCACAGCTCCTTGCCGGTCTTGGCGTCGAAGGCCTTCAGAAAGCCTTCGCTGGTTCCGGTGAAGACCAGGCCGCCCGCGGTGGTGACGACGCCGGCCCACAGCGGCAGCTCTTCCTTGTGCTCCCAGACGATGCGGCCGTCGGTGGGGTTCATCGCGCGCAGCACGCCGACGTGATCGTCGAACAGCTTGCGGATGCGGAAGCCCATGCCCAGGTAGGCCGCGCCCGCGTTGTACTGCGGATGCTCGGACCAGTAGTCCTCCTTCCAGTGATTGGCCGGGATGTAGAACAGGCCGGTGTCGGGGCTGTAGGCCATCGGGTTCCAGTTCTTGCCGCCGAGGAAGGGCGGCGATACTTCCACCGCGGCGCCTTTCTCTTCGCCGTCCTTGGGCTTGGGCGGACGCTGGCCTTCGACTTCGATCGGCCGGCCGGTCTTGACGTCGATGCCCTTGGCCCAGCTGATCTTGTCGACGAACGGAAACGCCGCCAGCAGCGAGGTCGGGCGGTTCGGCGAGCCGCCGGACTTGGCGAGCTTGTCGACGTCGGTGACGTAGAAGAAGCCGTTGCGGTCCGCATGCGCGGCGGCCTTCACGGTCTTGCCCTGCGGGCTCTTCCAGTCGAACAGCACGAGCTCGTTGTTGCCCGAGAAATCCCAGGTGTCGTTCGGCGTGTGCTGGTAGAAGCCCTTGAGCTCGCCGGTGGTCGGGTCGATGTAGGCCTGGCCCGAAGTGAACAGCGAATCGCCCGGCGTGCGCGCCCAGCCGTTCCACGGAGCCGGATTGCCCGCGCCGATGATGATGGTGTTGGTCGCCACGTCGAACGAGGCCGACTGCCATGGCGCGCCGCCGCCGTGATTCCAGGCTTCGGTCTTGCCGTTGACGCCGTTCTTGTCGTTGGGCCACGACGGCGCCTTCGGATCGCCCGTGTAGCTGCTGTCCTTGCCGTTGAGACGGCCGCGATGGCCTTCGACGAGGGGACGCATCCAGATCTCTTCGCCGCTGTCCGGATCGCGTGCGAACAGCTGGCCGACGACGCCGAATTCATCGCCCGAGGTGCCGTGGATCAGCAGCATCTTGCCGGTCTTCTGGTCCTTGATGATGGTCGGCGCGCCGGTCATCGTGTAGCCGACCTTGTGATTGCCGAACTTCTTCTGCCAGACGACCTTGCCGGTCTTCTTGTTGAGCGCGACGATCGCCGAATCGAGCGTACCGAAGAACACCTTGTCGCCGAAGATCGCGGCGCCGCGGTTGATCACGTCGCAGCACGGGCGGATATCGTCGGGCAGGCGATGCTGGTACACCCACAGGCGCTTGCCGGTCTTGGCATCGAGCGCGAACAGGCGCGAGTACGAAGCCGTCACGTAGATCACGCCGTCGTGCACGATGGCCTGCGATTCCTGGCCGCGCTGCTTTTCGTCTCCGAACGAGAACGACCAGGCCGGAACCAGCGTCTCGACCGTGTCGGTGTTGATCTGCTTGAGCGGGCTGTAGCGCTGCGCCTTCACGCCCATGCCGTACATGAGCACGTCGCCGGGCGTCTTGTCGTCGTTGACGATGTCGTCCCAGGTCACGTCGGCCGCCGCGGCGCTGGTCGCGAACGCGAGCGCCGCCACCGCGAGCGCGGTTGAAATTCCGCCTCTCCTCATTCGAATCTCCTTCTATCGTGTCGTGTTGGTTTTCGATGCGCCGTAGCGACGCGGACAGTCCCCATCGGCCGCGCCCTGCGCTCGAGCCGTCGTGTCCGGCGCCAAGATTTCCATCGGCGAAACCGCGGCGATATGGGAGGAGTTCCTGCTGAAAAGCAGGCGAGGAAAATCGGGAAATGTTCCCGGTCCAGGGCTGTGTCAATTGCGGGACACTCGCGGCGTACTCGATGCGACCGGTGGAGTGGCATGACTCGAATACTGCTGATCGACGATCACGCCGTGGTCCGCGAGGGCTATCGGCGCCTGCTCGAATGCGCGGCCGATTACGCGGTCGTCGCCGAAGCATCCAACGCGGCGCAGGCGTATCGGCGCTATCTCGAGCACCAGCCCGACGTCGTCATCACCGATCTGTCCTTGCCCGGCGTGAGCGGCATCGAGCTGCTGCGTCGTTTGCGTCGGCGCGAGCCGCGTTTGCGTGCGCTGGCCTTCAGCGTTCACGAAGAGGCGATCTTCGTCGAACGCTCGCTGGCCGCCGGCGCGACCGGCTACATTGGCAAGCGCTGCGCGCCCGACGTGCTGATCGAGGCCGTCGCCGCGGTGGCCCGCGGCGAGCGCTACGTGTCGACCGGCTCGCGCAAGGCTTCGGCCGCGCTCGACCGGCAGTCGCTCGCGAGCCTCGAGCAGCTGTCGCATCGCGAGTTCGAAATCTTCCGGCTGATCGCCGAAGGCAAGCCGGTGCACGCGATCGGAACGAGCCTGAGCATCAGCGGCAAGACGGTCTCGAATCATTGCAGCCAGATCCGCAGCAAGCTCGGCCTGCAATCGAGCGCCGACATGGCCAGGCTCGCGATCGCGATGGGGATCGTCCATGCCTGAGCTGCTTCCGCACGCGCAGGCCGATGCGATCGCCGACGCGGTCGCGGGCACCCGGCCGCGGCGGCGCTCGCGCTTCGATCTCAAGCGCAGGCTGTCGGTCTCGATCGCGAGCCTGCTGGTGATCGTGCTCGGGCTTTCGGTCGCCGTGGTGTTGCGCAATTCCGCGCGATCGGTGCAGGGCGAGATCGACGCGGTGATGCGGCTCGCGGGCAGGCTCGTCGACCAGAACATCGCGAGCGCGTCGGGCCGTGGCGACGAAGCCGGCTGGAACGCCTTGCTCGACGTGCTCGACGGCAGCCGCCATCTGTGCGTGCAGCGGCAGAACGCGCCGATGCCGGCGACGTGCCCGGCGCCGATGCCGGCCGAAGTGCCGCGCTGGTTCTCGCGCACGGTGGCGCCGCCGGCCCTCGAACTGCGACGCGAATTCATCGCGAGCGATGGTCGCGTGCTCGACGCGGTGATCCGCGCCGACGCGTCCGACGAAGTGCTCGAAGCCTGGAGCGAAGCGAGGCCGCTGCTGACCTCGATCGCGCTGATCGGCTTTCTGATCAACGCCATCGTCGTCGTCACCGTGTGGTTCTTCCTGCGCCCGGTCGATGCGATCCGGCAGGCCATCGCGCGCATGAGCCGCGGCGAGCTGCAGCCTCGGTTTCCACGCGCCGCGACGCCCGAACTCGTCGGCATCATCGACGGGCTGGTCGATCTCGGCACGCGCCTGCGCCAGGCGCGCGAGGACAAGCACAGGCTGCTGCGGCGCAATCTGGAACTGCAGGAGAGCGAGCGCGGCGCGATCGCGCGCGAACTGCACGACGAACTCGGCCAGGGCCTCGCGATCATCGACGCCAACGTGAGCCTGTTGCAGCAGAGTCTCGACCAAGACGCGCGATCGCAGGTGGAATCGCAGCGGACGCTGCTGCTGATCCGCGACAGCGTGGCCGGCTGCTACGACCGCCTGCGCGCCCTGCTCGTGCAGCTGCGCCCCGCGGGGCTATCCGAATTCGGGCTTGGCTATGCCTTGCAAAGCCTGATCGGCGACTGGGAGCGGCATTGTCCGCACATTCGCTTCGAATCGCGGGTCGATCCGAACGCCGCGCCCGACGATGCGCTCACGCAGGTTTACGTCTATCGCGTCGCGCAGGAGGCGCTGACCAATGCGGTGCGGCACTCGGGCGCGCGGCACATTCGAATGGAGTTCGGCACTGCACGCGGAGAGCCGGTGTGCCTGCGCATCATCGACGATGGCTCGGGCCTGCGCGAAACGCGCCGGCATCGCAAAGGTCAGGGTCTACGCGGCATCCGCGAACGCGCCGAAGCGCTCGGCGCGGTGCTCGATCTGCAGTCTCCGCCGGGCGGCGGCACGCAGCTGGAGCTGTGGTTGCCGGAGAGTGTGCTGCAGGTTTCGCGCTTGGGGTGAGGCGCAGGACATCGCGAGCCGAAGCGCATTGCCGTTCCTCTCTCCCGCTTGCGGGAGAGAGTCCCTCGCGTCAGCGAGGGGAGAGAGGGTTCGCCTGAAATCTGAGCACCCTTTCCAAGCTTCCCCTCTCCCGGTCCTTCGGACCACCCTCTCCCGCAAGCGGGAGAGGGGACCGGCATCGAGCGCGTGGCTGCTCTACTGCTACTGCAACAACCGACTCCCCGAATATTCCCCCGGCACCAGGATCGGCAGCTGCACATCGCTGAGTTCGACGCTGTACGGATTCACGTACAGCAATCCGAGCACCGGCTCCAGCGCGGACGTCACCGGCGGAATCGGTGTGCCGGCGATGTAGTTGATGATGCCCGTGAGGCCCGACAGACCTTCGGCGCTGACGATCGCGGCGTACTGGATGTGCTGCGGATACAGCAGCAGGCCCACCTGGTCGCCGTCCTGCAGGCGCTCGCCGATCGCGGGCAGCAGGATGCGATCGTCTTCCTCGATGTTGCGATTGTTCGTGTGCTCGCCTTCGACGAACGGCGTGAGCTGATCGTCGACAAGGATGGTTTGCGAGCCGCGCTTGATGCCGACGCCGACGAAGGCGTTGGTGCTCTGGTTCGGCAGCGCGGGCGATCCGCGCACGACCTTGATCTTCGCGATCGTCGGCGCGCCTGCGAGAACCTTGTCGTTGCCGGTGATCGTGGTGACGGGGACGAAGGTCGGTGAGATCGCGCCGGCTGAAACTGCGGCGCTCGCCGTCGCGAGCGTCGCCGGAACCGAACCGCTGCCGCTCAGCGCGCCGACCGGGAAGCGTTCGAGCGCGAGGCCCGCATCGGCGGCCGGCGCGCCATTCGTGTCGGCGATCGACAGGCAGATTTTCGGCAGCGCATCGTAGGCGGCCGAATCGATGTGCTTGAGGTGATGATCGAACCAGCCGAGCACCGCGGCCACGCCGACCACGCTGCCGCAATTGGCGCTGCCTTCGATCTGGTTCGCGAGCGGATTCATGTGTCCGCCTTCGGTCGAGATCAGGCGCACGTCACCGCCGGCTTCGGAGAAGTAGCGGTGGTTCCAGTACGCCTCGGTGAGGTTGAACAGCACGTCGCGATTGCCCTGCACGAACAGCGCGGGCACCTTGCGCAGCCTGGCTTCACGTTCGCCGAAACCCCAGCCCTGGCCGGCTTTCTGCTGGCGGCGGAAGTAGTTCATGCCGTGCGTGTCGAAGAACGGAATCAGCTCTGCTTCGCTGACCGTGCGCGGCCTCGACGTCGGGCGCGAGACCGCGGCGACCAGATCGGCGCGCGAGCGCACGTTGTAGGCGCCCAGACCTTGCGGGCCAATCGTGTTGCAGAGCGTGGCGACGATCGGCGTGTTGGCGACGCCGCCGGTGAGCGCGAGCACGCAGAGCAGGCCGCCGAAGCCGAGCTTGAGCGAATCGCCCGGCAGCAGGCTGTAGAGCAGGCCATGCCAGGTGCCGTTCGGCACGATCGCATCGATGCGCGGATCGATCGCCGCGAGCGGCATCTGGAAAGCCCCGCCATAGCTGTAGCCGAGCGTGCCGACCTTGATGTCGCGCTCGATGCCGGTGCCGCTCTGGCGCAGGATGCCGAATTCGTCGGCGTGGTCGTAGGCCCAGTCGAGCAGCGCGCGCGCGTCCTGCGTCTCGGCGGCCGGATCGATGATGCGCGCATTGGCGTTGGTCGATTCGCCGTGCCCGCGTTCGTCGAAGCTGATCACCACGTAGCCGTGATACGGCAGCGCCTGCGTGAGCTGGTCCATCGACGGGAAGTGCGGTGATTCCGGGTGCAGCGTGCCGTCGGCCGCGAGCGTGGTTTCGCGCGCGCCTCCATAGCCGTGGCTTTGCAGCACCACCGGAAACGCATCGCCGGCGCAGCGCGCGGGCGTCATCACGGTGTAGAAAATCTCGGTGGTCGCGGCGGGATTCGCGGTCGGATCGGGGTCCGAAGGCGAGGCGATGACGAGGCTGTGCTGGGTGGCCGCGGGCGGCATCGGCGTGTCGCAACTCGGCGTCAGCGTGCCGCCGTCTCCGCCGCCGCCATCGGTGTGGTCATCGGGGCTGTTGGACGAGCACCCCGCGATCGCGACGAAGGCTCCGACCATCAGGCTCAGCAATACGGCAGAGGCTGGCTTGCGCATCTGCGTTCTCCTCTTGTCATCGTTATGTCACGCAGTATGGCGCGTGTTTTTCGTGCTGAGGCCCGGATCAGGTCGGCTTGAGTTGTTTTTGCGGGTGTGGCTCAAGCAGCGAGCTGAGCAAAGCGGTTGACGTTCCTCTCTCCCGCTTGCGGGAGAGAGTCCCTGCGAAGCAGGGGAGAGAGGGTTCGCTCGGGAGCGTGAGCGTATTTTTCAGGCTTCCCCTCTCCCGGCTCTTCGAGCCACCCTCTCCCACAAGTGGGAGAGGGGACAAACAAAAAGCCCTTCGAATTCGCGAGAACTCGAAGGGCTCCTTCACAGCTTGCAGCGCTAAGGCGCGAGCAGATACAGGATCAGCAGATTGACCAGCCAGCCGATCAGCACCACCACCACCGCCCGCCAGGTGTCCTTGTAGTCGAGCGCCTGGCGCACCGCGATGACCATCGCCACGAGCATCCAGATGTTGACGGCCAGCATGATGATCCAGCCGACCACCGGGATGAAGCCGAACACGCGCAGCACGCCCGGGGCCTGCGCGAAGCCGGTGGTGCGGGCCACTTCGCCCCAGTCCGAACTGGTCTGCGGCTCGGCGAGCATCTTGGTGCCGATGAGCCAGATCAGGGCGGCCCAGATCGCCCAGCCGAGCACCGCGCCGACGATGCCGGTGGCGATGCCGGCGACACCGTTGTAGCCCATGCCGCCGATGCCGAGCGCGATCGAGGCGATCACCACAACGGTCAGGGCCTGGAAGGTGGCCGAACGATCGGCCTCCACTTCTTCGAAAGTCGCCACGTTGAGCCGGGCCGCGCCCAGCATGCGATCGGTGAAGCTCGCCATGAATTCCTCCTTGGTCGGTGCGTGCATAGGGTTCGGACAAGGGCCGAACGGCGATCCTCGACGATTCTGGCGGCCTTAGCTGAACCTAAGCCTGTCTAATCCGGGTCTATCGTTCCGCCGTCGTCCGCACGCTCGCCGTCAGCGCCAGGCTCGCGGCGCAAGCCATCGAGCTTGCGCCTGGCTTCCTCCATCTGCGTGGCCTCGAGCTGCTTCTGCTCCTTGGTGCGACCGAAGCGCACGCGATTCTCGGCGGCCTGCGCCTGGGCCTGCTCGCGTGCCTTGCGCTTGCGCGCCTTGTTGAAATTGATGATGTCGGCCATGGCGCATTGTGCTCCGTGTCGCTCGCAAAAGGCGCCTCAGCTGCGGCAGGGCGGCCCCGGAATCAGCGGCAGGCCGAGCGCCGAGCGCAGGCTCGCGATGGCCTGCGCGCGCAGCGCCGGGCTCGCCGGATAGCGCTGCACCCAATCGAGCAGAGTGGCGATGTCCACCGCCTGCGTCCGCAGAATCGCGCGCGCCTGCTCCAGCGCTTCGCGCCCGGCCTCCTCGTCGAGAAACGCGCGCAGCGTTTCGACCAGCGCGGCCGGCAGGGAATCCGGCGGTTGCGAGGATGCGGTCGCGATGGCGGCCTCAGTGCCCGTCGCGCGGATGCTGCGCCGCGAGCGTGTTCATGAGCCTGTCGGTGTAGGCGATGCCGATGGCCGAGGCGATGAAGGCCAGGTGGATCAGCGTCTGCCACATGATGCCGGCCTCGCTGACGCGGCTGCAGGCGATGTCGGCCGCGACGCTCGCGCAGGACGGCAGGGCGCCCATGCTGCCGGCTTCGATGAAGGTCTTGAGCAGATGGATCGAGGAGATGCCGATGATCGCCATCGCCAACTTGACCTTGAGCACCGAGGCGTTGACGTGGCTGAGCCATTCGGGCTGGTCCGGATGGCCTTCGAGCCGCAGGCGCGAGACGAAGGTCTCGTAGCCGCCGACGATGACCATGACCAGCAGGTTCGAGATCATCACCACGTCGATGAGCCCGAGCACGATCAGCATCACGTCCTGTTCCTTGAACGAGAAGGCTCCATGCATGAGGTGCCAGAGCTCCTTCACGAACAGCACCACGTAGACCGCCTGGGCGACGATCAGGCCCAGGTACAGCGGCAGCTGCAGCCAGCGCGACGAGAAGATCAGCGCGGGCAGGGGGGTCAATCGGGAGACTGGGGCGTCGGACGGGTTACGCATCGGTGAGCGGGCGCGGGACGGAAGAAAGGCCGCTGATTTTAGCCGCCGCGGGCGACGCTCGCGTGGCCTGGGACGATCCGCCCTACGGCCGGCTTTTCAGGACGAGTTCATAGCCCGCGGGCATAGTCCTTACCGATGCTTGCTGTCCGGTAACGCAGGCATCGCACAGGGCGGCGCGACGCAGGGCATGACGATCATGATGCCCAGACAGTACGATCCGACCCGGATCCGATTCGACTCGCAGGGGGCTGGGATGCGGTTGCAGCTAGGCAGTGCTGCGGGGCCATTACGGACGATGCTGATCACGGCGCTGCTGGCATCGCTCGCGAATATCGCGCTCGCGGCGGATTCGCCGCCAGGCGCGGCCGAGACCGGCAGCCAGCCTTCCGTCGCGACGCTGCGCGGCTGGGTCGAGCAGATGAAGCGCGAGCCGCGCGGGCCTTTCGATCGCATCCGCTATTTTTGCAAGGACGGCAAGGTCCTCGAACCCAAGGCCTACGCCTGCGAGCCCTACGGCGGCGGCTATCAGCACGGCGAATGGAGCGCGCGGACCAAGTCCATCCGCGCGGCCGGCTATCCGATCGCCAACCTGCTCGTGATGGTGCAGCCCGCCGACGTCGTCGGCGCCAGCGCGCAGCCCGATCTGCTGCAGGTGCTCGTCATCGAGCGCTTCCTGATCGCGAGCGACGATGGCTGGGTGTTCCGCCGCGCGCTGTCGTATCGCGGCGCGATCCAGGACCACAACGAAAAGGAATCCGCGCGCGAACTGCTGCAGGCGCTCGCGCGCGGCGATACCGCCTACATTCCGCTGCGCGAAGCCGCGCGCGCGTTTGCGCACGGGCCCGACACGCCGAGCCTCACGCGCGTACGCGGCATGGCCACCTCGCTCGACGAGAAGGACGCCAAGTTCCACTCGCTGCGCTCGCGCATCCACAACACGCCCGAGTCGGGGGATGCGGCGCGCGTGCGCGCCTATGCGAGCAGCACGAGCGCCAGGCCCGAACTGGCGGCCGAATACGAAGCGCTCGCCGCGGCCATCGATGCGGCGTACCAGCCCAAGCCCTTGTCGATCGAGCTCAAGCAGCTCGGCCGCTACCTCAAGGACGAGGCCGCGCGCGATGAGCTGCAGAAGCTCATCGAAGCGCAGCTCGTCACCGAGCAGCCCGATGCGACGCTCGACGCCCAGCTCGCCGGCGCGGCCAACACGCTGGTCTGGCTCAAGGATCGCGCGCTGCAGCTGATTCCGGCGAGCGGCCGCTTGGCCGCGATCGACGTGAGCCTGGAGGCCGAGAACCGCTTCATGGTCACGGCCTCGAAAGCCACCGCGCAGATTCCCACGCTCACGCGCGAGGCGCGGCTCCATCAGCTGCGCATCTCGGCCAAGGCGCTCTACGGCATCGGCCTGCTCAACCAGCGCGAATGGGATTCGCTCGGCGAGTCCTTGTCCGAGCTCGAGGGCAAGGTCGATCTGCAGACCTATCGCCAGGCGCTCGAGTATCTCGAGCGCGCGTCCTCGTGGAGCACGCAGCGGCTGCATTACGAATTCGGCAACGGCGTCGACAAGCTCGCGCCGATCGCGCCCGAGGCCGAAGGCTTCGTCGCCGATCGCCTGCGCTCGAGCCCGCTGCTGTTCTATTCGTCGCTGCTGCAGACGCTGCGCGAAGACGCGGACCGGCTCGCGGGCACTTCGCAGACCGCGTTCGGCGCCTCGGTGGGCGGCGGCTTGCGCCGGCTCAATCCGGGCATCGCGCGCGGGCTGCTGCGCGTGTCGGTCGACGCGCCGACCCACGGTGAGCCCGCAATCTACCTGGTCCCCGAAACCACCTCGGACCTGCCGGCCGCCGCGGGCATTCTCACCGAAGCGGAAGGCAACCCGGTCTCGCACGTGCAGCTGCTCGCGCGCAATCTCGGCATTCCGAACGTGGTGGTGTCGAGCGAGCTGATGCCGACGATCCGCAAGCACGACGGCGAGCGCATCGTGGTCGCCGCGAGCGTCGGCGGCGTGGTGCAGATCGATGCGGACGGACCCAAGTGGGAGAAGCTGCTCGGCGATGCGAACGACGGCCAGCCCGCGGTCACGATCGTGCCCGACCTCGCCAAGCTCGACCTGCTGCGCCAGGATTTCGTTTCCACCGACGAGCTGCGCGCGAGCGATTCCGGGCGCATCGTCGGGCCCAAGGCCGCGCACGTCGGCGAGCTGTCGCATCGCTTCAAGGGCCATGTCGCGCCGGGGCTGGCGGTGACCTTCGGTATTTTCCGCGAGCTGCTCAAGCAGCCCGTGAAGGCCGGCGGCAAGCCGATGTACGACTGGATGCGCGACCAGTACGCCGAGATGGCGGTGCTGCGCCGTCTCGATCCGGCTCACCACGAGCAGCGCGTCGACGCCTTCCTCACGTTCACGCGCAACTGGTTCGCCAAGGAACAGTTGCCGCAGCCGCTGCTCGACCGGCTGCACGGCGCGATGATCGAGCGCTTCGGCATGGACGGCACCTATGGCGTGTTCGTGCGCAGTGACACCAACATCGAAGACTTGCCGGGGTTTACCGGAGCGGGCCTCAATCTCACGGTGCCGAACGTCGTCGGCTTCGACGAAACCGTGGCCGCGCTGCGCAAGGTCTGGGCCTCGCCGTACACCGAGCGCGCCTACGGCTGGCGCCAGGACCTGATGGACCAGCCCGAGCACATCTACGTCTCGGTGCTGCTGCACCGCTCGGTGCCGAACGAGAAATCCGGCGTGATGATCACCGCCGACGTCGATACCGGCAGCCTCGAAACGCTGACGGTGACGACGAGCCTCGGCGTCGGCGGTGGTGTCGACGGCGAGGCTTCCGAAACCCTGCGCGTCGATCGCGACAAGGCCGAGGCGCAGCTGCTGTCGTCGGCGACCGCACGTCGCGAGCGCCAGCTGCTCGCGAGCGGCGGCGTGAGCCTGCTGCGCGCGCCGGCACCCGAGCGCGTGCTGACGGACAAGGAGATCGAGCTGCTCGCCGAATTCGCGCGCGAAGTGCCGCGCGCCTATCCGGAGCTGCACGACGATCAGGGCAAGACCACACCGGCCGACGTCGAATTCGGCTTCGTCGCGGGCAAGCTCATGCTGCAGCAGATACGCCCGTTCCTGCAGAACCGTGCGGCTGCGAGTCAGGGATATCTCGCGAAGATGGACCAGGGCTTGCGTGAGCGGGACGGCAAGCGGGTCCCACTCGATGAAAAGCCGGAGGCGGGTAGCTGATGATGCTGCGGATCGTGGCGGGGGTGGTTGCACAGTTGCGGCGGTGGCGAGCCGAGCTTTCGCTGCTGCTGTTCCTCTCTCCCACTTGTGGGAGAGAGTCCCGCGAAGCGGGGAGAGAGGGTTCGCTTGATTCATGGCGCGCACTTTCCGGGCTTCCCCTCTCCCGGCGCTGCGCGCCACCCTCTCCCACAAGTGGGAGAGGGGATAAGCAAGGCGCGCTCGCTTTCGTCGCTGCACTGCTGATCGCCGCAACCATCCCCGCACACGCCTACCCCGTCGACGGCTACGCCTACACCGGCATCCGCCGTCTCGACTACATCGCCGGCGTCGAGGCCGGCACGGTGCCGGGCCGCAAGATGCAGCCGGGCCAGTACCTGCGCATGGAGCAGGTCCAACCGGGCTGGAAGACCAACGACGGCAAGCTGCTGCCCGACCTCGACGCCGACTTCAGCGCACAGCTTTCAAAGATGCTCAAGTCCTCGGGCTACGGCAGCTACAGCGTCGCGCTGCTCGATCTGTCGGACCCGGGCGCCGCCAAGTACGCGGGCTACGACGACGACAACAAGGCCAACGTCGGCAGCGTCGGCAAGGTGCTCGTGGTGCTCGCGCTGTTCCAGACGCTCGCCGACCTGTATCCAGGCGACGGGCCGGACGACATCGCGGCGCGCGAGCGCGTGCTGCGCGATACGCGCGTGGTCGCCGACGGCTACAGCCAGTACGACCATCACACCGTGACGTTCTGGGATCCGGCGACCAAGGTCCGCAGGAGCCGGCAGATTCGCGCGGGCGACGAGGCGAGCCTGTGGGAATACCTCGACTGGATGCTGTCGGCGAGCAGCAATTCGGCCGCCGGCATGGTGCAGAAGGAACTCATCGCACTGAAGCACTTCGGCAAGGCTTATCCGGCGTCGAAGGAAGACACCGAGGCCTTCTTCAAGTCGCAGAACGGCAAGCAGCTCGGCGACCTGTATCTGCAGACGATGGATGACGCGGTGTTGCGCAACGGGCTCGATCCGGGCCAGTTCCGCCAGGGCAGCCTGTTCACGCGTGGAGGCAAGCAGAAGGTCGTCGGCACGAGCAGCTTCGCCACCACCGAGCAGCTCGTTCGCTACCTGTACCGGCTCGAAGCCGGCACGCTGATCGACGCCTTCAGCAGCCGCGAGATCAAGCGCCTGCTGTACATGACGCAGCGGCGCATCCGCTACGCCTCGCATCCGGTGCTCAACGACTCGGCTGTGTACTTCAAGTCCGGCTCGTTCTACCAGTGCAAGGTCAAGGGCAGCTGCGGCAAGTACAAGGGCGACAAGACCAACCGGCTCGCATCGGTGGCGATGGTCGAATCGCCCGCCGGCACGCCGCGCCTGCGCTATCTCGTCGCCATTCATTCCAACGTGCTCGGCGTGAATTCAGCGGTGGCGCATCAGACGCTCGCGCTCAAGATCCAGCGGCTGATCGAGTCGCGCCATCCGGTCGAGGTGCAGGCTCCGGCCACGCCCGAGAACGCTTTTCCGCAGGTTCCGGTCGACGATCCGGAAGCCGGCGGCGACCATAACGATCCGCAATGAACGATCCTTCGAACAACGCGACGCCTCCGCGCCGCCAGTGGCAGGGCAGCACCGCGCTGCGGTCGGTGCTGCTGTTCGTCAACTTCTTCCTGATCCTGCTCGCGTACTACCTCGTCAAGCCGGCGAGCCGTTCGCTGTTTCTCGAGCACAGCAGCTCCGATGCGCTGCCTTACGTGTGGACCGCGAGCGGCCTGCTGCTGCTCGTGCTGGTGCCGAGCTATCAGGGCCTGCTCAAGCGCTACGGGCGCATGCGCACGGTGCTCGGCAGCTGCGTGGCGACCGCGAGCGCGTTGCTGATCTTCCGCGCACTGTTCCATCACGCCGGGCCGCCGACCGCGATCGGCTTCTACATCCTCGTCGACATCTTCAGCGTGGTGCTCGTCGAGCAGTTCTGGAGCCTCACCAACAGCGTCTACGACAGCAAGGAAGGCAAGCGCTGGTACGGGCTCATCGCGAGCGGTGGCCTGGTCGGCGGCATGGTCGGCGGACTCACCGCGAGCGCGCTCGTCGATACCGGCCTGCTCGATACCCCCGATTTGATCGCGGTCGCCGCCGCGCTCGTGCTGCTCATGATGCTGCTGACGAGCCGGCTCGCGCGCGCCGGGCTCTATCGCGAAAAGCCCGCGGTCGCCGCGGCGCGCCACGAGGCGCAGGCGCAGCCGGTGGATTTCGGCCTGGTCTGGGATTCGATCCTGTCGAACCGCTTCATCCTGCTGATCACCTTGCTGCTGCTGTTCTCGCAGGTCTGCGAGCCGATCGTCGAATACCAGTTCATGCATCACGTCGAGCAGACCTACACCGATCAGAACGCGCGCACCGTGTTCCTGTCGGAGTTCCTGAGCCTGCTCAGCGCGCTCGCGCTCGGCATCAATCTGCTGCTGACGCCGCTGATCCACCGCTATCTCGGCGTGATCGGCGGCCTCATGGTGCAGCCGGTGCTGCTCGGCATGGCCTCGCTCGCGTATCTGGTGCATATCGATCTGCGCATGGCGATGGCGATGAAGCTGACCGATCGCGGGCTGTCGTATTCGATCAATCGGGCCTCGCGCGAACTGCTCTACGTCGGCGCCGATGCGGCGCGCATCTTCAAGGTCAAGGCCTGGATCGACATGGTCGGCTATCGAACCTTCAAGATCATCGGCAACGTCGCCATCATCGGCATCTCGGCGCTGCCGGATCGCTTCGGCAACTACCTGCTCGGCGGCGTCGTGCTGGGCATCTGCGTGGCCTGGGCGCTCGCGGTCTGGGCGCTGCGCAGCACACGCCGTGCCCCGCCCAAGGCGAGACCGATTGGCGACGCCATGCCGCATGCTTGAGATCCTTCTCCCTCCGGGAGCAGGTGCCCGAAGGGCGGATGAGGGATTCTCGGAGATCACGAGGCTGGTTATCCCTGAAAGTCCCTCACCCCTTCTCCTCTCCCGCCAGGAGAGGGGTTTTGACGCAGCAATCCGCTACCATCGCCCATGGCCGACGCATATCCGCTGATCCGCAACACCGTCGCGCTGCGCGGCAGCTTCGATCTGCTCGTCATCGGCGGCGGCATCTACGGCGCCTGGACCGCCTACGACGCCGCGCTGCGCGGCCTCAAGGTCGCACTCGTCGAGAAGAACGACTGGGGCAGCGGCACGTCGAGCGCCTCGAGCAAGCTCATTCATGGCGGGCTGCGCTATCTCGAGCACTTCGAGTTCTCGCTCGTGCGCCACGCGCTCGCCGAACGCCGCGTGCTCACCGACATCGCGCCGCATCTCGTGCGCCCGCTGCGCTTCATGGTGCCGATCTGGAAAGGCGCGCGCGTCGGCAAGCTGCAGATGCGCGCCGGGCTCGTGCTCTACGACGTGCTCTCGGGCTTCGATCAGCCCGTAGAGCGACACAAGTCGTTCTCCGCATCCAAGCTGCTCGAACGTCATCCCTACCTGCGCAGCGCAGGGCTCAAGGGCGGCTTGTCGTATGGCGATTGCCAGGAAGACGATGCGCGCATGACGCTCGCCGTGGTCGCGGCCGCGCAGGCGGCCGGCGTGGTCGTCGCCAATCGCATGGCGGTGCAGACGCTGCGTCACGACGAGAACGGATTCAGCGGAGCCAATCTCGTCGATCAGCTCAGCAACGAGCGCTTCGTGCTCGCCGCGCAGGCCGTCGTCGTCGCGGCCGGCCCGTGGTCGAACGCGATCGTCGGGCGCAAGGCGCCACGCGTGAAACTCGTCAAGGGCGTGCACCTGGTGATGCCGGCGATTCCGTCGTCGATCAAGGGTTCCAGCGACGCGTTCCTGTTCACGGCGCCGCAGGATGGTCGCGTCTACTTCGTGATTCCGTGGTACGGCCGCACCTTGCTCGGCACCACCGAATCCGAGGTGGGCGATCCTTCGCAAGCCGTCGTCACCGATGCGGAAGTGCGTTACCTGCTCGATGCGGCGCGCGATGCCTTGCCCAAACTCGACTGGACCGAATCCGACATCGTCGGCCGCTTCGCCGGCGTGCGCACCTTGCAGGCCGAAGACGAGGATTCGCTGTCGGCGGTCACGCGCGAATTCACGATCCTGCAGCCCGAGCCGCGCGTGATCCTGCCGATCGGCGGCAAGTACACGACCGCGCGCTGCGATGCGGTCGACATCGTCTCCACCGTCATGCGCGCGCTCAAGCACGAGCGAGCGCCGTCGAAGACGCATGAGCGCCCGCTGCCCGGGGCACCATCGGCCGAGCATTACGAGCAATGGATAGCGCAGGCCTGCGCGCAGCTCGTGCAGGCGGGCATCGCGCGGGACGGTGTCGAGCAGATCGCCAACCGGCATGGAACACGCATCGAGCGCCTGATCGCGTTGCTCGAAGAAAACCCGCAATGGGCGCGTCGCATCGTCGATGACCTCGCCTTCATCGAAGCGGAAATCGTGCTGGCGGTGCGTGAGGAAATGGCGCTTTCTCTCGACGACGTGCTGCGCCGCCGCATGCCGCTCACGCTGCTCGCGACGCTCGATGATGTTGCGTTGCAGCGCATCGAAGCGCTGATCGGGCAGAACCTGCCGTAGCATTGGTCGCTGCGTTGCACATGTTGTTTGTCCTCTCTCCCGCTTGTGGGAGAGAGTCCCTCGCGCAGCGAGGGGAGAGAGGGAAAGCCCGGGCGAGTACACGCTCTTTCCAGGCTTTCCCTCTCC
>NZ_JBYSYG010000002.1:50375-64453 GCF_058783045.1 Hydrocarboniphaga sp. FW305-C-57 | reverse complement strand
CCCGGGCGAGTACACGCTCTTTCCAGGCTTTCCCTCTCCCGGCGCTACGCGCCACCCTCTCCCGCAAGCGGGAGAGGAGACCAGCCGCGCATGCACGAATTCGATTCGAGACTGCGGCATTTCGAAGCGCTGATCGGGCAGAACCTGCCGTAGCATTAGTCGCTGCATTGCGCATGTTGTTTGTCCTCTCTCCCGCTTGCGGGAGAGAGTCCCTCGCGCAGCGAGGGGAGAGAGGGAAAGCCCGGGCGAGTACACGCTCTTTCCAGGCTTTCCCTCTCCCGGCGCTACGCGCCACCCTCTCCCGCAAGCGGGAGAGGAGACCAGCCGCGCATGCACGAATTCGATTCGAGACCGCGGCATTTCGAAGCGCTGATCGGGCAGAACC
The DNA here is from genome assembly GCF_058783045.1 of Hydrocarboniphaga sp. FW305-C-57. Taxonomy (NCBI): domain Bacteria; kingdom Pseudomonadati; phylum Pseudomonadota; class Gammaproteobacteria; order Nevskiales; family Nevskiaceae; genus Hydrocarboniphaga; species Hydrocarboniphaga sp. FW305-C-57. Next base: position 64,068 of record NZ_JBYSYG010000002.1, on the reverse strand, counting down.
TGCCGTAGCATTAGTCGCTGCGTTGCGCATGTTGTTTGTCCTCTCTCCCGCTTGCGGGAGAGAGTCCCTCGCGCAGCGAGGGGAGAGAGGGAAGCCCGGGCGAGTACACGCTCTTTCCAGGCTTTCCCTCTCCCGGCGCTACGCGCCACCCTCTCCCGCAAGCGGGAGAGGGGACCAGCCGCGCATGCACGAAGTCGATTCGAGACTGCGGCATTCACGTAAGGGCTTCTTCCCGATCGCATCACGCGTTTCGCAATGTCACCGCGACGAACGGTGGCAACAAGTCGACGAAGCATTCGTTTCAATTCGCAGCGACGCTGCAACGAATCGTGACGATCCGATCGTCAGTAGAAATTCCCTGTTGCAGATGCATTACAACCGGCGAACACTAGCGCCGATCACAAAGCGGCTCGCAGCGAGCGGGTCGCGTACGGAGCGGGAAGCTCCATGGTGCACATTGAGAGGAGAGGCTCATGAAGATTCGCAACGCGGCGATGGCGTTCGTTGTGCTGTGCTCGGCTGCCGGGCTGTCGGCCTGCAGTAGCCGCAATGATCCAGGCGGTGAGGATGGTGGTCTCGAGAGCGGCGTGTTCTCGCTGTTCGATCCGGTGGCCGCAAGCCCCCAGGTTCCGTTTCCGTTCGACGGTTTCTTCTCGGGCTTCACCGATCCCACCTTGAACATTCCGAATGCGTCGAATGCGCCGTTCGTGACGCAGGCCAACCTGCAAGACGGCTTTTCGACCACGGCATCGCTGTTCACGGACCTGCTCGGCAAGCTCGATTACGGCAGCCTCGACCAGGGTCTGATCATCATCGACGGCTCCACCGGCCGCCCGCTCGTCGCGGGCACCGACTACACCACGCAGCCTTCGGTCGCCACGGCCTTGAATCCGCTGTCGCGCGTCGAAGAGCCGATCAGCAATTTCCGTTCGCGCGTGCTGATCGAGCCGCTGCGTCCGCTCAAGCCGTCGACGCGCTACGTGGTCGTGCTCACGCGCGCGCTGCACAGCGAAGATGGCACTCCGGCGCGAGCGAGCGAGCTGTTCACCGTCGTGCGTTCGGGCACGCCGGTGTCCGAACAGACGGTGCCGGTGCTGCAGACGCTCAATGCGACGCAGAAGGCCACGCTCGAAGCGCTGCGCAGCACGCTGATCCGTCCGATCGTCACGCAGCTCACGGGCACCAACCTCGTCGCCGAAGACGACATCGTGCTGGCCTGGAGCTTCACCACGCAGTCGGTCAGCAACACGCTCGACAAACTGCAGGCCAATGTCAGCGCCGCTGCGCCGGCGCGGCTCGCCGCGCAGAACACCGGAGCGACGCTGCGCACGGTGAATCCGGCGCTGCCGCCGATCGCGAATGTCTATGCGGGAACCATCACGCTGCCGTACTACCTCACGCCGCCGAGTGCATCCGATCCGACGGCTCCGCTGACCAAGTTCTGGCTCGCCGATAGCGCCAAGCCCGATACGAGCAAGAACTTCCTCGGCACGCCCTGCGCCGCTTTCAATCCCGCTGCGAGCGGCGGACGCTTGTCGCCGAGCGTCTCGACCACCGCCTGCTTCCCGGAGCCGGTCAAGCAAGCCGATGTCACCGTGCCGGTGCTCATCACGCTGCCGAACGCGGATTCGGGCAGGACCATGCCGGCCAGCGGCTGGCCCGTGGTGATCTTCCAGCACGGCATCACCGGCAATCGCTCGCAGATGCTCGCACTGTCTCCGGCGCTCACACTGGCGGGCTTCGCGGTGGTGGCCATCGATCTGCCGCTGCATGGCATCGTGCCGACCGACGCCGCAGCGGCGCTGCGTATCACGGGCGTCAGCGAGCGCACCTTCGATGTCGACTACGTCAACAACAGTACCGGTGCCGCGGGACCCGACGGCAACGTCGACAGTTCCGGTACGCACTTCATCAATCTGTCGAGTCTCATCACGAGCCGCGACAACATTCGCCAGGCGGTCTCCGATCTGATGGTGCTGACGCGTGCGGTTCCGGGCGCGATTCTGGTAGCCGGCGGCGCACCGGACGGCAACAAGTTCGACGGCAGCAACATCCGCTTCGTCGGCCATTCGCTCGGCGGCATCGTCGGCGGCACGCTGCTCGGCGTGAACGGCGACATCGGGGCTTCGACGCTCGCGATGCCGGGCGGCGGCATTGCCAAGCTGCTCGATGCCTCGGTCAGCTTCGGTCCGCGCATCGCGGCGGGCTTGCAGGCGAGCGGCGTGGTCGAAGGCAGCGACAACTACGAAACCTTCATGCGCTTCGCGCAGACCATCGTCGACTCGGCCGACCCGATCAACTACGCGGTCGCGGCCAAGACCAAGCATCCGATCCACATGCTCGAAGTCGTCGGCAGCGCGACCTCGGCGCCCGATCAGGTCGTGCCGAACTCGGCGCCGGCCAACGACGGCGTGGCGGTGGGCGGCATCAAGGCCAACGACAAGGTGACGATCGAGGGCTTTTTGTCGGGCACCGATCCGCTGCATGAAACCATGGGGCTCGCGGCGCGCACGTTCGACGGCAGCGCCAACGTCCTGCTCGGCGAAGCGGCGCGCAACAACGTGGTGCGCTTCAGCGCCGGCGATCACGGTTCGATCCTGAGCCCGGCGGCTTCGCCAACGGTCACGCAGGAGATGCAGAAGGAGACGGCGAGCTTCCTGGCCAGCGGTGGCCTGTGTCTGCCGATCGGAGGGGCGTGCCCATGAAGCGCGCCACCGCTCTCGCAGACCTCTCCAACCGCATTCAGGAGTTCTCCATGACTCGCACCCAAAACAATGCTCGCCACTACCGCAAGAGCGCCGTGGCGCTCGCTGCGGCCGCTTTCGGTTGCCTGCCTTTTTCCGCCAGCGCATTGAGCTGGGAAAACGACGACGTCTCGCTGCGCGTCGACAGCAAGCTCACGGTCGGTGGCGCCTGGCGCATGCAGAAACAGGACAAGGACAACATCGGCATCAGCAACGGCGGCAACGCGTATTCGACCAACAACGACGACGGCAACCTGGCCTTCGACAAGGGTGACGCGATCGCCTCCGCCATCAAGCTCACGAGCGATGCCACGCTGACCTACGGCAACTACGGCGTGTTCGTGCGCGGCAGCTACCTGTACAACGACACGCTCAACAACAAGCGCTATTTCAACCAGGCCAACTACGGCCAGCCCGGCAAGGAAGCGCCGGCCTACGAGTACCAGCAGCGCACCGACGCCGTGCGCGATCGGCTCGGCAACGACGCCGACCTGCTCGACGCCTACGTCTACGGCAGCAACTCGATCGCGGGTCGCACGCTGACGTACAAGATCGGTCGCCAGGTGCTCAACTGGGGCGAATCCACGCTCGTGCAGAACGGTCTCAACAGCCTCGTCGCGGCCGACCAGAACCAGCTGCGCGTGCCGGGCTACGACATCGCCGAAGCGCTCAAGCCGGCCGGCATGGTGTTCGCGGGCCTCGACCTGATCGAGAACGTGAGCGTCGAAGCCTTCTACCAGTTCGAATGGCGCCGCACCGACCCGGATGCGTCCGGCAGCCCGTTCTCGACCAACGACTTCGTCGGCATCGGCGGCAACCGCGCGAACATCTCGTTCGGTATCCCGGGCGAAAACGACATCGGCAGCAGCATTCCGCGCATCGACGACAACAAGCCCGAAAACGGCGGCCAGTACGGCGCCGCGCTGCGCTTCTTCATCCCGCAGTTCAACGGCATCGACTTCGCGCTGTACGCCGCGAACTATCACAGCCGCCTGCCGATGATCAGCGGCCACTCGGGCAGCGAGCCACTGCGGCCGTTCGGTAGCGACTACTTCATCGAGTACCCCGAAGACATCCGCATGTACGGCATGTCGTTCAGCTCGACCTTGCCCTGGGGCCTCGCGCTGCAGGGCGAGTACAGCTACAAGGACGGCCAGCCGCTGCAGATCGACGATGTCGAGATCCTGCTGACGGGCCTGGGCGTGCCGAGCCAGATCGAACCCACGCTCGGCGGTGCCTCGGGCCAGCAGTACATCAAGGGCTGGCGGCGTCACAACGTCTCGCAGATCGACTTCTCGCTCTCGCGCGTGTTCGGCCCCGCCAAGTGGCTGCGCAACGACCAGACCATCGTCGTCGCCGAAGTGGCTTACGACTACATCCACGACCTGCCGTCGACCAGCGAGCTGCGCTACGACGCGCCGGGCACCTTCCTGCCGGGTCTCGCGGCGTCCGACGGCCCGGCGCGCGCGGGCTTTCTGGTGGGCCGCGGCAGGTTCAACGCCGACGGCGTCACGCGGCAGGATCTGCCGTCGGAGTCCAACAACTACGCCACCACGATGTCCTGGGGCTACAAGCTGCTCGCCCGGCTCTCGTACAACAACGCGATCGGCTCGGTAGGCCTGGACCCGACCATCCGCTTCGATCACGACGTCTCGGGCTACACGCCGACGCCGATGGGCAACTTCGTCAAGGGCCGCAAGCAGGTGGCGCTGTCGATGGGCTGGACCTATCACCAGGCCTGGACCGGCGACATCGGCTACGTTGTCTACATGGGCGGCGGCGACCAGAACCTGCTGTCCGATCGCGACTACCTCGAAGCGCACGTGGGCTACTCGTTCTGATCGGCCTTCGAGCCGGAGCTTGCGATCGACTTTCCGAGGAAACCTCTCTTTCTTCGGGTTTTTGAGTTTTTGGCCGGGTTCGCCCGGCTTCTCTTTGCGCGGCCGCAGGGCGGGTCACGACCCGCCCTGCGAGCTGAGCCTTGCGTCAGCTTGCGGCATGCGACTTGCTCCATCTACCGGGTTTTCACCCGGACACAGGGACGTTCGCATGCACCGTTTCAGCCCCATCTTCGCCGCCATCCTCGGACTCGTCGGCCTCGACGCCCAGGCCGCCTCGTACAGCGAGCTGCTCAAAAGCGTGCCGACGCCCCCGGCCGACCCGGCTACTGCACTGTCTTGGATCAAGGACGGGCAGATCGTCGCCCCCGAATACACCCGCATCAAGCAGGCGATAGAAGCCGAGCGCGCCGCCATCGCCACGCTGGCCGGCGGCAGCGCGCCCGCAGCCGGCACGCCGCCGCCGGCGGTCTCGGGTGACGCGCCGGAGGTGCAGGGCGCCGTCGTCGGCTATAGCGCCTACCTGGCGTCGAATTCGGACAAGAACGAGCCCGCGGCCGCCATGGCCAAGCGCACGCGCTGGATCCAGGCCGCCATGGGCCAGCAGCTCAAGACCATCCTCGACAACACCAAGCCCTGCCCGGACCCGTGCCAGGACCAGGCCATCGCCGCCGCCAACCTGCCGTGGCAGCAGAAGAAGCAGACCCTGTCCGAACAGGAACTCAAGCTCTGGAACACGCTGTTCGCGGACTGGATCAAGACCCGCGCCCCGCTGGTCGACCGCGGGCAGAACCAGATCGCCGCGACGGGCGAGGGCGCCAAGGCGACGACGCCGGCGGGCAAGGCCGCGATCGCGGACTATCGGGCCTCGATGCTCAAGGAAGTGGAGGTCGCGCTGTCGCTGACCGAGCTCTCGGTCAAACGTGCGGAGGCGATCGCCACGGGCAAGATCGACGCGACGAGCGGAGCGACGAAGAAGAAGGCGTCTTAGAAGTCGCGGGAGTCACGAGCCCTCCATGCAGTCCCCTCTCCCGCCTGCGGGAGAGGGTGGCGCGTAGCGCCGGGTGAGGGAAGGCCGGACAGGTGTGCTCCAGGCCAAGCCGTCCCTCTCTCCCCTCGCTGCGCGAGGGACTCTCTCCCGCAAGCGGGAGAGAGGACAGCAACAGCGAAATCCGGAGAGTTCAGCAGCCCAATGCAGTTCCCCTCTCCCGCTTGCGGGAGAGGGTGGCGCGCAGCGCCGGGTGAGGGAAGGCCCGGAAAGGGTGTGCTCCAGGGTAAGCCGCCCCTCTCTCCCCTCGCTGCGCGAGGGACTCTCTCCCGCAAGCGGGAGAGAGGACATCAACAGCGAAATCCGGAGAGTTCAGCAGCCTAATGCAGTTCCCCTCTCCCGCTTGCGGGAGAGGGTGGCGCGCAGCGCCGGGAGAGGGAAGGCCCGGAAAGGGTGTGCTCCAGGCCGGGCTGACCCTCTCTCCCCTCGCTGCGCGAGGGGCTCTCTCCCGCAAGCGGGAGAGAGAGGGCCATCAAAAAGGTGGCGCTTTAAAAACCTGAGCTTTAAAACCCGAGCTTCAAAACCCGAAAGTCAGCCTTCACCGCCCGCCGCCAGTCCCGACGCCATCGGGCTCAGCGTCGCCGGTGCAGCCGAATAGACCGGAGCAGAGGCCGTCGCCGTCGCACGCTTTTCGTAGCGCTCCTTCAGGAACTTCTCGCAGCGCGCCTCGCTCTCCGGCCCGCGAACCACCGCCTTGGCGAACACCGCGACGTAGCTCTTGTCGACCACGCCGCCGCAGGCCGCGATGTCGGGCTTCACCATCTCGTAGAGCTTCTGGAGATTGAAGTAGGGCACCTTCGGGTACAGGTGATGCCCGGCGTGGTAGTTGATGTTGTTCCAGAAGAAGCTGTGCACCGGATTGGACGTCAGCGTGCGCGTGCCGGCGAGCTTGCCCTGGTCCCAAGGCGTTTCGTAGTGCTCCACGATGAAGCGCATCGAATTGAACAGCGAGAACGCCGCGATCGGCCAGAGCCAGACCTCGAGCACGTCCTCGATCAGGCCGGCGTGCCGCGCCCAGGTGATCAGGCCCCAATAGCACAGCAGCTTGAGCGCGATCTCGCCGAGGTGGATCGCCCAGAGCTTGGGCGTGAAGGCCTTGATCGGATAGATGATGGTGAAATGCACCATCGTCAGCACGATGCTGATCGCGATGTAGGCGTAGTAGGTGAGGAAGTCGAGAAAGCCGCGCTTGCCCATCGTGAACGAGTCGGGGTCGCGGTAGGAGCGGTTGTACTTGTGATGCTCCATGTGGTCTTCCTTGAAGGCCACGAAGGTGATCATCACCGGCAGCATGCTCACGACGCCGTAGAGCCAGTTCTGCCATTTCTTGGGGAACAGCGTGTAGTGCGTGGCCTCATGCATGAAGGTGACGAGGCTCATCCACATGTAGCCCAGGCCGATGTAGCAGGCCCACTCGATCCACGGATTGCCTTCGGCGCGCCAGGACAGCCAGCTCAGGACCGCCATGATGGCCACGAACAGCGCGAGCTTCGCGAGCGTGTAGCCGTTGCGGTAATAGATCAGCGACTGCAGTTGCTCGCGCGAAAGACGCGCGGTGGTTTCGCTCATAAGCGCGATGCTCTCGATACGGGACGACAGGCGATCAGCGGCTGCAACATGCAGGCCAAGGCTTTGAACCCTATCGTATTTGCCAGCACCGGGGGAAGCCCGTAAGGGCATCGGCCGGCTGCACCGCCGATGGACGGTACAGATCGGGGCCCCAAAGCTGGGTGACCACTGACCCATCCATCAGTCCAGCGCCACTCGAGACCGGTAGCCGTCGGGGACTACAAAACAGCAGCCCCATTGCGGGGCTGCGAAAAATCAGATCAGAACAACACCTTCACCGCGAGGATTCCGAACACCATTCCCGCAGCGAAGCCCCAGAAAGCCCAGACGAAACGGCGTTTGAAGCGGGGTTCGTTGGTTACGGGGTCCAGATACCGGAGAGTCATTGCGCATTCCGCCTTTCAATCACGACCGAGAAATCACCTGCACGCCTGGTCGGTCACCCAGAGAACAGCAGTACCCGAAGTAACACGCATTATCGGTGCCAGACATTGCAGTTGATGTATCGGGATGTTTACGACCGTTGACACACGCGCGACTGGCGCATGCAAACCCCTGAATCGCCGGAGCATTACCTCGGCATGGGTAAAATTATCCTCATCCCCTGTCAGATGTTTCTTTCACGAGACGGTGTGAGGATTTATTTGATAAATAGTCGCCCCTGAAGAATCCGAAAAGTCACGCTCAGACAGCAAGATAGGCGCGGAAATAGCCTGTTGAAATTGCCGGAAAGATAATGTCGGCTGATGGATTCCTGGCAATTTCAGCAAGGGTTTTCGCATGCGGCATCAGCCCACTCCCGCTCAGAGCGCTGCGTCGGTTTCGACCGACCTGTTCCGCAATCGCCTGGATGCGCAGATCGATCTGCGGCATTCGTTGTGCAAGCTTTCGGCGGTGATGCCTTGGGACGCCATGGCCCAACGTTTGTCTTCGGTGCTGCCAGCCGAGCCCAAGGGCGGCGGCCGTCCTGCACTCTCATTGCGATTGATGTGCGGGCTGCTCTACCTGAAGCACGCCTATGATCTGTCGGACGAAGCCCTCTGCGAGCGCTGGCTGGAAAACCCGTACTGGCAGTTCTTCTGCGGCGAAGTGTTCTTTCAAACCCGCTTTCCTTGCGATCCCTCGTCGCTGACGCGCTTTCGCAAGCGCCTGGGTGAAGCCGGAGTGGAAGAGTTGCTGGCGCAGAGCATCGCCGCGGCCAAGGATCTGAATGCGATCAAGCCGGCCGATCTTTCGCGTGTGATTGTCGACACCACGGTGCAAGAGAAAGCCGTGGCGTATCCCACCGACAGCCGTTTGCTCGAAGTGGCGCGCAAGAAGCTGGTGCTGCTGGCACGGCGTTGCGGCATTGATCTGCGTCAGAGCTACGAGCGCCAAGGCCCGACGCTGCGACGACGCGCCGCCGGCTATGCCCATGCCAAGCAGTTCAAGCGACTGCGCCGCCTCCTCAAGCGCCAGCGCACGATCCTGGGCCGCTTGCTGCGCGATGTGCAGCGCAAGGCCAACGCCGAGCAGCAAGCGGCGCTGTCGCCATGGCTGGCGCGCATCGCGCAGCTGCAGCGGCAGAAGCCCAAGGACCGGAACAAGCTTTATGCGCTGCATGCCCCGGAAGTCGAGTGCATCGGCAAGGGCAAGGCACGCAATCCTTACGAATTCGGCGTCAAGGTGGGCCTGGCCGTGACCGCCAGGCAAGGTTTGATCGTCGGTGCCCGCAGTTTTCCGGGCAATCCGTACGATGGCGACACGCTGGCCGAGCAGATCGAGCAGGTGGCCATCCTCACCGAGGTGAAACCCCGGCACGTCATCGTCGATCTGGGTTTTCGCGGCCGCAGAATCGACGGCATCGACATCCTGCATCGCGGCTTGAAGCAGCTGACCAGAACGCAGAAGCGCTGGCTCAAACGACGGCAGAGCATCGAGCCCATCATCGGCCACGCCAAGGACGATTGCCGGCTGCGCCGCTGCCACTTGAAGGGCCCCACCGGCGATGCGATGCACGCCGTGCTCTGCGCCGCTGGCTACAACATTCGCTGGCTGATGCGCTGGATCGCCGCTTTGCTGCTCGCGATTTTGGCCCTGATCGGGCGAACCCTCGATCCTCGACGCAATGCCTGCACCTCCGATGACAGATATCCCTTTATCGGAAACCTGGCTTCGACTTGAATCGGATTCTTCAGGGAGGACTAAATATTATCTGGTGTCTATAATGCATCGCTTTTATTTTTTACTGGAGTGGAACATGACGACTTATAACGATCTCCTCAAGCAGATCGAGTCTTTGACCAAGCAGGCCGAAGAGCTGCGCAAGACGGAAATCAGCACGGTAATCGCTGATATCAAAGATAAGATGGAAACTTTCGGTATTACGCTCGCCGATCTCGGTGCGGCGCGTGCGACCAAAAAGGCCAGTGGTTCGGGTTCCAAGGTGGCGGTCAAATATCGCAATGGCAGCGATACCTGGTCCGGTCGTGGCCGCACGCCGAAATGGCTGGCCGATGCGGAAGCCTCCGGCGCCAATCGCGAAAGCTTTCTGGTGAAATAGTTTGTGAAGTAATGAAGCGCCCCGGAATCGTGCAATGCGATTCCGGGCTTTAAAGCTGCATCGATTATGAAAATGGACCGGCATCAAAACGGTCTCTTGTTTCCAATCAAAGACGCGGTCTTAATCGGGCTCCACGCGAGCTGCGATGCTCATTCGGCTCGATGCGACTTGCAGCTTAAAAGCCTAACAGGCTGGTGAAAAACTCCAGCCTGCTGATCTGACATTGAAATTGCATGCAAAAGGGCTCGAATAATCGAGCCACTTCAAGCCCTTCGATGCGCGGCACGGACGACGCCCAATTTGCCATGTTCAGCTACGTGACCCTGGAGAAGCGGGTTCCTGAGGATCATCCGTTGCGGCGGTTGCGCCCCTTGGTGGATGGCATTCTGTCGAGCATGAATGCGCAGTTCGACGCGGTGTACTCCAGCACGGGGCGTCCCTCGATTCCGCCCGAACGCCTGCTGCGCGCCCTGCTGCTGCAAATCCTCTACACCGTGCGCTCCGAGCGCATGCTCATTGAGCAACTCGACTACAACCTGCTGTTCCGCTGGTTCGTCGGCTTGAAGATGGATGAAGCGGTGTGGGATCGCACCGTGTTCAGTGCCAATCGCGATCGCCTGCTCTCCACCGAGATGGCGCGCGAGTTCTTCCAGCGCGTGTTGTACCTGGCCGAATGGCAGGGTTTGGTCTCCGACGAGCACTTCAGCGTCGATGGCTCGATGATCGAAGCCTGGGCCAGCCACAAGAGTTTCAAACGCAAGGACGACGACGGATCGAACCCGCCCAAGGGCCGCAATCCGAGCGTCGACTTCAAGAAAGAGAAGCGCAGCAACCAGACGCACCAGAGCAAGACCGATCCGCAGTCCCGCCTGTACAAGAAGGGTGAATACACCGAAGCCAAGCTGCGTTACATGACGCATGCATTGGCCGAGAACCGCAACGGCCTGATCGTCGATGTGGAGACCACGCAGGCCGATGGACGCGCCGAGTGGGTCGCCGCCCAATGCATGATCGCGCGCAGCGTGCGCAAACCGGGCGCGACGATCGGCGCGGACAAGGGCTACGACGTGCCGGTGTTTGTGAGATTTCTGAAGTCGCGAAACATCAAAGCGCACGTGGCGGCGAAGGCCGAAGGCAGTGCGGTCGATGGCCGCACCAAGCGCGGCAAGGGCTATGCGATCAGCCTGCGCTGTCGCAAGCAGATTGAAGAATCGTTTGGCTGGATCAAGACGGTGGGCGGCTTGCGCAAGACGCGCCACAAAGGGCTGGAAAAGCTCTCCGGCCAGGCCTTGCTGACGTTTGCGGCCTACAACCTGACGCGGCTGCTGAAGCTGATGAGCTTCGAGCCGATGCCGGCGTAGGCAAGCCATAGGCGTATTGCGTCCGCAGCCCGGAAACAAGGCCAAAGTCGCAGCAAAGAGCGGTATCACGCGGTACGACGGTACGCTTCCGGCACCGGAAAAATTCGGAAGACAGGAAAATCCGGGGAAAGATCGGGGATTTTCACCAGCCTGCTAAGGCAGGCTGCGCGCTCCCTGCGTAAACTGCGCGCGACATCGCGAGGCCGATCGGGCCCGCCGCATATTCAGGAGTGTGCCCAGTGAGCGTCGTCGTCAACGGAATCCAGGTCGCAAACGATCAGCCCTTCGTGCTGTTCGGCGGCATCAACGTGATCGAGAGCCGCGATCTTGCCATGCAGGCTTGCGAGCATTACGTGAAGGTCACGCAAAAGCTCGGCATTCCGTACATCTTCAAGGCTTCGTTCGACAAGGCGAATCGCTCGTCGATCCACTCGTTCCGCGGCCCCGGCCTGCAGGAAGGGCTCAAGGTGTTCGAAGAGATCAAGAAGACCTTCCAGGTGCCCGTGATCACCGACGTGCACGAGATCGATCAGGTGGCGCCGGCGGCCGAAGTGATCGACGTGCTGCAGCTGCCCGCATTCCTCGCGCGCCAGACCGATCTCGTGGTGGCGCTCGCCAAAACCGGCAAGCCCGTCAATGTGAAGAAGCCGCAGTTCCTGAGCCCCTCGCAAACCGCGAACGTGGTCGCCAAGTTCAAGGAAGTGGGCAACGAGAACGTGATCCTGTGCGAACGCGGCACCTTGCTCGGCTACGACAACCTCGTCGTCGACATGCTCGGCTTCGGCGTCATGAAGCAGGTCTCGGGCGGCAAGCCGGTGATCTTCGACGCCACGCATGCCTTGCAAACGCGCGATCCGCTTGGCGCCGCATCCGGCGGCCGTCGCGCACAGGTCGCCGAGCTCGCCCGCGCCGGTTTGGCGGTCGGCATCGCCGGTCTGTTCATCGAAGCGCACCCGAACCCGGACAAGGCCAAATGCGACGGCCCGAGCGCGTTGCCGCTCTCCAAGCTCGAGCCGTTCCTCGCGCAGATGAAGGCGGTGGATGATCTGGTGAAGAGTTTCGCGGAGCTCGACACGGGGAACTAGCCGATGGTTTTCAGCCGTTCCTCTCTCCCGCCTGCGGGAGAGAGTCCCTCGCGCGAGCGAGGGGAGAGAGGGTTGGCCCGATCGAGGGCGCAGCTTTTCCAAGCTCCCCTCTCCCGGTCCTTCGGACCACCCTCTCCCACAAGTGGGAGAGGGGAACAGCAGGGCGCTCAGCCCTGCCAGTTTTTCAGCGATAAGCAGGCCTTGAATCGCTTTTTGCTTTTGCCGCCTGCGGGAGAGAGGCCCTCGCGCGGGCGAGGAGAGAGAGGGGCTTTGCTTCGTGCGACGCCCTTCGTCATCCAATGAAAAACCTTCCATAGACTGCCGCGCCGGTTCGCCGCGGTTCAAGAAAAGGGCGGCTCGTGAAAGCTCTGGTCGTAGGCGGTGCGGGGTATATCGGCAGCCATATGGTTCGCATGCTGTCGCGAGCCGGCCACGAAGTGGCCGTGATGGACAACTTCTCCACCGGCCATATCGAAGCCATCGAAGGCTACAAGCTTTATCGCGGTGATCTGCTCGCGCCCGCCGATATCGATCAGGCCTTGGCCGACTACCGGCCCGAACTGGTCATGCACTTCGCGGCCCGCTCGATGGTGGCCGAGTCGATGGCCGAGCCGATGCTCTACCACCACAACAACGCGTTTGGTGTGCTGAATCTGCTCGACAGCATGCGCCGTCACGGCGTGAACCGGCTCATGTTCTCGTCGACGGCGGCGGTGTACGGCGTGCCGGTCAGGCGGCGCATCGAAGAAGATCATCCCACCGCACCGATCAACCCCTACGGCTGGAGCAAGCTGTTCGCCGAGCACATGATCCACGACCATTGCCGGGCCTACGGATTGCGCGCGGTGGTGCTGCGCTATTTCAATGCGGCGGGCGCGGATGAATCCGGCGAGATCGGCGAATCGCACCGGCCCGAAACCCATCTGATCCCGAGCATTCTGCGGGCTGCGGCCGGAGCGGAGCAGCCGACGGTCAAGCTGTTCGGCAACGATTACGACACGCGCGATGGCTACGCCGTGCGCGACTTCATCCACGTCACCGACTTATGCGAAGCGCATCTGCTCGCCTCGGAGGCGCTCGCCAGGACCGATCTGCCGGACTATCAGCTCTACAACCTCGGCAACGGGCAGGGCTTCTCGGTGCTCGAAGTGCTGAACGCGGCGCAGGAGATCATCGGCCGCCAGGTGAACACCGAAATCTGCGCCCGCCGCCCTGGCGATCCGCCGGCGCTCGTCGCCGATGCAAGCCGTGCGCGCGCCATATTGGGCTGGGCGCCGAAAACGCATGGCCTGCAACAGATCGTCGAGTCGGCGTGGCGCTGGCATCGGGCGCAGCGGTATTGAGGCGGCGCGGCAGCATTCGATAGTCGCAGCACGCCTCGGCAGGGAAGGATGGTTGGAGAGTGCACGCACTTTCCGGGCTACCCCTCTCTCCCCCGCTGCGCGGGGACTCTCTCCCGCAAGCGGGAGAGAGGAACAGCAGGCACGGCTGGAAGAGCAAGCTCGC
>NZ_JBYSYG010000002.1:14856-50283 GCF_058783045.1 Hydrocarboniphaga sp. FW305-C-57 | reverse complement strand
ATCGCTTTCCGGGCTACCCCTCTCTCCCCCGCTGCGCGGGGACTCTCTCCCGCAAGCGGGAGAGAGGAACAGCAGGCACGGCTGGAAGAGCAAGCTCGCTGTGCTTGTCCCCTCTCCCGCCTGCGGGAGAGGGTGGTCCGAAGGACCGGGAGAGGGGATGGTTGGAGAGTGCGCGCGCTTTCCGGGCCGCCCCTCTCTCCCCCGCTGCGCGGGGACTCTCTCCCGCAAGCGGGAGAGAGGAACAGCAGGCACAGCAGAAACAGCAAGCTCGCTGTATTTGTCCCCTCTCCCGCTTGCGGGAGAGGGTGTCCGAAGGACCGGGGAGAGGTGGTCCGAGAGCAGCGCTCCAAGCCCAGCAGCGCTATTCAGCCCCAATTAATCCCATAGGTAAAAAGTCCCACTACGCGACCAATTCAGACCACTATCGCGTAAGGGGAGATAAACAATGAAAGGGAAGCACTATGTAAGCGCGTTCTGCCTTTGCGGCAGTCTTTTTCTTGCGGCCAGTACCGCCTATGCCAGCAATGCTTTGACGGAACTCTACGGGGCCACCGTCAACGGAGTCTCAAACCTGGTGGGGACGGTGACCGATCCGTTGGCTGATGTCCTGGTCGGAGCTACCCAGATCGCGCCGCGCTGGCTGCAGCGGACGGTGATCCGAATACAGGGTCGCACCCTGGAATTGACGCCGGGAACCGCAGCCTTTGATCTCACGCTGGTCCACAACGGCGTTTCGCGCAGCGTCATCGTGGTTCGCCCCGAGCCGGCGACGAATCGCGCTCCTGTCGTGGTCATGCTTCATGGCAATGGCGGTACGGCGCAGAACCAGGCAAACCTTGCGGAGATTGCTCCCTTGGTCGCCAGCACCGGCACGTGGGTCTTTTTGCCGTCGGCCGTCAATGGAGTCTGGGACGACGATCCTGCCAACTCGGATCCGTCCAAGGACGACGTCGGTTTCATTTCCCGCGTCATCGACATCGCGGTCGCCGGCTACCAGCTCGATGCCGATCGTGTCTACGCCGCAGGGCTTTCCAATGGGGGCTTCATGAGCCAAAGGCTGGCCTGCGAGCTCTCCGACCGCATCGCCGCCGTGGGCGTCGTTTCGGCGGCGTTGCGTACGGGCGTGCAATCGAACTGCGCCGACGGTGAGCCGCGGCCCATTACCCTGATCGTCGGCACCACGGACCCGATCGTGCCTTATGGCGGCATCGGCAACATCCGCTCTGCAGACGCCACGCTCGCCTTCTGGGCCGCGCGCAACGGCTGTGTGAGTTCCGCCGCCATCGTGACCGACCTGCCCAACACCACCAACGATGGAACCACCGTGCGCCAGACCGTGCATCAGGCCTGTGGATCCGGCAAGGAGGTGGTCCGCTACACCGTCAACGGCGGCGGCCATGCATGGCCGGGCGGATGGCAATACCTGCCGATTCCCATCATTGGAACCACCAGCACCGACATCGACGCCAGCGCCATCCTGTTCGAATTCTTCTCGCGCTACACCCGCTGAGCGCGTTCGATGAGGGAGGGCAGTGCTTCAAAGCATTGATCGCCGATGCTTGAAGCCTGTCTGGCGAGGCGGCTCGGCTGTTGAACAAGCCAATTCGACTGTCGAACACAGAAACACGGGTGTTTTTTATCCGCCGCGCCGGTCCAAACACGGTAACGGCCCTCAAAAAGACCCGCCGATGGGTGTTTGCCACTCCAAGCCGGGTGTTGATGACGCGCGCTGCTCCAAAATAAGCCCGTAGACGAGTGATTTTGAGGCAGGCGCGTCTCGCCGTTAAACGTGCCTGCCTCATTTTGAGTGGAAGGCGGATTCGGGACCTCCGCCTTCCACGTCCTGAGAGTGCTTTAAGTCTTCGGCACACTCGTCGCCACCGCCGCACCTCGGTCGCCGCCAACGGATTCAGCTTTAGGAGTCTTCCGGAACAGGCGGCTTCTATACCGTCTTGCGGGCCGCCTCTTCTGCTGCCGCCTCCGCCGCCTTGCGTTCACGCTGAGCCTTGGTCGGCGCGCCTGGATAATGCTTCTGCATGTCCTCGTAAATGGCCTTAGCACCCGGAATTCCGCGGCTGGCGGCCTCCTTGACGGTGTTGTAGTAGGCGAGGTTGCCCTTGTGGATTTCGCTGTTGAGCTTCAGGTAGGTGTCGTCCAGCGTGTACGTCAGCGCCGATACCGCGGTGAAGATCATCGACATCGGCCCACGCAGCTCGCGGTCCTTGGTCACCTCGGAAAGCGGCAGAAAGCCCGGCATGAACTCCGGGTTGCTGTTCATGTAGACCTTGGCCTTGTCTTCGAAGCCGATCAGCTTGTCCGCCATCGTGGCGAGCCTGCGGCGCTCGTCGGCGGTGAGGGTGATCAAGAACGGCATCAGCTCGCGAATGGCCGCCACATGCCCGAGGATGGCCTGCACCGACTCCGCACTCAGAACGGCCGAAATCTGGTTGTCTATCGACATAACGTTGCTCCGGAATTGAGCAGGAAGACCCTGCAATCCGACGTTATGGCGAAGGGATTTTTCGATCCGAGAACTGCGTCATGAATTTGAACATTTCCTACAGATGGTCGAGCAGGAAAATAAGCGGTAAGTCCGGCAAAGGTCATGGATGCGGCAGTCCATGTACGCGCCACTACGTCGCCACGCCTCAAGCGCGAGATTAACAAAGCCCCTTCCAGGGGCTTGCATTCGGAATAGAACGTCCGGCCGATTCTGAACAAAGCATCAGCTCCACGCTATCTCGTAAACTTCACACTGCCCAACCACAATTTGGCTTGATCACTGCTAGAGGTGCTTGAGGTAGGTTCCAGACGACCATGTCGCTCCAGGACCGACTGTTGGGTTCAGGCAAGACCATGTAGTTGCAAGCGCGGGGGCGCTCGCAGCTACCCCGCATGTCTTGGATGCCGCTCAGCAAGAATTGGATTTAACACGCTCATCCGCCGATAGGCGGCCGCTTTTCTATTTCGAAGCACATTTGCAAAAAATAAACGTATGAAAATAGCGATTGCTGGCACCGGCTACGTTGGCCTTTCCAACGCAATTCTGCTGGCGCAACACAACGAAGTCGTGGCACTGGATATCGACGCCCACAAGGTGGAGCTGATCAATAAGCGCAAGTCGCCGATCGAAGATAAAGAGATCGAAGCCTATCTGGCCGAGAAAACCCTGAACCTTCGCGCCACCTTGGACAAGCGCGAGGCTTATGAAGGTGCCGACTTCGTCATCATCGCCACACCCACCGACTACGACACCAAAACCAACTACTTCAATACCGGCTCCGTGGAAGCGGTGATCCGCGATGTAACGCAGATCAACCCGAGCGCGGTCATGGTGATCAAATCCACCATTCCGGTCGGCTTTACGCTGAAAGCGCGTGAAGATTTTCAAACGAAAAACCTGATCTTCTCGCCGGAATTCCTGCGGGAAGGCCGCGCGCTTTATGACAACCTGTACCCGAGCCGCATCATCGTGGGCGAGCGCTCAGAGAGGGCCAAGGTCTTCGCACAGTTGCTCGAGCAGGGAGCCATCAAGCAGGGCGCTCCGGTACTGTTCACGGAGCCCACCGAAGCGGAAGCCATCAAGCTGTTCGCCAACACCTACTTGGCGATGCGCGTGGCCTTCTTCAACGAGTTGGACACCTATGCGGCCAGCCACGGGCTCGACACCCGCCAGATCATCGAGGGCGTAGCCCTGGACCCCCGCGTCGGCAACCACTACAACAACCCGAGCTTTGGCTACGGTGGCTACTGCCTGCCCAAAGATACCCAGCAGCTGCTGGCCAACTACAGCAGCGTGCCGCAGAACCTGATCCGCGCCATCGTCGATTCCAACACCACCCGCAAGGATTTCATCGCGGATGAGATCCTTCGCAAGAACCCGAAGGTGGTCGGAATTTACCGGCTCATCATGAAAGCCGGCAGCGACAACTTCAGGGCGTCCAGCGTGCAGGGCATCATGAAGCGCATCAAGGCCAAGGGCATCGAGGTCATCGTGTATGAGCCGGTGCTACACGAGCCTGAGTTCTTCCATTCGCCCGTGATCAACGACTTGGCCGCCTTCAAGCAAAAGGCAGACGTCATCGTCGCCAACCGCATCACGGACGACATCCGGGATGTAGTGAACAAAGTCTACAGCCGAGACCTATTCGGCGCCGATTAACGCGATCAAGCAACCGCTTGGTCCGGAGGACCGGGTGAGGGAGCAAAGCCAGCTACCGCAACAACCCACCCGCGACCGCGCCACGCCGTGCCTCTCTCCCGCTTGCGGGAGAGAGTCCCGCGAAGCGGGGAGGCAGGGGCTTCTAATCTTTAAAGCCTTCAGCGAACCCCAACCAGCCTCAAACCTTCGCCGCCGGCGTCCTTCCATAAACATCCTCAAACCGCACGATGTCGTCCTCCCCCAGATAAGCCCCCGACTGCACCTCGATGAGCTCGAGCGGTACCTTGCCAGGGTTCTCGAGCCGGTGCGTGTGGCCGAGCGGGATGTAGGTGGACTGGTCTTCGGTCAGCAGGAAGTTCTTCTCGCCGCAGTACACGCGCGCCGTGCCCGAGACCACGATCCAGTGCTCGGCCCGGTGGTGGTGCATCTGCAGGCTCAGCTTCTGGCCCGGCTTGACGACGATGCGCTTGACCTGGAATCGATCCCCCAGCGCCACCGTCTCGTAGCTGCCCCAGGGCCGGTAGACGCGCGGGCTCGTCTCGGCCTCGGTGCGCTTGGCCTTCTTGAGCCGCTGCACGATCTTCTTGACCTCCTGCACGCGCTCGCGCGGGGCCACCAGCACGGCGTCCTCGGTCTCGACGACCACCGTGTCCTTCATGCCGACCAGGCTCACCAGGCGCGTGCTCGCATGCACGAGGTTGTCCTGGGAATCTTCGACGATCACGTCGCCGCGCACGCGGTTGCCGGATGCGTCGGTGGCCGGCAGCTTGCCGAGGAAGGTCCAGGAGCCGACGTCGTCCCAGCCCGCATCGAGCGGCACCAGGGCGATGTTGGCGGTCTTCTCCATCACCGCGTAGTCGATCGACTCGTTGCGGCACTTCTTGAACGCGGTCGGCTCCAGGCGCACGAAATCGATGTCCTTCACCGCGTTGTTCCAGCTCTGCAGGCTGGCCGCGTACATCTCGGGTTCCAGGCGCTTGAGCTCGTCGAGGAAGACATCGGCGCGGAACAGGAACATGCCGCCGTTCCAGTAGTAGCCGCCTTCGTCGAGGAAGGCCTGGGCCTTTTCGAGCACCGGCTTCTCGACGAACGCGGCGACCTCGAAGGCACCATGCTCGGCGGCCGGGCCGGCCTTGATGTAGCCGAAGCCGGTTTCCGGATGCGTGGGCTGGATGCCGAAGGTGACGATCTTGCCGGTCGCGGCGACCTTGGCGGCGGCTTCGACGGCTGCGACGAAGGCCGGGGTGTTCTCGACCGCCTGGTCGGCGGCGAGCAAAAAGACCAGCGCCTGCGGGCCGAAATGCGTGCTCGCGTAGTGCGCGGCGACCGCGGCGGCCGGGGCGGTATTGCGGCCCTCGGGCTCGAGCATGACGGTGGCCTGCTCGAAGCCGATCTCGCGCATCTGCTCGGCGATGACGAAGCGGTGCGCATCGCCGCCGATGACCAGCGGCGGGGCGGAATCCTCGAGCCGGGAGACGCGCAGGGCGGTGTTCTGGAGCAGGCTGCGCTCGTTGAGGAGCTTCAGAAACTGCTTGGGGTACTGCTCGCGCGACAGCGGCCACAGGCGGGTGCCGGAACCGCCGGCCATCAGGACAGGGACGATCATGAGATAACCTGCAAGTTGAACATTGCTTGTTTAAAGGCCCCACGGCCAACGAAAAATCATATTGCTAGAAGACTGCCAGAGAGGCCGCTTACACTTCTTTAGTCAGGATGCCTTGCTCGACAAGCAGCTCGTGAGCAGACAAGCCGCGCTTGGCCGCTTTCAGATTGAGTTCGTGCAGCTTGGCTTCGACAAGTGTGCGATACCAATAAGCCTGGAGGAAGTGGAAGAAGAATCCTTCCTTGCCATCCAGAAAGCCGGCGCCCAAAAAGTAGCGATAAACAAAGTAAAACGTTGCTCGCAGTGTTGCCGGTAGTCGCGAATAAATCTGCTCCTTCAAAAAGCGCTTGCCTGCAGCCTGAGCTGACATGGCTGGTCGAGTGCCGGATTGTTGTCGGCGGCACTCAAGAATTTTGACCATCTCGTAGACTTCAAGCGTCGCATAGTGATTGTGCTTGTTAACCCACCATGTGAGATCGTTGAGATTTGCGTCTACGAGATCGCCATCCAAGGTTTGTCCTTTCAGGCGCTCAACAACGATGTGCTCATCCATCCAGCGCTGTTCCATCTTTCCTTGCCCAGTCCGCCATAAGCGAAGGATCATTGAAGGATAGAAAAAACCGTACTTGATCGGCCTTCCAAGAAATACGATCTGCCGCCTAAAGATGCCGGCATTGCGATCGGCCGGAGCTGATTTGACGAATTGGCGAATGGACTCTTTTAGCTTGGACTCAAGGTATTCATCCGCGTCGATGCGCATTGTCCAAGGTGTCTGGATATCGCAGTGATCCAGACCCCATTGGAACTGCGTTGCGTGGTTCTTCCAGGGATTCTGGAAAACATCCGCACCACGTGACCGAGCAATCTCGACAGTACGATCGGTAGAGAAGCTGTCCACTACGCAAACGCGTGAAACAACCCCCTGCAAGCTGTCGAGACAGCGCTCCAGGTGTTGCGCTTCGTTGAAGGTCAGGATGACAGCAGTGATAGACATGAAGATGCTGAGATATAGCGGGTTAATTAGCGGACGATTGCCATGGCACGCCTTACAGTCGCAGTTGGTCGCCTTGGTCGAGGAACCACTGGTAGGTTTCGGCGACTCCATTCTTTAAGCTGATTTGAGCTTTCCAACCCAAGCCTGATAGCCGCGACACATCCATCAGCTTGCGTGGCGTGCCGTCGGGCTTGGTGAGGTCTTGCACGATCTTGCCTTCGAAGCCGACGACTTCCTTGATGAGATCGGCGAGTTCGCGAATGGTCACATCATCGCCGACGCCGACATTGACGAAGTCTTCACCCGAATAACTCTCCATCAAATATACGCAGGCATCGCCCAGATCATCCACGTGTAGGAACTCACGCTTGGGCGTACCCGTTCCCCACATCACCACTTCGGAATCACCGCGCTGCTTGGCTTCATGAAACTTGCGGATCAGCGCCGGCATCACGTGTGAGTTTTCGAGGTGGAAGTTGTCGCCCGGCCCGTACAGGTTGGTCGGCATCAGTGAAATGGCATCGAAACCATATTGCTTGCGATACGCCTGGCACATCTTGATGCCGGAAATCTTGGCAATCGCATACCACTCGTTGGTCGATTCCAAAGGCCCGGTCAGCAAGCAGGATTCCGGCATTGGCTGTGGAGCAAGCTTGGGATAGATGCAGGAACTGCCCAAGAAGGCGAGCTTCTTGGTGCCGTTCTTCCAGGCCGAGTGAATCACGTTGGTCTGAATGGCGAGGTTGTCGCGAATGAATTCGGCGGGGTAGATGTTGTTGGCGTGAATACCCCCCACTTTCGCCGCTGCTAGAAACACGTAGTCCGGCTTCTCGGAGGCGAAGAAGGCTTCTACGTCCGACTGGCTGGTAAGGTCCAGCTCCTTGTGCGTCTTGAGCAGCAAATTGCTGTAACCCTTCCGCTGTAAAGCTCGCACAATCGCACCACCAGCCAGACCGCGATGTCCCGCTACATAAATCTTGGCTGCAACGTCCATCTCAACGTCTCCAAAATTCCGAGTTGATCAACAAGAGTGACCAACGAATGCTAAGCAAAAAAGACTGGCTCGAAGTGGTGCAGCGTGCGCCACTGGTTTCCATCGATCTCATCGTGCGCGATGAGCAGGGCAGGGTGCTGCTTGGGCTGCGCACCAACGAACCCGCACGTGATACTTGGTTCGTTCCGGGCGGTGTGATTCGAAAAAACGAAACACTGGATCAAGCCTTCGCGCGACTTGCAGAAGTGGAACTAAACCTGCAGCTAAAGCGATCTGATGCGCAGTTCATCGGTGTCTACGAACATCACTATGAAACCAACTTCGCCTTGGAACCCGGCATCCGCACGCACTACGTTGTACTAGGCCACCAGATCACACTGCCCGAACTTCCTGGCACAGGTCCCTTGGACCAGCACCGGGACTACAAAGCCTTCACCGTCGAAGAAGTGCTTGCAAACCCTCAAGTCCACGAAAACACCAAAGCTTACTTCCGCTAAACAAGTGCAAGATCAACGCTGCATGCTTGTCCTCTCTCCCGCGTGCGGGAGAGAGTCCCTGCGAAGCAGGAGAGCGAGGGGCTTCTAAGCCGTTAAGCCGGAAGCCCCTCAGCCCCTCACTCGTGATAATCAAACGCCTGATACCCAGCGCCCTTCACCAGCGCATCACGCTTGGCGCTCTTCAAATCCTCACGAACCATCTCGCTCACGAGTTCAGCAAACGAAATCTTCGGCACCCAGCCCAGTTTCTGCTTCGCCTTGGTCGGATCGCCGAGCAGCGTTTCCACTTCCGCCGGGCGGAAGTAACGTGGATCAACCGCCACAATCTTCTGCCCCGGCTTAACCACCGCGTCCGGTCCAGAAACGGCCGTCACGATGCCCACTTCATCCACGCCTGTGCCCTTCCATTCAAGCGTGATGCCGAGTTCGGCAGCCGCGCGATCCACGAACTGGCGTACCGAATACTGCACACCGGTAGCGATGACGAAGTCTTCCGGTTGCTCCTGCTGCAGCATCATCCACTGCATCTCGACGTAGTCCTTGGCGTGGCCCCAATCGCGCAGCGAGTCGAGGTTGCCGAGGTAGAGGCAGTCTTGCAGGCCCAGCGCGATACGTGCGATGGCGCGCGTGATCTTGCGCGTGACGAAAGTCTCACCACGCAGCGGCGATTCGTGATTAAACAGGATGCCGTTGCAGGCATACATGCCATATGACTCACGGTAGTTCACCGTGATCCAGTACGCGTACATCTTGGCGACTGCGTAAGGTGAGCGCGGGTAGAAGGGGGTGGTCTCCTTCTGCGGAATCTCTTGCACCAAGCCGTACAGCTCGGAGGTAGAGGCTTGGTAGAAGCGACAAGTCTTTTCGAGACCAGCGATGCGAATGGCTTCGAGCAAGCGCAGCGCACCAATGGCGTCCGCGTCCGCCGTGTACTCTGGCGAGTCGAACGACACAGCCACATGTGACTGGGCGCCCAGGTTGTAGATTTCATCCGGGCGGACCTGCTGCACGATGCGAATCAGGTTGGCCGAGTCAGTGAGATCACCGTAGTGAAGGATGAAGTTGCGATGCTCGACATGCGGATCCTGATACAGATGGTCGATGCGATCGGTGTTGAACAACGAGGCGCGGCGTTTGATGCCATGAACCTCGTAGCCTTTCTTGAGCAGCAATTCGGCGAGATACGCGCCGTCCTGGCCGGTTACGCCGGTCAGCAATGCTTTCTTCACAAGTAAAATCCCCGCGATGATTGTTAATGTTGAAGCAACGGCGTCACTCCCGTTGCTAGAGGCCACGAAGAGGGACTCCTTTCTGGGTGCCCCCAAGCTTTTCTATGCAAAAGCTGGGCACAGCATAGCTAAAGATAGCTACGTCCGTATGAATTCTGTGCCCGTTGGGACGTATCAGTCCTTACGAACGATCAGCGAGCCCGAGGGGCGATTCTGCCTAATTCTGGCCGCCCCCATTAACTACGGCGCCATTAAACTAAGTCGGGAACTCATCATGCTAGTGTGGGGTCGATTTGAAGACATTCTGCACCAGAGGAAGGCGCCTCGAATAATGTTTTTGCCACAACCTCTATTGAGTCAAACAAGCTAGGCTTAAGGCGTAGCGAGGAAGCGATATGCAAGAAGCGGGCTTTATGCTGTCTATAGCATCTGCTATGTCCTTACCATCTTCTAACGCTGCGCAAGCAAGCGATTTTCCTCAAGATGAAGGGCGCCGTGATGCATGGAGATTTCTTCGTCGGTCCGGATTTGATTCTGGATTTATTGGCGAAGCTAATTTTGAACGTAGCACACTTCCAAGGCTAATTGACACTGTTGTCGATGCTGCGTCGCGGCGCAAGGCGGCACAGACTGAACCCCCCGCTTGGGCTAGTGAACCTATTGCTCTAAGTGGTTCGATGACTGTCGACGAGCGTCGAAAGCTAGTGGAGCGCCTACGCCCACGTGTTCGCGAGCTTCAAGTCTGGTGGATGCAGGAGATGCTCACCACGCCAACACCACTGACAGAACGAATGACCTTATTTTGGTCAAATCGATTCACGTCTTCTTATCAAGTGGTGCCGTGGATGCAGTTAATGTACAAGCAGAACGTGATGCTTCGACGTAACGCTTTAGGTAATTATAGAACCCTACTGCACGAGATGGTTCGCGACCCTGCAATGGTTGCATACCTGAACGGCCAGCAAAATCGGAAACAAGCCCCGAACGAAAATTTCGCGCGCGAACTGCTGGAATTGTTCACATTGGGCGAAGGCCATTACACAGAGGCCGACATCAAGCAGGCTGCACGGGCATTCACGGGCTGGAAGGTCATATCTCCGGGGGTCGCGGAAGTCGATTCACGCCAGTTCGATGAGGGCCGTAAGAGCTTTTTCGGCAAAAGCGGCCATTTCGATGGGCACGATATTATCGACATCATCCTAGAGCAGCCGCGAGCGGCCGAGTTTGTCGTCGAAAACCTCTGGCGCGAATTTGTGTCACCGGCGCCGGATACTCGCGTAGTAGCTAGGCTCGCTAATGATTTTCGCCGCGACTGGGAGGTCGCGCCGCTGCTCAAGGCCCTATTCAAGCAGCCGATTTTTATCGAGCAGGCGCGCTCCGGCTCGCTCGTAAAATCACCGGTCGAGCTTGTCGTCGGCCTCTCTCGTGAACTGCGGCTGCCGATTCCGCCAAATCAGCTCGTATATTCAGTCGATCGCATGGGGCAACGATTGTTCGCTCCTCCGAACGTGAAAGGCTGGCCGAGCGGCGAAGACTGGATTACTACAAACTGGCTGCTCGAGCGGCGCAATTTCGTGCTGATGATCACGGGTGATGTACCGACCCCCGGCAAGACGGAGGCTGCGGCAGTGGGCGGCGAAATGATGGCGATGGCCGAACCGCCCGAGCGTCACAAGCGACCGCAGATGCTCAAACTGCAGCGGCAGTTTGGAGCGATCGCCGAAGAGCTGTTGCCGCGAGGACCTGAACTACAACTGCTCGCGCTCGCGCCGGTGCAGCCGCCCATTGAAGGCGCCAAACCGCCGGATCGCCTGCAGGCGTGGTTGCTCGATCCAGTCTATCAACTCAAATAGGAGCGGGGCATGAATCGTCGCGACTGTCTAAAGGGTGCCATGCTCGCCCCCCTGATTGGCCTTCCTTCGCTGAGCAGTTCTGCTGCGGGGACAGCAAGCTCAGCTATTCGGCGTCTGCTGCTGATCGAACTAAACGGCGGCAATGACGGCCTTAACACTGTTATTCCATACACGGATCCGCTTTACCCCCAGCTGCGCCCACAGATTGCGATTGCGCGTCATTCCGTGCTCCAGCTTGACGAGCGTAGCGGCCTTCATCCAGCGCTCGAAAAGCTTATGCCGATTTTCAAAGACGGTGAACTCGCGATCGTGCAGGGCATTGGTTACCAACCGGCCAATCGCTCACATTTCCGTTCTATCGAAATCTGGGACACTGCAACCGAGCCAAACGTACTCGGCGACGACGGCTGGCTATCGCGGCTCAACGTTAGGCGGGAGTTCGGCCGCTCGTTTGCTGCTGACGCAATTGTAATCGGCCGCAACGCCAAGCCTGTGAGTGGGCAGGGCATGCAGCCTATGATCATCGAAGATTTGGCAAGCTTTACTTCCGAATCGGCCGGTGTGCAGGCGCTGGAAAGCCAGAAAAGTAATGCTGCTCTTCGGCACATTCTGAAGGTACAGCGTGAAATTGAATCAGCTAACCATCGCCTAAGTGCAAACCGACCGCAGCCGGCGGGCGAATTTCCGCCAGGTGCTTTCGGTCGCGATGCTCGTGAAGCCGCGCGTCTTCTAATCGGTGATCCGGCGACGCCGATAATGAAGATCGCACTAACCGGTTTTGATACGCATGCTAACCAGCCGTCGCGCCATCAGAGTCTACTGCGTCAACTCGGCGACACTCTCGCTGCGCTCAAGTACGCGTTCGTCGCTGCAGGCATTTGGAATCAGGTACTGATAGTTACGTACTCTGAATTTGGACGGCGTGCTCAGCAAAATGCAGGAAATGGGACTGATCATGGCAAAGCCGCGCCGCATTTCGTACTCGGCGGGCGCGTTAAAGGCGGTTTGCTTGGTGAGCGACCGAATTTGACCGCACTGGACGAGGGTGATGTTCCGGCAACGACAGATTTCCGCTCACTCTACAACAGTGTGCTCGGTGACTGGTGGAGAATCGGCAGCAGCGACTTGTTCGAGCCGCAGACACACAAGCCGCTTTCGATCCTCTAGATAATTTTAGGCCACACGTGCTTTCTGTTATTCCTGATTTAGCGATATGAATAGCGATAAGCTTAAGAGAATGGCATTACTTTGAAATTTCTAGAAAATCGAAACAAAAGCTCCCTTCCCCTTCAGCTGTAGTAATCAGTGGAGAGTGAAAACTTCGTCCAGCTTTCGGCGGGGTGACATCGCAGCGCGTAGTGGTTCGGCTACAGTTTTGCCAAAGGCGATCATTACTACCAAACGTTCCCCAGTGGGAATGTGCCCCACAGTTTTTATTTTTCGCTCTATTGAATTGGTCACGGCTAAATTCAAGGGGCATGCCGCGACTCCTTGTGTATGGCATGCCAAAAGCAAGCACATAGCGAATAGTGCGCCATCGACATAAGGTTGGTTGCGTTGGCCTGCCCCACCCCATGCCGCGATTTCGGAAGTAACTACAAATAAATTGCCTACATGCTCGGAAAAGCCTCGAGAGCCGCCCTGTAAGGCAAGAAGCTCATCTATAGCTTTCCTATCTTGGTATAAATGAACTTGAGTTGATTGGCGATTACATTGTGATGGTGCACTTTGCGCCATCATAACTACCCTTTGAACATCTTCGAGTGGAAGTCTGCTGCCATCAAACATGCGCAGGCTGGCTCTGGTCTGCAAAAGGACACCAGCACTTTCATGTCCTTTAGCTTCAAAAGCGAAAGGTTTGGTACCACCATTAAAGGTTAAAGAATATTTATCCTGCCACCTCGATAGGAAGGCGGAGATTTCATCGAGAAGGGGATCATGAATAGCTTGATCGCGGTGAAATCTAGCATAAGCATCAAGTGCCCCAAGGGCCATTTGTGCGGGCAGTGGAGAGAATGCGGGATCGTAATTATCTAATGATGACATTACGAATCGAATTTTATCGCGACCAAACAATGTGCGTCGGTTTGGTAGGGAGAGTCCCTTTTCGATGGTGTGGGTTTCTATAATGATCTTATAGAAGATTCGTTTACGGCGGTCCACAAAAGGCGAATAGCCATTATAACGAAGGCAAAGCCCCAAATCTTGCGCATACTCAGTTAGAAATTGAAGAACTTTTCCAATCTTGGAAAGCATGACTATATGCCTAATTACCGGACAAAATCCGTGGTTTGATGGGTTTGCATGGACTGCCAAGACAAATTGACCAAGCTGGCAGATTGCGCGTGACGACGGACCTAGCGCCTACTACAGTTCCCTCGCCGATACTCGTGCCCGGATGCACGAAGCACTCAGCGGCGATCCATACATGATCGTGAATAGTGATCGGGGCAGTAGTGAGAGGGCGCAACAGGTTGCTCGTGTCGTGAGAGCCGGCACACAAAAACGCGCGCTGGCTTACCGCAACCTTCGATCCGATTCGAATCTTATCCATCGTGTAGCAGTCCACGCCTTCACCAAGCACAGAATAACTACCCATTTCCAAATTCCAGGGTGCCCATATCTTGCAACTTGGTGAAATCCGGCAGCCTGGGCCAATTTTTGCTCCAAACATGCGCAGTAGACCTCTGCGCCAACCATGCAGAATCCAGCGCGGCGTTGGACGAAAGGCCATTAACCAGATAATGCCCCAGAGGAAGCGCTTCAACTTATTAGAAGGCGGAAGCGTATCAACATACTTATATTGTTGGAATTCATTCAAGGTGATGTTACCTGTGCTAACTCGCGCTCTAGAAATGAAGTGCCACTTTGGCGCAATATCTCTTGTCGAGTTACCACTTGATTCCAGTTTATCGGTGCGCGAATTAGATCTTTGACTTGAGGTAATTTGTCTTTGCTGACAAAACGATCCATCAACCCAAGCTGCGTTAGCAAGTTACGAGAGCGTGCATTCATAGCCATTCGGCTGCCCGGCAACTCAGCAACTAAAAAGGGTTTCTGAAACAAGATCGAGAACACGGTCCCATGGAAAGAATTAGTAACGACAAAGCTGGCGGCGGCGAGTTGGCTTACCCATTCGGCCGGTCCTGGGTGAACGGTCTCTCCGATCTCTCGCCAGCGACGATGTACGTTATAAGGTGAAAGGACGGAAGCACGCAGTACGCCCGCTGCGGTTTCTGCCACTTCTCGGATGACTTCGGCGGTACGCAATGCGTAGCAAAATATGTGGCCGCTACGACTGTCGGCGGACATGCTCAATAATTCGTCGTAATGGCTATGAAGCAGGGTGGGGTCCGGTACACAGGCCGCGTCACGGCCGGATGCAGCTTTTACAAGATCAACGCCAGTTAACTCTCGAACAGAGATGCTTGATAAAGACGACAAGAGTGGTGCGAGTAACGCCATCTGTTGTGGCTCTAATGCATCCTTTCCGAAACTCGCTGCGTAGGAAATGCAACGCGCACGAGAGCGCATTGCGAAAGTTAGAAAGTAGGCCGGATCAAAACCATGTTGGATAGATGAACTCCATATTTGGTCGCTGCCCGCTACAATCAGATCATAGTGAGACGAGATTGCTTGCAGTTCCTCAGCCGTACGAAGTGGCGCTCCTGATATTCCGAGGCGCTCGGCGCGAAAAGCTTCGAATCGCCTAGCCTGATCTTTGTTTCCCAAGTACTTATGAAGAAGTGCAGAGGACTTTAAGTACAGTGTTTTTGCATTGGCTTTCAGCGCAGCAGCCGTCAATGAAAACTGGATCGCCCCTCCTTCTTCGACGTGTGCTGGATGATAGGGAATGAATTCAACCGCGTGCCCTCGGTCAATGAACCATTTACGCAACGCGTAGGCTTGAAGAAGCGCTCCAAAATTCTCGCTAAAATGAAATGTTAGGATTGCGACGCGCATTGATCTATGCCGAGTTTGTGTATATAGACAGACCAGTCCGCCGCATTGAAACGTTCACGAATGACTTTTGCAGGATTGCCGCCGACTATGGTATTAGGTGGAACATTCTTCGTTACAATCGACCCTGCAGCGACCACAGAACCTAAGC
The DNA here is from genome assembly GCF_058783045.1 of Hydrocarboniphaga sp. FW305-C-57. NCBI lineage: Bacteria > Pseudomonadati > Pseudomonadota > Gammaproteobacteria > Nevskiales > Nevskiaceae > Hydrocarboniphaga > Hydrocarboniphaga sp. FW305-C-57. The sequence continues at coordinate 34,840 of NZ_JBYSYG010000002.1, read as the reverse complement.
CGATTGTAATCCCCGCCTTCAGCACTACATCGTGGCCAAGCCAAGCATCGGCTCCAATGATGGTGATATTGTGCTTCCAACGAAAATCCAATCGCGTTGGTCGCTCGGGATTATCTATACCATGATCGGCTCCGACGATTCGAACGGACGTAGAAAGCATACTCAAGTCACCTATGCATACTGGGCTGGGCGAATAAAAGCCAGCACCGATGTAGCAGTAATGCCCCAGGCGACTACCTGTCGGCACGCGAACGTGCTTCCCAAACTGCACACCTTCACCGACTTCCGCTATCCCGTCTCGCCATTTATGGCAAAAATTAATAATCTTACGTGCAAACTTTTTAGTGCGACCATCAATTACACGTCGGCACTCTCTGATAACGTCATCGCCAACTCGCATCGGGGAGGCGACCGGCGGAGGCTGACCTCGCTTGGCTGCCATCAGACGACTCCTTCAAAACAAGCATCTAGTGCTTTCTCTATGAGAATGCGCTGATTTGTTGGATTCCATTTTTGGGCAATAACGGAATGACAGCAGCGACGAATTTCAGCGCGATCTCTGCCTGTGTCAAACCAGCGCTGTAGCGTATCAGCCAAGTCATTACTGTCGCCATAAGAAAAAAAGTCACCCGATATGCCTGGAGTTATGGCCTCGACCTCCGGCATTTGGCGATCCATGTCGCCATGTGTAAAGGCTGGTGTTCCATAGGTAAGGCTATGGATGGCGGTTAGCCCTATTTTTCCAGGAGAGACGGTAGCGTCTGCATCATATATGAGGCGACCTAATGTTATTTCGTCATAACAGGCCCCGTAGAAGTAGACATCCACCTCAAGTTTAGATGCTAGCCGCTCTAATGAGTTTCGGGCTGGCCCTTCACCGACCAACAAAATATTAACTGGCTTTCCACGTTGTTTCAAAGTTTCAGCTGCAGCGATAAGGATATCGAACCGACACTGATCAGTTAACCTCGCAGTGCATATCAGTAGTGGTCTTTGAGGCTCCGGAAACATTTTTTTTGTGGCAGTTTCGGAGATGCTTCTCTCCATATTCCCAAAAATATCCTCGGCTCTCTCAAAGTCCAGACTATTATAAATTACATGGATTCGCTCTGACGGATAGCCAGAAGTTACTCCGATGCTCTTTGAGCGTTCGCCGTAAACGAGCAGAAAATGTGATAATCGGAAATAGGAATTTCGAAGCAGCATTTTAAAACTTGACTCTTGGCGTAGCCAACCGTGAGCCCAGAACAGCACCTTCTTACCTGTGAGTCGGCCAAAACAAGCGATTAGCCAGGTGGCAAGAATATTAGGATTGCCTAGAATTAAAAAAGCATCGATAGAACGGTCCTTTAAAATCGCAGAGTATCCATTGACACGGAAGCCACGCTTCGTTAGCTGAGTATTCAACGGGTTGACTGAGACAGTGCTGTCGCCTTTGAATGCCTTGATACCAGAAAAATCTTCTACGGAGGCCCAAAAAATATATTCATAGCGATTACTTTTTGAAAGTGAGCGCAATACTGGGGCGCGATAGTGAGGAAATTGATGATAGATGACAGCCACTTTAATTGACATTCGCAAACTCAGATTACAAAGCTCTTAATTTATAAGCTGCCTACGCCTCGGTGAGAGATTGAAAATCCTTACGGCGAACATCATGAGGGGAGCCAGCACAAAACCGCCGGACTGCAATGCAGTATGAAGCTCGCGGGAGGATAAGAAATACATATTCATTCCCACGACAGAGAAATACACGATTCGTTGCCACCTAACATCCAGATGCTTCTCGTATCGGGTCAGCAGACTTACCCATCCGCCAACTAGAAATGAATATATAAATATCCCTGCGTACCCAAAAGACGCATATGCTCCACCAATATATCCTGCCTGGAACGTTGTGTTCGCATCTAAATAGAAGCTTGGAACTAGAATGGTCGGTGCAACAGGTTCTAGTCCTAAAAGCTTTGCCAAGGCAGGAATGTTTGAAAAACCTACAAACTCATGCTTTTCAGGAAATACATCATACCAATAGTATAAGGAGCCGTGATTTCCTGCAAATGGCCTGGAAATCAACCTAAATAATATTCTATCGCTAGTAACAAGCCCGGAATCGATTTCATTTCTGTACTGAAGCCAGTAAAGCAATGCAAGAAGTGCTACACCCGTTCCACCCGCAAATAAAACCTTGTAAATTACAGATCTATTTATGAATTTCCCTGTTCTGTAGCACTTATCCGCAAATGCGACCATCACGGTAATTAGTGTGTAATATAAAAAGGGAAACTTATTCATCTGCATGCAGCATACTATAAATAGAGCTGCCGCAATGGAGAAGGAAACTGTTCTCCATCTTTTAACCCTAATTCCAGAATAAATAAGTGCGCCATAAATTAGCGCACTACTGGTCTGGCGCGTAACCGCTGCAAGTCCTACACCTGCGTCTCCCTCATATATCTCCCGCCTTAACTCTGTATATGTATATACGGAGTTTCCACGGAAAAAATTTAGATAACTCATTGTTCGTGATAAATCAAAGCCCTCATAGGCTACGAAGAGCAAAATATAAGCCAAGGCTACGGCAATAATGCCTAAAACCCCCTTTTCGGATAGATCGTCTCCGTAAAATGGGTATAGGCGAATCGTTCGAGTTTTTGCGATGTCGCCTACAATGAATAGGCCCGCGGCCAATCCAGTGAAAGCTAAGGTTAATCCAACTGCATAGGCTGGATAAACTCTAGATGCAAATTCCCCATCCTCGAGAAAAGGATGTAGAAAAATTGAATGGGGCCCAAACTGTAACGAGAACATAAAAATAAACATGTCCATGACCGACAGCGCACCTTTGGGGCGTGCGTTCATGTAGGCAGCGATGAAAGTTACATATCCTGCTATCGCGACGATGCCAACCAGATAATTCAATGTAATCGCCTCTGGCCTTGCTTAAGCTCTCAGGTCTTAACAAGTGGGTGGATAATAGCTATTCTAGGATTGCGTGAGTTACAATGGGCCGATTTCGTCGCTATAAATTCAGTTCGGCAAACGTTGGGCACTTAAGCCGATTTGATCGAAGAATAAAGATAATCAAAATGCTGCTTTAGTTTTTGGTTTGCTGACTCTAATAGAGAGCGCCGATCTATTTTTGCCCATTCGGATTCGATGGATGCGAAGATTTCCTTTTTAAGCGAAGGAAGAGATTCAACAGCTAATCCCAAGATTTCAGGGAAAACAACTTTTAATGTGGGTAATAGCTTGGTGTTTCCTGCGCTTATTAAAGGCACAGGTATTGCGCCGGCGACTGTGCCCATTATAAGACCGTGTAGCCGATTGCTTAAGATAACTGCGGAAGAGGTATATATGACATCTATTCGGCGTCGCTGATCCTGATGTGAACTATCAGTCCACTCTACAATATCTACCTCATAAAGATCAGACATGCGCTTCATCCAAGTATTATCGCGTTTTACTTGGGTCACAAAAATTGGAATAAGTCCAGCTGCTCTGGAAGCCTTTATCAGCCCTTCGAATGATATTTCAGAGAGATCTTTTTCCTCGCGAACCGAAATTGAGAGGTAGTTCCGATTCTGGTTGAAAGTTGTTCCACCCAGAAAGGCTAGATCAGGCAGTACTTTCGCTAGGCCTTCCACGTGTTGGCTTGACAGCTCGTCTCGCACAGTAGCGCTATTAGCTAGCTTAATAGCAACGATTTCTATTGAACGGGTAAGCCCAGTTCCACGATAGGCGCGACCTACAATGTGAACTACTCCACCACTTACACGTGCTAGCCCCATATTAGCGAGGTTCGTCAGCCCTTTAAACACGGCTTTCAGTTTAGAACTGAATGCCGCGGGACCGGGAGCAATAAAAAAATGTATTTTGTATCCTTTAATAAACCGATAAAAAAGCGCAGCTTGTAACGCCACGGAGCTACTGAACCAACGGCAGTTCTTGTAGTGGACGAAAGCCTCCATATAGGAAGCTGATGCTTCTCCGCGGTAGCCGAATATTTCAATCCCCGTTGATGCAACGCACTCAAACAGCTTTTCCCTAATCTCTATATCCCCAAGATTATCGTCTTGTGCTGATACGCTTAGCACTGCAATGCTTTTTCTAGACATCCTTTTTTGCTCGCTGGTAGACCATTGCAGCTTGTATGAAAGTAGCAGCCATGAAACCTATTGCCGCCCCAGTGGCACCTTGAAGAAAAGACCCAGTTGAGACTAATGCAAGCAATAGCAGAGCCGTGATAATGGAAATTCTCGCCGTTGACTGAGCTAAGCCGTGTGCCTGCAAAATGGCATTAAAGATTGATATGAACGAGGAGCCGGCCAGGCCAGCACACATAATTTGAAGCGGAAGCGTAGCGCCAGTGTACTTAGGACCTAGATACTCGACCGCCCATGGTGCTCCAATTATGAGTACTAGGTAAGGTAATGAAATCGCTACTGCTAGTGCCGAACCCGAGGCCACGTCCTTGTGGCTAGACCCCCCGCGTTTCACCAAATGCGGCAGAAGGGCTGTACCTAGCGTCGCTGGAACCATTCGCAGAGGCGTCATTAAGCGAGCTCCTACGCCGTAATAGGCAGCTTGCGTTGTGCCAGAAAGCGCCGCAACAATCGCAGTATCTACATTGCGGAGCTGGGTTGCTGCCGAATGTATCCAGTAAGGTCGACATCTGAAGAACGCGTGCTTAAGCGGCTGTTTTCGAATTAAAACACTAGGTGGTTTTGGGAGCTTTCCCCACATTGCTCCAAGTATCAAAACTGAACCGAACAGCAATCCGAAAGAATAGGCCCACGGTGGAGTAATGCCAAAGTGGTGGGCTAGAACAAATAGAGCTAGTTGCGCAAACCTTCTGAGAACGACATTACTGGTTCCAATTCGGACGTCTCCTAGGCCTCGAGCAATGGCAGAGCGAACATCGCTGCTGCGATCAGCGACGATCCAGCCAGCCATTGGAAGCAGCGCCAAATATCCATTGCCACTCGTCAGATATAAATAAAGCACTGCAGCACAGCCGACTAGAGCAATGGCCCCAGTGGTCAGCCTACTCAGGAGCTCAGCATAAGCTACTTTTCGGTTAACTCCGTGAGCAGCTGTTTCCCTAACAATATACGTGGTCGCGCCTGCATCACCTATCGCCTGCGACGTCACTGCTATTCCCAGCGCCGAGGCGAGCATGCCGAAATCTGCCACATTGGACCAGTGTGCGAGGAAGTATATTGAAACGGCTTGGATCCCCGCTGCAACAAATCGACCACCAAGTAATGTGGCAAATTGACGAGCTAAACGGCTGTGTCGTATGCGCCCAAACATTTGCATACGCTAAGAACGGGACTTATACGCATAGCTCGAGTAGCCATAAGAATATCCGTAACTGCCGTAGCCATAGCTGCCAATACGAGCCCCAACTTGATTGAATATTGTGCCCCGGACGTCAACCCCGGCCTGCCGAAGACGCTTAACAGTTTCTTCAATCGCACGCATGGGATGCTCGGCCGATTTGAGTACTAGAAGTGTCGTTCCTGCCAAGCGCCCTACGATAGCGGCATCAGTCACGGGCAAAACAGGTGGAGTGTCAATGAGGACAAAATCAAATTGCCCCGAGACCTGTCTGATGAGATTGGTGAAGCGCTCCGACATTAAAATCTCAGAAGGATTCGGAGGGCGAGTTCCGGCAGGAATTAATGAGAGACCTGGGATGTTTGTGGTACGGATGATTTGCTCAGATGAATCAACCGTTCCTGCGACCAGATCACTAATGCCTGGGGTCTGTTCCTGGCCCACGTAGCGATGCAGTCGTCCTCTGCGGAGATCTGCGTCCATAACAAGTACCCGTTTACCGGACATTGCAAGAACCGCACCCAAATTGATGCTTACAAAAGACTTGCCCAATGCAGCGACGGGCCCAGTGAACATAACGACATTGTTCTCCGCCTCTAGCATCGCGAAATGCAATGATGTGCGTAGACCGCGGAGCGCTTCAATTGCTAGATCAGAACTGTCCAGAGCCGCTAATACAGTTTCATGGGTGCGGTCCGGTTGCCTAACTAGGCGCTTCATTAACCCTTGTTGAGAGCGCGAGAAGGGAATTGCTGCGTAGGTGGGCAGGCCCGTGGCGCGCTCAACTTCTTCTGGGCGGTCAACGCCGCGTAGCAGGGTGCGCATCGCAAAGACGACGGCGACACCCAAGAAGAAGCCCATGCCTAACCCTACTGCGACGATAATAGACTTTCGAGGTTTAATTGGAGCTTGTGGAACTATTCCATAATCAATAATTCGTACGTTGCCCACGGTGCCGGCTTTAGTTACCTGTAGTTCCTGTGCGGAATTTAACAGCGCCGTATATAGTTGCGTATTGACCTCAAGATCGCGCATCAGACTCAGAATTTCCTGCTGCGTCTCAGGTAGAGCTTCAGCTTGCTTTTTAATTGAGGCCTGCTCTCTTTCAATATTACGTATTTGCTCGGTAAGCGTGAGTACTATCGGGTGCTGATCAGTGACTCGTTGCAGGGCTGCATCTCTTTCTTGCGCTAAAGTTAGTCTCTGTGTCTCTAGTTCAACCGCTCGATGCAGAACAAGCTGAGTTTCTTGCTGCACATCTACGGTGCCTTTTTTAAGTTGATAAGAGTTCAGTTTGGCCTGAGCTGCATCAACATTAGCCCTCAATTCAGGTAATTGTCCTTTAAGAAATTTTAGTGACTGCTCTGCTTGCACCGATTTGCGCTCGACATTTTGCCTTAGATAGGCATCCTCTACCGCGTTCAGCAAGGCAGCAGCAAATTTAGGATTGGTGTCTGCGACAGTAAGTGCCAACACTCCTGAGTCGCGAGGTTGTTCCATGACAGAGAGTTGCCGAGCCACTTGATCTAGAATGACGGGAGGGGATCGACGTGTAACGTAAAACTGAGTGTGCGGGCGAGCGATTAACCTCTGAACAAAGATCGACAGTGTTCCATCTCGCGTTTCGACCGACTTGCGCGTCCCAGCGATTCCCTCCAGCAACAAGTCTCCTGTGTCACTCAATAATGAGAAACGGTCTTCACCAAGCGCTTCAAGCACCAAGGTGGAGTCCCAATAACTTTGTGGTATATCTAACGCAGTTATGCTCAGCTCTTCACCGCCCCAGGCGTACTTACGAAGCCAATTAGGAAGGTTCGCAGGAACTTTACCGTCTGAATTGTGGCGCGCGATAGCCTTGCCGAAAATTGGCAGATAATTAGGCTCAATATAAATATAAAGCTTTAACGCTTCAACAACAGCGCCTAGAACCATTCGGCTTTTTATAATGGCAATTTCTGCCGAGGCCTCAGCCGGTGCTGAGCCGATTAAAGAGGATAGCTCGCTAACAGATGCGGTGAGGCCATTTTTCTCCTGCTCAATCTGTACTAAGCCATTAGCTTGATAAATGGGGGGGGTCACCAGTGCATAAATAGTGCTAAGTAAGGTCACCCCGAGAGCTATACAAAGAATAACTAATTTGCCACTCCAAACTATATCGATTAGCTCGCGAAAATTCAGGCCCTCATCCGAAGGGGGAGCAGCGCCTGCTTTCATGGCGAGATCAGTAGGCAAGAGATGGTTTTGATCGTTCACTAGCGTTTTCTTGGATGCGGACTTTTTAATAAACCTTACGGGGGGCCGTAAATGATTGATCGTCAGTTCCGTGTGTCATCAATAGTGTTGGCAATAATCGCTGTGCTCAATAAGCCCTGAACAGTAGGCATTATTTGCTGGAGACTGCGATTCCAGCGTGTAGATTTTGTTTCAGATACGTAAATCACATCGCTCGGTAGCAGCTGAAACTTTTTCGCGAGCAGCATTGCATCAGGATGGGCAGCATCTACTTGGAAGATGGTAGGCTTTCTATAATCCCCCCTAATTACATATAGGCGAGACGGGTTTGCCGTTAATTGATTAATTCCGCCAGTGGCCATTAGAGCGTCGGCCAAGGAAGTCTTATCACGATTGACTTCCAATAAGCCTGGTCGTAACACCTCTCCCAGTACAAATACGTTAGTGCGCCGCACCGGCGGAACCACAACGACGTCTCCATCTTGAAGAAGCAAATCTTGAGTAATATCTCCTGACGCGAGAATTTTCTGCACATCAATTGTGTAGTTTTGATTCTCACGCTTGAGTGTCACAGATCTGAGGTCCGGATATTCAATCAGAATTTGATTCGGCTGATTTGCGCCCCCCAATGGTCGCGGATCCCCACTGCCGCGCAAATCAGAGATGCCTCCCGCATTGGAGATCGCACCAATTAGAGTGAGGGGAATATCACTGATCGGTTGATACCCTGGTTTTTGAACTTGGCCAGTAACCATGATTCGCTGACTTCGAAATTCCTTCACGGCGACGATCACCTGAGGGGATCTCAGATAGCCAGAGAGTGCACTAACCACACTGTCCTGAACTTCCTTTAAGGTCTGCCCTGCCACTTGAACTGCGCCGCTGAATGGCAGATAAATCGAACCGTCGTGATATACGACATATCCTTGGTCTTGCTCCCCTATAACACTGGGCGAACTTGGAGAATTGAAACTCACTATGCTAGGGACGGAGATCAGTAATACGTCGCCGGGCCTCACCAGATAGCGATAATCGCTTGGGCGGACAATTGATGGGGTAGGCATGCCGCCCGAAGGCATCGTTGCCTCGGCGATTTGCTGTGCGATTAAATCTGCAGTTACAGGGATTACCTCAAGTTCGTCTGGTTCAACAGTGGCTGTCGGATATGGCGCTTTCATCCCAACACAACCAGCCATTGATGAAAGAAATAGTAGAGATACAAATTTATGCATCTGAAAGGATTTGAGCATGGTGAGCAATGTCATCCTTGATAATTTCTAGATTTGATTAGTTGCAGGAAAATGATCGGGATAACACAAACGCAGACTGCGATCGATTAAGTCGAAGTCTGGTTGTGTCTTCCTCCCATCGCTCTCCCCGCGAGCTGAGAAGGTTAGCGCAGCGTTAGGGGGGCGTCACGTACCACGTCGTTTGAAATGCGCCTCCTTAACGACGTTGTTTCCTATTGCGCTTGAGGTGGGTTGAAAGGCAATAACATCGACGATTAGCTGGGACAAAATGGCATCCTGATCAAGATGCTTCTCGGCGTAGGCGCGAGCGTTGCTACCAAATAACGAGCATAGCTCTGGATTCATGGCCAGTTGCTGTAGAGCATTGATCAACCCATTCCTATCTTCCGGCGCGATTACAAGTCCAGTCTGGGCTCCTTCTACAGCGTCATGTAGCGCTGTTCCAGGTTCTGCGGTCGCAATAGCTGGTCTTCCAGCTGCCAAGATGTTCGTGAGCTTGGAAGGCATCACAAGATCAGCAGCGTGACCGCGTTGGATGATGAGATGAATGTCAGCGGAGCCCAGCATTTCGTTGAGCTTTTCGATGGGCTGCAGTTCCAGGAACTGAATGTTGTGCAGGCTGCGGCATTCCGCTGTCAGCTGAAGGTCTTTAGCGTCGGAACCCGAGCCGATCATGACGAATGCAAAGCGGGAATCATGTTTGAGGCTCTCTGCCGCATCGAGCACTAACGAGAGTCCTTGCTTGCGTCCCATGGCGCCCGCGTACATCACTAGCACCTTGTCTTCACCGATACCCAATGCTTTGCGAAACGCCGTGTTTCTGCTGATAGGGCGAATATTTTTGACGTCGCTCCAGTTTGGAAGCGAGATCACACGTGATGGATCGGCGCCCTTACTCAGAAGGCGGCGGCACATGGCGGGCGTGATAGACGACACGCGTGTCGCCGAGAGAATGAGCTTATGTTCAATCCAAAGCAAAATTGGGGCAACGCGCTTCATCATTCCCAGACTCACGGCCGCATCCACCTGGAAGTCTTGCACGTGGTAAATCCACGGCACGCGGCGGAAAAGCTTGAGCAGGCTAGGCCAAATACCGGCGAATAGCGGCGGGCAAACGGCGATGACAACGTCAGGCTTTTGCTTGCTGAAAAGTAGCCTCAACCAGTGCACGCTACTGGCCAGGAAAATAGTCAGGTCGACCAGAATGCGGTCCAGCGAGGTTACCTGTTTATTCGATGGAATATGGTGGGGAACCCGGCGAATGGTGACGCCGTTCCAGTGCTCGGTCAGACAGCCAGTCTTGGTGTATTGCTCAGCCAGTTTCCACTCGGGGTAATAAGGGAAGCCGGTGATGACTTCTACCTCATGTCCCTGCTGTGCCAACCATGCTGCCATTTCACCGGTGTACTTTCCGATGCCCGTTTTCTCGGGGAAAAAGTTGCCTGAATGAATGAGGATACGCATTAGTTTCTATGCACGCTCGCTGGCTTCGTTGCCCTGGGCGAGCGGTTACTGAGCTCAGTAAGCGCCGCGCTGACGGAAGGGCACTGCTACGGTTTCGAACAGGTACTTGATGTCTTTCCAGAACGACCACTCTGTGGCGTACTTCACCGCGTGCTCGAATTGTTCGTCATACGGGTGATCGCTGCGGAAGTACAGCTGCCACGGTCCGGTCAGCCCGGGGCGTAGGCGCTTGTAGAGCCGAAAGTAGCTACCCCAACGATCGCGCTCATCGACTGCGATGGGCCGGGGACCGACGAGGCTCATTTCGCCGACCAGCACATTGAAAAGCTGGGGCAGTTCGTCTAGCGAGGTCTTGCGCAAAACTTTGCCAATCTTGGTGACGCGTGGATCGTTGCGGAGCTTGAAGAACTGAGCATACTCGGCTGCGGCAACGGGGTCTTTCTGTAGCACCTCCTCCAGCAGCTCTTCCGCATTCACCACCATGGTCCGGAACTTCCAGCACGGGAAGATGCGTCCATGCTGCCCCACGCGGCGCTGCGCATAGAACACGGGTCCCTTCTCCTGCTTGATGGCGAAGTACAGGAACAGGAATACGGGGCTCAGCATCAGCAGGATGCAGAGCGCACCCATGAAGTCCAGGCTGCGCTTGAGCCACTCGTTCGGCACCTTGGCCGTATCGGCCTCGTCGCCGATCAGGTCCAGGTCTTCGCCGATCTCGGACTTGTTGAGGCAGCCGTAGCGGTCGCAGAACAGGTACAGATGCTGGTCGCGATCGTCGACGAGCGTGGACAGGTCCACCGGCACGCCCAGCGCGTTGAGAGCGGACGTGCGGACCACTTGGGCTTCCATCGCCAGCACCAGGGCCAGGTCGTGGCGCAGCTGCTTCTGGTGCGCGGTGAGGTTGGCCCGGGCGTTGATGGGTCTGAGCAGCGCCTTTTCGATGGCCGAGCTCAGCCCTGCAAAGGTGCGCGTGTTCTCCATGCGTGCGTCGTGCATGGTGATGCTGCGCTCCATGAGCTCCCTGGGGTTCATCTCGCCGCGCTGGCCGGCGAGTTCGGCCGAGGCAACGGAGCAAACCGCGGCAAAGCGCTCTTGTACTTCGCTCGCATCCACGCTCGGGGCGTGCATCAAGGCGTCATAGATGAGCGCCAGGTCGAAGAGTAGGGAGTCGTTCTGCGAAGCAGGGACGAACAAGCCGGCCCTGTAGGTTTGTTTGACGTTGGCTTCGTGGATACGTAGCCGCACGTAGTGCAGCAGTTTGTCCGAGGCAGAGTGGACTGCAAGAACCTGAGTTCTAGGGAGGTTTGGTGACATTGAATTCTTTACAGGATCAGTCCTAGAGCCGTGTCCCCCGACACAGGATCCAGACTCCCCTGTCCCCCGCTGGTGATGGTTGGCTGTCTTAACCGCCGTGAATCATAAGCAAGGTGCGGGCAACGATGCGAGCATCCAGGGACAGGCTAGCCCTTTCGATATAGCTGCGATCAAGGGCCAGACGGCGGCGCAGATCGGTCTCTTCGTGCAGCCACCACAGGCCGGTGACACCGGGGCGAACCGACAGGCTGAAGCGGGCAGAGCGGCCGGCGCCGATGAGCTCTTCTTGCGAAAGCGGCTGCGGGCCGACCAGGTTCATGTCGCCGCGCAGCACGTTGAGCAACAGCGGAAGGCGATCGAGCTTGGTGCGCAGAAGAAAGCGGCCCAGCTTGTCCATGGCCGGCTGCAGGCGCCCGGTAGCCGGGTCGTAGTGACGCAGCGAATCGGGCAGCATCGTCCGAAAGTAATAGCTCACGAACGGCTGACCGTGCAGGCCCAGGCGCTTGCGGCGAATGAACACCGGGCGTCCCTGGCGAGCCAACACCAGCGCAATGACGAGGAAAGCGGGCAGGGAGACCAGGGCCGCGATGAGGCCGATGGCGAGGCCAATGGGCCGCTTCAAGCGCCAGTAATTGCCCCGCAACTCCGCAAAGTCGCGACTGGCGACTTCTTGAGCGGTCTCGCCCAAGGCGATTGTGCCAATGACCGGGCCGCGCGAGGCCGTGGAGGTCTTTGCCGCTTCAAGCAGGTAAATCGATTCGTCGCCGCCAGCCATATGCTTTTTACTCAAGATTCCATCGGGTCGAAAACAGCACAATTTGGGAAGGTCAGCACCACAACGTAACTTCAATAACCGTGCCACATGACCTGAACATCAACTTTCCCTAATGTCATCCATGACGACCGCAATGTACTTTCACCGATCAGTGCTCGCATGAACTAGTTCGCAGTATTGCACGCGCTTTGTTACACGCTGGTAACTGATGTTCTTCTATGCAAAGGCTTTTTGTTCTGCCGTGATTGTACCTTGCGAGTCTCCGGCATGGGTATCCGAATGGCTATGCCCCGATTGGGGGGTACAGGGTTTTGTCTAGCTGTTTGTGTTGGCGTGAAGTGAAAGCAATGCTTACGAAACATCAGGCAAAACAGCCGACTTATTTTTCGGTTGGGGCTGATACTCCGAAGCAAATTGCGTGAACGTTTCCTGAATGCTCGATTCAGGACCCGATGGCTTGATGGCGTACGTAGGGCAGGGCGTTGATTTCTAGCTAGAATTGAGGTCTTCCCGCTGCTGTAGCGCTCATTCGGTCGTACTCGTGATTTCCAATATTCTGGTTGTCTGTACCGGCAACATCTGTCGTAGCCCCATTGGTGAATACCTGCTCAAGGCGCGTCTGCCCAAGAGCAATGTGCTGTCCGCCGGCACCGGCGCCATGATCGGTTGGCCGGCGGACCCGCTGTCGGTGGAAGTGATGATGGAGAAGGGCATCGACATCAACGCCCATCGCGCCCAACAGCTCACGCGTCCGTTGCTGGCGGGCGTGGATTTGGTGCTGACCCTGGATCGCGGCCATAGCGACTGGATCAATTCGCGATACCCGGAGTTTCGCGGCAAGGTCCACAAGATCCTGCGCTGGCGCGAGAACGCGGATGTGCCCGATCCGCATCGGCTGCCCAGGGCGGCGTTCGATGAGGCTTATGCGCTGATCGAGGGTGGGGTTGAGGATTGGGTTAAGCGGTTGGGGTAGGTGACGGGGCTGGCTGGCGCGTTGTTCGGGCCGGCCCTCTCTCCCCTCGCTCTCGCGAGGGACTCTCTCCCGCAAGCGGGAGAGAGGAACAACAGCGCAGCTGATGGCACCCTACACACACGCGAGCCAGCTTTTGACGTTCCTCTCTCCCGCTTGCGGGAGAGAGTCCCGCCGAAGGCGGGGAGAGAGGGTTCGGTGGGAGGGCGAGCGGTCGTCCCCCGCCGCCCCTCACCCGGCGCTATCGCGCCACCCTCTCCCGCATGCGGGAGAGGGGACAGCTGGAGCTTGCTGCGGGTGATGTTCTCTCTCCCGCTTGCGGGAGAGAGTCCCTCGCGTTAGCGAGGGGAGAGAGGGGCTTTTAGGCCTCAAGCCTTATACTGCCCTCCCTTTGCGTCGCCGCCTCAGATGAACCCCAAGCTTTACCTCGTCACCTACGGGTGTCAGATGAACGAGTACGACTCGACCAAGATGGCCGACGTGCTCGCCAAGTCTCATGGCTACGAGCGCACTTCCGTGCCCGAAGAGGCGGACGTGTTGCTGCTCAATACCTGCTCGGTCCGCGAGAAGGCGCAGGAGAAGGTGTTCTCCGAGCTCGGCCGCTGGCGTGAGTGGAAGCAGGCCAGGCCGGGGCGGGTGATCGGGGTCGGGGGGTGCGTGGCGAGTCAGGAGGGCGAGCAGATCGCCTCTCGCGCTCCGCATGTGGACCTGGTGTTCGGCCCGCAGACGCTGCACCGCCTGCCGGAGCTGCTCGAGCAGAACAAGCGCACGGCGCGTCCGGCGGTGGACATCAGCTTCCCCGAGATCGAGAAGTTCGATCGCCTGCCCGAGCCGCGTGCCGAAGGGCCTACGGCCTTCGTGTCGATCATGGAAGGCTGTTCCAAGTACTGCACCTTCTGCATCGTGCCGTACACGCGCGGGGCCGAGGTGAGTCGCCCGCTCGACGACGTGCTGGTGGAAATCGCGCAGCTCGCTGAGCAGGGTGTGCGCGAGATCACATTGCTGGGCCAGAACGTCAACGCCTATCGTGGCCGCATGGGCGACACCGCCGATGTCTGCGACCTGGCGCTGCTGATCTCGTACGTGGCGCGCATTCCGGGCATCGAGCGCATCCGCTTCACCACTTCGCATCCGGCCGAATTCACCGACGCGCTGATCGATGCGTTCGCCGACGAGCCCAAGCTCGCGAGCTACCTGCACCTGCCCGTGCAATCCGGCAGCAACCGCATTCTCGCCATGATGAAGCGCGGCTACACGCGCGAGCAGTTCCTGGCCAAGATCGATCGCGTGAAGCGCGCGCGGCCGGGGCTTTCGCTATCGACCGATTTCATCGTCGGCTTTCCGTCCGAGAGCGAAGAGGACTTCGCGCAGACGATGGATTTGATCGATCGCTGCGAATTCGATGCGGCCTTCTCGTTCGTCTACAGCCCACGCCCCGGCACGCCGGCGGCGAACCTGCGCGACACCGTCGGCGCGCAGGTGAAGAGCGATCGGCTGCAGCTGTTGCAGGCGCGCATTCGGGAGTTCGACGACGCCTACAAGCAGAGCCTCGTCGGCACCGTGCAGTCGGTGCTGGTCGAGCGGCCGTCGCGTCGCGGCGGCGGTCAGATGACGGGCAAGACCTCGTCGAACCGCAGCGTGAATTTCGATGCGCCGCTGGGCGCGGTCGGGCAGTTCGTGGATGTGCTGGTGACGGAGATGACGACGAATTCGCTGCGGGGGCGGGTGGTTTTGGCTGACTTCGCGCAGGTGGCTGGGCAACCCTCTCTCCCCGCGCAAGCGCGGGACTCTCTCCCGCAAGCGGGAGAGAGGACAGGCACAGCACGCCGCTTTTCCCCTCTTGCGCTTACCGGGGAAGATGGCGCTTCAGCTTCGGAGAGGACAGACACGGTGCGCCGCTTTTCCCCTCTCCCGCTTGCGGGAGAGGGTGGCGCGTCAGCGCCGGGAGAGGGGCAGGTGGTAGAAGGCGCTCACCATGACTGACCAAGACCACCTCGACCTCACGCTCGAACCCGACGACGGCGGGCGAATCGCCAACCTCACCGGCCCGTTCGACGCGCATCTGCGCCAGATCGAAGTCCGCCTGGGCATCGAGATCCGCAATCGCGGCAACCGCTTTCGGCTGGTTGGCAAGCGTGCCGATACCGAGCGCGCCGAAGCCGTGCTGCTGAACCTGTTCGAACAGACCGACAACAGCCTCATCACCACCGAAACCGTGCATCTGGCGATGCTCGAAGAAGGCGCGATCGGCGCTGATCGCAATCGCGACGATTCGCCGGTGGACCGCGACGAGATCGTGGTGCGCACCAAGCGCGGCGTGGTGCGCGGGCGTGGGCCGCACCAGAAGCAGTATCTGCAGGCCATCGCCAATCACGACCTCTCGTTCGGCATCGGCCCGGCCGGCACCGGCAAGACCTACCTCGCCGTGGCGAGCGCCGTGAACGCGCTCGAGAAGGACCGCGTGCGGCGCATCATCCTGACGCGTCCGGCCGTCGAGGCGGGCGAGAAGCTGGGCTTTCTGCCGGGCGACATGACGCAGAAGGTCGATCCGTATCTGCGCCCGCTGTACGACGCGCTGTACGAAATGCTCGGCTTCGAACGCGTGGCCAAGCTCGTCGAGCGCAGCGTGATCGAAGTGGCCCCCCTGGCCTTCATGCGTGGCCGCACGCTCAACGAGAGCTTCATCATCCTCGACGAGGCGCAGAACACCACGACCGAGCAGATGAAGATGTTCCTGACGCGCATCGGCTTTGGTTCCTGCGCGGTGGTGACGGGCGACGTCACGCAGATCGACCTGCCGCGCGCGGACAAGAGCGGCCTCAAGCATGCGATGCGTGTGCTCGATGGTGTGCCGAAGATCAGCTTCACGTACTTCAGGAAGGAAGACGTGGTGCGGCATCCGCTGGTGCAGGCGATCGTGCAGGCGTACGAGGAGCATGAGAAGCGGGAGGCGCCTGCGGCGAGTGAGTGAGCTTGGCTAAGAAGCCCTCTCTCCCCGCTACGCGGGACTCTCTCCCGCAAGCGGGAGAGAGGACAGGCACTGAATCGACTGCTGAAACAGTTGCTGCGCCGCATGAAAGCAGAACAACTCGATTGCGCGGAAATGCCAGGCAGCTGAGATCGGCTCAGACCAATGCGGAGTCATGGCTTTGGTATCAGCTTCGAGGACATCGCTTTCTGGGGCTCAAGTTCAAGCGACAGAAGCCTCTCGCTGGCTACATCGTCGATTTCATTTGTTACGAGTCTCGGCTCGTCATCGAGCTCGATGGTAGCCAGCATGCCGACATGCAGCGCGACTACGACGCCAAGCGTGATCGAGCGCTATTCGAGCAGGGCTACCGCGTTTTGCGCTTCTGGAACGACGCGGTGCTACGTGATATCGACGCTGTACTCGAAGCCATCCGCCTGGCCTGCCTGTCCCCTCTCCCGCTTGCGGGAGAGGGTGGTCCGAAGGACCGGGAGAGGGGAGGCCCGAAAGCGGCGCTCACTTTGCAGGCCGACCCTCTCTCCCCTCGCTCCGCGAGGGACTCTCTCCCGCAAGCGGGAGAGAGGAACGTCAACAGCAGGAGCAAATAGTGAACTCGCTCCGATGACTCACTTGATCCACATCCAACGCCAACTCCCCCCACAAGGTCTGCCCTCGGCGCAATCCCTGCGCACCTGGGCCGCCGCCGCCCTGCCCGACGACCATGGCGAGCTCACCATCCGCCTCGTCGACGAGGCCGAGAGCCAGACCCTCAATCGGACCTACCGCGGCAAGGACAAGCCCACCAACGTGCTGTCCTTCGGCTACGACGCGGACGACGCCATTCCGGGCCTGCCCGAACAAGCCATTCTCGGCGACATCGTCATCTGCGCTGCGGTGGTCCGCCGCGAGGCGGCCGAGCAGGGCAAGACCGAGCGGGCGCATTGGGCGCACATGGTCGTTCACGGCTGTTTGCATTTATTAGGGTACGATCACGAGAGCGACACCGAGGCCGAGGAGATGGAGCACCGGGAGAAAATCATCCTGGCGCGACTCGGGTTCCCAGATCCCTACGAGGTCGAACACGATGGGCCATAGGCGGCCTGTCGTCTAAAGACCGGACAACATGAGCGAAGAAGGCGAAAGTAGTAACGAGACAAGCATCAGCCGGTGGTGGCGCAAAGTGGCGCATCGGCTGGGTGGTGGACCCAGGACCCGCAAGGAGCTTCTGGACGTGCTCCAGGAGGCGCGCGATTCGCAGCTGATGGATGCGGACGCGCTGGCCATGTTCCTGGGGGTGCTCGAAACCGACGAGCTGCAGGTGCGCGACATCATGGTGCCGCGCTCGCAGATGGTCGTGGTGGAGCGCGACTGGTCGCTCGAGCAATTGCTGCCGGTGGTGGTCGAATCGGGCCACTCGCGCTTCCCGGTGATCGGCGACAGCCGCGACGAGATCCTGGGCATTCTGCTGGCCAAGGATCTGCTGCGGTTTTCCTCGAGCCTTCCGGGCGTGGAGACCGGACGCTTCGATCTCGACCGTTGCCTGCGCCCGGTGTCGTTCGTCCCGGAATCCAAGCGCGTCAACGTGCTGCTGAAGGATTTCAAGCGCGGCCGCAGTCACATGGCGATGGTGGTCGACGAATACGGCGGCGTCGCCGGGCTGGTGACGATCGAAGACGTGCTCGAGCAGATCGTCGGCGAGATCGACGACGAATACGACGACGACGATGCGGCTCGCATCCTCAAGCAGGACGATCGCCGCTTCGTGGTCCACGGGCTTACGTCGATCGAAGAGTTCAACAAGTACTTCGGCAGCCACTTCCCGACCGAGGACTACGACACCATCGGCGGCCTCGTGGTGCACCGCTTCGGCCACATGCCCAAGCGCGGCGAGAGCGTGCGCATCGAGGGCTTCGGCTTCAACGTGCAACGCGCGGACAACCGGCGGGTGCTGCAGCTGCAGGTTACGGTGACGGGGGAGTAGTGAGTTCGGTTCCGCCGCTGTGGATGTTCCTCTCTCCCACTGGTGGGAGAGAGTCCCGCCGAAGGCGGGGAGAGAGGGCCAGCCTGACGAATGCGCGCACTTTCCGAACTCCCCCTCTCCCGGCGCTGACGCGCCACCCTCTCCCACAAGTGGGAGAGGGGACAGGCGCCGAGCGCGTTGCGACTGTCGCAGTTTCGCTTTCACGGCTGGTCCTCTCTCCCGCGTGCGGGAGAGAGTCCCTCGCGACAGCGAGGGGAGAGAGGGCCGCTTGCTCAACGCGACTGACGATCGTAAGTGCGGTGCAATGGATTGCTGTGCTGCTGATGATATTGCTCAGTCTTCCGGTTCAAGCTCAACCCTCACCGCCCCCTATCGTCAGCGTCCTCACCTTCGCTCCCGGCGAAATCTATTGGCAGCGCTTCGGCCACAACGCCCTGCTGCTGCGCGACGAGGCCAGCGGCCGCGCCACCGTCTACAACTACGGCATCTTCGACTTCCAGCAGAAGAACTTCTTCCTGAACTTCGCGCGCGGGCAGATGCTGTATCAGCTCGATGCCGAGCCGCTGCGTCGCACTTTGCGGCTGTATCAGGCCGAGGACCGCTGGATCTACGAACAGCGGCTGGCGCTCGACGAGGCGCAGCGGCGCGAGATCGCGGAGTTCCTGCAATGGAACACGCAGCCCGAGAACGCGCAGTACCGCTACGACTACTTCCTCGCCAACTGCTCGACGCGTGTGCGCGACGCGATCGATCGTGTGCTCGGCGGCAGCCTCAAGGCGCAGTTGCATGGCGGGCAGCTGAGCCCGGCCACGTTCCGCTCCGAAGTCACGCGGCTGATGTCGCCGGACCTGCCGCTGGCCATCGGCATGGACCTGGGCCTGGGGCCCAAGGTTGACGAGCCGCTCGATCGCTGGAGCCACGCCTTCGTGCCGATGTCGCTGATGCAGTCGCTGCGCGAGGCCAAGGTGGCCGATCCCGAAACCGGGCTGTCGAAGCCGCTCGTCGAGCAGGAAGGCTGGCTCTACGAACCCGACCGCATCAAGGAACCCGAGCAGGCGCCGAACCTGCTTTGGCCGTTCCTGGCGCTCGGGGTGATTTCGGCCTTGGCGGTGCTGCTGCTCGCGCGAGCGCGTGCGAAGCCGGTCGCCCGGATCACGCTGGCCCTGGCCGGGCTGATGTTCTACGCGACCGCGAGCGTGTTCGGCCTGGTGATGCTGGCCGGCTGGCTGCTGACTGATCACTGGGGCATGTGGAGCAACCAGAACCTGCTGCTGCTCAACCCGCTGGCGCTGCTCGCGATCCCGGTCTGGGCGCAGGCTTTCCGCGCGGACTGGCGGCCCGGACCCAAGGCCCAGCGCGTGGTGCGCATCATCGCCCTGCTCGCGGCGACGGCCTCGCTGATCAAGATGCTGCCGACCGCGCCGATGCAGAACAACGCGGCCTGGATCGCGCTGCTGCTGCCGGTGCATGCGGCCTTGTTCTGGGTGGTGTTGCAGCTGGGGCGGGGGCTGAAGGCGGTCGCGAAGTAGCTTGTGATGGTCCTCTCTCCCGCTGGCGGGAGAGAGTCCCTCGCGTCAGCGAGGGAGAGAGGGTTCGGCTGGTAGAGGGCACGCACTTTCCCTGGCTTCCCCTCTCCCGGTCCTTCGGACCACCCTCTCCCGCAAGCGGGAGAGGGGAACTGCAAAGGGTT
>NZ_JBYSYG010000002.1:0-14761 GCF_058783045.1 Hydrocarboniphaga sp. FW305-C-57 | reverse complement strand
CTTCCCTGGCTTCCCCTCTCCCGGTCCTTCGGACCACCCTCTCCCGCAAGCGGGAGAGGGGAACTGCAAAGGGTTTGCGCCGCCTGCCGCTCTGTTGCCGTGTCCTCTCTCCCGCTGGCGGGAGAGAGTCCCTCGCCTCATCGAGGGGAGAGAGGGGCTTCCAGGCTTTGGCCGTCAGCCGAAGCGAGCCGCTGCTTCCAATCAATGCACCTTCCGCGACTTCCCCGCCCGCCGTTCCGCATCCTTCTCCACCTTGCCTCCACCCATTTGCGGGCGCAGCTTCTGCTTGCCGGGCTGGTTCTCGGCCTTCTTGGCGGCGAGAGCCTCGCGGAGCAGTTCGGCGGTGGATTTCTTTTCCTTCGGTTCGTCGGTCATGACTGCGGTGCTTCGCTGCTAAAGCGCGAATTGTAGCCGCATGGGCGGCTGCTACCATGCGGACCGATTCCGATTCACGCCACTTCACGCCACAAGGAGCCGCTCCGATGATGCTTCGCACGCTTTTGCTGTGCGGCACGCTGGCCGCCGCAGTGCTCGCCGTCGCCTGCCAGAACTCGCCGAATGCGGCCGAGCAGCCGGATACCGCCGTGCCCGGAAAAGTCGAGGACGTGCCCGCGTTCGATCGCTTCATCAGCGGCAAGCCGACGCCCGAGCAGTTCCGCAAGCGCTATCCGGACGTGAAGCTCGTGCTGCCCGGCGAGATCGCGACGCGTGAATTCCGCATGGACCACAGCCGCTATTTCGCCGAACTCGACGCCGACGGACGCATCAGCGGCGGGAAATTCATGTGAGCAACAGCAGCGCCTTGCAGTACCACGTGCTCGATGTCTTCACCGATACGCCGCTGACCGGGAACCCGCTGGCCGTGGTGTTCGGCGGCGAGTCGCTGTCCGATGCGCGCATGCAGGCGATCGCGGCCGAATTCAATCTGTCCGAGACCGTGTTCGTGCTGCCGGCGACGCGGCCCGGCGCGCTCGTGCGGGCGCGCATCTTCACGCCGACGCTCGAGCTGCCGTTCGCCGGCCATCCCACGGTCGGCACGGCCTGTTTGCTCGCCGATCTCGGCCTGGCCGGCGAGGGCGGGCGGCTCGATATCGTGCTCGACGAGAAAGTGGGGCCGGTACCGGTGAGTATCCGCAAATCGGCCGATGCTCCGACCTACGCCGAACTCACGGCGGCGGTGCCGCCGAGCTTCGGCGAGGCGCCGCCGGCCGAGCTGCTCGCCGACTGGCTCGGCTTGTCGGCTGCCGATATCGAAACCGATGCCGATGCTCCGCGCGGGGCGTCCTGCGGCGTTCCGTTCAATCTCGTGCCGCTGCGGTCGATCGAGGCGCTCGGCCGGGCGCGCCTGCAAGCGCACAAGCTGGTCGATTCCCGGCCGGCCTGGTCGAGCTCCTTTTATCTGTATGCGGCAACGCATCAATACGGTGTTCTAAGATCGCGCATGTTCGCACCGGACTTGGGCGTGGGTGAAGACCCGGCCACGGGTTCGGCTGCGGTCGCGCTTTGCGGTCATCTGGCCGATCGCTCGCCGACCGAGGGCGTACTGCGCTGGACGTTGCTGCAGGGCGTCGAAATGGGCCGTCCGAGCCGGCTGCAGATCCAGGCCGAGAAGCGCGATGGCCGTATCATCGCGGTCAAGGTCGGTGGCCAGTCCGTGCGCATCGCTTCCGGTGCCCTGAATCTTTGACCTTCACGCGGAGTTCCATGCGTTTCGTTCTTCCTACGGCCGCCGTCGCGCTGGCCCTGCTGCTCACCGCCTGCGCCCCGCAGCTGTACAAGCGCAGCACCGTCACGCTCGACAGCCGCGAAGACGAGGCCCTGACGACGCGTTATGGCGAACTCGATGGCTGCCTGTTCAAGCACCAGCTGCCGGTGGAATACACGCTGCGCCGGCCGCGCTACACGCTGGTGCTGCGCCCGATCGCGGCCATGCAGGACGCCAAGCCGCGAATCGAGATTCGCCTGCAGGCCGACGCCTCGGTGAGCCTCACGGTGACGAGCGTCGATCGGTCACCCGAGCCCCTCTATGCCGAAAGCGGCGCGCGGTACGTGGTCGATACGGGCGATCTGCGCGACAAGACGCTGGCCTTGTCGCTGACCCGCTCGGGCGAAGTGCTCGGAACCGAGCGGTTCGGGGTCGATGAGAGCAGCTGCCGCGTCCTGTCGCCGTAGGTTGATGGTTTCCTCTCCGCGCGAGCGGGAGAGAGGAAAAACAAGTTCGGCTCTTGATGGCGGAAAAGTTGCAGGCAAAAAGAAGGCGGTGGAAGCCTTGTCATTCCACCGCCCAAGTTCTGCCGCAGGGTAACGGCAGGGGAGTTTCACTGGAGGCGGTGCCGAAGCAGCGCCGTCCTTGTTGAGACAGAGTGTGGCTCCATCCGTTCGTTCGTGGGGTGGAGAAGCTGAACCATTGGTCGCCCGCCGGTGACCACTGGTCCTGCCGGAAATCTGAGAGGCCGTTCATCTGTCAGGTGCGGCCGCTCATCCTCGATTCCGGCGGGGATGCCTTTCGCTGCAAACAAAAAAGCCTCTTCCATTTGGAAGAGGCTTTTTTGAGGCCTAAATAAAAATGAGGCGGCCGAGTGGGGGGCTCGACCGCCTCGCTGCAACGCAGTTGGGGAGAGTGGGGGAGACTGCGCCGCAGGGACCGGATGTTCGTTGAAATCAAAAGATCGTGATGCCCCGTCTCATTGCTGCACCGCGATCCGTTGGGCACAGTCTCGGTTTAGGGGCCTGAATCCAACCTGAAGTGGCTTGGAGAAAATTTGGTCGCGTTTTTCCTTCTCGGAACGGGATAATTGGCCTACGAAATGAGGCCGTTCCGAATGAGCAAAAGGCTGACATGACGACCGATTCAAGGCTTACACCGGCGGTTATCGCCATTCGCGCCGCACTTCGTAAAGTTCCTGCTGGGCGGGTGGTGACCTACGGGCAACTGGCGGCGATCGCGGGCTTTCCGGGGCGGGCGCGGCTGGTCGGCAAGAGCCTTTGGCAGCAGGACGGCGAGGACTACATGCCCTGGTTCCGGGTGCTCGCCTCGCCGGGTCGCATCGCGTTCGCCGAAGGGACAAAGGCGTTCAAGGAGCAGCGCAAGCGGCTGCTCGCCGAAGGCGTCGAGGTGCGCGCCGGCAAGGTGAACCTTGAAGTCTACGGCTGGCGGCCGCATTCGGCCGCGCCGGTGCTCGACTAGCGCTCAGCCCGCCTTGCGCGACACGCTGCCCTGCTGCAGCAGGTAGATCGCGATCTCGCTGAACAGGTTCGGCAGCAGCCGAATGCTGGTGCCCTCGAGATGCTGGCTGTTGAGCAGGCGACGCCGCTCGATGCGCCAGCCGCGTTCGGCGCACAGGGCTTCGAAGTCGGCGACCGTGCACAGGTGGATGTTCGGCGTGTCGTACCAGGTGGCCGGCAACGAGCGCGTCATCGGCATGCGGCCGAGCGCCAGCGCCATGCGCACACGCCAGTGGCCGAAGTTCGGGAACGTGACGATGGCCGTGCGGCCGACGCGCAGGATGTCGTCGATGACGTCGTCCGGACGCTGCAGGGCCTGCAGCGTCTGCGTGAGCAGCACGTAGTCGAACGAGTCGTCCTCGAAATCGCGCAGGCCTTCGTCGATGTCGCCCTGGATCACGTTGACCCCGGCCTCGATGCACTTGGCGACCTTGCCGACATCGATCTCGATGCCGTAGCCGTGCGTCTGCCGCTGCTCGGCCAGATGCGCGAGCAGCTTGCCGTCGCCGCAGCCGAGATCGAGCACGCGCGAGCCGGGCTTGATCCATTCGGAGAGGATCGCGAGATCGCGGCGGAGGGCGGCGGTCATGGGGCGCACTCGGCTGTTCCCCTCTCCCGCTTGCGGGAGAGGGTGGTCCGAAGGACCGGGAGAGGGGAAGCCTGGGAAGTGCGCGCACTTGAACGGGCGAACCCTCTCTCCCCTCGCATTCTCGAGGGACTCTCTCCCGCAAGCGGGAGAGAGGACAGGCTGTTCGTGGCGATGAAGCTTCGGTTCATCACACCCCCACCTCATCCGCCACGCGCGACAGATACCCGCGCAGCACGCGGTGATAGTCCGGCAACGGCATCAGGAAATCGTCGTGGCCGAGCGAGGATTCGATCAGCGCGTAGCTGACGTCGCGGCCCGCGTCGACGAGCGCCTTGACGATCTCGCGCGAGCGCGCCGGCGAGAAGCGCCAGTCGCTCGAGAACGCGACGACCAGGAAGCGCGCCTGCGCCTGGCGGAAGGCTTCGACGAGCGAATCGTCGTAGTCGCGCGCCGGGTCGAAGTAATCGAGCGCCTTGGTCATGATCAGGTAGGTGTTGGCGTCGAAGCGATCGACGAAGCTTTCGCCTTGATAGCGCAGGTAGCTCTCGACTTCGAATTCCACGTCGAAGTTGAACGACGGCTGCGGCGCCTTGAGATCGTTGCCGAACTTGGCGCGCATCGCCGCGTCGGACAGGTAGGTGATGTGCCCGAGCATGCGCGCCAGCCGCAGCCCGCGCGCGGGCACCGCGTTGTGATCGTAGTAGCGGCCGCCGTGGAAGTCCGGGTCCGACAGGATCGCCTGCCGCGCGATCTCGTTGAACGCGATGTTCTGCGCCGAAATCTGCGGGGCCGAGGCGATGACGATGGCATGGCGGACGCGGCGCGGCAGATCGACTGCCCACTGCATCACCTGCATGCCGCCGAGCGATCCGCCGACGATCGCGGCCCATTGGGTGATGCCGAGCTTGTCGGCGAGCAGGGCCTGCGAGCGCACCCAGTCGCGCACGGTGAGCAGCGGAAAATCCGGGCCCCATTGGCGACCGGTTTCGGGCGCGATGCTGTTGGGACCGGTCGATCCGCGGCAGCCGCCGAGATTGTTGAGGCTGACGACGAAGAAGCGATCGGTGTCGATCGGCTTGCCCGGGCCGATGCAGTTGTCCCACCAGCCGGGCTTGCGATCGTCGGCCGCATGCACGCCGGCGGCGTGATGGTCGCCCGACAGCGCGTGGCAGATCAGCACCGCGTTGCTGTGGTCCGCGTTGAGCGTGCCGTAGGTTTCGACCATGAGGTCGTGCCACATGAACAGCCGCCCGCAGTCGAGGATCAGCGGCGAATCGATGCGGATCTTGCGCGGCTCGACGATCCCGACCGAGCCTTCGGTCACTTCACTGGTCACCGTCGTGAGGCGCTCAGCCGAGACCGAAGTAGCCGGGGAGCGGCAGCAGCATGCCCAGCACCTGCAATAACAGGATCGCCACGAGCGGCGACAGGTCGAGGCCCGACACCGGCGGAATCAGCCGGCGCAGCGGGCGCAGCAGCGGTTCGTTGATGCTGTAGAGGATGTTCGCGGCGGGGTTCGAAAAGCCCGGTCCGAACCACGACAGGATCGCGTAGATGGCGATGCTCGCGGTGTACAGCGACAGCGCCAGGCCGATGACCTTGAGCAGCGCGAACCACAGCACGCGGCCGAGGCCGATGTCGAGGTTCCACAGTGCGGCGATGATCTGGATGTAGAGCGCCGCGAGCACCAGCAGCAGGATCGCGGCCGCGATGTCGAGCTTGCGATGCTTGGGCACGATGTTCTTGAACGGCGCGAGCACCGGCTGCGTGACTTTCCAGACCAGCTGCGAGATCGGGTTGTAGAAGTCCGCGCGCACCCACTGCAGGATGATGCGCAGCAGCACTGCGCCCATGTACAGATTGAACAGGGTGCTGATCAGGAAGATGAAGGCATTGGTCGCCTGGGCGCCCATCGCGTGTCCTTATTTGATTGAGGGCCGGGAAGCGGCCGCGAACTCGTCCCCGAGCTCGCGGCTGCGGTTGGCCGCGGCGCGCAGCGCCTCGGTGAAGATAGGGCGCAGGCCGGCTTTTTCCAGCGATTGCAGCGCCGCGAACGTGGTTCCGCCCTTGGACGTGACCTGGGCACGCAGCTCGGCGACGTCGGTGCTGCCCGCATCGACCATCTTCGCTGCGCCGACCAGCGTGCGCGCCGCAAGCTGTGCCGAGACTTCGGGCGACAGGCCGAGCGCGACGCCGGCCTCGCGGATCGCTTCGGTCAGCAGGAAGAAGTAGGCCGGGCCGGAGCCCGAGACGGCGGTCACCGCGTCGAGATCGGCTTCGTGCTCGACCCAGCAGGTCTGGCCGGCCGCGGCGAGGATGCGATCGGCCAGCGCCCGCGTCGCCTCGGGCGTGCCGGCCGGAGCGTAGAGCCCGGTGATGCCGACGCCGTAGAGCGAGGGCGTGTTGGGCATGCTGCGCACCACGTGTACGCCGGCCGGCAGGGCCGAGCGCAGGGTGTCGATGCGCACGCCGGCCGCGATCGACAGTGCCAGCGCGCCCGCGTCGGGCGCAAGGCCGGCCAGTGCCGCGATCATCTGCTGCGGCTTGACCGCGAGCACCAGGGCGCTCGCGCCGGCGACGATCTCGGCCCCGCTGGCCGCCACCGTGATGCCGAAGCGCTCGCGCAGCGCCTGCGCCTTGCCCGCATCGGGCTCGGCCACGCGCAGCTGGGCCGGCGTGAAGCCGCTGGCGAGCAGTCCGCCGGCGAGGCTGGTGGCCATGTTGCCGCCGCCGATGAAGGCGACGATGGGCGAGGTGGGGAGGCTCATTCCGGGGCTGGTGCGAAGGGAGGCTTAAGAGCCGGGTATCATAAGGTAAACGTCCTTCAATCAATGGCTGGCGGTGGTGACTGAAGGACTGTGAGACGCGCGGCTTGGAGAGTGCGTGCATTCAACAGGCGAACCCTCTCTCCCCGCTACGCGGGACTCTCTCCCACAAGTGGGAGAGAGGAACGGCGCTTTGACGGCAGCACCGCATTCGCTGCTTGTCCCCTCTCCCACTTGTGGGAGAGGGTGGTCCGAAGGACCGGGAGAGGGGATGGTTGGAGAGTGCACGCACTTTCGGGCTGCCTCTCTCTTCCCCGCACGCGGGGACTCTCTCCCGCATGCGGGTGGGAGGAACGGCAATCAGGGGGTGGTTTGCCACTCCCATCAACAGGTCACCGAAGTGAACAAAACCCCCCAGCGGACCGCCGCCTCGTCCGCCGAAGCCCAGCGCCTGCTGGCCCAGTACGCCAGGCGCATCGAACAGGCCGCCGGCCGTGTCTATGACGTCGCCGACGTCACCGCGCTCGAGTACGCGCCGAAGCTGTCCGCGCGGCTCGGTTGCAAGCTGCTGCTCAAGCGCGAGGACACCCAGCCGGTGTACTCGTTCAAGCTGCGCGGGGCCTACAACAAGATGGCCTCGCTCACCGACGAGGCGCGCGAGCGCGGCGTGGTGACGGCCTCGGCCGGCAATCACGCGCAGGGCGTGGCGCTGTCGGCCGCCAAGCTCGGCATTCCGTCGTCCATCGTCATGCCGCGCACCACGCCGGCGATCAAGGTCGATGCGGTGCGCTCGCTCGGCGGCAAGGCGATTCTGCATGGCGATACCTACGACGACGCGCTCGCGCATGCGCTGGAGCTCGTCGATCGCGGCATGACGCTGGTCCACCCCTACGACGATCCCGAAGTGATCGCCGGCCAGGGCACCATCGCGCGCGAAATCCTCGAGCAGCTGCCACAGCTCGGCGTCGAGAGGCTCGATGCCGTATTCGTCTGCGTCGGCGGCGGCGGCCTGCTGGCCGGCATCGCGGCCTGGATCAAGCACAAGAGCCCGCAGACGAAGGTGATCTGCGTCGAGCCGGACGATTCCAATTGCATGGGCGCGGGCCTGAAAGCCGGGCGCCGCATCAAGCTCGCGCACGCCGGCTTGTTCGCGGATGGCGTGTCGGTGCGCCAGGCCGGCGAAGAGCCGTTCAAGCTTGCCCGGCATTTCGTCGACGACTGCATCGAAGTCAGCATCGACGAAATCTGTGCCGCGATTCGCGACCTGTTCAACGAGAAGCGCGCGGTGCCCGAGCCTGCGGGCGCGCTCGGCATCGCCGGCGTGAAGCGCTATGCGCAGATGCACGATCTGTCCGGCAAGACGGTCTGCGCGATCGTCTCGGGCGCGAACATCAATTTCGATCGCCTGCGCCACGTCGCCGAACGTGCCGAGCTCGGCGACGACGCCGAGACCCTGCTCGCGGTGACGATTCCCGAGAAGCCCGGCAGCTTCAAGAAGTTCCTCTCGCATTTGCGTCGGCGGCCGATCACCGAGTTCAACTATCGCTACTCGTCGTCGGGCGCGGCGCATGTGTTCGTCGGCATCAAGCTCACCGAAGGTGCGGCCGAGCGCGAAAAGCTGATTCAGATCCTGCGTGATCAGGACCTGCCGGTGGCCGACATGACCAGCAACGAGATGGCCAAGCTGCACGTGCGCTTCATGGTCGGCGGCCGTGCGCCGGGTTTGAGCGACGAGCATCTGTTCCGCTTCGTGTTCCCCGAGCGTCCCGGCGCGCTCGCCGATTTTCTCGATGCGGTCGGCGGCCGCTGGAACATCTCGCTGTTCCATTACCGCAACCACGGCGCCGCGTTCGGCCGCGTGCTGTGCGGACTGCAGATTCCGCGTGGGCAACTGGGCGAAGTGCGCCGCTCACTCGACCAGCTCGGCTACGAGTATTGGGAAGAGACCGACAACCCGGCCTACGCGCTATTCTTGGGCACGCGGGCCTGACACTGCGATCGGGCCGCAAAAAGGGAGAGTTCCACATGCGTGCTCGTATCGCTCAGGGGGCCTTGCTCGGCCTGTTGTCGCTTGCTCCGTTGCAGATGGCCCAGGCCGAATCGCCGGCCGGTTTCGTCGACGGTTACTACCTGCCGTGGACCCAGCTCAAGGTCGATGCCGGCGACGACGTGGACGGCGATGTCGACGGTGACGGCTGGGGCGTCAAAGGCCTGCTCAAGCTCAACGATCAGATCGCATTCAACGGCGAGTATCAGCGCTCCGACTACGACGGCCCGTCGAAGCTCGACAGCTATCGTCTCGGCGCCGGTTATTACTGGCGCTATTTCGGCGCCACCGCCGAATACATCAACTTGAACATCGACTCGGGCGACATCGAAGGCACGGCCGACGGTGTCGGCCTGTTCCTGCGCACGAGCTGGCTCGCCACGTCGGGGCTCGCGTTCACGGGTGGTATCGGCTATGTGAGGCTCGACGACAGCGGCGAAACGCTCGACGGCCTCGAATACAACCTCGGCCTCGACTTCCGCATCACCAGCAACCTCGGCGTGTTCGCGGACTATCGCTCGACCAATCTCACCGAGAACGGAGTCGACTTTGAACTCAACGACGCGCGCGTGGGCCTGCGCTTCGTGTTCGGGGTTTGAGCGTTTGATATGTGATGTTCCCCTCTCCCGCTTGCGGGAGAGGGGAAGGTCGGAAAGAGCGCTACTTTTTCGGGCTAACCCTCTCTCCCCGCGCAAGCGCGGGACTCTCTCCCACAAGTGGGAGAGAGGAAAATCAACATCAACAACTTAAAGCTTCACACCCGCCAGCTTGGTGATCACTTTCCAATGCTCGGCCTTCACCGGCGTCACCGATAGCCGCGTGCCTTTCTCGAGCACGCGCAGACCTTCGAGCTTGTCTTCGTTCTCGCGCAGCGTGCTCAGCAGCACGGGCTGGTCGAACTTCTGCAGGAACTGCACGTCGACGAGCAGCCAGCGCGGGTTTTCCCGCGTGGATTTGCCGTCGTAGTAATCGGATTTCGGATCGAACTGCGTCGGGTCCGGATAGGCATTGCTGACGATCTTCATCGCGCCATAGATGCCCGGTTCCGGGCAGCTCGAGTGATAGAAGAAGGCGAGGTCGCCTTGTTTCATCTGGTCGCGGAACATGTTGCGCACTTTTCCAGACAATGACTGAAATGTTGTCAAAACAGCCTCACGGGGAGAGAGCTGTCTCGTGCAGTCGCTTCGCGCAGTCGTCAAAGAATTCCCGTCAAGCAGAGATGAATCTAAGGAGTAGAGGGACGTCCCCGTTTGGGCAGGTCGCGCGCTAGGCGGCGGCGATACCGAAGCGCTTGGCCTCATTTGCGGTGAGATTTTATATTTATGTTTGGCGGTTAGTTGTATGTTTTATAAATATCTAAAGTAACGCTCACTGGCGAGTCTGCTGGCCGATGTCGGCGGTTCAGCGACCACGCATCCCGGTTTCGGTCTGAATCAGTTTGCTCCTGTGCAGGTACCGAGGAGGGGCTATGAGGGCTAGCGTGTGTACGGAGAGTGGGCAAGGGCGCGCGTAATGCGAACCCGGAACCGCGACGAGTAGTTGCTGGCCTCAAGAAACAGCGTTGGCCCGCGGACGTATGGCGAGAGCGTAGAGCTAAATCGCCTTTGTTCTACAAAGCTTCAACATTTCCGCTTTCAAAGACGGAGAAGCTTCGAAGTAGCACTTCACAAGCGTCGCAAGATTGTCGTCCGACGTGAAGAAGTAGGTTGCGGGTACTCCGAGGTGAGTCGCGAACATCTCAAGCGTGGCGTAAGAGGGCTCATGTACCCCACGCTCATACTGATTTACACGAGTGCTGGCGACGGAGGGATCAAGTCCAGCGAGGATTCCGAGGCTACGTTGCGAAAGCTCGGCGCGCTCCCTTGCCTCTCGCAAACGCATTGCGATAGGGCTGCGGGCGCGATTCCTTGATTTCACGATACCTCGAGCTAATACCTGACGGCAGGCACTTTCTCTTGGCAGTTCAGTGAGCGATACTAAGAGTTACTTAGCATTCGTCTGGTTTAGTTGAAATCCGAGTGACATCAAAAATCACGACGACGGCGTCAACCTAGGCTCCTTCCTCAGGGATTTGATTTCAACCTAAGTCGCTAAATACTCGTTCTGCGCTGTAAACCGGTCTTGCATCTGATGCTGACTCCGGCGGAAGACGCTGCTCAGCAGATCCTCTGTTCAAAGCCCGCTCTTAAACATCATCGGCGCATATGCGCAGGTGCCCCCCTTGGCTATCTGTTACTTCAATACCTACTCACACTGACGAACAATGGAACCTGCTCTTCGCGAACTGAGCCGAACTCAATACTCCGATCTTCAGCAGGAAGTTCGTATCGATGTGGGCAAAGCGATTTGCGAGCTTCTCAATAGCTGGAAAGTGAAGCGCACTGTCCAGATCGAATTGCTGGGTTTAGGTCCAGCGCGGACGTCGTCGCTTGCGCTGCTAAAACGTGGAGAGCCTCTTGAAGGACGACAGGATTTCATGGAGCGGGTCGTCAATCTTTTTGGGATTCATTTAGCACTTCGTGTCCTGTATCCGCTTAGTCCATCGACATTAAACGGATGGGTTCAATTCAAGTTCGCTGCTATGAGTGATACGAGCCCACTTCAGCAAATGATCGATCACGGTCTTCCCGGCATCATCGCGGTGAGGGAGTATCTCGACATGATGGCGGGGAGATCCCCAGGGCCGCACGTTACGTTTAGCCAAATACTTGCTACGCAGACTCAACAGGCCAGGGACTTCGGCTACGAGTAACGCGCAATAGGCCATGATCGGCGCGCTGCAATGGTCACAATCCTCCTTGAAGCGCTATGCGCGAGTTGCGACGGCAAGAAATCTCGGCCAGCATTCATTCATGCATCAACTCTTCATCAGCTTCCTCATACGTGGCGTGTACGCGTTTCGCGTTTACACGCCCGGATAGCTCAGAACGGTAGAGCAGCGGATTTATAATCCGACCCATTCCTAGCGGAATGGCTCCGCCTGATAAGCGGCAGGTCGCCGGTTCGAATCCGGCTCCGGGCACCACACACTCCGTCGTGTATGCCCCATGTCCAATCAGTTTCCCAGTAACGCTACGCAGCCGCGCCTACTGAGCGGTATCCGCGCGGTTGCGTTCGATTGCTACGGCACGTTGCTTCATTTCGCACTGCAACTGTCGCCGTATCGCGAAATGCTCAAATTTTTCGACCTGGACGTAGACGAGCGCGCGAGAGTGGTTCGGCTAATCATGACGAGCCACTTGGGCTTTATGCGTGTACCGCGGTTACTTGGGCGCGCACTCACAGTCGAGCAGGAAAGCTCACTGATACTTAAGCTACGCCTCGAAATCCTCTCGACACAAATGTTCTCAGAGGTGCCGCGGGTGCTTGCTGAGCTGCGAAAGCTCGGGCTAAAGCTCGCTCTCGTTTCGAACTCCGCATTGGAGTATCGAGATATGGCCACCGACTACATGGGCGGCTTATTCGACACTGAGCTTTGGTCTTTCGATGTCGGGGCAATGAAACCAGACCCAATCATTTATTCGCTGTTGTGCGACAAGCTGTCATTGCCTCCTGGAGAAATTTTGATGGTCGGCGACCGCCTTCGGGACGATGTCCTGGGGGCTCGACAGGCTGGATTGAGGGCTCAACTGTTGGATCGCCGCGCAGCCAATGCAACACCGGGTTCAATTCAAAATCTACGCGAGCTTTTGTTGTAACCCACTACATCGGAACCTCATGGACACGCTCACCGACGATGTAAGAATTTTCCATCAGTGTTCACTGCCGAAAGGCGGTCGTTTCCTCATCGTCGGTGATTTGCACGGGCAACTCGATATGCTGCTGAGGCTCTTAATGGCAGCTGATTATGATGAGTCGCGCGACGTACTGATCAGTGTCGGCGACCTAATCGATCGAGGCGATCAGTCGTTGAACACCGTCTTCTTCTTCGTCAACCATCCACGGCGCTTCGGCGTTCTAGGAAACCATGAAGGGTATCTTCTCGAGGCGAGTGGCCTTCCAGCCGATGCATTTTTTTGGATGTCGCAGGGCGGCGATTGGGCGAAGACTGCAAGCCGAGCTAGTCTTCAGGTACTTAATTCGGTGCTATCTCGGTGCCCAATCGCTATCGAGCTGATGCTCGAAAATCCCACTCGACGAATCGGCATTCTGCATGCCGAAGTTCCGATCGGGATGGAGTGGGACGACCTGCATCAACTTCACATCGAACGCGACAAGATGAGAGAACTCATGCTCTCGCCTGCGGAAGACTGGCTGCGTGGTCGCCATCGCATCAGAACTGCAGCGATGATGCAGGACTGGCTTGATCACCCAGAAGGAAGCTTCCCGTTTGGCGCTTACGAGCTGACGACACCTGGCATCGATCTCGTGATCAGCGGGCACTCGATCATGCCGCACCGGCTTCCATACCGCTCACGCAATCAGCTGTGGATCGACACCGGCGCCTTCGAACGCGAACTGGGCGGACGCCTGACGCTCGTTGACCCGGTGGCTGAAACCTATTGGCAAGTCTCCAGCGATGACGCTTTCGGCCCGAACAGCTTGAACGATCCTCGGATCACAAGACTAGGACCCTTGCCATGACAGAAGAACGAAGCCAGGAAGCTCCGGCAACGCCGCCTGTGCTTGGAATTGATATCGGCCGCGTGTTGATCATGGCTGGAGATCAAGGTGGTCCAGACACATCGTTCTTAGGCTCCAGCATCGAGGCCGCAATTCATACGCCGCCCTATCCCGATATGTTCGAGGTCGTGCCCGAGTTGGTTAGTGCATTTGCCGGTCGCGTTTGGCTTGTGTCAAAAGCATTTCCGAAGACGCAAGAGAAGACACGTCGCTGGCTCGCTCACCATCGGTTCTTCGAACGCACCGGAATTCCTGACGGCAACTTGATCTTTTGCCTGCGGCGAGACCAGAAGGCGCAGATCTGTCAGGGCAAAGGTATCACGCACTTCATCGACGACCGAATGGATGTGTTGCGCCACATGAGAGCTGTGGTGCCGCACCGCTTCTTATTCGGGCCGCAGGCCGCCATTTTCTTGCCCGAGACGGGGTTAACACAGGCGCCCACCTGGCGCGCTGTCTATCGCGTACTGATTGCGAACGGCCTGCTCACTCGCAAGATGCCCGTAGTCGATGGTGACTAGTTCAGCGAACGATGAATGATCGCGAAGGGCTAGGCCCGTGTCACTGACGGTCCGCTACATGTCCGACATTCACCTTGAGTGCGAGGCCGCTCCTGTCTTTCTGCCGTCGATCGGAGAGGATGTCGTGATCTTGGCGGGCGATATCGGCCCAGTGAGCCAAAGTGTGTCCTGGGCTACGAAGGCCTTCGAAGGTCGCCCTGTCGTCTATGTGCTCGGCAATCACGAGCACGACGGTGGCGAGTACGAGGAGACGTTCACTCAAGCACGGCGGGCTGCAACTGGAAGCAACATCACCATCCTTGAGAAGGCGTACATCGATCTCAACGGCTTCCGCATCATCGGCTGCACGTTGTGGACGGACTTCGACTGCTTAGGCTCCCATGTTCGTTCGGCCGCGATGTCAGAGGCACGCCAATTCATGCCTGATTACAGCGTGATCAAGCTCGGGCGTCGCAGCCTCCGCCCGCATATGACGCGACGGATGTCACTGGAAAGCCAAGCTTGGTTGCGCGATGCAATCAAAGCAAGCGCCCTCCCCACCATCGTCGTAACGCATCACGCGCCCACCACGCATTCGTACAATCCGCGTTTCGAACCCGACCTGATGCTCGCGAGTTTTCACAACGATCGTCCTGATCTCGTGCACGGTCCTGTTCGCCTATGGATCCATGGGCATACACATTGGAGCACCGTCGTCGACGTTAACGATCGGAAGGTCGCTAGTAATCAACGTGGGTATCCAGGTGAGAGATCAGGAGAGTTTAATTGGAACAGGTGCATCACCGTCGATGACGATGTTGAAGAGGGCGTCGATCCTCGCCGCTCGACTGGCGCCTGAAGACACCTATGAATCATCAAACAAACCCTTCGCTCGTTGTGAAGCGAGTCCACAAATTTTGGCAAGTGGGCGAACTGGCCCCCCGCGTCAGAATAGTTGTCGTCCCGATAGACTTCTTCCTCGGGGGCGAAAGGACTCAATGACGTGGCTCGA